>DATBEZ010000021.1:0-82071 GCA_036558745.1 Acidimicrobiia bacterium
GAACCGTTCGCCCGTGTTCGCTGCAAGACTGTTGCACTTCGCCGACAAGTACCACGGTCGCGTCGTCCACTCGGAGTCGGTGACGGTGCACCGTGGCGGAGTGAAGAGCAGCCGCAGGGTGATCATCATCTACGAGGTCCGACCGTGACGCGCCTGAAGCGATTGGCGCTCGCCGTCGTCGGCGCGCTCACGATCGCGGGCGCGGCCGGGATCACGCCCGTCGGTGCGGCCGACGCGCCACCGGCCACTCCTGCGCCGGCGACGGCCGACGCGGGCGCGACCGCCACGACGACGCCGATCAAGCACTTCGTCAGCGTCATGCAGGAGAACCACACGTTCGACAACTACTTCGGCACCTATCCGGGTGCCGACGGCATCCCGGCGAACGCCTGCATGCCCATCGACACGAAGGCTCCGAGCGCGACGAACTGCGTCAAGCCGTTCCGCATCGGGAAGCGGCCGATCTCCGACCTCGCCAGCGGGGTCGCGCCCTTCGACGCCGCGTTCGGCAAGGGTGCGATGAACGGGTTCGTCGCCGCGCAGAGCACGAACGGTGTCGCGGTCGACCTGCCGATGGGCCACTACGACGACCGCGACATCCCCTATTACTGGAACCTCGCCGACCAGTACGTGCTCTTCGACCGCTTCTTCACCTCGATCGGCGGCGGCAGCGTGTGGAACCACCTGTTCTGGGTGTCGGGCCAGCCCGGCAACACCGCCGCGGGCGAGAGCGTGCCGGCCGACGGGTATCCCGCGTCGATCCAGACGATCTTCGACGAGCTCCAGGCCAAGGGCATCTCGTGGAAGTTCTACGTGCAGAACTACGACCCCAACGTGAACTACCGCAGCGGGCGCGACACCAAGCGGGGCGCGCAGGTGCCGCGCGTGCCGCTGCTCGCGATGTCGCGCTTCCTCGACAACCCCGCGCTCAAGGCGCACATCGTCCCGCTGGACGAGTACTACAACGATCTCGAGCAGGGAACGCTGCCGGCGGTCTCCTACATCGTGCCGTCGGGCAACAGCGAGCACCCGCCGGGCAACATCCAGAGCGGTCAGGCGTTCGTCCGCTCGATCGTGAACTCGCTGCAGCGCAGCACCGCGTGGCCGTCGAGCGCGCTGCTCCTGACCTACGACAGCTGGGGCGGCTGGTACGACCACGTCACTCCGCCCGCGGGCTACGGGTTCCGCAGCCCGGCGATCCTCGTGAGCGCGTACGCGCAACACGGCGCGGTCGACCACACCCAGCTCGACTTCACCTCGATCCTGAAGTTCATCGAGCGCAACTGGTCCCTGCCGGCGCTGCCGAAGCAGCGGGTGGTGGCGAACGACTTCGGCGACGCGTTCGCGTTCAACGTCGCGCCGCGGCCCGCTCAATTCGTCCCGTCGGTGCGCCACCCGGCGACGACACCCGCGCCCAAGCGCGGGATCATCTACTTCGCCTACGGCGGGGCGTTCATCTTCTCGGTCGTGCTCATCGCGGTCGCGGCGCGGTCGATGCGCCGCCGGACCATCGGCGCGGCGTCGTGAGCGCGCGCCTGCGTCTCGCGTTCGCGGCGATCGCCGCGGTGGTTCTCGTCGCGGTGGCCGCGCCCGCGTACGCGGCGACCACCGCGACCACGACGCCCAAGGCGAAGACACCGCCGCCGCCCCCGCGCCCGCACCCGAAGGTCAACCCCGACCTGCCGCCCGGGGTCCGGCTCCTGCGCATCGTCACCGTCCCGCCCATCGCCGGCGCGACGTTCACGTTCGGCGGCGTCACGACGACGACCGGCGATGCGGGCGACGCCCAGCTGTCGATCACGGCGGCCCAGCGGAGCCAGCTCGTCGCCGACCGCAACGGCACGCTCACGCTCACGAACCCCACCGTCGCGGTCGACCCTGGGATCCGCTCCGTCTTCACCGGCTGGAGCGGGAACGGGAGCTACCGGCAAGGCATCGAGACGCAGACCGCGACGTTTCGCACCGAGTACCTCGTCGGGTTCCGGTTCGTGAACCGGCGCGGTGCACCCGTGACGCCGAACCTGCTGCAGTCGATGCAGCTCCAGAGCAGCGTCGGCGAGACGATCGACCTGAAGACGGCCGACCCGATCTGGGTGCAGGGCAGTCAGGTCGTCACCGGGAGCCAGGGGCTCGAGGCACGCGACATCTTCTACAAGATCAACCGGGTCGTCGTGGCCGGGTCGAACGTCGTGAACAGCGCGCAGCAGCGGTTCTTCCCGAGCCAGACGAGCACGGTGAACGTGCGCCTCCTGTTCTATACGGTGCGCTTCGTCGCGACCGACGCGATGTTCGGCGGCGGTATCGGCAAGGGCATCGACCTCCAGTACCCCGACGGCAGGGTCCGCCACGTCGACTTCGGCAAGGGCCACGCGGTGACGGTCGACGACATCCCGCGCGGCGACTACCACGTCACCGTCATCGGCGGCGGCCTGAAGATGTCGCGGCCGGTCTCGATCTCACGTGACCAGCAAGCCGATCTCGACGTCATCAGCTACCTCGACGTCGGCATCGTCGGCCTCGCCCTCGGCGCGGTCGCGCTGGCGGTGCTGTGGTTCGGTCTCCGCCTTCGCCAGCGCCACCGGGGACAGGACGCGCGCCCGACCCGTCGGGCCAAGCGTCAAGAGCGCGCGGCGAAGCGGGAGCAGGCCCGTGAGGCCGCCGCGTTGGCAGCGGTGGGCGGCGACAACGGCGATCGGCCGGAGCGATCGAGCACCGAGGAATGGACGGAGAACGAGCGGTTCCTCGTCGAGAGCCGGACCCAGGAACCACGATGAGCCGGGTGGGTCCGCGGCTGGTCGCAGTGGTCGCCGCTGCGGTCGTGACCGCGACGCTCGCGGTCGCGGCGCCGGGAGGTGTCGCGGCGGGAGCCGCGCCGAGCGCGAGGCGTGCGGACACGCCGGCTCCAGGTGCCGTCCTCCCCACCGCGCGCGCCGGCCGGGTTCCGGTGCTCGCGTACTACTACATCTGGATGGACGGGAACTACTGGGAGCAGGGGAAGTCCGACCTGCCCGAGCTCGGCAAGTACTCGAGCGACGACACCCGGGTAATGCGCCAGCACATCGAGTGGGCCAAGGAAGCCGGGATCGACGGGTTCATCGTCAGCTGGAAGAACACGCCCCGTCTCGATCCGCGCCTCAAGGATCTCGTCGACATCGCGGAGCAGGAGAACTTCAAGCTCGCGATCATCTACGAAGGGCTCGACAACAGTCGCAAGCCGCTGCCGGGCGGCGCGGCGACGGTCGCGAAGGATCTCGACTACTTCACCCAGACGTACGCGTCACGACCGCCGTTCCAGATCTTCGACAAGCCGCTCATCATCTGGTCCGGCACGTGGGAGTACAGCCCGCAGGACATCGCCGCGGTGACGGGACCGCGCCGGGCGAACCTCAAGATCCTCGCGTCCGAGAAGAACGTGAACGACTACGAGCGCATCGCCGACTCCGTCGACGGTGACGCCTACTACTGGTCGTCGGTCAACCCGAAGACCTACAAGGGCTACCTCGACAAGCTCACGCAGATGGGCCGGGCCATCAACACGCGCGGCGGTCTGTGGCTCGCGCCGGCCGCAGCCGGCTTCGACGCCCGCAAGATCGGCGGCACCACGGTGGTGCCGCGCGACGACGGCAAGACGCTCGAGGCCGAGATCTCGGCTGCGATGGCGTCCAAGCCGGGTGCGCTCGCGTTGATCAGCTGGAACGAGTTCAGCGAGAACAGCCAGATCGAACCCAGCCGCAACTACGGCTTCCAGTACCTCAACGACGTCGGTGAGCGTCTCGGGAGTGGCGCGCCGATCCCCGATCCTCGCAGTGCCGGCGTCGGGTCCAACGTGGCCGACTCGGCCGACTCGAGCTCGTCGAACGGCAGCGGCTTCCCGATCGGGATCGTCGTCTTCCCTGCCTTCATCGTCTTCTTCGTGGTGTTGCTCTTCGTCGCCGGTCGGCGGGCCCGAGGCCCGGGCCGGCGCGGTCGGGGCGACGACGGACCCGGCGGCGGCAGCTGGCCCCCCGACGGCAGTCGCCCGCCCGCGCCGCCCGGCAGCCGGCGCGCCCGGCGGGAGGCCCGAAAGCGCTCGCGCTGGCGTGTCGGGCGCACCGCGGTGCCCCGAGTCGATCCCGTCCCCGCGCCGGGCGTGGGCCCGGCGCGCGAGCCCGAACCGTCGCGCGCGGAGGTGTGAGCACGGCCGACGACCCCGCGGCCATCTCGCGGCGGGCGTTCCTGGGTGCCGGGGCGGCGGCGCTCGGTGCCGCCGCGCTCGCGGGGTGCTCGGGCGGTTCGGGGAGCCGGCCCGCGGCGCCCGTGGTCGAGCCCGTCCCGTCTGATCTCACCTTCGACGACACGGCCCGTGTCGCGCTCGCGTGGCGTCCCGCACGCGGCGCGCGCACCTACGACGTCGAGCTCAACGGCGGCGTCGTCGCGACGGGCGTGACCGGCACCGCGTTCGCGCTGGCGGCGGGTGACGGCGCGACCGGTCTCGCCGAGGGCGCGAACCGGTGGCGGGTGCGCGGGCGCGCGGGCGACACCGGGCCGTGGAGCCGGCCCGGCCACTTCACCGTGCACGTCGCCGCTCCGGTGCAGGCTCGGCGCTTCGACCACGAGGACGACGGTGAGATCGACCTCACGACGCGTCGCATCAGCGGGACGACGCTCGCAGTGTCGGCCGCGGCCGCGCTCGGGGCGGGCAAGGGGCTGGTCATGAAGGGGACCGATCCCGCCGACGCGAGCGCGTCGAAGAACCACCTCCAGCAGCCGGTCGGGTCGTGCTGGGTGCGCCTCGCGGTCCGGCCGCAGCGGTGGGGCAGCTCCGGCGCGCGCGTGCATCTGGCCCGCGTGCACTCGCAGACCGCCAACGCGTCGGAGACGCTCGTGTGGACCACGGGCAAGGGCCTGGCCGTCAGCAGCGCGCCCGACACGTCGGTGCCGCTCGCGAAGGGTCAGTGGACGCAGGTGCAGGTGGGCGTGCGCGACGACGGCACCGTCGAGCTGTGGGCGTTCGACGGTCGCGCCGAACGGCGGGTCGTCGTGGCGCGCAACCCGTCGCTCGCCGGACCGGTCAAGGACACCATTGCGCTCGGCAACGAGCTGGTTCGCGTGGGCTCGACGTTCGAGGTCGACTTCGACGGCTTTGCGGTCGCGCAGCAGCGACTGCCGTGGGCGAACCCGCTCGCGCCGACGAAGCTCGACCGACCTATCCGTGTGGACCCGCGCGCGCTCGCGCCGCGCTTCAGCTTCTGCTTCGGCTCGTGCAACAACCCGAAGTCGGCCCCGTACGGCGCGACCGCGATGGGCGTCGCGGCCACGCTCGACCCCGACTTCCTCGTGCACCTGGGCGACTACGGCTACCCGGACAGCAACGCGTACCGCCAGACCGTGGCCGGGTACCAGGCGTTGTGGACCGACCTGTGGTTCGAGGAGCACCTCGCGCAGCTGAGCGTCAAGCCCTGGATCTACATCGCATCCGACCACGACATGGGCCGCAACGACTGCGACTCGACCACGTGCAACCCGGTCGCGAGCCGCGCGTTCGCGACCTGGCAGAACAACGATCCCGCGGCCGACGGTCAGGGGCGCTACGGCAGCGTTCCGCTGGACGGCGGGCGGATCCTGTTCATCTGGACCGAGGGCATCGCCTACCGGTCGCCGCTCTCGATGCCCGACGGTCCGAACAAGACGGTGCTGGGCCCCAAGCAGAAGGCATGGCTGATCGGGTTGCTCGCGAGCACGACGGCGAAGCTCGTGATCCTCGCCTCGCAGACGTCGATCGGGTTCGTCACCGGCAGCGACTGGGCCCAGTACCCGACCGAACGGGCGGAGGTCATCGGCGCGTGTCAGCGCTCACCCGCGGGAGCGGTGCGCTTCGTCAGCGGCGACTACCACCACGCGACCTGGTCGCAATTCGGGCCCAAGGTCGCCGAGTGGGTCGCGGCGCCGATGGCGGAGTTCCCGGAGCCGATCGATCCGCCCGCGCCACTGGTCACCGAGTCCGCCGCGGCGGCGATCGGGCCGGGCTTCGCGAGCCGGCCCGACGCGATGAAGGCCGAGAGCTGGGCCGCGTTCAACCAGGCGTCGTCGGTCGGTCACGTCCTCATCGACGGGACGGCGGGCACGGCGACGTTCGAGGTGCTCGGCGCCGACGGCGCGGTCCGCACCGACGGGAAGGGCTTCGTCTTCCGCGAGGTGGTGCAGTACGCGTGAGCGGCGGCGTCACCGCCGCCGCTCACGAACCGCCCGGATCCCCTGGGAGGGACTACTGGACCCGCGAGGTGCCGAACGCGGCGTCGTCGAACGCGACGTCGTAGGTACGGCCGCTCTGCACCTCACCGATCTGCATCTTGCCGACGGGCGTCGTGCCGAGGTTCGCCGTGGTCGTCGACAACGCGGTGACCTTCACCCCGTCGAGCCACACCTCGATGACGCTCGCGGTGCCGTTGATCACCGTGTGCAGCTCGAGCTCGTGCCACCCGCTGCCCGGCGCCACCACGACCGAGCTGTTCGTGGTCGTCGCGGCGACGTCGTTGCGCACGCCGAGCTGGCCCGTCGCGGTGACGAACACGTAGGCGAGCGACCCGTCGGCGGCCGTCCGGTGACGGAGGATGTTGACCTGGCTCGCCGAGCTCTTCACGTTGAACCACACCCGCGAGTACGCGTCGGTGTAGGTGGAGGGCATCGTCTTCTTGGCGTACGTGTTGCCCACAGTGGTGTTGCCCTCGGCCGCGAACGCGCCGCTGTGGGTCGTCGTGCCCTCGACGGTGAGGCCGCCCGACGACGTCCACGCCGAGAGGTTCCCGGCCTCGAACCCGTCGGTGAAGATCGGCGCGGTGCCGCTCGGTATCGTCACCGTCGTCGTCGCGCTCGGCGCCGAGGGGTTGCCCGCACCGTCACGGGCGACGACCTGGTAGCCGTAGGTCGCGCCCGCCGCGACCGTGCTGTCGACGTAGCCCGTCACGGTGCCTGCCGTGCTGCCGATCGTGGTGCCGTTGCGGAGCACGTCGTAGCCCGCGATTCCGCTCGGGTCGGACGCGGCCGCCCACGACAGCGAGACGCTGCTGGCGCTGGGCGTCGCGGTGAGCCCGGTGGGCGCCGCGGGCGGTGTGGTGTCGATCGTCCATGACGCGGTGGCTGGGGTCGGGTCGGTCTGGCCGTTGAGCGACGCCGTCACCGAGAAGGTGTGGCCGCCGGTCGCGAGGCCCGCGTAGCTCACCGGGCTCGTGCACGCCGAGGCCGCGCCGGCGTCGAGCTTGCACTGGAACGTCGCGCCTTGCAGTGACGAATGGAACGTGAACGACGCCGACGTCGAGTTGGTGAGCGCGGCGGGTCCGCTGTCGATCACGGTGTCGGGCGCGACCGCCCCGGAGAAGTCGTAGGTCTGAACGTCGAACGTGCGGCCGAGCTCGTCGGTCGGCGCCACCGTGACCGTGGTGCCGTTCACGCTCACCTTGAGGAAGTGGTACACGCGTGCGGCCGAGTCGGGCGCGGTGGCGCTGCCGCACTTCGAGCCCTTCGACTTCGACGGCGACCACCCGATGCCGTACTTGTCGAACGCCTGGCACGGGTTCTCACCGATCGGCTGCAGCGTCCCGCCGCCGCCACCGGTGATGTAGTTCGGGAACGTTCCCGGCGTGCCCGGGACGTTGCGCTCGTAGAGGTGAGCGTGGCCGCTGAAACCGAGCTTCACGCCGTTGGACGCGAGCAGCCCCTCGAGGCTGTTCGGTCCCTGCAGGAACGTGTCGGAGTTCTGCGCCTTCTGGTCGGAGTACATCGGGTAGTGCCAAAAGGCGAACTTCAGGCCGCCCGGGTGTGCCGCGAGGTCCTGCTCGAGCCAGGTGCGCTCGGGCGTGCCCGGCGCCCAGTGGGCCGCGTAGTCGTTCGCGTAGACCGAGCCGGTGCCGACGTTGCCGTCGGCCCAGTCGGCCGAGAGCACGTAGAAGCGCGCGTTCCCGGCGTTGAACGCGTACCACGAGCTCGGGTACGACGCCGAAGAAGTCCCGTTCACGCAGCAGTAGGTGTCCATCACGTAGCGGCCGCCCGAGGTCGAAGCTGCGGTCGTCTCGGGCCAGTTCACCTGCTCGGTGCTGCGCGACGCGGTCGTCGACGAGATGCCGTGGTTGCCAGCGGTGACGAACAGCGGGATCGAACGCCCGGGCACGGTCCAGAACGTCGGCCCGAAGATCGCGCTGATGTTCGCGCCGTGCTGCTGCAGGTCGCCGTAATTGGTCTGGCTGCCTGACGGGTACCCGTTGTCGCCCACCGTGACCGCGAATTGCACGCCGCTGTTCGCGACCTGGTTGAGCAGATTGGTCTGGTCGGTGCTGTTGCCGTTCGCGTCGGTCTGACCCCAGTCACCGAAGACCGCGAACGAGTACGGCTGCGAGCCCACAGGCACTTGGGTGTTGAACTGCGGTGAGGGATCGCTGCCGAGCAGATCCGTCGTCGTGAGGAACGGGCGGTAGCAATACCGTCCTGACGCGGGCAGGCTCAGCACCGCGGCCCACTGGTACTCGGACACGTTGTTGACGGTGATGCTCGTCCGCGCCGCGTTCACCACGTTCGTCGGCGTGCACGAGCCGTTCGTCACCGCGCCCCACTTGACCGAGGCCGTCGTCGCGGACCGGTCGGTCGCGAAGTTCACGGTCATCGAGTTGCCGACCGCATCGGTGAGGTACGGGTAGCGCCGCAGCTGTGCGGCGGTCGCCGCCCCCGCCGGCGTCGCGCTGACCGCAACCGCGGCCAGGCCGAACCCGAAAACGAGCGCGGAAACCCATGCCCCGAACACCCTGCGTCGCCCCATCACACCCCGCCCCTTCGCCCCGGACACACGGGACTTGGTCTCCCAAGTGCCGCGCATACGCCAACCCACCCGACAGTTTACGAACTGGATGGCTCTACGTCACCTCGCCTGTCCGGGATTGTGCGGAGGGAACACAGATGCCCCACTGTGACGTTCGACCCTGGTGACCGTTGCGTCACGCGGCGCAGGGTGTGCGGAAGGCGGAGGACGTGTCGAAGGGGACCGCCGTGGGCACGACACGGGGCATGGGAGCGAACGAGGGCACGCTGAGCCTGCTCCCCGAGCCGCCGTCGCGGACCCGGCGCGTCGCGCGCCACCCGGACCTCGCCGCACAGTTGACGGTCCGCGCGTTACGACTCGCGCTGAGTGAGGGCGGGGGTCCGCTGCGTCACGTCACCGCGCTCGAGCGTCTCGCTCGCGGCGATCGGGCTGCGCTCCTACGGGCCCTCCAGCGGGTCGACGGCGAGGACGAGGGCGTCGATGCCCGGGCCCGGACGCTGCTGACGAAGACCCTCGAGCGCCTCGACGCGGCCGCGTTCGACGAGCGCCGCCCGGCCTGAGCGACCGCCGCGCACGACGAAGAATCCGGCGCGCCCGACGCCGACGGAGCTCATGTCCCACCCCGGGTGAGCGGGGGACGGGTGCGCACTGCCCAGCCGCATCTCGCAGGCCGGCCGCCCCATCGCACTCCCGTGGGTCGTCCGCTCGGACTCCGCCGGGCCGTGACCTCCTGTTTCCCCTGCCCTGCTCGCGGCCCTGCTCCCGGGCGGACGATCCGTCGGCGAAGCTACACGGTTGTGATTTGGGGGTCAACGACCGCGGTCGGCGCCGCACGCGAGGCTGACGCCCATGGTCCGCACCCCCCGCATCGCCGTGAGCACGTCGCAGTCCGTCTCGGAGCCGTCGGGCTGGCCCGCGTTCCCGCGTGCCGGGATGAACGTGGTCCTCGTGGTGCTCGACGATCTCGGCTTCGCGCAGCTCGGATGCTTCGGCTCCGACATCGACACGCCCGGGTTCGACGCGCTCGCCGCCGGCGGCCTGCGCTTCACGAACTTCCACACCACCGCGCTGTGCTCGCCGACGCGCGCGTGCCTCCTCACGGGTCGCAACCACCATCGCGTCGGCGTCGGGTTCCTGCCCGACGTGCCGATGCGCTTCCCGGGCTATACGGGCCGCATCCCTCCCGAGGCCGCGACGCTCGCCGAGATCCTGAGCGAGGTCGGCTACGCGACCTTCGCGATCGGGAAGTGGCATCTCACACCGCGCGACGAGCGCACGCCCGCCGGTCCGTACGCGCAGTGGCCGCTCCGCAAGGGCTTCGACCGCTTCTACGGCTTCCTCGGTGGCGACTCGAACCAGTGGACGCCCGACCTCGTGCGCGACAACACCTACGTCGAGCCGCCGCGGCGACCCGAGGAGGGTTACCACCTGAGCGAGGACCTCGCGGACCGGGCGATCGCGTACGTGCGCGAGCTGCGCGTCCATCAGCCCGAGCGTCCGTTCTTCCTCTATCTCGCGCCCGGCGCGACACACGCCCCGCACCACGTGCCGCGCGAGTGGATCGAACGGTACGCGGGTCGCTTCGACGACGGCTGGGACGTGTGGCGCGAACGAACGCTGGAACGGCAGCGTGCGATGGGCGTCGTCCCCGACCGAGCGGAGCTCTCGGCGCGCCCCCGCTGGGTGCAGGAGTGGGCAACGCTGCCGTCCGACGAGCGGCGGCTGTACGCGCGGATGCAGGAGGTGTTCGCGGGATTCGCGTCGCACGCCGATCACCACGTCGGCCGGGTGATGACGGAGCTCGAAGCGACCGGTGAGCTCGACCGCACGATGGTGCTCGTCGTCTCCGACAACGGCTGCTCGTCGGAGGGCGGTCCGCACGGCTCCGTGAACGAGCTGCGCTTCATCGCCGACCTGCACGAGGACCTCGCGCAGAACCTCGAGCTCATCGACGAGCTGGGCGGCTTCCGCACGTACAACCACTACCCCTGGGGCTGGGCTCTGGCCGGGAACACGCCGTTGCGACGGTGGAAGCGCTACACGTGGGAGGGCGGGATCCGGGACCCGTTCATCCTCCGGTGGCCCGGTCGCGTGCGCGACGCCGGTGGCGTTCGCGCGCAGTACTGCCACGCGGTCGACGTGCTGCCGACGGTGCTCGAAGCGCTCGACGTGCCCATGCCCGAGCGGGTCCGTGGTGTTGCCCAGATGTCGGTCGACGGCGTCAGTCTCGCGACGCTGGTCGACGACGCGGCCGCCCGCGAGGTGCGCGCGACGCAGTACTACGAGATGTGGGGGAGCCGCGCGATCTACCACGACGGTTGGAAGGCGGTGACCGACCACGTCAACCAGCAGCACCGGGGCGAGCGCGAGCTCACCGACGGCAGCGCCGACTTCGCGACCGACCAGTGGCTGCTCTTCGACGTCCGCGACGACTTCTCGGAGGTCCACGATCGCGCGGAGGAGCAACCGGCGAAGCTGCGCGAGCTCGTCGACCGGTGGTGGGTCGAGGCGGGACGCAACGGGGTGCTGCCGCTCGACGACGGCATCGTGGACCGGTTCCCGCACGTCGACTTCCGCTGGCTGCGGGGCCGCAGCCGCTACGAGCTGCACCCCGGTGCCGCGATCCACGAGGAGGCGGGGCCGTCGCTCGTCGGCACGGACTTCGCGATGGTCGCCGTGCTCGACGGACCGCTCGCAGAGTCGCACGAGGGCGTCCTGTGCGAACAGGGGGACTGGACGAACGGGTGGGCGTGGTTCGTGGCCGATCGATCGGTCACGTGGGTCCTCAACTACGTCGGCGAGGCGTCGCACGCGGTGCGGGTGGCGGTTCCCGTCGGCGCGACCACGCTGGGCTTCTCGTTCACGCGCCGCGATGGTGGCGGCGGCGTGGGTCGGGTGCTCGCCGACGGCGCGGTGGTGCACGAGGAGGACGTGCCGCTCGACGTCCCGTTCCGGTGGAGCCCGAACGGCGCGTTCCTCACCGTCGGGTTCGGTCGTGGGTTCCCGGTGTGCGACGACTACCGCCCACCGTTCCGCTTCGACGGTCCGCTCGCGCGCGTCGTCGTCACCGTCGGTGACGCCAGCGATCCCGACTCGTTGCGTGCGGTCGGGACCGCCTTGCGGCACCAGTAGCCTTCCGTGCCATGGCGCAGATCGCGCGTGACGGGCTCGAGGTGGTGCGCGACGGTCTCCGCCGCGAGTTCCCCGACGCCGATGCCGAGGCCGCGACCGTCGTGCTCGCGCTGGTCGGTGCCGCCCGACGCGTCGACGCGTGGCTCCAGGGCGTGCTCAAGCCGCTCGGGCTCGCCGACGCGAGCGCGGCCGTGCTGCTCGCGCTCGCACTGGACGGCGCGCCGTACCGCTTGAGCGTGACCGACCTCAACGAGATGCTCGTCGTCACGTCGGGCGGCATGACGCGTACCGTCGACCGACTCGAGGACGCTCGGCTCGTCACGCGCGTCGCGGATCCCGAGGACGGCCGCAGGGTGCTGGTTCAGCTGACGAAGCGCGGCCACAAGGCGGCCGGACGACTCGTCGGTGCGATGGTGACGTCGTTCGCGGACCGGGTGGGGCTCGACGAGAGCGTCGTCGGTGTGCTGCGCGCGTTCGACGATCTGCCGACGCCGCGCTGACCCGGCGCTACGCCGGCCGCGTGAACACGGGCGCGTCGCCGTCGACCGTGCAGCGTCGCATGCGCCGATGCTGCGGGTAGTGGTCGCTCAGCGCGCGGTGGTTCGTGCAGCGCTCGTCCCAGATCGCGACGTCACCGACCTGCCAGCGCCACCGCACCTGCACGTTGGGGTCGTCGACGCGTGCGCGGAGCCACGACACGAGCCATGCGCTCTCCTCCGGGTGCATGCCCACGATCGACTCCATGAACATCCCGGACACGAACAGCGCGTCGCGTCCGGTGACCGGATGGGTGCGCACCAGCGGGTGCACGGCACCGGGGAACGCGGCCTGGAGCTCCTCGAGGTGCTCGGTACCTGCGATGCGCGAGAAGCGCTCCCAGAACTCGGCCCCCTGGGTGTGACGCACCTGCAGGCGCGTGAACGCGTCACGCAGCGGCTCCGAGCACCGTTCGTACGCGCCGTACAGGTCGGCCCACATGGTGTCGCCGCCGTACGGGGGGATCTCGAGCGCGCAGAGGATCGCGACCTTCGGCGGCGTGGGGAGCCAGGTGATGTCGGTGTGCCAGCCGTCGGCGTCGGGCGGGCTCTCCGGGCTGTCGACGATCTCGTGGAGGGCCTGGGTGCCGCCGAAGTGCTTGGAGATCGGGTACACGCTCGGCGTGCCGAATCGCGCCGCCAGGTTCAGCTGGCCCTCGTCGCTCAGGTCCTGACCGCGCAGGAACAGCACCCGGTGCTCCATGAGCGCCTCGTGCAGGATCCCGAACCCCTCGTCGTCGAGGGACTCGAGCTCGATGCCGTCGACGACGGCGCCGAGCGCGCCGGTGCAGCGCTCTACGTCCACCCGCGTCTTCATGCTGCCTCCCGTCGCCGGCTCGATCGCCGGAGCGGCCGAGCGCGATTCCTGACTCGTCAGGTATCGTACGCCGATGACGTCGTCCTGGGAAGGCCGTACCGTGCTCGTCACCGGAGGAACGGGCGGGATCGGGCGCGCGACCGCCGCCGGTCTGGCCCGCACCGGGGCGCGCGTCCTGATCGGTGCGCGCAACGCCGAGCGGGCCGCGGAGGCGGTCGCCGCAGTCCGCGACGAGACCGGTGTGACGGTCGAGGTCGTCGCGCTGGATCTCGCTCGGCTCTCGTCCGTTGCGGCCGCGGTCGAGGAGCTGCAGGAGCGCACCGACGCGCTGCACGCGCTGGTGAACAACGCGGGCGTGATGATCCTCGGACGCCGTCGTGAGACCGCGGATGGGCTGGAGCTCACCTTCGCGGTGAACCATCTCGGGCCATTCCTGCTCACGACGCGGCTCGAGTCGTTGCTGCGCGCCGGCGCGCCCGCCAGGGTCGTCAACGTGTCGTCCGACGGCTACGGCATCGCACGCGAAGGTTTGCGCTTCGATGATCTGCAGTTCGAGCACAACTGGTCGGGCTGGGAGGCGTACGGCGCGTCGAAGCTGTGCAACGTGTACTTCACGACCGAGCTCGCCCGCCGGTGGCGCGACTCGGGCGTGACCGCCAACGCCGTGCACCCCGGCTATGTGGACACGGATCTGGGTCGGGTCCGCGACGAGGACCGCCTGCCGTCGCCGGGAGGCGCACCTTCGGCGCGTGGTGCGGGCGGCGGAGCTCCCGATCTGGGCGCGCTCGGCACGCCCGCCACCGTCGAGGATGGCGCGCGCACGTCGTTGTACGTGACGACGTCGGAGTCGCTCGACGGCGTGACCGGTCGGTACTTCCGCGACTGCGAGGCGGTCGAGCTCGCGGGGGTCGCGGCCGACGAGCAGGCCGCGGGTCGACTCTGGGACGTGAGCGAGGCGTTGCTCGCGAACGTGCCCGGCTTCTGACGCGACCCGGCCCGACCGGCGGGTGCCGATCGGGCCGGATGCAACGTCGTCGCGAGGTCTGCTTCGTCTCGTGCTAGCTCTTCGGGAACCCGTCGAGGTTGAACACGTTCGCCGGGTTGCAGTTGTAGACGTCGTCCTGGTTCGGCTTCAGCACGTCCTTGTTCACCGAGAAGCCGCTGGGCGAAGCCTCCATCAGCGTGAAGCACTGGCCTTCGGGCGTGCTCGCGTTCCCCGGCTTGTCCGGCGAGTGCAGACCACCGCCGGTCCAGTCGGTCACGGCTCCGGCCTTCTGCATCACGCACTGGCGCGTGAGGTTCGAGCCGCAGGCCTTCGCCGACTGCGCCCAGAGCAGCCACGCCGACCACGCGTTCATGCCGAGGCCCTTCGGCTGGGCGTTGGCGTACTTCTTCAGCAGCTCGATGTACTGCTTCGTCGCCGGGTTCGTGCTGGCCATCTCGAACGGCCACTGGTAGCTGTTGACGAGGATCTTGGTGCCCTGCAGCGCCGAGCCCGCCTCCGCGATCAGCTTGCCGTCGTAGTAGTTGGCGTCGAGGATCGCGTACTTCGGGTGGTACCCGACGTCCTGGAGCGACTTGAGCAGCGCGGCGAGCATGTCCGGGTTGCTTTGCAGTGTGAACACCTGCACGCCCTTGGTCTGCAGGTTCTGCGCGTACGGCCGCCAGTTGTCGACCGACAGCGGCAGCTCGTCGTAGTACACCTCGGTGTACCCCTGCTGCTTCGCCGCCTGGCGGTTGCGGTCACCCGAGTCCTTGATCGCCTGGAACTGGCTGTTGAGCATCGCGTAGTGCGCGGTCGCCGCCGGATCCGCCGCCTTGAGGACGCGGTAGGCGCCACCCACGCGGCTCTGGAAGTCGGGCGTCGGGATCGCCTGGATCGAGTTCGGTGCCCGCCCGGCAGCCGACGACACGTCGTAGGCGCTGATCTCCGGAAGACCGCACTTCACGCGCTGGTCGACGCCGGTGCTGTCGAGCGCCTCGCCGTTGCCGACGAGCCCGAAGTCGACCTCGCACGCCTGGATCATGCGGGCCGCGACGTTGGTGAGCGCCGAGTCCCACTTGTCGAGCGTCAGCTGACGCCCGTTGATGCCGCCGGCCGCGTTGCACCACGCCACGAACGCGGTTGCGCTGTCGAAGAGCTCCTGGTTGAGGCCGGGCTGCTGGACTGCACCCGGGTCCGACATGGTGCCGACGCGGATGCTCGTGTCGGTGACGCCCTTGTCGGTCGCGCCCTTCGCGTTGCCCGGGCCGCAGACGTCCTTCATCGTGCCGAAGTCGCCGGCACTCGTGCTCCCACTCCCCGACGTGGTCGGCGAGTTGCCCTTCGAGCTGTTGCTGCTGGATCGGCTGCAACCCGCGGCAACCGCCGCGACGACGACCAGCGGGATACACCAGCGGAACACCCTCATGCAGTGCCTTCCTTCCCCCCACATCCATCCGCCCGGTCAGGCGGGGCCGTCCCGGAGATTAATGCAGAGTGAATAGAATTTGGAGGCAGGCGCCCAGGTGCTCGGGGTGTCAGTTCTTGGTCGCGGTGAGCGTGTCCGTCTTCGCGGTGCCGACGATGCGGTCGGTCTGCGCCTGCTGCTCGTAGATGAGGCGCGCGAGCCAGAAGCGCAGGAACTGCGCCAGCGAGTAGCGAAGGAACAGCGCGGCGCCGACGACCGTGAGGCTGACGCCGATCAGCGCGACGACGATGTAGTCCTGCTGCGCGGCGCCGCTGTTGGAGTGCGACCCGAAGTACGACAGGACCGTGACGATCGGTCCGGCGATGAGCAGGAAGATGCCCAGCTTCAGGAACTGCGCGTCTCTCCCCGTCGCCGGATCGCGGAGTCGCATGTCGGCAATCTCCGTCTTGAACTGCTCGACCCGCTCGCTGCTCTCGATCATCGTTCCACCTTCGCTTCGACGCCGACGCTGCCGGCCCGCGTCGCCGATCCGAACACAGTCTGCCCTTGCTCAGCCACCCAGGTACGCCGCGCTCAGCTCCGCTTCCATCTCCCGTGGCGAACCGGTTTTCACGACCCGTCCCTGGACCATGATCGACGCCACGTCGGCGACCCCGAGCACGGTCTGGGCGAACTGCTCGACCACGAGGATCGAGACGCCCTCCTTGGCGACCTGGGCGACGACCTCGTAGATCTGCTCGACGATGAGGGGCGCGAGACCCATCGAGAGCTCGTCCAGCAGGAGGAGCGCCGGGCGGGTCGCGAGGGCGCGCGCCATCGCGAGCATCTGCTGCTCGCCGCCCGAGAGCGTGCCCGCCTGCTGGCTGCGACGTTCCTTGAGGCGGGGGAACCGCGCGTACGTGGCGTCTTCCACGTCGTTCAGGCTCACGCCGGCATACGTGGCCATGCGCAGGTTCTCGCGCACGGAGAGATTGGGGAAGACGCCCCGGCCCTCGGGAATCGTGCAGACGCCGCGGCGCGCGAGCTCGTCGGCCTTCGCGCCGGTGACGCGACGACCGGCCATGAAGACGTCGCCACGCGTCGGGCGGTGCAGCCCTGCCGCGACGCGCAACATCGTGGTCTTGCCCGCACCGTTCGGGCCGAGCACCGCGTAGACGGTGCCTTGGTCGATCGCGAGGTCGACCCCGTGCAGTACCTCGATCATCTCGTACGCGGCACGAACCCCGCGCAGCTCGAGCAGGGGCGCCGGTGTCGCGGACGCCCCGTTCGCCGAGGGTTCGGGAAGATCCGTCATGCTGTCGGCTCCACGGGTGTGCCGAGGTACGCGGCGAGGACGGCGTCGTTGACGCGGATCTCCTCGGGAGAGCCCACCGCGATGATCTCGCCGAAGTCGAGCACGTGGATGTGGCTGCACACGTCCATGACGAGCGACACGTCGTGTTCGACGAGCAGGACGGCCATGCCTTCGCCGGCGAGCTCGCGCAACAGGTCGGCGAAGCGCTCGGTCTCGCTCTCGTCCTGACCGGCCGCCGGCTCGTCGAGCAGCAGCACCGTCGGGTTCGTCGCCAGCGCGCGCCCGAGCTCCACGAGGCGACCCTGTCCCGTGGGCAACGAGTCGACGCGGATCTCGGCCACGTCGTGCAAGCCGATCCGCTGGATGATCCGCTCGGCCACTTCGTCGGGCGACTCGCGTTGGCTCGACCACCCGCGATGGATGTCGGCGGCGACGCGGATGTTCTCCCGAGCGGTCAGCGCGGAGAACAGCTCGAGCCGCTGGAACGTTCGTCCGATGCCCTTGCGTGCCCGTTTGAACGGCGGGAGCCTCGTGATGTCGTGGCCGTCGAGCACCACACGGCCGGCCGTCGGTTGCTGGAGCCCGGTGATGACGTTGAAGAGCGTCGTCTTGCCGGCACCGTTGGGGCCGATCAGCCCGGTCACGCAGCCCGGCTCGGCCGTGAGGTCGACGCCGTTGACCGCGACGTTGCCTCGGAAGCGGACGGTGACGGAATCGACGGAGAGCTGGGCCATGTCAGCGCACCGCCCCGGGCAGCGGCTCGAGCGCCTGGTCCATCTCGCCGACGTCGGCGGGGGTGAACGGGCGGGTCACGCCGATCCACTCGAGCGGGAGCGGCTGCGCCTCGGCGACGTGATCCGGTCGGCGGTTGCGCAGGTACAGCGCGAGCTGCGGGCCGAGCGCGAGCAGGCAGAGCTCGATGATCGCGAACGGGTAGTTCTTGATCGTCCCCGTCGTGCGCAGCAGGTAGACGACGACCATGGCGACGACGGTCAGCGCGATCGAGCGCTTCTCCTCCCACATGATCATCCAGCGTGGGCGGATGTCGTTCTGGATGAAGCCGTTCGGGTTCTTGCCGAGGCCGATGCCGGCGAAGCCGACGAGGACCGTCTGCAGCTGCTTCAACGACGGGAACAGGTTGGCCAGGATGGGTGCCCCGAGGAACAGCCCGGTCGAGAACGCGGCCGCGATCGAACCGATGCCGGCGACCACCATGACGAGCAGCACCGAGAGGCCGGTGAAGAAGTCGAACGTCGACGTGGAGTCGGCGACGCGCAGCGCGCCGCCGTAGACCGCACCACCGATGCCCGCCATGCCGGCCGACAGCGCGAAGACGGCGACCTTCGTGAAGGTGAGGTTCAAACCGAGCGTGGCGCACGCAGCGGGACTGTCCTTCATCGCGAGCAACCGCTGTCCGAACCCGCTCCTGCGCACCCAGACGACGAGCATCGCGAACAACGCGAACGCGATGGACCCGAAGATGAAGTACGCGCGGTCGCTGTCGGCCTGATAGCCGAAGACGCCGATCCGGCTGATCGTGAGGGAGCCCTCCTGGAAGATGTCGAACGAGTGGTGGAAGATCGTGAACTTCGGCAGCAGCCAGATCCACCGGTCGAGCGCGACGGCGAACGCGGCCGTCGCGAGCGCGAGATAGATGCCGGACAACCGCAGCGCGGGAAGGGCGATGATCGCGCCGACCGCGCCCGCGATGATCCCGCCGAGCAGGATCGCGAGCGGGTTGCCGTGTGTGCCGCCGAGGTGCGCCACCGTCACCGCGCCGATCGCGCCGAACGACAGCTGACAGAGCGATATCTGTCCTGCGTATCCGATGAGCGGGATCATCGAGAGTCCGATGATCCCGAGTCCCCACATCTTGTCGACGTTATTGAGGTCGGCGACCGGGATGACGAGCGTCATCATCGCGGCACCGACGATCATGCACGCGGAGAAGAACAGCGCGCCGCTCCACGTCGGCTTGAGGACGTTCTCCCGCGTCCGCAGCACGCCGTGACCGCGCAGTCGCGCCTGCGGGAGCACCAGCAGGACGACGAAGAGGATGATGATCGGCACCGACGCGACCAGGCCCGTGAGGTACGGGGTCACGCTCGTCGGCACCTTGTTGATGATGTAGCCGCGCGAGTAGTCGGCCGCGAGACCGAGGATGACCGCGCCGAGGAACGTCATCGGCAGGCTGCGGAGGCGCCCGAACATCGCGGCCGCGTACGCGTTGATGATGAGCAGGGTGAGCGGCAGGGCCGAGAGCAGCAGCGTGGGGGAGATGAGGATGCCGCTCAGCGCCGCGAGCGACGAGCCGACGCCCCAGGCGACCATCGACGTCGCGTCGGGCCGGGCGCCGTTGAGCTGGGCCAGCGGGCGGTCGTCGACCGCGGCCCGCATCGAGACGCCGATGCGGGTCCGGTAGAGGAGCAGCCGGAGCCCGATGGCCACGAGGATGGCGATGATGAAGGCAGCCACCTCGTGCCACGACAGTCGGATGCCGAGGATCGAGACCGCGTTCCCTTCCCAGAACTTCCGGATCGGGCGGGCCTTGTTGGGGTCCCAGACCCACAGCGAGAGACCGAGGAGGGCGACGAGGAGGCTCAGGGTGGCGACGAGCTTCGTCGTCTCCGACGTTCCCTGGAGCCCGCGCATGATGACGAGCTCGATGATGGCGCCGAACAGCGGGCCGAGGATCAGCAGGACGATGATCAGGCAGATCGGCGCCGGCCATCCCCAGCCGAAGCGCAGGTCCCAGTAGGCGAAGGCCGCCACCATGCCCGTGGCGCCGTGGGCGAAGTTGAAGACGCCGGTCGTGGTGTACGTCAGGACCAGGCCGCTCGCTGCCACCGCGTAGATGGAGGCGGTGATCAGGCCGCTGAACGTGTATCCCAGGAACGCGTGCACGGGCTACCCCCGGGATCGCGGGGGAGGACGCCAACGACACCGTCCGGCCTGTGCCGGATTGTGCTCCCCCCGCACGATCCGCATCTGACGTGACGTTAGTTAACCGCTCCGCGCGCTGCCAGGGGGATCGGGAACCTGTTCTCGTTGTCGCGCGGCGCCGTCGCCGTTTTCCGACAGGTATGTTAGAAAATGCGCGTGGGTGCGCTCGCGCCGCCGCCGCGGGGCCGGGGCCGGCCCCGGCTCCGGGAGGTCGAGGACGTCCGGGCGGCCGCGCTCGCGGCGGCCACCGCGGTCTTCGCGGGGCGAGGCCTCGCGGGAGCGTCGATGAGCGCGGTCGCGGCCCGCGCCGGCGTCCCCCGCGCCGCCCTGTACGAGCTGTACGCGACCAAGGATGCGCTCTGGGACGCGGCGGTGGCAGCGGAGCTCGAGCGCTTCACCGACGCGCTCGTCGACGCGTACACCTCGACGGTCGGGTTCGGCGTCCGCGAGCGCATCCGTGCGCGCTACCGGGCGGTGTTCGACTTCGCGGCGCGACGCCCGGACGGGTTCCGTCTGTTGGCGCGCGTGCGCGCTGAGCGGCTCCAGGGCGTCGCGACCGCGGCGGAGCACACCCGTGATCATTTGACACGCGTGCTCACCGACGTGCTCCGCGTCGAGCTCGGCGCGGCGGGGCTGCCCGACGGGCAGTTGGCCGACGTGCTCTCGGTGCTGTTCCTCGGCATCGGTGAGGCGGTCGCGCGCGGCTGCCAGGCGAACCCGTCGTGGAACGCGGACGCGGTCATCGAGCTCGCGGTCGAGGCGACGCTCGGTGTTGCGGGTGCGGATCGCGCGCTGCTGGTCGCGGCAGACACACCCGGAGGTGCGCCCTGATCCGATCGCGTGGGTCGGTCGTGGTCTGCGTCGTCGTGTGCGCCGCCGCGATGGGCGCGTGCAGTGGCGGGAACAGCGACACGACGCGCCCGACGAGAACCTCGACGTCGGCGTCGACCTCCGTGCCCGGTGGAGGCTCGCGCGCGGGTGCGGTGCGTCGTTCGGCGGGCTGCGCGTCGCCGGCGCGCCCCGCGACGGAAGGCACGGTCCAGGTCGGCGGCGCGTCTCGCCGCTATCTCCTCGCGCTGCCCGGGGACCTGCGCGCACCGGCGCCGGTGGTGTTCGACCTGCACGGGTTGGGTGAGCCCGCGGCGCTCGAGGCCGCGTACACGCGGCTCGGTCCCATCGGCACCGCGGCCGGGATGATCGTGGTCACTCCCGCGTCGGACAATCCGCAGAACAGCTGGGCGTACCCGATCCTCGATCCGAAGGACGCGAACTTCGTGGCTGCGATCCTCGACCAGCTGGAGGCGACGCGCTGCGTCGACCCGTCGCGCGAGGTCGCCGCCGGTATCTCGAACGGGGCCGGGCTCGCGGACGGGCTGGTGTGCGCGCTCAACGGCAGGCTCGCCGCGATCTTCCCCGTCGCGGGCGTCAACATCCTGCGCCCGTGCACCACGGCGCGCCCGACGACGGTCATCGCGTTCCACGGCACCGCCGACGAGCTCGTCCCTTACGCAGGTGGCGTGCCGTTCTCGGGGGTGAAGGGCGGGCCGGTCGCGCAACGACTGAGCCGGTTGATCTCGCCGCAGGAGCGCGCGCTGTTCAACCGCATCCGCCTGCAGCCGGTCGAGACGGCGGTGGGCGCGTATGCGCAGCAGTTCGGGTGCAGCGGTCCGACGGTGACCCAGCCGGCGAGGGGGATCACGCTGCGCACCTACGCCGGGTGCAGCAGCAACGCCACGGTCGCGCTCTCCACGATCGACGGCGGTGGCCACACGTGGCCCGGCGGAACCGGCGGCGGTGCCGAGAGTGCGCTGGGCATGACCACACAGGCGATCAGCGCGAGCCGGATCATCGTCGACACGGTGAAGGGGCTGCGGACGCGGTAGATCGACGCACGCCGCGGCGTCACGCGGTGGCCGCGCCCGGCCACCGCGCAACGCTGCTGCGGTCAGATGATCGCGATGCCGTTGCTCGACGTGATCGTGCCGCCGTCGGTGTTCGTCACCGTGACGTTGCGAGGACCGGTCGCGGCATTGCGCCCGATGGTCACGACCGCGGTGAGCTGGGTCGCACTGTTCATGGTCAGCGAGTTGAGCGTGATGCCGCCGCCCGGCGAGAACGTCAGGCGCACGCCGGTCGCGAAGCCCGACCCCGTCACCGTGAAGGTCACGCGTGTGCCTCCTCGGACGAGCGTCGTCGGAGCGAGCGACGTGATGGTGGGCCGTGCGTTGACCGTGAAGCCGTTCACCAGCGTCGCGACGGTGCCGCCGGGAGCGGCGTTGATCGTCGGCCGGTTCGGATCGGACAACGTCACCTTCGTGTACGGCACACCCTCCGCGTCGAGCGCCGCCGCGAGCGCCTGGACCGTCAACGACCCGTCCGACACGACCAACACCCGCAGATCGAGTCGCTGCGTCGCCGTCACCGCGCCGGCCGCCGAGATGCCGGCGAGCGTCGACACCATGACCACCATCGCGAGAACGGCCGCCCGCACGCGCCCGGCGCGCTGTCGCACCACGAAGTCGCTCATGACCCCGCCCTTCGGACACGTCGTTCCGACGTCGTCGAACCCTGCCTGAGCGTCGCGCAGGAGTGGCCCGGACCGGAGCCGGAGAGTGCGGCGCGTGCGCGCCACACCTTCGAACGCCGCTCCGCGGCCCCGGACCGTGTACCCCTGCCCCTGATCCGGCCCGGACCGGCGGCCTGCCCACGAACCCGGTACGCTGAGCGGTCTGTGCGTTGACCGGGAACGCCGTCTCGTTGGCGAGGGACGAGCTCCGAGTCGACCGACGCAAGCGCTCGTAGCTCAATGGATAGAGCATCTGACTACGGATCAGAAGGTTGGGGGTTCGAGTCCCTCCGAGCGCGCTGAACCTTTCGCAGGTCAGAGCCGTTGTTCGTAGCTCTGGCGGTGTGGCCGGGCGATGTTCGGACGCGACCGAGGCCGAGCGGCGATTCCTCATCGGGCTCGACCGGGTTGGCGCCGCGGGTGGGCCGACCGTTGGCCAGTTCCTCATCGAGTGGCTCGTCCAGTCGGCGCCGACGCGCCGAGAGACGACGGCGGGTGTCGCACGAGTGGTGTGTGTGCGCGACCACGTGATCCCGCATCTCACGACTTCCGTCGGAGTCGTCGACGACGGCCGTCAGGTTTCGCTGGGCCGCGTCCACTTGACGCACGAACCGCGAACCGCGTGGCCGCGCACCGGCATCATGACTTTCGGCCGTTGCGCCACGCGACCGTTCGCAGTACAGGTCGCGCTATGACGAGGGCAGCGGCGAGGACGGATCGTCGGCCCCGGGTCGCACTGGTGCTCGGGGCGGTGCTGCTGATCGTCCTCGCAACGGCGTGCACCTGGCCCGCGGAGGGGTGGGACGCGGCGCGTACGGGCTTCAACCCACTCGAGCTCACGCTCACCACTTCGAACGTCGGTAGCTTGACCCGGGTGTGGGGGACGGACACCGGCGCGACGGCGATGACACCGGCGGTCGTGGGGAGCCGGGTGTTCGTGCCCGCCGGGGACGCGGTGGAGGCCTTCGACACCGCGACCGGGGCCGTCGACTGGATCACGCACAACCACGACACCTCCTTGCCCCCGGCGCAGGTCGTCGGGCCGCTGAGCGCGGTGGGCGACAAGGTGCTGGCTCCAGTCAATTGGGACGACGACGCCGGGGGCGTGTTCACGTTCGACGACACGACGGGGGCGCGGTCCGGGTCGGGAAGCGTTCATCACGTGGTCCTCGGGTCCGTCGCCACGCGCAATGACGCAACCGCCGTGGTCAGCATGTCCTTCATTCCGGTCAACGACAGGTACTTCTTCCTCGACTACGGGACATACTCCACCGTGTTGGACACGGCGGGTTCTGTGACCTCGCCGTCGATCATCGGGCGCAGCGTGCTCGTCGGCGTCGACAACCGGATCAAGTCGTTCTCGCTCGACACGTGCGTGCCCGACCCGGCTCTTCCCCCTCAATTCCCGTCCTGCGCCCCGCAGTGGACGGCCACCGTGCCTGCCGCTCCCCGGGATCCGGTCGGTATCGGGACGAGCGAAGCTGCGATCGGGCTCGCGAACGGTGATGTCGCCGTGCTCGATCTCGGGACCGGTGCGTTGGAGTGGACCGCGCACACCGGCTCGACCGCCGCGACCGCGCCCGCGGTCGCCAACGGGCAGCTCTACGTCGGGGCCGGCGACGGCGACGTCGACGCGTTCTCGGCGACAGGCTGCGGCGAGTCGACGTGCGCGCCGGAGTGGTCGGGCGCCACCGCATCGGGGGCTGCGGTGTCGCATCAGCCCGCGGTCGGGAACAACGTCGTGTATGTGGGCACCTCGACCGGCGCGGTGTACGCGTTTGCCGCGGGCGGATGCGGCACGTCGGCCTGCGCGTCGCTCTGGAACGGCGCAGTCAACCCGTCGGGGCCCGCGGCACCCGTGTGGGGCCCGGTCGTCGCCAGCGGGACCGTCTACGCATCGGCGGGCAGCACGCTCGCCGCGTTCCGCCTCCCGTAGAGCGCGCTCCGTGAGGCGCGATTCGTGACTGAACAGACTCCGGGTCAGTGGCCGGTTCTCCTTTCGCCGGAGCGCCGGAGCGCCGGAGCGCCGGAGCGGTCGGCGTTCGGCGATGCGTGATCCCCCGCTCGATCGACACGTCGACCACGCGGCCGCGGCGCAATAGTCTGTTGGTCGTGCGCAGGAGGGTCCGCCTCCTCGTCGCGGCAGCGCTCGTTCTCGTCGCGAGCGCATGCACGTGGCCGCAGTTCAAGTTCGGCGCGAGCCGCGAGGGCTCGAACCCGTTCGAGGTCACGATCAACTCGGCGAACGTCGCCGGCCTCAACCTCGCGTGGAGCAGATCGACCGGTCTCGCCACTGCCCCGAACGATCCGGTCGTGGCGGGTCGCAACGCCTTCTTCACGGTGGGCGACACGCTCGACTCGATCATCGCCCTCGACACGGCGGACGGCTCGACGCGCTGGTCGGCGCCGCTCCCACAGGCCGCCCCGGGGTTCGGCGTTCGTGGCACGCCGCCGGTCGCCGACGGTAGTCGGATCCTCGTCGGCCTGGACCAGGACGTGGGTGTCAGCGGGAGTCACGGCGGCGTCGCCGCCTACGACGCAGACACCGGCAGGTTCCTCGCCGAGGAGGAGGAGGACTTCCGCGCGCGCGGCGGTCTCGCCGCGTCGGTGAACGGCCAGCTGTACCAGTCGTTCCACGTCTTCCTCCGCACGGGAGAGACGTTCGACGGCGTCCATGGACCGGGCTTCGACGTGTTGTCAACCACGGGGACGCCGGCCGTGCGCGCCGGCGTCCTGTACGTGCGCTCGACCGCCTTCACCAGCTCGACGTGCGGCTCGTCACCTCAGTGGCCGATCCCGGTGTGCTCGCCCACGTGGAGCGGCACGGCGGGCGACACCGTCCCGGCCGTCACGGCGACCACGCTCTACGTCGGCGACGACGACGGCCATCTCTACGCGTTCCCGTCGGACGGCTGCGGCGGCTCGACGTGCGCGCCGCTGTGGAGCGGTTCGACGGGAGGCGCGGTGAAGTCGTCGCCCGCGGTCGGCGGCGGCGTCGTTGCGGTCGGGTCCGACGACGGCAAGGTGTACGCGTTCCCCGACGGAGGTTGCGGTCAGGCGACGTGCGCGCCGCTCTGGACCGCGTCGCTGGGTGCGCCGGTGGCGACCGCACCCGCGATCGCGAACGGCTTGGTGTTCGTCACTGCGACGGACGGCAGGCTCGCCGCGTTCACCCTCGGCGGTTGCGGGCAGCCGACGTGCGCGCCGCTGTGGACCACCGACGTTCCCGCGCAACCGGGTGCGCCGACGGTCGCGAGCGGCAGGGTCATCGTCAGTGCTGCGAACGGCAACATCTACGCGTACGGTCTCGCTTCGCACTGACCGCGGCGCGGCCTCCGCGGTCAGCTCCGCGCGAACTCCAAATTCGTTCGTCCACGAAGACGCGTTGTCGACTACCCGCGCGTCCCCTGCTCGACATCGAGTTCTCACGAGAGATGCACCGCGGTCCGACGAGGTGCTGGTCGCAGCTCCGTGCCGATCGGTCGCACACGGGGACGCAGTCTTCCGAGGCCACGCTCGGTCCCGGGCTCGCGAGCAAGCTCGACGCGAGCACCGTCTCTGTCGGCTCCGACGACGACAAGGTGTACGCGCTCGCGCGCCAGGAACCCCGATGCCACTCGGAGCCGGTGCACGTCATGGGGACGGGGCCCACTGGAACCGCGCGGCCATCAAGGGCAGGTTGTTGCCGCGCCGGACCAAGGCGATGGTGGTCGAGCTCGGGATCCGTAGGCCCGAGCTCGGGACGTCGATGAGGAACCAGTGCGAGAACGCGGGCGACCAGTCGGCGAAGTACGTGACGCCACGGGCGCGCGCGTACGCGGCGATGCGATGCTTGCGCGTGGCGCGGTACGCATCGGGGTTCACGACGCCGTCGAGGTTCACCATGGTGAAGCGCTCGTCGGCCCAGTAGCTCGTTGCGCCGGTCTGCATGCCGGCGGCAACGCTGCCGTTCGGGATCTTCGACACGACCCGGCGGGCAGGCTCCGAGTAGCCGGTGGCGGCGTCGCTCGACGACAAGATGTGGTCGTTCGCGGTGAAGAAGCGCGCGGTCAGCCGCACCCCGACGAACAACGGGAACACGAGCAGCGCACACACGATCGCCATGCCGGCGTGGCGTGGCCCGAGGTGCACACGGGCAAGGCGCGCGGCGCCGAGCGCCACCAGCAGGGTGACGACCATGGCGACCGGGGCCAGGTATCGGGTGAAGTACCACGTCACGCCGAACCACGCGTAGAAGAGCAGCAGCCCGGCGGCGAACACCGGGAGCGTGGCCACGATGGGACCCGCGGAGCGTTCGCGCTCGCGCGCCGGACCGAACGACCGGGTGGAGGCGACGACCGCGGCCAGCAGCACCAAGCCGACGACCGCGACGAAGAACCCAACCGAGCCGACGGCGACGTGCGTGCCCAACTTCGTGCGGAGCCAGTTCCACACGTCGAACGGGCCGCCGGACGCGGCGCCGAGCGCGGACGAGAAGGTCGTCTCGTCGAAGTGGGTCGTGACGAGCGCGTGGGCGGCGGAACCGCTCGTCGGCACCACCGTCCCCATGTTGACCCAGGACCAGATCCACCACGGTGCCAGCACCAGCGCGCCCGCGATGCCCGACGGCACGAGGTCACGCGCTCGGCCGCGTACGAGCTGGACGATCCCGAGCAGCGCGACGAGGAGCAGGGCGTCGATCCGCGCCAGCACCGTAAGTCCCGCGACGGCACCCGCTGCGATCCACCATCGACGATCGTCCCGGTCGTTCGCGTGGATCCACACCGCGACGAGCAGCGCGTCGAGGAAGATCGCGAGCGACGTCTCGAGGCCACCGAGCGCCATGCTCAGCGCGACGGGCGAGATCGCCCACACGCCCGACGCGACGATCGCGGCGACCGACCCGGCGACGCGGTACGCGATCCAGCCGAGGACCGCGATCGTTGCCGCGTCGACGAGGACGAGGAACAAGAGGTTGATGCGGAGCGCCTGGGAACCGTCGGTGATCCAGAAGACCGGCGTCATCACGAACGCGAGCAACGGCTGGAAGCCGGTCGTGAGGGTATGACCGTCGGTCGTCGGCCCGTGCCCGTGGGCGATCGAGCGGGCGATCGTCAGGGTGTAGTAGGTGTCGTCGGGGATGAACAGCCGGTCGAGGACGACGAGCGACCGCGCGACCAGCGCGAGGCGCAGGACGAGCCCGCCGATGGTTGCCGCCGCGACACCGATGACGGCAGGGTTGCGGGTCCGGCGTCCGGTGGAGCCCCGGGCGAGCTCGTCGGTTCGCGCGGGCGCGGCTCCGGCGACGGCTCGGGCTTCTTGCCGCACCATGACAGGAGTGTACGAGCGGGAGCCGTCGCCGCCGGATTCCGGATCGCTCTCCGGACATGGCGACCATGCTGATGGGAGACTCGACAGCCGATGCAGCCGTTGACCGCGATGGACGAGCACCTCCTCCACCAGACGCCCGAACCTTTGGCGAGCGTGGTGACCGACCACCCGCACTGGCGTGAGAGCTACTTCTTCGTCGCCCACCGGCCCGACACGCGCGGCGATCTCGTCATCCTGACGATGGCGACCTACCCGCAGCGGGCCCAGATCGACTCGTTGCAGATGGGCCGTGTCGGCGGCGAGCGCGTCATCGGACTGCAGATGCGCGCCCACGACGGGGATCCGCACACCGCCGACGTCGGCGCGGCGCGCGTCGAGATCGTGCGACCCTACGAGGAGGTGCACATCTGGGCCGACGCCAAGCGCTGCGAGCTCGGCATGGATTTGACGTTCCGCGCCCGCACGAAATCGTACGGGTTGCGTCGCGGCACGATGCGCGCGGGCCGCGAGCTCATCTGGGACCAGAGCCACATGTTCCAGTCGGGGACCTACGAGGGCACCTACACCTTCCGGGGCACGACGTACGAGATGCACGACTGGTGGGGCCAGCGCGACCACTCGTGGGGCGTGCGCGACCACGGCCGCTGCCCGCTGTGGCTCTGGTTCCAGGTGCAGCTGCCCGACGGCTTCCTCGGCGTGTGGCACTGGGAGCTGGCCAACGGCGCGCGCGTCTACACCGACGGGTGCTGGGCGCCCGCCGACGGAGGGGAGGCCGTGCCGCTCGTCGACTTCGCTCACGACGTGGAATGGGTCGACGAGAGCGGCGCGCCGGCCAAGTACGGCGAGCACGGCGACACGGTCACCGGGTTGCGTGGAACCGCGACGTTCACGCTCGAGGGTGGGCGTCGTGTCACGGTCGAGGCCGACGGAACGTTCGACCGCCCGTACGAGCCCTTCCACCGCGGCGGGCTGAACCAGATGCAGGTCCGCACCGACGACGGGCGCGCGGGCACCGCGATCTTCGAGGTGACCGGCGCGCACCATCATCGGTACTTCCCCGACACCACCTACCCGGGACCGCTGCCGTCATGACGACACCGAGCACCATCGCCGCCTCGCCCGAAGCCCTGACGCCCGAGTGGCTCACCGACGCGCTCGCGTCGGCCGGCCTGCTCGACGGCGCGACCGTCGTCGCGGTCAACGCCTCGTCCGTCGGCAGCGGCCAGATGTGCGACAGCGTGCGACTGCGCCTCACCTACGACCGGCGCACCGACGCGCCGGCCACGGTCATCGCGAAGCTTCCGGCCGCGGATCCCTCGAGCCGCGCGACCGCGATGGCGTTACGCAACTACGAGATCGAGGTGCGCTTCTACCAGCAGCTTGCACCCGAGCTCCCGGTGCGCACGCCGCACGTCCACTACGCCGACATCGACGTCGCGACCGCGAGCTTCGTGCTGTTGCTCGAAGACCTCGCGCCCGCGCAGCCCGGCGACCAGCTCACCGGTTGCTCACTCGACCACGCGGTCGTCGCCGTCGACGAGCTCGTGAAGCTGCACGCGCCCCGGTGGGACGACGCGTCGCTCGCGGAGCTCGAATGGCTCCACCGCGATCCCGAGGCTTCACGGATGTTCATGGCGGGGCTGCTCCCCAACCTCTGGGCCGGGTTCCGCGAGCGGTACGAGGACCGGCTCGGCGCCGACGTGCACGAGACGGGCGACGCGCTCTTCGACGCGCTCGACCAGTACCTCGCGGCCGACACGACACCGTGGACCGTGACGCACGGCGACTACCGACTCGACAACCTGCTCTTCGGCGACGGGTCGGTCGCGGTCGTCGACTGGCAGACGAGTGCGCACGGCCCTGCGCTCGGCGACGTCGCGTACTTCATCGGTGCCGGTCTGCTTCCCGACGATCGTCGCGCCCACGAGGAAGACCTCGTCCGTCGCTACCACGACGGGATCGTGGCCGCCGGTGTGCGCGACTACGACTGGGACCGCTGCTGGACCGACTACCGGCGCGGGACGTGGGGCGGGCTGATCATGGCCATCGCCGCGTCGATGCTCGTTGAGCGCACCGAGCGGGGCGACGACATGTTCATGGTCATGGCGCACCGCCACGCCCGTCACGTCCTCGACCTCGACGCGATACGTCTGCTGAAGGACTGAAGGCGAGGTGCGGCACTCAGGTGCGCGAACGCGTATCTGAGTGCCGCACCGTCCGTGGGGGATCAGCTCGGCGGGGCGAAGAACTCCAAGGCGATGTTGTCGGGGTCCCGGAAGCTCAGGCCGGAGCCGTACGCCGCGTCCTTGATGCCGCCGTGCTCCACACCGAGCGTGTCGAGGCGTCGCGCCCACTGCTCGAGCTGGGTGCGGTTCGCGCAGCCGAACGCCACGTGGTCGAGGCCGACGCGGTGCTCGTCGAAGGGCTCGTCGGGCCCCGGCTTCACGTGCTGGTGCAGACCGAGGAGCGTGCCGTTCCCGAGCAGGTACACGGTGTGGTGGAGGTCGGGGTCCGTGTCCTCGTCGATCACGGGCTGAGCGTCGAGGAGCGCCTCGTACCACGGAACGCTCACGGAGAGGTCGCGCACGGTGAGCGCGACATGGGTCAGCGCGGGAAACGTCGCCATCGGGGTCCTTTCGTCGTCGCGTGAACACCCGCGGTACGTGAGCAACGACAGCGCGGTTCTGGTGTCGCGCGTCACGCCCGAGGTGGCGTCACCCGGCCGCGCGACACGCGACGGCCCGGTCGAGCGACAGCTGACGCTCGCGCGCGTTCTGGGCCAAGGCCGCGGCGCGCTCGAACTCGGCCGCCGCTTCCTCGCGGCGGCCGAGCTTCTCGAGCAGATCGCCGCGCACGCTCCGCAGGAGGTGATACCGGTCGAGGGTGCCCGACTCCACGAGCTGGTCGACGAGGTCGAGCCCGGCGGCGGGGCCGAACGCCATCGAGACCGCGACCGCGCGGTTGAGCTCCACGATCGGCGACGGTGTCGCTTCGGTGAGCTCGCCGTAGAGCATCGCGACGCGTTCCCAGTCCGTCTCTCCCGGTCGGAACGCGCGCGCGTGGCACGCGGCGATCGCGGCCTGGAGCGTGTACGGACCGCGTTGCTCGGCGAGCTCCTCGGCCCGGGCCAACGACGCCAGGCCGCGGTTGATGAGGAGGCGGTCCCACTGCGTGCGATCCTGGTCGAGGAGCAGGATCGGCTCTCCGGTCGGACCGGTCCGGGCGCGCAGGCGCGACGACTGGATCTCCATCAGCGCGAGCAATCCGTGCACCTCGGCTTCGTCGGGACCGAGCGACGCGAGCAGACGGCCGAGCCGCAGCGCGTCCGCGCACAGCTCCGGCCGGAGCCAGTCGTCGCCGGCGGTGGCCGAGTAGCCCTCGTTGTAGATGAGATAGACGACCTCGAGCACCGACGCGAGACGAGCCGCGCGATCGTCGCCGGTCGGCACCTCGAAGGGGACGCCCGCGTTCGAGATCGTCTTCTTGGCCCGCACGATGCGCTGCGCGATGGTCGCCTCGGGCAGCACGTAGGCGCGGGCGATCTCGGCCGTCGTGAGCCCGCCGACGAGACGCAACGTGAGCGCGACCCGTGCCGGGACCGGAAGCAGCGGATGGCACGCCGTGAAGATCAGTCGCAGCTGGTCGTCGTCGATGTGGTCCTCGAAGGAAACGTCGTCGAAGGGATCGTCGACCTCGGGTCCGGTTCCCAGCTGCGCGTACTTCGCCTCCCGCGTGCGGTCACGCCGGAACCGGTCGACCGCCTTGCGCTTGCCGACGGTCATGAGCCACGCGCCCGGGTTGTCGGGCGTTCCTTCGCGAGGCCACTGGCGCAACGCGTCCACCATCGCGTCCTGGGCGAGCTCCTCGGCGAGGTCGATGTCGCCGACGTAGCGCGTCAGGCCCGCGACGATCCTCGGGAACTCGATCCGGAACACCGCTTCGGCAGCGGCGGTCGAATCGGTGGCCGGCACGCCACCGATTCAACCAGCCCCGCCCTGCCGGCCACCGCTCGGGAGCTGACGGTCGCGCTCGCTCCGCCTTGTGCTGGCGCCATGCGGCGGAGCCGACGAGCTCCGCTCGCCGCTCGGGAGCTGATGGTCGCGCTCGCTCCGCCTTGTGCTGGCGCCATGCGGCGGAGCCGACGAGCTCCGCTCGCCGCTCGGGAGCTGATGGTCGCGCTCGCTCCGCCTTGTGCTGGCGCCATGCGGCGGAGCCGACGAGCTCCGCTCGCCGCTCAGAAGACCGGGCGGATCCGGACCTCACCCTCGCCGAGCACGCTCACGAAGCGCTTCGACCACTCGATCGCCTCGTCCTTGTCGCGGCACTCGAGAAGGGCCCAACCGCCGACCAGCTCCTTCGCCTCCGTGAAGGGACCGTCGACAACGGTGAACTGCCCGTCCTTCAACGTGATCTTGGCCCCCATCGCGGTGGGGGCGATCCCACCGGTGGCGAGGATCACGCCGGCGTTGGTCGCCTCCTCCACGAACTTGCCCATCTTCTCCATCAACTCCGGGTTCGGGGGCGGAAGCGGGGTGGACTCGTCGGCCAGGGTGTAACCGAGGAACCTCATGGCGGAACTCCTTCTCGTCGGGGTGCGCTCGTGTCGAGCGCACCTGTCGAGGCGTCGATCGACGAGCCGCCGGATCGACACGACCACGAGAGAAATTTCGCGGCGTCACCGCCGGCGTTCGCGGTGTACCCCCGGGACTACCACGCCGGGCGTAGCGGGACCCGGGCCGACGGTCGTTCGTACGCCGCTCGGCGCACGTGAGGAGCCGCCACCGGGGCGACGACGCGGGCCGGACCGATCGTCACGATGACGGTGACGCTCTCGCCCCGGAGGTTCACCGACCATGACGACCGCGCTCAGCACCTCGCCGCCGCGAGCACCGCGCACGAACGTCGCCCGCGCCGACGGGTCGAGCGCCTTCCGGCTGCGCGGCCGCGCCCACAAGGCCGCGCTCACCGCGCACGTCCTCTCGTCGGTGGGCTGGTTCGGCATCGCGGTCACCGTCGCGTTCGCCGCCATCACGGCGGGCGTGACGGACGACGCGACGCTCGCGCACGCGCTCTACCGGACCATCGAGCTCGTTCCGCTCCTCTCGATCCCGCTGGGTCTCGTCGCGGTGGCGACCGGTGCGCTGCTCGGCGTCGGGACCAAGTGGGGACTGGTCCGCCACTGGTGGGTGGTCGCGAAGATCGCGATCTCCGCCGCCGTGATCGTGACGGACGCGTTCGTCGTCGGGAGCGCGGCGCACGACGTGGCCGCCGGCGGGGCGGCCAACGGGCTGTACGGGCCCGTGATCGCGCACGTCGTCGTGCTCGCCGGCGCGACGGTGCTGTCGGTCTTCAAGCCGCGCGGTCGTACGCCGTTCGGTCGGGTCGCGACGGAGCCGGCCGCCGCATGACGCGCTTCGGTGGTCACGCGGTCGTGTGGAGCGCGGGAAGTACCGACGCGGCGAAGTCCTCGTCGGAACGCTCGACCAGCTCGGCGTCCGCGTCGAGCGAGCCGGCGACGACGATCACCCGGTCCAAGCCCTCCGAGGCGAGCGCGGCCAGCCGCTCGGTCACTTCGGCGGCCGTCCCGACCGCCGCGAACCGGTCGACGAACTCGTCCTCGAGACGTTGAGCTGCCGGTGCGGCGGCTTCAGCGTGGCGCGCGGGGTCGTAGTCGCCGGCGAGGCGCGCGATGCCGCTGCGCGTGGCGGACGACAAGCCGTCGGCGGACGCGACCGATGCCGAGAACCGGGCAAGGATCGCGGTGCTGCCGCGCACGAGGTCGCGCGCGACGGCCCGGTCACGGTGGACGGCGACGTTCACGAACGCGCCCAACGACACGTGCGGGTTCACGGCCCGCGCGGTCGCCACGGCCCAGCGCACGCGCTCCGGCTCGGCGCCGACCGTGAAGTCGATCCGGTCCGCGTGACGGGCGGCGAGCCCGATGACGCGAGGCCCGGACGCGGCGACCGCGACGGGCACCTTGGTGAGTCCGAGGTCCGGGACCCAGCGTATGCCGTTCGCCGTGCCGTCGCGGTCCACCTGCTCGCCGCGCAGGTACGCCTGGACCTGCGTCAGCCCGACCTCGAAGCGCTCGAGCGCGATCGGCTCTCGACCGAGCTGGGAGAGCGCGGAGTCACCGCGCCCGAGCGCGAGCACGGCGCGCCCGTTGGTCTCCGCGTGCAGCGTCGCGGCCGCGGACGCAGTGACCGCCGGATCGCGGGTCTCGGTGTTCGTGACACCCGGACCCAACGCGATCCGACCGGTCGCCGCGCCCGCGAGCGCGAGCTCCACCCAGATGTCGGCGTTGAGGTTCTGGCTGTCGGCGAGCAGGAACCCGTCGAAGCCCATGCGCTCCGCAGCGGCCGCCGCGGGTGCGACGCGGTGCGCCCACGAGAACGAGTGCAGCCAGACCTCCATCGACCCTCCGCGCGCTCGATGTCCGGCCGGTGAGGGTACGCGCCCGCGGCGCACGCGCTCTCGTGTGATCCGCGTGCGGCGCGTCGCCGCTCACACGTGCGAGGGCTGCGGCGCTTCGTGCTCCACCACGACCTCGTAGAGCGCGGGGCTGCTCGGGAACGCCTCCCAGCCCGGTGCGCCGACCACGCGACGGAACTCCTCGGTGCCGTGCGCGGCCTGAAACGCCTCGAGCGACTCCCACCGGGCGACGTTGACGAAGCGGTAGTGCGCGTCGGGCGAGATGGCGCGGTGCAGCCGCAGCGACAGGTAGCCCGGCTGGGCCCGGAAGTAGCCGCTCGCCTCGGTCCACCTGGCCTGGAACTCGTCCTCCCGTCCCACGGGCACGACGAAGCTGTTGATCAGGGTCACGCCACCCGTGTGGTCGATCGTCGGAACCGTGGCCGTGCGGCCGTCCGGGTCGGTGGTCTCCCGCATCATGTCTCCTCCTCGGCTCTTCGCCGGTGTTTGCACAACTGTGCAACGACGACACATGTGTATACTGGGGCCGATCGCTCGTCAACCCCCGTCGAGGAAATTCCCCATGACCACACCCGGCGACGAGACGGGGCGCTTCCGGCAGCGGCGTCGGACCCGGGCCGCGATCGTCGCGGCGACGACCGAGCTGCTGCGCACCGGGGTCACGCCGTCGGTGGGTCAGGTGGCCGAGGCCGCGGACGTCTCGCGCCGCACCGTGTACCAGTACTTCCCGACGCTCGAGCAGCTGCTCGTCGACGCGACGCTCGGCATGCTCAGCCAGGCCGCGGTCGACGAGGCCATCGACGCGGCCGACGCCCACTCGGGCGACGGCGACGCGAGCGCGCGCGTCGCCGCGATGATCCGCGCGCTGACGACGACCTCGGCCGAGATGCTCCCGTACGGCCGTCAGCTGATCCGCCTGACGGTCGACGCGCCACCCGCCGCGGACGCCGCGTCGCCGCGACGTGGCTACCGCCGGGTCGCATGGCTCGAACGCGCGCTCGAGCCGTTGCGACCGCGTCTGGCGCCAGAGACGTTCGAGCGGCTGGTCTCCGCGCTCGCGATGGTCGTCGGCTGGGAGGCGCTCATCGTGCTCGGCGACGTCCGCGGCCTCGACGCCGACGAGCAGCTCGACGTGTCACTGTGGTCGGCGCGCGCCCTCGTGCGTGCCGCGCTCGACGAGGCGGATGCGGCGGCGGGTCCGCTGCCGGACGGCGACTCGGCGAAGCGATGATTTCTCGGGGCCGGAGCGGTCGACACCCCTGACCGTCCGGCACGACGGAAGGAGCGCCCGATGCCCCGGATCACGCCCAACCTCTGGTTCGACACCCAGGCCCTCGAGGCGGCCGAGTTCTACGTGTCCGTGTTCCCGAACTCGAAGGTCACGAACGTCACGTACTACGGCGAGGCCGGGCCGCGACCCGAGGGCATGGTCCTGACCGTCGATTTCGCGCTCGACGGCCACGCCTACACCGGCATCAACGGTGGGCCCGAGTTCACGTTCGACGAGGCGATGTCCCTGATGATCCACTGCGAGACCCAGGACGAGGTCGACTACTACTGGGCGGCGCTGTCCGCGGGCGGCGAGGAGGGTCCGTGCGGATGGCTCAAGGACCGCTACGGCCTGTCGTGGCAGGTGTGCCCGACCGTGATGGACGAGCTCCTCAACGATCCGGACACCGCACGGAGCCAGCGCGCGGTGAAGGCGATGATGGGCATGAAGAAGCTCGACGTCGCCGCGTTGCTCGCCGCCGCCGACGCGGTCCCCTAGTCGTCGAGACGCGGTGGCAGGCCGAACATCGGGAACAGGTGGTCCGTGTCGAGGAACGCGTTGAACCCGATGATGCGGCCGTCGGAGATCTCGAGCACCTGGAGCGCCCACGGCTCGTGGCGCCCGCCCGGCCCGCTGGGCCGGTACTGACCGAACGCCGGGAGCCCGTTCGCGACCGTCGGGACGAGTCGCGAGCCTTTGCAGGCGATACCGGGACCGAACCAGAAGTCGAGGATGTCGTCGCGGCCGTGCAGCCACATCTCGAACGGTGGCATGGACTGCGTCGCGTCCTCCGCCAGCAGCGACGTCAGTGACTCGACGTCGTAGCGCTCGAACGCGTCGACGTAGCGCGCGAGCAGCTCCCGCTGGGCCTCGTCCAGCGGCTGCAGCGGCTGGGCCGCGTCGAGGTCGCTCGCCGCGAGCGTCGCCCGCGCGCGCTGGAGCGCGCTGTTGACCGACGCGACCGAGGTGTCGAGGAGCTCCGCCACCTCGTTCGCGTGCCAGTGGAGGACCTCGCGCAGAATGAGGACGGCGCGCTGGCGGGCCGGCAGGTGCTGGAGCGCGGCGACGAAGGCGAGCTTGATCGTCTCGCGCGCGACCGTGGCCTCCGCCGGGTCGCCGTCGTCGGAGAGCACGCGCCCGTCGGGGACGGGCTCGAGCCAGGGGAAGTCCGGGTTCGGCGGCGCGAGCGGCATGTCGGCCGAGCCCGCGGGGCCGAGGTCCATCGGGCGCGCACGGCGCTGGCGGCCGTTCAGCATGTCGATGCAAACGTTGGTCGCGATGCGATAGAGCCACGAACGCAACGCGGAGCGCCCCTCGAACTTGTCGATGGCGCGCCACGCGCGCACGAGCGTCTCCTGCACCGCGTCCTCGGCCTCGAATCCCGAGCCCAGCATTCGGTAGCAGTAGCCGGTGAGCTCGACCCGATGGGACTCGAGCGCGCGCTCGAGCTCTCCCGGCGCGAACGTCGTCGAGGCGCGTGCACCACGGTCGGCGGAGGCGACTTCAGTCATGTCCGTTCCCTTGGTCGTCGGCCGGCTGGTTCGGTCTCCGCCCACCCGGAGCCCTCACAGCTGTCCAGCGTGCCACAGGCACCCGTCGTGGTGGAAGCGGTCGGCCGCCTTCCGCGGTCCGTGAACGTCCGGCCGCGATGAGTTCCGCGCGCCGGGACCGTCTGAGCACCGAACGCACGACTTCGATGTCCAGGAGGAACCACCATGAGCGCAACCGCCGGAACCCTGATCGCCGGAACGGCCCGCACCACGACCGACGCACGCAGCACGTGGCGTGCCGGCATCACCGCGAGCGTCGTCGCCGCGGGCGCGACGCAGCTCTTCATCGTCGTCGCCCACGCGCTCGGGGTGTCGCTGAAGGTCGGTTCGCCTGGCGCCGACCACGCCGAAGCGATCCCGATGCTCGCGTTCGCGCAGTGGGCGCTGATCTGGTCGCTGGTCGGCACCGGCCTCGCGGTCGCGTTGAACCGCTACGCCAGGCATCCTCGGAACACGTTCGTCGCGACGACCGTCGTGCTGACCGTGCTGTCGTTCGGAGCGCCGATCACCGCGACGCACACCGGTGTCGCGACGAAGCTCGTGCTCGCGCTGTCCCATGTCGTCGCCGCCGCGATCGTGATCCCCGTGGTCGCGGCCCGGCTGCCTCGTGACGGTCGTCGGACCGCGCCGGTGCAGCGCTGAACCGGGACACGGACGCCGTCGGGACGGCGTCGTTCGGCGGTCGTCCCGTGCTTCGTCAGCCAGTCGGCGCGCGCAGCGCGTCGAGCATCGCCGCGGTGTCGATCGCGAAGTGCGCCGCGACCGCCTTGCCGTCACGGACCGTCCAGCGGTGCACCTCCGGAATGTCGAACGCGGTCCCGTTCGACCGCACGGTGCCGCGCGTGCGACCGAACTGGATCACCTCGCCGTCGGCGGCGAACACTGCTTCGATCGCGACCGCGGAGTCGATCGTGCCCGTGAGCGTCAGGGCGAAGCTCGCGAACCCGTCGTGGCCGACGTGGCGGCCGCCCCACGGCAGCATCGGATCCTGGGTCACGACGCACGACTCGTCGACGAGGCGCAAGAGCGTGTCCAGATCGCGTTCGGCCATCGCCCGGTAGATCGCCTGCACGGTCTCGATATCGGTCATGGCAGGGGACCCCTTCCGCAGCCAGGCACGGTACCGAGCGCACGCACAAGCCTGGCGGGCGATCGAACATGCCTTGACAGAAATATTCTCTGCTGGTTATGTAGGAGGCGTGGAAGCGCCGTTCACGGTTCTGGCCGAGCCCGCCCGCCGCCAGATCCTCGACCAGCTCCGGGAGCGACCTCGCATGGTGGGCGAGCTGACGGCCGCCCTCGGACTCACCCAGCCGGGCACGTCGAAGCATCTGAAGGTGCTGCGCGAGGCCGGGCTCGTGCGCGTCCGCCGGGACGCGCAGCGACGCTGGTACGAGCTGCGGCTCGAACCGCTCGTCGCGCTCGACACGTGGCTCGAGCCGTACCGGCGCATGTGGTCGGAGCATCTCGACGCGCTCGAACGGCACCTGGACGCGATGCCCGACGAAGAGGAGGACCGCACGTGAACGAGACGCTGTACTTCGTCGACGGCCGGACCGCGCTCCGCACGGAACGGCGTGTCGCGCACCCACCGTCGAAGGTGTGGCGCGCGATCACCGATCCCGCGCACCTGGGCGCGTGGTTTCCCTTCGACGTCGAGGTCGACCTGCGGAGCGGCGGCGCCATCCGCTTCGTTCCGAAGGACGTCGACCAGGGACCGACGACCTCGGGTGTCGTCACCGCGCTCGATCCACCGCGCGTGTTCGCGTTCACGTGGGGCGACGCCGACGACGTGCGGTTCGAGCTCTCGCCCGACGGCGAGCGCGGGTGCCTGCTCGTGCTCACGCACACCTTCGCCGACCACTACGGCGCCGCCAGCTTCACCGCCGGTTGGGAGACCTGTCTCGACGCGATGGAGTCCGTGCTCGAGGGACGTGCTCCCGAACCGACGCGTGACATGGCCGAACGCCACGATCACTACGTCGCTGCGTTCGGGCTCGACGAGGGCACGACGGAGCAGCTCGAGGGCGAGTGGCGCGTCCGCTTCGAGCGTCAGATGACGCGACCCGCGGAGACGCTCTGGTCGACGCTCGGAGGGTCGGGTGCGACGACGGTCGGCGATCCGGTCCCGGCAGGATTCACCGTTGCGGGCATCGAAGCAGGCGCGATCACGGCCGTCGACGACGCCAAGCTCCTCGAGTACCTGTGGCGCGAGCACGGGCGCGACGCCGGGCGCGTGCGCGTCGAGCTGGGCGCGGGCACCGGTCAAGGCGCGCGCCTCGTCGTGACCCAGACCGGACCGGTCGACGAGGGCGCGGCGCGCGATCGTGCGCTCGAGGCGTGGCGAACACGCCTCGACCAGGTCGCGACCGAGCTGCGCGCGCTCCCTTCGTGAGCCGCGTCAGCGGTCGTCGGTTTTCGGCCGCAACGGTTGCGAGTGGTCCCAGTCCGCGAGCAATGTCCGCAACGCGGTGAGCAGCAGGAGTGGTGTGTCGAGCATCGGATGGTGTCCCGCTTCGGGGAGCTCGACGACGGGCGCGACGCGCCCGAGGGCTTCGTACATCGACGCGCTGATGTCGGACGTGACCAAGCCGTATTCGCTGCGCAGCAGCGCGAAGCGCGACCGCACGCGGTGCAGGTAGGGCAGCGCGATGCCGCGCATCGAGCTGGAGAACTGCTCGAAGATGCGCCGGTCGAACTTCCACTGCCAGCCACCCTCCACGGGTCGCAACGACCGCCGGCCGACGTGGTCGATGACGTAGTCGAGATAGTGCGCCTGCGCCGGGACGGTGCGAAAGCGCGTCAGCGCGTCCTCGATCGACGTGTAGGTGCGTGGACGCCCGAACGCCTCCTTCAACCGGTGCGCCTCGACCTCGGGGTCGGGTTGCGTCACCGGTGAGTCGCACACGACGACACCCGCGAACTCGTCGGCATGGAGTGCCGCGGTCGCAATCGTCACGAAGCCACCCATGCTGTGTCCGACGATGACGGGTGGCCCGGCGATGCGCCCCGCGCCGGCGACGGTCGCGACCTCGTCGGTCCACTGCTCGAGCGCGTACGTCTCGCGGTGGTCGCTGTCGCCGTGACCCGTGAGGTCCAGCGCGACGACGCGGAAGTCGGAGGCGAACGTCGCCGCGACGTGCGTCCACCAGTGCGCGTGCGCACCGCCGCCGTGGACGAACACGAGGCCGCGCCGGTCCGGCTTTCCCCACGAGAGGTAGTGGACGGTCGCACCGTCGACGGTCACGTCACCGTCGTCGAAGGGGACCGCGAGCGCACGCCGGAACCACCCGGGCGCGTCGGGGAGCGGGGCGATCGGTTCGGCCATCGATCCCCGACGCTAGATGGACCGTGCAGAGCCTTCCCCCGATGGGACGAATTCCGCGTCGTGCAGCAGGAATTCGTCCCAACCGAGCGGGGGATCGCGGACTGGGGCACAGTGACGGCCCGGCACGAGCGCGCGGGAGGATCGGCGATGGGCGAGCGCTTCGCAGGACGGGTGGCGTTGATCACGGGCGGGGGCCGCGGTCTCGGTCGTGAGTACGCCCTGCTGCTCGTGTCCGAAGGGGCGCGTGTCGTCGTGAACGACCTGGGTGGGGACCGCCACGGATCCCGGACCGGCAGCGACGTCGCGAGCGGGGTCGTCGAGGAGATCCGCGCCGCGGGTGGTGAAGCCGTCGCCGACGGGCACGACGTGGTCGATGACGCGCGCGACGTCGTCGGCGCGGCGGTGGACGCGTGGGGGCGTGTCGACCTCGTCGTCAACAACGCGGGCATCTCCGGCGGCGGCGAGATCGACCAGATCCCCGTCGCCGATTACGACCGAATGATCGACGTCCACTACCGCGGCACCGTCGCGGTGTGCCGGGCCGCGTGGCCGTTGCTGCGCGAGCAGCGCTACGGGCGGATCGTCAACACGTCGTCGGGGTCGTTCATGGGTCTCCCGAGCACGAGCGCGTACATCTCCGCGAAGGCCGCGGTGATGGGGCTCACGCGGGCGCTCGCGCACGACGGCGCGCGACACGACGTCAAGGTGAACGCGGTGATGCCCATCGCGTACACGCGCCTGACCCGCGAGATCCCGAGCGAGACGTTCCGCTCCTTCCTCGAGACGCGCTTCGCCCCGGCGACCGTGGCCCCGTTCGTGGCCGCCTTGCTCACGACCGAGGTCCCGTGCACCGGGGAGACGTTCTCGGTGGGGGGAGGCATCGCGGCGCGCGTCGTGCTCGCGACCGTTCCCGGTCACGTGTCGACCGCACACTCGGTCGACGACTACCTCGCGCACTTCGACGAGATCCTGTCGACGGACGGGCTGTTCGTGCCGGCCGGGTCGATGGACGAGATCGCGTTCCGGTCTGGTCAGGTCGGCGCGAACCTCGACAACCCGACGTTCGCGCCGTCCTGACCGCTCACACCCCGAACGGCCCGCGCAGGCTCGGAGCCGACGCCGCCTGGCCCAGCAACGGCAGCCCGAGCATCTCCTCGGTCGCCCGCAGCAACGAGTAGTGGCTCACGGCCGCGCTGACCGTGGTCCCCGCCCGAACCGACGGCGCGACGACCATGTTCGGGATCGGCGTGTCCTCGTCCCACACGACGAACAGCGCGGTGTCGCCGCGGCGGTACGACGGGCTGTTCACGATCTGCGGGACGAGCTGCGACAGAAACGCGTCGCCGGTAGCAACACCGCAGTCGTGGGTGTCGTTGCACAGGTTCGGCGTGACGAAGCTGAACGTGGGGAGGGTGTCGCTGCGCAGCGCGTCCACGAACGGTCCCGAGGTCGCCGAGCCCATCGGCACGTCGTCGCCCGCGCACGCGGCCCGGTCGCTGCCGCCCCAGTAGTAGAGCGCGGGGTTGTGCTTCGGCGCGTAGTCGCTGCCCGAGCTCGAGCAGTTGCCGCTCATTCCTTCGTCCCAGCTGCGCTCTGTCCCGCCCGCGGCGCGCACCTGACGGAAGATGTTGTCGGTCGTGAGGCTGACGCTCGGCGACGGCGCGCAGTCGCAGCCGAATGGTGTGAGCACCGCGGCCGGCTGACCCGACGTCATCGCGATGTAGCTCGGTTCGGAGTTGAACTGCGAGCCCGCGTCGTGCCAGTTCGTCGCGGTGCCGCACGACCGGGCCAGCTGGGTCTCGAACGGCGCCGCCGAGTTGCCGACCACGCTGCCCCAGCTCTTGTTCTCCATGAGCACCCAGATGACGTGCTTGTACCGCGCCGGCGGCGCGCTGCTCGTGCCGCACGGGCCCGCGGCCGTGCCGGCCGGTGGCGCCGCGGCCGGTGGCGGCGCGCTGGAGGGTGCGCGCGACGGCGGCGGCGGCGGCGCGGACTTCGCGCTCAGCGAGGCCACACCGACCGCGTGCAGCACGTCCAGGTACGCGCCGTAGCCCGAGGGCGTCGCCCATTCCGACGCGGACTCGACCGCGGTGCCTTCGCCCCACTCGTTGAACGTCGTCACGAGCTGGAACCTGGCGCCCGACGCGGCCATGGCGGTGACGTCGTTGCGGAACCGGCTCACGTCACGCGGCAGCCGCGCCGACTCACCGACCTTCCAGAAGCCGGGCGAGACCGTGTACGAGTCCGGTGCGAAGTTCTGCGCGCCGCTCGCCGGCCCGTACTGGTGCCACGACTGCGGTTGCGTGCTGCACGAGCGGTAGCCCGGGAACACCTTCAGCACGACGTACGCGCCCAGAGTGTTCGCGTCCTTCCACCGTTGGGCCATACCGCAGCCGTCGTTCGCGTCGGCGTAGACGAACACGACCGGCTTGCCGTCGACGCGCAGGTAGTCGGGCGACGACCAGTAGTGATCGCGGAGGTATGTGAGGTCGGAGCGGATCGTCGCGGCCGACGGGTCGCCGAGGCTCTCGTTCTCGTAGTAGACGGACCATTTGAAGCCCGTCCCGCTTGCCGCGCTCATGAGCGTGGGCATGTGGTGATCGGTGTCGCTCCCCGGGCCCCACCACGACGCGATGCCGGCCGAGATATGGCCGTACTGCATCGCCGCGATCTGACTCTTCACGACCGAGACCTGGTTGTTGTCGTAGAAGCCGAGCGTCGGGTGGTAGTTGGTGTTGACCGCGCCGCTGTGGAGTCGCCAGTTGCCCGGGAACCACGGGTAGTAGAACGCGGCGCGCACGACGCTCGGGGACGCGCTCGCGGGCGGCAGCGCGCTGCCGGGCTTCGCGAACGGGTGGAACCCGCCGAAGCCGTCGAGCACGTACCCGCTGCCGTCGCCGAACAGCGCGACGGAACGGGCGATGTCCCAGCCGCCCCAGTACGGCGTGCCGCCGGGCTTGGGCGGCGCGGCGTGATGCAGCCCGAACGGGTGGAACCCGCCGAACGCATCGAGCACGTAGCCGCCGGTGCCGTCGGACAGGAGGACGAGCGAGCGCGCGAGGTCGTGTCCGGGCCAGTACGGAGTACTGGAGGGAACCGCCGGCGCCGCGTGTCCCTGGAGCCCGAACGGGTGGAACCCGCCGAAGCCGTCGAGCACGTAGCCGCCGGTGCCGTCCGGCAGCACCGCGATCGAGCGCGCGATCGCGAACCCGGGCCAGTACGGGAGCTTCGTCGTCGGCTTGGCCGGCGCCCCGTGACCGGGAAGCCCGAAGGCGTGCACGCCGCCCCACGCGTCGAGCACGTACGCGCCGGTGCCGCCGGGCAGGACCGCGAGACCCCGGGCGAGATCCTTGCCGTTCCAGTACGGGCTGCCGGCCGGTACGGCCGGTGCCGCGTGGTTCGTCAGGCCGAACGGGTGCAGCCCGCCGAAGCCGTCAAGCACGTAGCCCCCCGTCGCGCCGGGCAACACGACGACCGAGCGCGCGATGTCCCAGCCGCGCCAATACGGCGTGCGCGTCGTCGGCAACGCCGGCGCCCCACCACCCCCCGACTCACGACGCGACGACGATCCGCCGCACGCGCTCGCGACGAGCGCCAATGCGGCGACCACGACGACCGCGCGTCGAAGCGCTGGCGCGCGCCTCGCGCGGCGCCATGCTCGCGGGTGCTTGGGGGTGTCCACGTGTGCGCTGGGCAAGGAGGTCCTCCGGTGCAGGGCGGGCACGGGTGACAGCGAGCTCGCGCGGTGGTGACCGACCCGGATCCGGAGCTGCATCCCGGCGACGGCGGCAGGACACAGGGACCGCAGGTCGACGCCCCCCGTCGCCGTGCGTTGTTCGTCCCTAGGTAACGGCGCCCCGACCGGGAAGTAAAACCGGGGTGAACGAGGGAAAGCGCTTGCGGCCGCGCGCGCCACGCGCGAACTCCCTGCTCGGAGCGGCATCTTCGCAGTCGCGAAAAAAAAGTTCGTGCACACGTGAGCCGCTCGCGCGCTGCGTGACGGAGCTCCGCACTTCCCGGACGTCAGCGTGCGGTCACGAGTCGTCGTGGCGAGCCAGGGGAGGCGTGGACCCATGACGCCCGCAGGCGTGCCCGCGCCGAGATGACCGGCGCGTCAGATGGTCGCCGTGATGGTCGCGCAGTCGAACCCGGCGGCCTGGCCGACGCCGTTCGAGACGTAGCCGAGGTCGAGGACCGTCGCGGCGTCGGGCTGGCCGCTCTCGAACACGAGCGCGGCGTTCGTGAGCCGCTCCCGCGGGATCGATCGCTCGAGCTCGGCGACGACCTTCGTCGCGGTCGTGATGCCGTCGGGCGTGCCTGTGCCCTCGAGTGATCGCGCCGCGTCGTCGGCGAGTCGCGCGATCGCGGCGTCGTCGAGCCCGAGCACGTGCAGCGTCTCGACCGCGGCTTCGGCGCGGGAGAGGATCGGGCGCGCGAGGTCGGCGAGCTCGACGGGCGCGGCGTCGACGTACGTACCGAGCGTGCGCGTGAGCAACGGTCCGTACGCGAGGTCGGTGAGCCCGGCGGTGTCCGCGTCGTCGCTGAGAATGGTCTCGGCCCACGCGACGACGTGACGGGCCGTGGGCGCCAGCGTGGGACAGAACCGTTGCGGATCGCCGCCCGTCAGGCTCGTCACGACCGTGGACTTCGGCACCTCCCCGCTGGGCGTCGTGCTGATGACGGGCACGGGAGGTGGAGGCGCGGTCGTGGGCGCGCCACCCCGTTGCGGGCCTGCTGCGGGATCCGTTTTGTGTCGTCGGTGCACCCGTCCGAGCTGAGCGAGGTTGATCGAGTGCAGCGTGGAGACCAGTGATCCCTTCTCGGAGAAGTTGACCGCGACGATGTTGGGGAGCAGCCCACGTTGCGCGATGCACTGCTCGATCCGGTCGCGCAGCGCTTCCGCAGAGTTCACGTGTGACGCGCCGCCGGGATCGGGTGCGTCTCCGGTGATGAAATGGTTCAGGAGGAACAGCGGATTGCCGGCCGTACCACGGTTCGCCTTGCAGTTGAACTGCGAGGGCGACGAGAAGTCGTAGGGCGTCTCCTGGAACCACCGGTACGCGGGCTGGTACCACGCGGGTGCGCCCGGCCCGCCCTGCTCCGCGAGCACCAACAGCGTTCGGCGCGCGTTGATCAGCTCGCCCAGCGTCGGCAGCGGCCGGCCGGGACGGAGCGTCGCCACGCGGTCCCCCAACCCCGCGGCGTCGATCGCCGCCGCGGTGTCGGCCGGTGTCGTCGCGTCCTGGATGATCGTGATGACGACGTCGTCGGGATGGGTGTCGAGGAACTGCTTGACGTCGGCGAGCGCGCTGGAGAAGGGCACCGCGCCGAGCTCGCAGTAGTTGTGGCACAGGTAGATGTCGCGTTTCGCGTTCGCGGCCTTCGGGGCACGCGCCGCGAGCTTTGCCGCGCGTCGCGCGACCGCGGGATCCACGGTGTCACCTGCGGGCTGGCGGAGCTCGGCCGCCCGATCGGTCAGGACCATCGGCGTGTCGGAGCCGGGCAGGCGAAGCGTCGACGGGATGCCGTAGTGCGTGTCGATGAGCAGCGCACGGATGCCGGCGTCGAGCTGACCCTTGATCGTGTCGAGCTGCTCACCGAAGAGGAAGCCCGGGTACAGCGACGACGACATCGAGTTGTGCGTACCCGGGAACATCACCTGATCGAGACGCAGGTCGCACAGTGACGTCTCGCCGTTGCAGGGGAGCTGTCCGGCGGCGTCGGCGCGCCGGGCCGCGCTCGAGGTCGTGAGCACCAGGCCAGTGCTGATGAGCGCGAGCAGCACGACCGTCGCGCCCGAGAGGATCGCAGCCCGCCGCCACCGCACGCGCGACGGACGCGCCTCCACGACGGGGAGGCGCTGCACGAGCCGGAGGAGCTCGGTCACCCCGAGGTAGCCGAGCCACAACCCGATCGCGACGACGATGAGCCGCGCGTTCCCCGACGGGTCCTGCACGAGCAGCACGCCGGCGAGCACGGCGCCGAGGCCGAGCAACACCGTGCCGAGGGTCGTGGCGCGCCGTCGCTGCACCCACGCCCGGAAGCGCTCGGCAACGACCGCGGGCGTGTATCGCACGCCGCTGCCCGCCGCGGCCACGAGCACGATGCCGTACGCCACCACCCACAGCCCGGTGGTTCGCAGGTCGGACGTCGCGTGGAACAGCGCGTCACCGACCGCGCTCGCGATCTGGCGGTCGTCGATGGAGCGACGGGCCCAGAACTGCACGACCTGGAGCGCGGCGACGAGCACAGCACCGTCGACGACCAGTGCCCATCCGACGCGTCGTACCGCGCGTCGCCGGTCGCGCGCGAGCGCGACCGCGCCCGCGGCGGCGATCAGCGCGCCGACGATCGCGATGATGGCAATCGTCGAGATGGTGTCGTCGAGCTGCCACACGCCGAGGCTGCCGAGCCGGTTCGTGACGTCGGCCAGGCTCCCGCCGAGCGAGCCCGACGAGCCGGTATCGCTCGACGCGGGCTGTGACGCCTGCAGGCTGCTCGTGATGATCGCGACGGAGTCCTCGAGGTCGAGACCCGCGGAGCCGCCTTTGCCGGCGAGGATCGCGGCGTGCGTACGACGCACCGCGGTCCGGAAGATCGAGCGGAACGCGTCGGTCTGCACGACGGCCTCGATGGCGAGCTCCAGGCCGGGACGGAAGTTGACCGCTTGGGTGTTGCCGCTGCGCGCGAGCTCTGCGGTGAGACGTTGCGCGAGCACCTGGCGCACCGCGGAGGAGTCCAGGACCTCGACCGTGCGGTCGCTGAACGTGGTGCTGTCGTAGAGCGTCTCGCGCGCCCACGCCGCCGCGACGCCGATCGGGAACAACACCGCGGCGATGACGAGCAGGACCACAGCCCCGTGCCTGCGCACGACGGTGTTCTAGCAGCGCCTCGAGCGACGCACCGGGCGGCCAGGCGCGCGTCGGCGCACGTCGCCTCATCCGGGTCGCGGACCGGCGACGAAGACACACGAGATAGGGGATCGACGGAGGGGGCTGGCGTGGACGCTGCGGCGGAGGTTTCGTCGCGTCGTACGCAGCGCATCGTGCGCGACGTGGTCGTGGTCGTCGTCGCGCTGGCGGTGGGCTTCGGGGCCGCGGCCGCCTACTCCGCGCTTCGTGACCGTGGGAGCCGGGGCGGCGCGTCGGCACCACGTTCCCGCTCGGGCGCGACGTCCGGGCACGGCGCCGTGCCCGGGTTCCAGCCGGACGCGACCAGCAGGAACGTGGGATCGTCGGGATCGACCGACGACGCCCCGGCTCCTGCGGCACGCACACCGCGCGACGCGGTCGCGTCGTTCCTCGCGTTCGAGAGCCACGACGATTTCGCGTCCTCGTTCGGAGTGCTGGCCGCGCCCGACCGCGCGTCGGTGCGCAGCCGCTCCGAGTGGATCGACGCGCACGAGCACCTTGCGCCGATCACCGGCTTCGAGATCCTGAATGTCGACGTCGCGTCCGACCACGCGGATGTCCATGCGGAACTGAACCTGCGCGCAGGTCTCGACTTCGTCACCGGCGACACGGCGCCACGCGCCGACGCCGACCTCGTCGCGCTGCCCGAAGACGGTGGGTGGCGTGTCGCGTACGCCCGCAGCCGGATCACGCCGCAGTACGCGCCCGACGCGGGTGCCGCGGACGCGGCCCGGTCGTGGGCGTCGTGGCGGCAGCGTTGTCACACGGACGGCGAGATGGCGGGCGGTCTCCTCGGCGCGACGTACGTCGCCGACCGTCTCTGCCACTCGCGCGGCGCGGTGGAGACCGGTGCCGTGACCGAGCTGCCCGATTCCCCGGCGGTCGAGCCGTTCCTCGCCGCGTTCGGACCCGAGGTCGGCGAGTGGGCGCGCATCGTGCCGTTGCAGTCGCCGGTCGCCATGGATGTCGTCACCGCCCCGGTCGGCGAGAGCTGGCTCGTGATCGGGGTGCTCGAAGCGTCACCGGGATCGGGCTCGTAGCCACCGGCGGCGGAAGGGCGCGTCGTTGACGGCGCGCCCGCTCGAACACCCCAACAAGGAGGAGCCAATGCGAACGAGACGACGGTTCCTGCCGAAGGCACTCGTGGTGCTGGTGGCAGGTGCGGCCGTCGCGCTCGGCGGTCTGGGGGGTGCGAGCGCGTCCAGTCACCGTGAAGCGCCACTGATCAGTCAAGATCCGGTGGCCGACAACACGGACACGTACGCGTTCGTCAGCCCGGACAACCCGAGCACGGTCACGTTGATCGCGAACTGGATCCCGCTGGAAGCACCGGCGGGCGGCCCGAACTTCTACCGGTTCGGTGACGACGTCCTCTACGCGATCCACGTCGACAACGACGGCGACGCGGTGCCGGAGGTGAGCTACTACTTCCGGTTCCACACCACCGTGAAGAACGGCAACACGTTCCTGTACAACACCGGTCCGGTGAAGTCGCTCGACGACCCGAACCTCAATGTCGTGCAGAGCTACGACATCACCGAGGTCCGTAACGGTGTCTCGCGCACCATCGCGACGGGACTGCCGGTCCCGCCCGCGAACATCGGACCACGTTCCACCCCGAACTACGGGAGGCTGTTCCAGCAGGGGATCCGAACGCTGCCCAACGGCATCAAGGCGTTCGCCGGTCCGGTCGACGACCCGTTCTTCGTCGACCTCGGCTCGGTGTTCGACCTCGCCGGGCTGCGGCCGTTGAACCCCGCGCACAAGATCCCGCTTCCCGCGGCGAAGGGTCACGACGGGCTCGAGGACTACAACGTGCACACCATCGCGTTGCAGATCCCGAAGGCGCTACTGACCAACGGCAAGGACCCGGTCATCGGCGTCTGGTCGAGCACGTACCGTCGGCGCACGCGCGTGTTCACCAACGGCGGCGCGAACCTCCAGAGCTTCGGCGACTGGGTGCAGGTCTCGCGTCTCGGCATGCCGTTGGTGAACGAGGTCGTCATCCCGCTGGCGAAGAAGGATCTCTTCAACGCCTCCAAGCCGGTCGACGACGCACAGTTCGGCGCCTTCGTCCAAGACCCAGAGCCGGCGCGGTTGATCCCCGTGCTCTATCCCGGTGTGACGGTGCCGCCGGCACCACGCAGCGATCTGGTTGCGATCTTCCTCACCGGTATCCCGGGCCTCAACCAGCCGACCGTCGTGAAGCCGTCGGAGATGATCCGCCTCAACACGTCGATCCCGCCCACACCGCCGGCGCTGCAGAACCGTCTCGGTCTGCTCGCGGGCCAGAAGGACGGGTTCCCGAACGGGCGGCGACTCGGTGACGACGTCGTCGACATCGAGCTGCAGGCTCTCGCGGGCGGCACGCCGTTCACACCGGCGTTCAACCACGCGCCGAACAACGCGCTGACCGACGGTGTGGACCACAACGACGAGGCCTTCTCGTCGCACTTCCCGTACCTCGCGCAGCCCCACCAGGGCTACGCGCACTGAACCATGACGACGACGGACACCGACCTGGACAACGCCACGACCGGTGTCGGCGCGCGCCGTCGCCTGAAGCGGGGTGGGGGCGGCTCGCGCTCCCACCCCGCGCGCTCACGCCGCGCGCTGCTCGCGTTCGCCGCAATCGCGGTCGGGCTCGGCGTCGGCCGGCTCGTCACCGTCGACACGAGCGCGCCCGCGCCCGCACAGGCACCAGCGATCGCCAAGGGAGACCCGCAGTCGATCCCTCAGCTCGAGGCGTCGACCCGGCGCGATCCGACGAACGTCCAGACGTGGCAGAACCTCGGCGTCGCGTACCTGCACCGCGCGATCGCCACGTACGACCCCGACGACTACTCGCTCGCCAAGCGCGCCTTCGACCGGGCCGACGAGCTGCTCCCTGGCCAGGACACGACCACGCTCGGCCGGGGCGCGCTCGCACTCTCCCTGCATCAGTTCGCGCAGGCGCTCGTCTTCGGCACGCGTGTCCACGACCACGATCCCGAGCAGCCCGACGCGCTCGCCGTCATCGTCGACGCCGACGTGGAGCTGGGCCACTACGACGCCGCCGCGGCGGCCCTCCAGGAGCTGCTCGACCGCCGGCCCGGGCTGCCGGCCTACTCGCGCACGTCGTACCTGCGCGAGCTGCACGGTGACCTGCCGGGCGCGCTCGAGGCCATGCGCGAGGCCGAGGTCGCGGGCGCGACGTCGCGCTTCGACGTCGCGACCGTCACCGCGTTCCAGGGTGACGTCGACGTCATGGCCGGCGACTTCGACGCCGCCGGCGAGCGTTACGCCCACGCGCTCGCGCTCCAGGCGGACCTGGTCAACGCGGTCGTCGGGCAGGCGCGCGTGCGCGCGGTCATGGGCGACGTGGCCGGCGCGATCACGCAGCTCGAGCAGCTCACCGCGCGGGTACCGCTGCCGACCGCGGTGATCCTCCTCGGCGACCTCCAGGCTCAGGCCGGACGCACTGCCGACGCGCAGCACACGTACGCGCTCGTGCACGCGATCGACCAGCTCCAGCAGGCCGCTGGACAGGTGACGGACCTCGAGATGAGCGTCTTCGAATCCGACCACGGCAACCCGTCGCGCGGCCTCGAGCTCGCGCGCCGCGCGTACGCCGAGCGGGGCGACAACGTCTACGTGGACGACGCGCTGGCGTGGGCGCTCCATCGGACCGGCGACGACACCGCGGCGCGTCCGATGATGGCCCTGGCCCTCCGTCTCGACACGGCCGACCCGATGTTGCACTTCCACGCGGCCGTGATCGACGACGCGTCCGGCGACGGCGCCGCGGCGCGGGCCGAGATCACGCGGGTCGTCTCGACCAATCCCTGGTTCTCGTTCGCGCTGCATCCGCAGGTCGTGGCGCTCGCGAAACGGCTGGGCGTCGAACCGGTGACGCACGCCTGACCGGCCGAAATGCGTCGTGGTGTCGCCGGCTGTGTGAGCGTGGGTAGGAGACGCGCGAACGCAGTCGGAAGGACTCCACATGACAACCACGATCACGGCGACGGCCGCGGGCACGTGGAAGCTCGGTGGCGAGCTGCCCGTTGCGCGCATGGGCTTCGGTGCGATGCGCCTCACCGGACCGGGTATCTGGGGTGAGCCGCGCGATCGCGACGAGTGCATCGCGGTGCTGCGGCGCTCGGTCGAGCGCGAGGTGACGTTCATCGACACCGCGGACGCGTACGGCCCGGAGGTGAGCGAGAGCCTCATCGCCGAGGCGCTGCATCCGTACCCCGACGACCTCGTCATCGGGACGAAGGCCGGACTGCTGCGCGACGGTCCCGACCAGTGGCGCCCCGACGGCCGGCCCGAGCACCTGCGCGAGGCGGTCGAGGGGTCGTTGCGGCGCCTGCGCGTCGAGCGACTCGATCTCCTCCAGCTCCACCGACCCGACCCGGCCGTGCCGCTCGAGGAGTCCATGGGCGAGCTCGCGCGTCTGCGCGACGAGGGCAAGATCCGTCTCATCGGTGTCTGCAACGTCGACGAGCGTCAGCTCGAGGTTGCCATGCGGGTGACGCCGGTCGTGAGCGTGCAGAACCGGATGAACCTCGAGGACCGCAGCTCCGACACAGTTCTGGTGCGGTGTGAGGCCGAGCAGCTCGCGTTCCTCCCGTGGGCGCCGCTCGGCGCGGGTCGCTGGCGGCGTGCAGGCGACGTGCTGGTCGAGGTGGCGAAGCGCCACGACGCGACGCCGAACCAGGTCGCGCTCGCGTGGTTGCTCGCCCGCTCGCCGGTGATGCTGGTGATCCCCGGTACGTCGACCCGGGCTCATCTCGACGAGAACATCGACGCGGCAGGCATCGAGCTGACAGCCGACCAGCTGGACCTGCTCGATCGCGCGGGCGCGTGATCCAAGGCGCGCGCGGCGCGCGTCAGTGCCGGAGCTCCTCCGGTGTGACGTCGACCTCGCGGACCTGCCCGTCGCGGTAGATCGTGACGCGCGTCGCGCGTCCGATGCGTTCCCCTGCCATGAGTCGCTGGAGCTCGCCGACACCTTCCAACGCGAGGCCGTCGATCTCGAGCACGACGTCTTCGGGTCGGATCCCGGCGCGCGCCGCCGGGCTCCCCGCGACGACCGACGTGACTTCGAGCCCGCGCTCGCGCCCAGTGACCTGGATCGCACGCGGCGGGAGCGGTCTCGTACCGCCCGCGAGGCCGAGGTACGCGCGGCGGACGCGCCCGTCGCTCATGAGCGCGCCGATGATGGCCCGCGTCGTCGCGTCGATCGGGACTGCGAGCCCGAGCCCCTGACCGATGCCGGGCCCGACCACCGCGGTGTTGACTCCGACGACCTCGGCCGCCGCGTTCGCGAGCGCGCCACCCGAGTTGCCGGGGTGGAGCGCGGCGTCGGTCTGGATGACGTTCTCGACGAGACGCGTCGCCCGTCCGGCGCGGGTCGTCATCGACCGGCCGATGCCGCTCACGACGCCCGCGCTCACCGAGCCGGCGAAGCCGAGAGGGTTGCCGACCGCGACGACGAGCTGACCGACCTGGAGCCGGGACGCGTCGCCGAGCTGGGCGGGCTGGAGCGACATGCCGCCGTCAGAAACATGCACCCGCACGACCGCGAGGTCGGAGAGCGGGTCCGCGCCCACGACCGTGAAGTCGAGCTCGCGACCGTCGGTGAACGCGGCGCTGCCCGACTCCGACCGCTCCACCACGTGCGCGGACGTGAGGATGAAGCCGTCGGGCGTCATGACGACCCCTGAGCCCGCGCCGGGTGCCGTCCCGTCACGGTTGCGTCGGTGCACTCGGAGGCTGACGACGGACGGCGTGAGCACGCGCGCGACGCGGGTGACGACGCGCGAGTACGCGTCGAGCACGTCGTCGTTGCCGTCGAGAATGGTCGTGGTCACGCCGAGCCGTCCTCGGTCGTGTCGTCGAACCCGAGCCGCACGTCGAGCTCGTCGACGCCACGCACGATGCGCAGCGCGAGCGGCGCGTCGGCGTCGAGCGCGTCGAGGACGTCGAAGATGTCGTCGGGGTTGGTGACCGCGCGGCCGCCGGCCTCGACGATGAGGTCGCCTTCCCGGAGCCCGGCGCGTTGCGCGGGACCGCCCTCCTCGACGACGCGCACGAGCAGGCCGTCACGCTCCGGAAGCCCGACCGCGCGGCGCAGCTTTCGGGCCGCGAACGCGGGCGCGAGGCCGACGCCGAGACGCCGCCGCGTGGGGACCTCGCCGCGAGCGAGCTGGTCGACGCGCGCCCGGAGCGCGGCGTCGGCGGGCAGAGCCAGGTAGAAGCCCTCGCCGAGGCGGTGGGTGTTGATGCCGACGAGCCGCCCCTCGGTGTCGACGACCGGGCCGCCCGACGAGCCGCGGCCGAGGGGCGCGGTGTGCTCGAGGCTGCCGCTCACGCGCCGGCCGCGGGGGCCGCGGAAGGTGCGCCCGACCGACGACACCAGCCCGAAGCCGACGCGCAGCCCGTTGCCGGCGTGGTTCGCGAGCGCGAACACCGCGCTGCCGAGGGCCGGGTCGACGTCGGCGGGAGCCCACGCGACGGGGGCGACGTCACCGGTGTCGACCGTGAGCACGGCCACGTCGCCGTCGACGTCGACGCCCGCGACCGTGGCGGTCTCGCGGCGCCCGTCGACGAAGGTCACGGTGGTCTCGGCACCGCGGAGGTTGTGGGCGTTGGTGACGACGACTCCCGGGTCGACCACGACCCCGGCGCCCCGGCCCTGGCCCCGGCCGATGCGGACCACCGCCGGACCCGCGGCGCCGGCCGCCCGCGCCGCCGACTCCTGCAACTCCTCGAGGTAGCTCATGACGTGCCTCCGTGCCGATCTCGTGTGACGGAACGCTGGTGACTTGCGATGAGCAAGTAACTTGTGAATCGAAAGCTACTGCGGGGCGCGGGCCCGCGCCAAGGAATTTCGGCCGGGCGCTCCCCGACCGGGTGGGAGAGGATGGGACATGACCGCGGCACCGGACCCGCTCGACGCCGCGCTGGCCCAGGTCGGCGACCGCTGGACCCTCCAGGTCGTGGACGCGCTGCTCCCCGGCCCGCGCCGGTTCACCGAGCTCCAGGAGGCGCTCGGCGGCATCGCGACGAACGTCCTGTCCCAGCGGCTCAAGCAGCTGGAGCGGGGCGGGGTGGTGGTCGCCCGCCCCTACTCGACCCGGCCCCCACGCCACGCGTACGAGCTCACCGAGACGGGCCGTGAGCTCGCGGGCGCGCTCGTGCTGCTGACCGAGTGGGGCGCCCGCCTCGGCGAGACGGGGGAGGTGCCCCATCACGAGGCGTGCGGCACCGCGCTCGAGCCCCGCTGGTTCTGCCCGACGTGCGACCGGACCGTCGACGACGACGAGAGCGACCGCCTCCGCTACGCGTGACCCGGCGCGCGTGGGCGGGGGACGGTGACCCAACCGGGAGCGGGCCTGCGGTGTGTCACCCGTGATGAGCGACGCGCTGGTCGACGTCGAGGACCTGTTCCGGGCGAACTACGACCGGCTCGTCCGCGTGCTCACGGCGGCGAGCGGTGACGCGGGCGACGCGGCTGACGCGGTGCAGGAGGCGTTCGTCCAGGCGTACGTGCACTGGCGGCGCGTGCGCACCTACGACGATCCCGTCGCGTGGATCCGGCGTGTCGCGTTGCACCGGGTGCTGAACGCGCGCCGGAGCCGCGAACGCCGCGCGCGTGCAGTCGGTCGGCTCGGCGCTCGCGCCGACGAGGTCGCGGCGCCGGCAGAGGCGGGCGATCGGCGGGTGGACCTCTCCCGCGCGCTGGCCCAGCTCCCTCCCCGTCAGCGCGCGGTGGTCGCGTTGCACTACTTCGCGCAGCTGAGCGTACAGGAGGTCGCGGACGCGATGGGCACGAGCGCGGGCACGGTCAAGTCGCAGCTACACGACGCGCGTCGCACGCTCGGCAGGTTCTTCGAGGAGGTGTCTCATGAGCGATGACTTCACGCCCGGAGAAGATGGGTGGGAGCGCGCGCTGGCCGGCGTGCTCGACGAGCCTGCTGCGGACGCGTTCGACATCGACCGCGAGTGGCGCGCGCTCGCGCCGCGGCTCGTGCGGGCGCGACGCGTCCGTCGCGTGCGCACGGGTGTGGTCGCGGTCGCGTGTGTCGCTGCTCTCGGCGCGGTCGCGTACGTCGCACCGCCGCTCGGTGGTGGTCACCGCCGGACCGGGATCGCGACGCAGCCGGGTCCCGCGCCGCGCGCCACCGACGCGCTCGTCGCCGTGCCGCCCGAGCCGGTCGTGGATCCCGCGCTGACCCGGCTCCTCGCCCTCCCGTCGTGTCATACGGCCGGCGACTACCCGACGTGGGCGGTGAGCGCGATCGCCCCGTACGCGCACGTCGACGCCTCGACGTTCCGGTCGCTGCCACTGCGCGAGGTCGCGACGGCCCTGCCGCTGCCGACGGATGTGCCCGGCGCGTCGTGCGCGGTCTCAGGCGTGTTCGGCGACGCGTGGGGCTGGGAGCTGCAGAGCGGAAGCGGCGCGGTGCTCGCCCGGGGAATCGGCGTCCCCTCCGGGCCGGTGGTTCCCGAGCGGATGACCTCGCACATCGTGACGTATCACCAGGAGACGATCGGCTCCGGCCAACCATTGAGCGGGTTCATCGAGGGCGATCGGGTCGAGGCCGTCATTGCCGACGCAGTGAACGCGGACCGCATCGTGGTGCTCGAGATGACCGGTCGGAGCGTGCGATCGGAGGCTGAGGGTGTCGCGCTCGAGCGGCACCTGTCGCTCGCGGAGCGCGTCCCGATCGAGCCCGCGGCGGGATTGCTCCCGACCCGTGTCCCACCCGGATTCCACCGGTGCCTCGCCGACTTCGGCCCGCCCGTGTCGACCACCGCCGCGCGCTACTGCGACGGGCGCGGCGCGACGATCGTCGTGAGCTCGTTCGTGCGCAGCGTCCCGGCCGGAGGGCATCCAGTCGTCGTCGCCGGCCGCCCCGCGACGGCGGACCGGACCGCGCGGGGGCCGCGCCTCAGCGTCGAGATCTCGCGCGGCGCGGGCGTCGTGAGCGCGCAAGGGCCCGACGACGTCACCGAGGCCCAGCTCGTCGGCATGCTCGCATCGGTCCCGGTCGTCGCCGGCAACCTCGGCCGCTGATCCTCCATCCCGCAGCTGGGACGCTCGTCGGCTCATGGCGCCGGTGGGCGTCCCAACCCGGGATCGCAACGGCGTCAGCCGGGGCGGACCGCGCCGCTCAAATGGGCGTAGTCGACCGGTTGGAGGAGCACGAAGCTGCCGGTGTGCGTGGCGGCGATCTGCATGCCATGACCGACGTAGATGGCGACGTGCACGCTCCCGCCCGGACCCTTGAACACGAGGTCGCCGGGCTGCAGCGCGCGCAACGGTATGTGGGGGAACTGCGTGAACTGGTCGCCCGAGTAGTGGTCCATGACCACGCCGGCGGCGCGCCACGCCATCATCGTGAGGCCGGAGCAGTCGAACGTCTTGGGCCCGGCGGTGTTGAAGATGTACGGCTTGCCGAGCTGTGCCCGCGCGTATGCGACGGCCCGCCCCGCGCGCCGCGACGGCGCCGGGATCGGTCCACCGTTCCATCCCGCGTTGCCAGCGTTGCCGCGGGACTGCGCCTGCGCGGCCAGACGCGTCGCCTCGGCCGCGGCACGCGCACGGGCTGCGGCTTCCTCACGCGCGCGCTCCTGCGCGATGAGTCGCGCGAGCTCCCCCTTGACCTGGCCGAGCAGCGCGTGCTCCCTGGCGTTGAGCGCCTCGAGATTGGTGCGCGTCGCTGCGACAGCGTCGCGCTCGTGCTCGGCCCGGGTGCGCGCGGCGACGAGCGCGGCCTGCCGTGTGTGGAGGTCGTCCTTCGTCGCTTGGAGCGTCGCGAGCAGGTCCTGGTCGCGCGCGGCGACGATCGCGCTGTAGCGCGACCGTGTCATGAGCTCGTTGAGGCTGGACACGTCGACGTCGTCGAGCGGGTTGGCGACCGCCGTCGCAACGTAGAGCGCGGCAGCGCGTCGCCCGATCACCTGCTTGAGGGCGCTCCAGCGCCGTTGCGTGTCCGCGAGCCGGACCCGGGCGTCGGTGATCGCCCGTTGGGCCCGCTGCACCGCGAGAACCGCCCCGTCGTAGCGCTCGCCCAGTGCCGAGATGCGGTCGCCGGTCGTGTCGATCTCGTTCTGGAGCCGCCGGGCCGCCGCCCGCTTGTCGTCGATCGGTGTCGCGCCCGCCCGGCCTACCGAGGCCGCCAGCGGTGCGGCCACGAGCACCGCTGCCAACACGGCCGCGACGGTCCCCACCAGGACCCATGCGGCCGCGGGCCGGCCGCGCCGGGCGCCCGACGGTTCCCTCTCAGAGACAACACCAGTCACTGAACCCACAGTAACCACACCGATGTCGTGATCCAAGCGCGACGCGGTCACGCCGGCACCCAGCGTCGTGGCGTGACGGCCCGCCTGCCGCGGGCGTCAGTTCTGGTCGACGGGGTTCGTGGTGGTGGCGCCCGCCGAGGGCCCCGACACCTCACCCCGGGCGGGGATGCCCCGGTTCGGCAGGAGCGCGCGGTTCGAGACCGAGGGATGCGCGACCCCCGCCGGGCCCTGTCCGAACGCGGCGAGCACGTTCGCCATGATCGCCGTGACCGCGTCGCTGTGGCGACAGCCGCCCTGCGGGCATGTCGCCGGTGTGCCCAAGCTGTTCACCCACCACCCGGTGCCGGTCGCGAACACGCCCGCACCGCTCGGCGCCGAGTAGTACGTCATGTCCGAGTAGCTGGGCTTGTGCTGGCACTGCAGCGGCGAGTGCGCGAGCACGGCCACGTTGGACGGTCCGGCCATCTCCGGGTTCCAGCGGTCGTACTCGGTCCCGATCAGATGCGGCAGGTGCGCGCCGTTCTGCAGCCCGGTCCCGGCGAAGATCCACGACGACGCGTCGGCGATCACCATGTCGGCATCGACGGGGTTGCACTCGTACATCTCGCCGATGACCGTGCTCTCGGGGTGGTTCAGCGGGGGTGCGCGCCAGTCGACCGTCTTGTCGCCCGGTGCGGGCGTGGGATCCTCGCTCGCGCTCTTGTAGTCGACGATGTGGCGATCGGGTCCGAGCGACGACGCATCGAAGCGCACGTGGCGGAACATCGCGTTCGCGCCCAGGAAGGCGAGGTTCACGCCGCGATCACGCGCCAGCTCGACGCCCGCGCGCATCGTCGTCGACCAGTACTCGTCGTGCCCGAGCGTGAACAAGGCCCTGTGGTTCAGCAGCAGTTGCGGTGCGCGTTCGAGGTCGACGTCGGTCCAGTACGTGACGTCGAGGCCCTTCGACTCGACGTACGACACGAACGGGAGCTCGTTGCCGACGAAGTCGCCCGCACCGTCGTGGTCGTACGGACGGTCGAACGAGACGATGCGCGCCCGGCGCGCGTACGCAGGGTGGTCGGGCCAGCCGCCGAGGTACAGCGAATAGCCACCCCAGAGGTTGTACGCCTGCCACGTCGCCACGGAGCTCTGCACGAGGAACGCGGCATGGCTCGCGTCGTCGCGGACGGTCAGCGGGACGTACCGCTGCACGCCGGTGGAGCCGACCAGCTTGAACAGGTACTGGCCCGGCGGCCAGCTGCTGTCGAGCGAGACGGGGAGCGACGGGCGCCAGCGCGCCTCGACCATGTTCACGCCCGGGACGACGGTCGCGGCCGCCTGCTTCGTCCCGGGGAGCTCGGCGGAGTGCCAGACCAGACGGCCCCCCAACCCGCCGTACCAGCCCATCCGGTACGCCTCGACGTGGAAGGTCGGCGCCGTCGTCGACACGTACAGCGACACGGTGTCGCCGGCCTGCGCGCTGACGTGGTCGGCGTACCCCTCGATGTCGTGCGCGGCACCGGTACGGGTGATCACCCAGTCGCGCGTCCCCGGGCGAGCGTTCTCGTCGACGACCCAGCGCGCCGTCGGCGCGTCGGAACGCGTGAGCGTGACCGGCTGGACCGCGGATCGCGTCGTGGTCGTGGGGTGGGTGTGCGCCGGCTTCTTCTTGTGTGGTGCCCGCGGTCGCGTCGCGGTGTGCCTCGGAGTGCCGGCTGCGCCCTCGCTGCGCGCGGGTTCGGGCCAGGTCGCCCAGATGCAGAGGACGATCACGACGAGCAGCGCCATGAGCGCGTGCCTGCGATCCATCGGGCGGACACTAGCGACGGCCGCGGTCGCGATCCGGGTCGGGCTCTCACGGCCCCGCGACGAGGCGCGTCACGCGGACAGCGGCCGTCGCTTCGGGGTCTCCGTTCCCGGCTCGCCGGCCGTACCCGGCTCCGCGGCCTCGGCCGCTTCGTGCGCGGCGGCCTCGCCCGGCCCGGCCTGCGGCGCCGGCGACGCACCCTTGGTGCGGTAGTAGTCGATCACGCTGAGCCCCACCGCGGTGAGCGGCACCGCGATGAAGGCACCGAGGATCCCGCCCAGTGCCGCGCCCGCGCTCAGCGCGATGAGCACCACGATCGTGTGCAGACGCACGGCGCGGCCGAGCACGACGGGTCCGACGAGGTATCCCTCGACGTTGTGGATCACGATCGTCACCCCGACGACGAGCAACGCCGCGAACGGACCCTTGGCCACCAGCGCGAGCAATGCCGCGAGCGCGCCTGTCAGCAGCGCGCCGACGATGGGGAAGAACGCGCCGGCGAACGTGAGCACCGCGATCGGTCCGGCGAGGGGTACGCCGATCGCGACCAGCGCGATGTACATGAGCGTGCCGTTGATGACGCCGTTGATCGACGTCCCGCGGATGTAGCCGCTCAACGTCCGCCAGATGCGGTCGCCGAGGACGCGCATGTCGTTCGCGGTCTCGTCACTGAAGAGCCCGAGCCACCAGTCGACGATCGTCGGGCCGTCCTTCACGAAGAAGAACGCGAACACGACGCTGAGCAGCCCTCCGATGATCACCTCGAGTACGACGGTCGCCTGCTGCAACGCGCCCACGAGGAGCTTGGTGCGGTTCTTGTTGAACTCCTTGCCGATGTTGTGGAAGTCCTTCTTCACGTCGGCGCGCTTCATGTGGAACGGACCGCGCACGAGCCAGTCCTGGATCCGTTGGATGCCGCGGTTCGCCTGGTGCTGGATGTCGCCGAAGTGGTTCGTCACCGACGGGACGATGTAGAGCAGCACGCCCGCGATGACGAGGATCATGAGCAGGAAGACCATCCAGGTCGCCGCGAGCGGCGGCCACCCGTGGCGGCGGAGGTAGCGCGCGGGCGGCACGAGGATCGTGGCGAGGAAGAGGGCCACGATGAGCGGCACCACGATGACGCGGAGCCGTCCGAACATCAGCACGAAGACGTAGACGGCGCCGGCGACGAGCAGCGCCCGCCACGCGAGCGCGGCGGCCCGGTCCAGCCATGCCGGGACCCAGCGCCGCTGCTCTTCCACCGCACCTGTCTACCCCGCGAGCGCACCTCGTCAGTTCCACCGCCGGCACCCGTTGGCTCGGCGCCCCCATTGGGTACCAAGCGTCGAGGACGAGGATCGAGACGATCGACGGGAGCAGTGCCATGGCCAACGAACTGAACGGCAAGCGGGTGGCGTTCATGATCGCCAACGAGGGCGTCGAGCAGGTCGAGCTCACGACGCCCTGGGAAGCGGTGCGCAAGGCGGGTGGCACCCCCGAGCTGGTCGCGCCGAAGCCCGGAACTGCGCAGGCGTTCAACCACCTCGACAAGGGAGACACCTTCCCCGTCGACCGCACCGTCTCGCAGGTCACGGCCGACGACTACGACGCGCTCGTGCTGCCCGGTGGCGTCGCGAACCCCGACCAGCTTCGGACCGTCGACGAGGCGATCGACTTCGCCCAGGCGTTCTTCGGTGCGGGCAAGCCCGTCGCAGTGATCTGTCACGGGCCGTGGACGCTCGTCGAGGCCGACGTGGTGCGCGGCCGCACCCTCACGTCGTGGCCCAGCCTGCAGACCGACATCCGCAACGCGGGCGGGAACTGGGTCGACGAGGAGGTCTGCCGCGACGGGAACCTCGTCACGAGCCGGAAGCCCGACGACCTTCCCGCGTTCTGCGCGGCGATGGTCGAGCTCGTCGCGAGCGGACAGGCCGGGGCACGGGTCTGATCCCGTGTCCGCTTCGGGCCTCAGCGCGTGCAGCCGGGGAGACTCGATAGTCTCCCCGACACGGCGCCCGAACGGGTCGTCGGGAAGGGGAATCCACCATGAAGGTCGTCGTCAACTACGACCTGTGTGAGAGCAATGCGGTGTGCATGGGCATCGCGCCGGAGGTCTTCGAGGTGCGCGACGACGACTTCCTCTACCTCCTCGACGAGCACCCGCCGGAATCCATGCGGCCCAAGATCGAGCAAGCCGTGCGCCAGTGCCCGAAGCAGGCGATCAGCATCGAAGACGACTGAGCCGACCGAACCCGCAGGGCAGGTAGGGGTCGGTGCCCGTCGTGGTCGTCGAGAAGAGCAACGGGCTGACCGCGAAGCAGACCGCGCGCCGTGCGCGGGTGCTCGTCATCGTCCGGGGGCTCGCCGCGGAGGGCGGGTACGACGCAGTGCAGATGCGCGACGTCGCGGCGCGAGCCCAGGTTGCGCTGGGGACGCTGTACCGGTACTTCTCCTCCAAGGACCACCTGCTCGCGTCGGTGTGGGTCGACTGGGCCGGTGAACTCGCGCACGGTGTGGTGACCCGACCGGCGCGCGGCGAAACGCCGGCCGAGCGGGTGCTCGACGTGCTGGGGCGCGCGACACGCGCGCTCGAGCAGCAGCCGCAGCTGTCGGCTGCGCTCGTCACCGCGTTGCTCTCCACCGACCCGGTCGTGGGGGAGTGCCAGCGGCGCACGAGCGCGTTCACCGCCGAGTCGTTGCGCTCGGCGATCGGCGACGACCTCGACCCGGACACGACCGAGCGGGTCGTGAAGGTGATCCACCACGTGTGGTTCTCCGCGCTGGTCACGTGGGTGAACGGCTGGTCCGACATGGACGTGGTCGGCGCACAGCTCCGCCTCGCCGCCGAGGTTCTCCTCACCCCGACGCCCTGACGCTCAGATGGCGCGCTCGCGGCCTTCCCAGTACGGGTCGCGAAGCTTCCGCTTGTAGAGCTTCCCGTTGGGGTCGCGGGGCATCTCCTCGGTGAAGTCGATGGACTTCGGCGTCTTGAACTTCGCCAGCTTGTCGGAGCAGAACACGAGGATCTCGGTCGCGAGCTGTGGAGTCGGCTCGACACCGGGCGCGGGCTCGACCACCGCCTTCACCTCTTCGCCCCAGTCCTCGTGCGGGATGCCGAACACCGCCGCGTCACCGATCTTCGGGTGGGTGAGGAGCACGCTCTCGATCTCGGCGGGATAGATGTTCGCCCCACCCGAGATGATCATGTCGGCCTTGCGGTCGCGCAGGAACAGCCAGCCGTCCTCGTCGAGCACGCCGATGTCGCCGACGGTGAAGAACTTGCCGACGCGGCTGCGGTCGGTCTTGTCCTTGTCCTTGAAGTACTCGAAGTCGCCCGTCGCCATGTGCATGTAGACGGTCCCGACCTCGTTCGGCCCGAGCTCGTTACCGGCGTCGTCGAGGATCACGATCTCCGCGTTCGGCCACGCGCGCCCGACCGTGCCGGGGTGCTCGAGCCACTCGGCGGAGCGCACGAGCGTCCCGCCACCCTCACTCGCCGCGTAGTACTCGTCGATGACCGGCCCCCACCACTCGATCATCCGGCGCTTCACGTCGGGCGGGCACGGCGCGGCTGCGTGGACCATCGTGCGCAGTGACGACACGTCGTACTTCGCCTTCACGTCGTCGGGAAGCGCGAGCAGACGGTGGAACTGCGTCGGCACCATGTGGCTGTTGGTGACGCGGTACTTGTCGATGAGCGCGAGCATTCCCTCGGGCGTCCACTTGTCCATGAGCACGACGGTGTAGCCCATGTGCAATGCGCCGCCCGCGAACACGAGCACCGCGGTGTGGTACAGCGGCGAGCCGCAGATGTGGACGTTGTCGTCGTGGGGCTGCAACCCGAACAGCAGCAGCATCCCGCCGAAGCCCATGCCCATCGCCTCGGGCTCGATGCCCGGCAGCCTCCGGCGGACACCCTTGGGCTTGCCCGTCGTACCGGACGTGTAGTTCATGACCGCGCCGGTCGTGCGGTTCTCCGGTAGCGCCGTCGGCTGACCGTCCTTCAGCTCGTCGAAGCGACGGAAGCCGGCGACGTCGCCGATCGCGAAGCGGTTCTCCTTGGGGAAGTCGAGCTCGTCGACCGCCGCGGTCGCGATGTCGGCGAAGCGCTCGTGGGTGACGAGCACCTTGGCCTCGGAGTCGCTGACGATGTACGCGATCTCGGGACCGACGAGGTGGAAGTTGATCGGCACCAGGTACCAACCGGCCTGCAACACCGCCAGATACAGCTCGAACACCTCGACCGAGTTCGGCAGCACCATCGCGATCGCGTCACCGGGCTGGAGCCCGAGCGCGCGTAGTCCGTGCACGAGCTGGTTGCACGACGCCAGGAGCTCGCCGGCCTTCACCTCGCGGCCGTCGGCCTCCGCGACCGCGAGGTGGTCGGGATCGGCGGCCGCGATGCTCCAGAAGCCGAGATCAGCCATGTCGAATTCCTCCGTGAGCGTGAGACTGAGGTGACGCGACGGGAGCGGGAGCGGAGCTCCGCCGGTCGGAGCCCTCCGAGTCGGAGCGGGAGCGACCAGAAGACACAGCTCGTGCCCATCGGTAGTCGGGCTTGCCGACGGGGGTGCGGACGATCTCGTCGAGGACGACGAGCTGGCGCGGGACCTTGTAGCCCGCGAGCTTGGTGCGGCAGTGGTCCTGCACGTCGGCGAGCGTCGGCGTCGCGCCGGGTCGGGGCTGCACGATCGCGGCAACGCGCTCGACGAAGCGGTCGTCGGGCACGCCGATGACGATCGCGTCGAACACGTCGGGGTGCGACTTGAGCGCGGCCTCGACCTCCTCGGGGTAGATCTTCTCGCCGCCCGAATTGATGCACACCGAGCCGCGGCCCAACAAGGTGATCGTGCCGTCGGGCTCGATGGTCGCGTCGTCGCCGGGCACGACCCAGCGGCGCCCGTCCGGCGTCGTGAGGAACGTCACCGCGGTCTTCTCGTCGTCCTTGTGGTAGCGCAGCGGGATGTGGCCGCTCCTGGCGAGGCGGCCGACGACGCCGGAACCCGGCGCGACCGGGCGCAGGTCGTCGTCGAGCACGGTCATGAACTCGCCCATCGTGAAGCGCGGGCCGGCGGCCGGTCCCTCGAGATCCATCACGCTGCCCGCGGCGCCGGTTTCGGACGCGCCGAAGCTGTCCATGACGATCGCGTGCGGCAGCTTTGCCCGCAGCTGCTCCTTCACCGCGGCCGACAGGATCGCGCCACCGGAGCCGATCGCGACCACGGCACTCGTGTCGTACGCGGCGCCGGGACGCGAGAGTGCGTCCACCAGCGGACGCGCCATCGCGTCGCCCACGACCATGATCGATCGCGCGTGCTCGCGCTCGGCGAGGCGCCACACTTCGTCGGCGTCGAAGTGGCGGCTGGTGTTGAGGATGCAGGTGTTGCCGGCGAAGAACGCGATGCACGTCACCCATTGGCCGCCGCCGTGCATCATCGGTGCGTTGCAGATGCCGACGAGCTCCTCACCTTCGGGCGCGACGCGCCCGGCGAGCTCCTCGGGAGCGCGGATCGGCGGCTTGCCGAAGCCGCCGCCGCCCATCGCCGCGAAGAAGATGTCCTCGTGGCGCCACACCACGCCCTTGGGCATCCCGGTGGTCCCACCCGTGTACAGGACGTACAGGTCGTCGGACGAGCGGGCGGGGAGCTCGCGCCCCGGCGACGCGACCGCGAGCGCGTCCTCGTAGGGAACCGCACCGAGCGCGGCACACGCGGACGCGCTGGCGTCGTCGTCGCTGCCGTCGTCGAGGACGATGTGATGACGCACCTTCGGCAGCGACGGCGCGATGCCCGCGAGCAGCGGTGCGAACCCGCGCTCGTGCACGATCGCGACGACGTCGGCGTCGTCGAGGATGAAGCGCGCCTCGTCGGCCACGTAGCGGTAGTTGAGATTGATCGGGATCGCGCTGATCTTCCATGCCGCGAACATCGCCTCGAGCCACTCGGCGCGGTTCCACGAGTAGACGCCCACGGCCTCGCCCGGGCCGACACCGGTCGTCGCGAGGTGGTGGGCGAGGCGGCTGGCGCGCTCGTCGAGCTCGCGGTAGCTCAGGCGCCGGTCGCCTGCGATCAGTGCGGTGCGGTCGGGAACGGTGTCGGCGACGATCTCGAAGAGGTCGGCGAGGTTCCACGTCCGGGGGCCGGGCACCGGCGAAGTAGAACACGTTCCCGTCGAGCGCGGCAAGGTTGCGCGGGACCGATCGGGAGCGGAGGCTGACGCGGCGTCAGAAGCACGGATAGCCTGGCGGAATGGCGCTCAGCGAGCCCGCGCACGAGGCGGAGGACGACGTCCGCGCGACCGACGGGCGCGTCCCAGGACGGCGCGGGATCGCGACCCGCCGCCGCCTCCTCGACTGCACCGCGCAGCTCCTCGGCAAGACGTCGTACCGCGACATCAAGGTCATCGACATCGCGCGTGAGGCCGGCACGTCGCCCGCGACCTTCTACCAGTACTTCCCCGATGTCGAACAGGCGGTTCTGGTGCTCGCCGAGGAGCTCGCGACCGACGCCGCGGAGCTGACCGTGTTGGTGCGCGGCGACTGGCGCGGCGACAAGGGCGCGTCGACCGCGCGCGGGATCGTCGAGGGGTTCCTCGAGTACTACGACCGGCACCGCGCCGTGTTCCGGGTCGTCGACCTCGCGACCGAGGAGGGCGATCTCCGCTTCAAGCAGCTGCGCACCCGGGCGCTCGGCGGGATCACCGACGCTCTGTGCGAGACGATCCGCGAGTTCCAGCGTGAAGGACGTCTGGACGCCGAGATCGACCCGACCGCGACCGCGTTCATCATGGTCGCGATGCTCGCCCACTGCGCCGCGCACCGGTACGGCTTCGAGTTCTGGGGCGTCCGCACCAGCGCGCAGGTCGACACGCTGTCGCGCGTCCTCTACTGGAACGTGACCGGCCGCAAGATCAAGAAATAACAAGTAGTTGGGTTTCTTGCTCGCGGGCCGGGTGGCGATCGTGTCGGGCATCGGCCCCGGCATGGGCCGCGACATCTCGCTCACGCTCGCGGGCGCGGGTGCCGACCTGGTGCTCGCGGCGCGCACGGCATCGAAGCTGCACGAGGTCGCGTCCGAGGTCGAGGCCCTCGGCCGTCGAGCGGTGTGCGTCCCGACCGACATCACCGACGTCGAGCAGTGTCGAGGCCTGGTGCAGACCGCGGTCGGCGAGCTCGGACGCGTCGACGTGCTAGTCAACAACGCGTTCACGGAGGAGAGCTGGTCCGACTTCAAGGGCTTCGACGTCGCGCGCTGGCGCGCCCCGGTCGAGGTCAACGTCTTCGGCACGCTCCAGCTGAGCCAGGCGGTCATCCCGGCGATGAAGGCGCAGGGCGGCGGCTCGATCGTGATGGTCAACACGATGTCGACCCGGATCGTCAATCCGGTGCTCGGCGGCTACGCGGCGTCGAAGCGCGCACTCATGACCGCGTCGCAGGTGATGGCTCAGGAGCTCGGCAAGCACCGCATCCGGGTGAACTCGGTCGCGCCCGGCCACATCTGGGGCGACGCGCTGCGCGGGTACTTCGAGCACCTGGCCGAGCAGCGCGGGGTGGCGTTCCAGGACGTGTACGACGACATCGCCGGCCAGACCGCGTTGCGACACATCCCGACGTCCGAGGAGATCTCGCGGACGGTGCTCTTCTTCGCGTCCGACCTGTCGCGGGTGATCACCGGCCAGACCCTCGACGTCAACGCCGGCCGGTACTTCCACTGAGGACGACGGACGCATGCTGCTCGCCGACAAGGTCGCGATCGTCTCGGGTGTCGGGCCTGGTCTCGGCCGTGAGATCGCGCTCGCGTTCGCGCGGGAGGGCGCCGACGTCGTGCTCGGCGCGCGCACCGCGGCGTACTTGAAGGACGTCGCGGTCGAGATCGAGGCGTCGGGCGGTCGCGCCGTGTACGCCCCGACCGACGTCACCGACGCTGGGCAGTGTCGCGAGCTCGTGACCCGTGGCCTCGACGCGTTCGGGCGCGTCGACGTGCTGGTCAACAACGCGGCTCGTGCCGACGTCTTCCAGCCGTTCGAGACCGTCGACCTCGACCAGTGGCGCAAGATCATGGATGTCAACCTCTTCGGCTCGTTGCAGATGACCGCCGAGGTCGTCGAGCCCATGAAGCGCCAGGGTGGCGGGTCGATCGTGTTCGTCAACTCCATGATCATGCGCAAGGTGTTGCCGCTCCAGGGGGGGTACGCGACGTCGAAGGGCGCGCTGATGACCGCGGCGCAGGTGCTCGCGATGGAGCTCGGCCCGCACAAGATCCGGGTGAACTCGATCGTCCCCGGCTGGATGTGGGGCCCGAACGTCGAGCTGTACGGACGGATGCTCGAGCACCAGGACGGTCGTCCCGCGCAGGAGCACTACGACGAGATCGCGTCGCAGATCCCGCTCGGGGAGATCCCACCCGACGAGGACTGCGCGAACGCGGCGGTCTTCTTCGCGTCGGATCTCTCGGCCGTTGTCACCGGACAGGCGCTCGACGTCAACGGCGGCGAGGTGTTCCACTAACGGCCGCGCGTCACGCGTCCCCGAGCGAGCTCCCGTTGCGCGGTGTCGCGTTCGACGAGGCGACAAGAACCCGTGACGTCGCGGGCGCGGCACGCCTGCTCGCCGAGTTGGGCGCCCTGGCGGACCCGTCGGCGCGTGACGTGCTCGTGCTCGACGGCGGCACCGACGGTGACCCGGTGGAGGAATGGGCCGCGTGCGGCGCGATGGCGCTCACCGGTGAGCCCGACGGGCCCGGCCGCCCGCCGCCGGCCGCGGTCACCGAGCGGTTGCGCTCCGCCGCGCTGGCCGTGCGCGTGCTGTCGGCCCGACTGGGCAATGTCGTCGACCTCGACGCGCCCGCGCTCCTCGGTGAGCGCGCAGCCATCGCGGGACTGTCGCGCCAGGGCACCACCTCACCAGGCGGGAGCTGCCGGCTGCTGCGCGCACGCGACGGCTGGGTCGCGTGCAACCTGGCCCGCCCCGACGACTTCGCCATGCTGCCGGCATTGCTGCAGGCCGACGTGCGTGGTGATCCGTGGGACGCGTTCGCGGCGTGGCTCGCGCGTGTCGACGCGATCGCCGCAGTCGAGCGGGCCCAGCTGCTCGGCCTGCCCGTTTCGCGCGCGGTCACGCCGCTCGAGGCCCTGACCGACGAGCAGGCGCGCGCCCGCGGTCGAACCCTTTCGTCTCCGCCGTTCCTGTTGACGCCGGGCGCACGTCGGGTCCGCTCCGCCCCGCCGCTCGTCGTCGACCTGGGCGCGTTGTGGGCCGCGCCACTGTGCACGAGCATCCTGCGCGACGCCGGAGCCCGCGTGATCAAGGTCGAATCGCCGACGCGTCCCGACGGCGCGCGACGCGGGCCCCCACGGTTCTTCGACCTCATGAACGGGGGCAAGGAAGCCGTCTGCCTCGACCTGCACGGTCCCGTCCTGGGCGCGCTGCTCGAGCGGGCCGACGTCGTGGTGGAGAGCTCGCGACCCCGCGTCATGGCCGAGCTGGGCGTCGACCCCCTCGCGCTCGTGACCGAACGCGGCGTCACCTGGGTGGGCATCACCGCGTACGGGCGAACGGGACCGTGGCGCGATCGGGTCGGCTTCGGGGACGACACCGCGGCCGCCGGCGGCGCGTGCGCGCTCCTCGGCGACGACGGCCCACCGCTGGTGTGCGCCGACGCGTTCGCAGATCCCATCGCGGGCCTGTACGCGGCGCTCGGCGCGCTGGCATGCCTCGTCGGCCGTCGAGGCGCGCTGCTCGACGTCGCGTTGCGCGAGGTCGTGACCCACGTGCTCTCCGACTCGGACGGGCGACGCACGGGTCGGGCACCGACCGGCGTGCGCGCGAGCGCGCCCCGGGCCCGGGAACCCGTCGCACCGGGGCCGCGTCTCGGCGAGCACACGGCGACGGTGCTGGCGGAGCTCGGGCTCGAGCGGCTGGAATGAGGGAGTCGGGAGGAGCACCGCATGGCACGCATCGACGTCCCCGAGGGCGAGGGCCCCGAGATCTACCGGGTGTGGTCCCTGCGCCCCGACATGTCGGCCGCGGTCACGAAGCTCTCGAACGCGGTGTACGAGCAGAGCCAGCTCCCGGCGCGGGTGCGGGAGTGCATCCGGATGCGCATCGCTCAGATCAACGACTGCCCCGTCTGACTGGGGTGGCGGATCGCGCCGTTGGCGCGACAAGGGGTCACCGAGGAGATGTACGCGCACGTCGCCGAGGCGGCGGGGCGTGACGAGTACTCGGAGCAGGAGAAGGTCGCGATCGAGTACGCCGAGCGCTTCGCTCTCGATCATCTCGCGATCGACGACGCGTTCTTCGCGCGGCTGCGCGAGCACTTCCGCGACGACGAGGTCCTCGACCTGACCATCTGCATCGCCGACTACCTCGGGTTCGGTCGACTGACCCAGGTCCTCGAGCTGGACGTGGAGTGCTCGATCGACGGGCCGCCCGGCCCGTCGGCGACGGTCAGCCCTCCGAGCGAAGGACGCTGACGCCGTCGGCCGTCGCGACCGGCGTTCCGGACCCGGGCGGGGCCTTCCCTCCGGCGGTCACGGTCAGCACGGCACGAACCGGCTGGCCGTCGTAGAGGCGGCGCGGGTCGTAGAGCACCTGGAGCGCAGGGTCGTGGCGCGCGTCGACACGTGCGGGGATGCCGTGGCGTTCGAGCATGAGCATGACGCCGGAGACGGTCGCGGCCGCGTACGCGCTGTCGTCGCGGCGCACGACCACGACGCCGTTCTTGCCGCGTGCCGCCGCGAGCACGGGCTTCTGCAGCTTGGTGAGCGTCCGCGACTGGGCCGCGTACGGGATCGGTGAGCGCGCCGCCGCGACCGTCGCGACCACGGACGCGGCGACCAGCCCCGTGACGAGCACGATCGCGAGCGCGGGCGCGAACGCGTTCTGGCGCCGGCGCGGCAACACCGACCACACCGCCCAGCCGATCGCGAGCCACGTCGCGGCGCCGAGCGCGTCGAGCCAGCGCAAGAGGTAGGGGTAGAGCGGGCCGACCACGTGCGTCACCGACCAGAACCCGACCGCCCACGACGCGAGCACGACGAGGAGGAGGTTGCGCGCGGAGGGGGCCCGCCGCCACGTCGCCACGAGCGCCGCGGCGATCGCGAGCAGCGCGAACGGGAGGGGCGCGCGCGACGTGTCGACCTCGCCGGTGGCCGCGTGGATCGGGCCCCAGTGCACGAGCCAGCTCGGCCGCCACGACAGCTCCCGCGCGACCACGTGGTACGCGACGCTCGCGCTGTGGCCCGGATGGTGCTCGCGGAAGAACCGGATGAGCACGCCGAGGTTGCCCGGCTGGTTCGTGACCTGGTCGACGACGGGCGGGATCCAGAGCACCACCGCGATCGCGAGCGAGATGCCCAGCGGCGCGGCCACGGTTCGCAAGCCGGCGCGGCCGTGCCCGCGCAGCTCGCGCACGACGAGCACGACGAGACCACCGATGCCGAGCACGCCGACGAGCGGCGCGTACTCGACGTGGGCCTGCACCAGGAACGTGCCCGTCGCCGCGAACAGCGGCGCGCTCCAACGGTCACCCTCGACGAGCGACCAGCCGAGCAGGATCACGAGGAGGCACGGCACGACGGTCACGTACGGGTTCCACGGGTTGCGGGCCGCGTTGGTCCCGAACGTGCGGATCAACAGCATCGTGACGAGCAACGCCCAGAGGACGAGGCGCGTACCGGCCCGGCGGTGGGCGACGTACGCGATGCCGGCGATCGCGGCGCCGTTGATGAGCAGCGCGCCGAGGGCGAGGCCGCCCGACCACTCGGCGACGAGCCGGTACGGGACCGCGAGCAGGTAGAACTCGAGCGGTCCGGGGTGCCACCACCCGAACCGCGAGTACGCGCCGACGAGCACCGCGTGGTGCCCGACGTCGCGCACGCTGAGCTCGAAGAGCGCGAGGTCACCCCACGGGTGGTAGCTCCCACCACGCACGATCATGTTCACGGCCGACGCGACCAACGGGACGAGCACGATCGCGACGAGGACGATCCCGAGCCGTCGGCGCGACGCGCGGGCCTTCGGCGCGCGCCGCTCGGAGCGGGTTCGCGGCGGCTCGGGCGCGGTGGTGGTCTGGGCCTGCATGCGCCCGCAGCTTCGCACGCTGCGCCCTGATCCTCCTGGATCAGGGACGCCCCGATCTGACGCGGTGTTAGGTTGCCGCCGTGCCGACGAGCCTCGATCTCACGCAGCGTGCCGCGCTCGTGACCGGTGCGGGCCGGCCGTTGGGACGGGGCCTCGCGTCGGCGCTCGCCGACGCGGGTGCACGGGTCGCCGTGACGGGCGCGCCCGCGAAGGGCGACGACCGTCTCGCGCCGGTGACGGGCTCCCTCGCGACGCGTGCGGACGCGGATGCGCTGCTCGAACGCGCTCACGCCGCGCTGGGGACCGCGGTCGACGTGGTCGTGCACGCGGACGTCGCGTGGGCGACACCGCAGCCGTTCACCGACGTGGACGACGAGCAGTGGGACGCGACGTGGGAGGGGACGATGCGGGCCACGTTGTTCCTCTTCCAGGCCGCGTTCCCGGCGATGCGCGCACGCGGACACGGCCGCTTCATGGTCGTGACGCCGACGTTGTCGATGTCGGGCGCGGCCGGCCTCGCGCCGCTCGCGGCCGCGGTCGAGGGGCAACGTCTGCTCGCGAAGTCCGCCGCGCGTCAGTGGGGTGGGCACGGCATCACGGTGAACTGCGTCGCGCCCGGACCGGAGGCGGTCTCCGACGAGGTGCACGCCGACGCGGTCTCGCTCGCTCCGCCCGCCCTCGGTCGGAGCGGCGATCCCCACGACGACCTCGGCCCGATCGTCACGTTCCTGGCCTCCGACGCCGGCCACTTCGTGACCGGGGTGACCGTGTGCGCCGACGGCGGCGTGTGGATGGCGCCGTGAGCACGGAGCGGCGAGCGGAGCGGGGCGGCGACGCCGCTCCGCGACAGCACAAAGCGGAGCGAGCGCGACCATGAGCACGTCTGCTCCGCTGGAGGCGCGGGTCGCGATCGTCACCGGCGCCGGTCAGGGCGTCGGCCGAGGGATCGCGCACGCGCTCGCGTTGCGTGGCGCCCGAGTGGTCATCGCGGCGCGCCGGGCCGCGACCGGTGAGCCCGTCGCCGACGAGATCCGTGCCCGTGGGGGCGAGGCGGTGTGTGTCGTCACCGACGTGACCTGCCGTGACGACGTCGCCGCCTGTGTGGACACGACCGTGCAGCGCTACGGCGGCCTGCACGTGATGGTGCACAACGCCTTCCGCGGTGGTCAGGGCCACCGGTTGGAGGACGTCGACGTCGACATCTGGGACCAGAACTCGCGCACCGCGGTCTGGGGCTCCTACTACTGCGCGCAGCTGGCGTTCCCGCACCTGCGCGACGCCGGCGCGCGCGGGCGCCTGGTGCTCGTGACGTCGCCGTCGGGCGTCGAGGGCAGCGTCAACATCCCGCTCTACTCGCCGGTGAAGGCGGCCCAGCGCGCGATCGCGAAGAGCCTGGCGCGCGAGTGGGGCGAGCACGGCATCACGGTCAATTGCATCGCACCGGTCGCGGAGACACCGGCGCTGACGCAGGCGTTCAGCGCGAACCCGGTGTTGAAGGAGCGGCTCGAGGCCCGCACGCCGCTCGGCCGCGTGGGCGACGCGGAACGCGACATCGGCGCGGTCGTCGCGTTCCTCGCGAGTGACGACGCCGGCTACGTCACCGGACAGACCATCGTCTGCGACGGCGGCAGCTTCACCGGGCTATGACACTCGCTCGCTCGGCCCGGGCTCCGAGGCTGGCCCGCCGTTGCTCCCGGACCGCTCGCTCCCTCGCGAGTGCACTGCGCTCCTCCGTCGCTCCGTGCACCGCGCGCGGGACTAGCGATCACCCTCTACCAATTCCTCGCGCACTTCGCGGCGGATCACCTTGCCGGTGGCGGTGTGCGGCAGCTCGTCGCGCACCGCGATCGTCTGCGGTGCCTTGAGCGAGCCGAGCTCCTCACGCGCCCACATCACGATCTCCTCGACCGGGATGTCCGCGCCCGGTCGCAACGTGATCATCGCCGCGACGCGCTCGCCCCACTCGAGATCGGGAACACCGACCGCGGCCGCGGACGCGACCGCGGGATGTCGCAGCAGCACGTCCTCGATCTCGGCCGGCGCGATGTTCTCACCGCCGCGGATGATGACGTCGTCGGCCCTTCCACCGATGAACAGGTACCCGTCGCCGTCGAGGTAGCCGACGTCGCCCGTGTGGAGCCAGCCCTCGTCGTCGCGCTGTGACGCGACCCCGACGTAGCCGCCCGACACCTGCGCGCCGCGGACGAGGATCTGGCCCGGCTCGTCCGGACCGAGCTCCGCCCCGTCGGCGTCGGCGATGCGCACCTCGATGCCGGGAACCGCGCGACCGGCCGACTCGAGTCGCTTCCGCAGGAACGGGTCGTCGCTCGCCCACGCGGTCCGGTGGTCGTCGGGGCCGAGCACCGCGACGGTGGAGCTGGTCTCCGTCAGCCCGTACGCGTTGACGAAGCCCGTGTCGGGGAACAGCTCGAGCGCCCGCTCCAGCACCGGAAGCGGCATGCGCGCGCCGCCGTACGCGAGGTGCCGCAGCGACGGGACGCGCGCGTCGCGTTCCGCGTCCATGACCGACACGATGCGGGCGAGCATCGTCGGGACGACGAACGCGTGCGTGACCTCCTCACGGCGCGCGGCCTCCAACCATGCTTCGGCCGAGAACGCGGGCAACGGCACGATCCGACGCCCTGCATACGTCGAGCTCAACACCGCCGCGACACCCGCGACGTGAAAGGGCGGCACCGCGAGCAGCACGGCTTCGTCCTCGTCCGCTGCCGCGAACTCGACGGTGTTGAAGATGTAGGAGAGCAGGTGCTCGTGGCGCAGGACCGCAGCCTTGGGCGCGGCCGACGTCCCGCTCGTGAACAGCAGGATCGCAGGGCGTTCGGGCTCGTCGGGGAACGCGTCCGTCGCGGCGTCCGCCGACGGGTCGAGCCAGCGCGTCGCGGTCGGTGGATCGACGAGCATCGCCGGCTGCACCTGCTCGACCAGACGGGTCAGCGCGGCCTCGGGCAACCGGTAGTTGAGTGGCGCGTAGCTCGCACCCGCCCACGCCGCACCGAAGAGCGCGACCGGAACGATCGGGCCGGTGTGGTCGGCCAACGCGACCGTCGTCGCGCCCGCGGCTGCGAGGTGCTTCGGGACCGCGGCGGCGAGCTCACGCACCCGTGCGTACGTCAGGCCGTCGGCGCGGTTGCCGATCGCGACCCGGTCGCCGAGGCCGTCGGCCACCATCTCCAGCAGCATCGCCAGGTTCACGCCGCATCCTTCGCCAGCTCGTGGGCCCGGTCCACCAACCGGTCCCTCGGAACGACCTCGTCGACCAGGCCCCACGTGCGCGCGGTCTCGGCGTCGAGCACGGCACCCGTCAACAACAGCTCGAGCAGACGAGCCCGCCCGATCCGCCGGGGGATCGAGACCGTGCCACCCGCGCCGGGCACGAGACCGAGCGCGAGCTCCGGCAGGCGCACGCCGAGGTCGTCGGCCGCGACGATCCGGCGGCCGAACGCGGGTAGCTCGATCCCTGCCCCGATGCACGCCCCGTGCAACGCCACGACCAGGCGGGGCGCGAGGCGGTGCATCAGTAGGGCCAACGAGCGCGCGAGCCGCAGCACGTGCGCCTCCACCGGACCGGCCGCGGTCCCGAACTCCGCGAGGTCACCGCCGGAGCAGAACGAGGGCCCGTCGCCGCGCACGACGATCGGTCCGTCGCCGGCCGCGAGCTCCAGGAGGCGCGCGTGCAGCTCGTCGCGCGTGCGTGCATCGAGCGCGTTGTGGCGCGACGCCCGCGAGAGCACGACGTCGGTGACGTCACCGTGCTGTTCGATCCGTACCCGAGGGCCGTCGTCCACGTCCGCGACGCGGGGCGGGCCGCCCGCGAGCCACGCCTGGAACTCCGGTCCCGACTGGAGCAACGAGTACGCGCTCGACTCCGCGACCAGCGCCTCCCAGGTGTCGTCCGGCGCGCTGCGCAGCAGGATCGCCGCCGTCACCGCCGCGAAGGGTGTCCGCCCGAATTGCTCGGTCCACGCGCCCAGCGCGACGCGGTCGTCGGTCGCGAGATCGCACAGCGTCGCGAGGTCGTCCGGCGCGCCCACGCCGACGGTCAACGCGGCGAGGCTGCGGAGCTGGGCGCGCGTCCCTGCCTGGACGTCGGCGGGCCACGCGCCGTCAAGACAGAGCATGGTGGGTGTGCCCGCGAGCTCGTCGGCGAGCGCACCGAGCGCCAGCCGTCCCCGGACCCCGCCGAGCAACCGCGGGTCGGCGGTGACGACAGCCACGCGTCAGTCGGACGACGGCAGCGGCTTCGCCTGCAGGACTTCCATGGCCTTGCCGTGGCACGCGAGCTCGCCGTCGCCGGCCTTGGTCACGAGCACCGTCGCTTCGCACTCGGCGCACGTGTACCGCTTCCCGAGATTATTGGGCACCCGTCTTCTCCTCGTCGGCGCCGCGTGAGCCCATCTCCTGGTCGCAGCACGACACCGGGCCCGTCGGGGCCTTCACCACGATGATCTCGGTCCCACACTTCGCGCAGCGAAGCCGCGTCCCGACAGCAGGTGCGCTCATGGCGGCCAGGGTACCCGCGCCACCTGGGCGCGGCGCCAGTACGGACGCGCTCCCTCGAGGCGCACGTAGAGTTCGCCGGCTGACGAGGAGGAGCCGTGGGGGAGCAGGCGGGCGCCTACGAGCACATCACGTTCGCCGTCGACGACGGCGTCGCGCTGGTCACGCTCAACCGGCCCGACCGCCTCAACGCGTTCACCGGACGCATGGGTGACGAGCTGGGTGACGCGTACGCGCGCTGCGACCGTGACGACGCGATCCGCGCCCTCGTGCTCACGGGCGCGGGTCGCGCGTTCTGCGCCGGTGCCGACTTCGAGCGCGGCGCCGACACGTTCGCCGCCCCGACCCACCAACCTCGTCGCGAGTTCACCGCGTCGCCGATCTCGCCACGCGCGTGGGAGGTGCGCAAGCCGGTGATCGCGGCGATCAACGGGCATGCCATCGGGATCGGCTTCACGATCCCGATGCAGTGCGACGTCCGGTTCGTGGCCGAGGACGCGAAGCTCGGGTTCGTGCACGTGCGCCGGGGTGTCATCCCGGACGCGCACTCGCACTGGACCGTCCCCCGGGCCGCGGGCTTCGCCGTCGCGGCCGAGCTGCTGCTGACGGGACGCGAGATCCGTGGTCGCGAAGCCGTCGCCCTCGGACTGGCCAGCCGCGCGCTCCCCGCACCGGAGGTGTTGCCTGCCGCGCTCGAGCTCGCGCACGACGTGGCCCGTAACACCGCGCCGCTGTCGGTAGCGTTGAGCAAGCGCCTGCTCTGGGCCAGTCCGACGCTCGACCGCGACGAGGTCGAGCGGCTCGAGACCGAGCTGCACCGAGTGGTGATGGGACGCGAGGACGCGCGCGAGGGCGTGCTCGCGTTCGTCGAGAAACGCGCCCCGCGCTGGACCCTCAGCCCCACCCGCGACTGGCCACCCGATCTGCACGTCTGAGCACTATGCGAGCGCGAACACGCGTACCGCGTTCTCGCGGAGGAACTTCGGCCACACGTGGTCGCGGAAGGGGACCGAATCGAGCTGGGTGACGATCGTCTCCAGTGAGAGTCCCATCGGGAAGTACCCCGCGTAGAGCACCTTGTCGGCGCCGCGCGTGTTGGCGAACTCGACGATGTCGCGCGGGTAGTGCTTCGGTGCGAACGCGCTCGTCGAGTAGTAGAGGTTCGGCCACTTCAGGAGGAGCTTCACCGCGAGCGAGGTCCACGGCTCACACCCGTGACGGGTCACGATCGTGAGCTCGGGGAACCGGTAGCAGACCTCGTCGATCCCCATGACGTCCTGCGGCGCGGCCGGCACGCGCGGTCCGGGGACGCCGAGGCAGATGCAGATCGGGATCCCGAGGTCGATGCAGGCCTGGTAGAGCGGGTACCAGCGCGCGTCGTCGACGGGAGCCTGCGGGAACGTCCCTGCAGGGAACGCGGTCGCGGCGCGCACGCCGAGCTCTTCGACCGCGCGCCGGAGATCGCGTACGCCGTCGGTGCCGCGGTTCGGGTCGACCTCGTAGCTCGCGAAGAACCGGTCCGGATGGCCGCGCAACGCACCGACGGCACGCTCGTTCCCGAAGCTCACGCCGATCATCGCCCGTTCGACGCCGAAGCGGTCCATCTCGGTGAGCACCGCGCTCACCTGGTCGTCCGCGAAACGCGCCGCGGGCAGGTTCTTGAACATGTACTCGGCAGGGAAGCGGAACGCCGAGAGCGACTCCTCGTCCTTGAGCAGCGGGCGCAGCGCCTCCAGCCAGCTCATGTCGCCGGGCTCGGGCGGGATCGCGACCATCGTGTCGACGACCCCGATGCCCCGTGGCATCGCCACGCGCCTCAGCCCTCCCCGCCGTCGCCGGTGTCGAACGCGTTCATGGGGGGCCCGGGCGCAGCCAGGCCGAGGTCCTTCGCGAGCAGCTGCGCGGGGATGCTGTTGGCGGCGAGGTCGAGCTCGGGTGGGATGAGCTCGAACTCCACGAGCATGTGCCCGATGCGCATCATGATCACGGTGAACCGGAACGCGGCGAAGCGCTCGTACCACTCGAGGTGCTCGGCCGGACGTTCCAGCGCGCGTTCCCACCGGGCGACGAGCTCGTCCCTGCTCGGGAAGCCGTCGAGCGAGCCCGGAAGGCCGATGCCCTCGGTGAAGTGACGCTCGAGGAACAGCCACCACGCGAGGTCCATGACCGGATCCGCGAGCGTGACCATCTCCCAGTCGAGCACCGCGACGAGATCGAAGTGCTCGTCGAACATCTGGTTCGCGATGCGCGCATCGCCCCAGCACAAAGTGATCGGCCCGTTCGCGGCGGGCTTGTTCCCGCGCAACCAGTCGAGCGCGGCCGCCGCGACCGGATACTTCTCCGGCTCGCCGCGCGCCGCCCACACGAACGACTTCTCGTAGTACCCGAGCTGTTGATCGACGCCCGTCTCGCCGTGGTGCGGCTTGTCGAGGAAGTCGAGTTTCAGGGCGCGCCAGTCGAGCTGGTGGATGCGCATCATGGCGTCGAAGCCCGCGTCGACGAGCCTGCGCCGTTGCTGTGGTGTCGCGTCGAAGACGAAACCGGTGACGGTGTAGGGCGGGTTGTCGGTCGGCGCCTGACCGGCGAGCCGCTCCATGACGAAGAACGGCGCGCCGAGCGCCCGCGCGTCCTCCTCGTACCAGCGGACGGTCGGCACGGGAACGTCGGTCTGCCCACCGAGCGTCTCCAGCACCCGGTACTGGGCCTCGAAGTCCGACTCGAGGAAGACGGTGTAGGTCGTCGGCTTCACCCGGACGACGAGGCCCTCGGTGCGCTCGTTGCCGTCGGTGTCCTTCCACGTCGCATCGAAGATCAAGGTCTCGTTCGAGAAGCCGGTCGATGCCGGCCCGCTGATCTCGGACACCGCGACCGTCTCCACGCCGAGCCTTCCTGCCAGCCATTCCCCGAGCACCCGGCGGGCCTTCTCCAGGTCGCGCTGTTCGGGAATCGGCATGGTGCGCTCCTGTCGCTCAGATCAACGCGCCGGCGTCGCGCAGGGCTTCGACCTCGTCAGGGGCGATGCCCCAGCCGTCGAGCGCGTCCGCGGTCGCGTCGCCGGGGTGCTCGGGTGGTTCGGGCACCGGCGCCGGCGTGCGCGAGAACCGCGGCGCGGGCGCGGGTTGGGGAATGCCGCCCAGGTCGAGGAACGAGTTGCGCGCGCGGTTGTGCGGGTGCGCGGGTGCCTCGACCGGGTCGAGCACCGGCGCGAAGCACGCGTCGATGCCTTCGAGGAGCGCGCACCACTCGTCGCGGGTCTTGCTGCGGAACAGCTCGGTGAGACGCGCCTTCTGTGCGGGCCAACGTGACTGGTCGAGCGGGTCGGCGAGCTCGGCGTCATCCGCGAGCCCGAGCGCTTCGACGAGCGTCGCGTAGAACTGCGGCTCGATCGCGCCGACTGCGATGTACCTCCCGTCGGCCGTCTCGTACGTGTCGTAGAACGGTGCGCCGGTGTCGATGAAGTTGGTCCCGCGCGGCCCCCAGCCGCCCGACGCGCGCCCACCGTAGAACGGGGTCATCATGATCGCGGCGCCGTCGACCATCGCTGCGTCGACGACCTGGCCGCGACCCGACCCGCCGGGACGATCGCGCTCCCACACCGCGCACGCGATGCCGTACGCGAGGAGCATCCCGCCTCCCGCGAAGTCGGCCAGCACGTTGATCGGCGGTGTCGGCTTCTCGCCCGCCCGTCCCAGCGGCTCGAGCGCACCCGAGAGCGCGAGGTAGTCGATGTCGTGCCCGGCGCGCGCGGCGTACGGGCCCTCGCGCCCCCAGCCCGTGAGACGCCCGTACACGAGTCGCGGGTTGCGATCCAGACACGGCTCCGGTCCGATGCCGAGTCGTTCGGCCACACCCGGCCGGAACACCTCGAAACACGCGTCGGCGCGCCCGATCAGACGGAGAAATGTCGTGACGCCATCGGGATGCTTGAGGTCGAGCGCGATCGAGCGCTTGCCGCGCGCCATCGCGTTCGTCGCCGGCTTGGAGCGGTCGATCGCGCGCGCGTCGCTCACCCGGTCGACGCGCAACACGTCCGCGCCCATGTCCGCGAGCAGCATCCCGCAGAACGGCCCCGGTCCCAACCCGACCAGCTCGACCACCCGCAGCCCGTTGAGCGGTCCCGCCAAACCATGCTCCTCGTCCGTGTCGGTCAGCGCCGTGAGTCGAAGTGCTCGCGGTCCACCACCACGAACACTCCCTCGCCCTCCGCGGTGACCTGTCCCTCCGCCGTTGCCAGACCCCACGTGCGAACCGCGCGGTCACGCACCTCGAGCAGTCCGGCCTCGTACGTGACCGGTACGCCGAGCGGTGTCGGGCGGAGGTACTTGACCGTGAGCGTGCCCGTCATCGTCAGCTTCTCGGCCGCCGACGCGGCCGCCGCGAGCATGAGGTCGAACGCGCCCGCGAGCGCGCCGCCGTGCACCGCGCCCGGCGGCCCCTCCCATCGCCGGTCGTAGGTCGCGGTCGCGTGCACGCCGTCCGCGGTGCGCACGAAGTCGAGGGGCGGGGCGACGGGGTTCGCGCGCCCGAGGTAGGGATGGCTGCGCACGAGGTCGGCCGCGAAACTGCCGGGCTGGAACGGAGCGTGCCCGTCGTAACGGCTCGTGCGAGCGGACGGCTCCAGCTCGGTCGCAAGGCCCTCGAGCGCGTCGGCGACCCGCGTGAGGAGCACGTCGTGCGCTGCGTTGTTGACCAGCGCGACGACCAGCCGGCGCGCGGCGGCGCCGGCGCGTTCGGCCGCGGCGGCATCGGGTCCGGGTTCGCGTTCGGATTCGGCAGGAAGCGCCATGGAGTAGAACCGATTCTACCGGCGTCCGTACACTGGCTGTCCTGTCGAAACGCCGTACGAGGGAGTCACGCCCATGGGCACGCCGGTGATCATCGAGGCCGTCCGCACGCCGATCGGGCGCCGCAACGGGTGGCTGTCGGGGCTGAAGGCGGTCGAGATCCTGCGCCACGCGCAGACCCAGGTGATCGAGCGCGCCGGCATCGAGCCGTCGATGGTGCAGGAGATCATCGGCGGCTGTGTGACCCAGGCCGGTGAGCAGGGCTCGAACGTCACCCGCAACGCGTGGCTGAGCACCGGGCTCGACCCCGAGGTCGCGTGCACCACCGTCGACGCGCAGTGCGGCTCGTCGCAGCAGGCCAACCATCTCGTCGCCGGGCTGATCGCCGCGGGCGGCATGGACATCGGCGTCGCGTGTGGCGTCGAGGCGATGAGCCGGGTCCCGCTCGGCTCGAACGTGATCAACGGTCCCGGTCACTACAAGACCGAGGACTACCCGTGGGACGACCCGCCCAACGGACAGTTCGGCGCGGCCGAGCGCATTGCCGACAACCGGGGCATCACCCGTCAGGATCTGGACGAGTTCGGGCTGTGGTCGCAGCAGAAGGCGAAGGTGGCGGTCGAGGAGGGCCGGTTCGAGCGCGAGATCGCGCCGATCGACGCGCCGGTCGTCGACAAGGACCGCAACCCGACCGGCGAGAGGATGAGCGTCGAGCGCGATCAAGGTCTGCGCGACACCACGCTCGAAGGGCTCGCGCAGCTCAAGCCCGTCGTCGAGGGCTACAAGCACACGGCGGGCACGTCGTCACAGATCTCCGACGGTGCGGCCGCGGTGCTCTGGATGTCCGAGGAGAAGGCGCGCGAGCTCGGCCTGCGGCCGCGGGCGCGTCTGCTGCACCAGCTGGTGACGGGCTCCGACCCGTACTACCTGCTCGACGGCCCGGTGGTCGCGACGCGCAAGATGCTCGACCGTTCCGGCATGTCGATGGCGGACTTCGACCTGTTCGAGGTCAACGAGGCGTTCGCCGCGGTGGTGCTGTCGTGGGCCCAGGTGCACAAGCCCGACATGGACCGCGTGAACGTGAACGGCGGCGCGATCGCGCTCGGCCACCCGGTCGGCGCGACGGGCTCGCGTCTCCTCACGACCGCGCTGCACGAGCTCGAGCGTCGCGACGCCGAGCTCGCCCTCATCAGCATGTGCTGCGGCGGCTCGTTGGGCACGGCCAGCATCCTCCAGCGCCTCTAACCCCAGCGCTTGTGTGGATGTCAGTCACGCTGTTCGTGACTGACATCCACATGAAGCGCAGCGCGGACGAGCCCGACGACATGCTCGGGC
>DATBEZ010000022.1:0-20176 GCA_036558745.1 Acidimicrobiia bacterium
GCGCCGGTTCGTGTCCCAACCGGCGCGTCGAGAAATCCGCTGTCGGAATAGCTCTGTCACCGAGCTAAACTCTTGGGCGTGCCCCCCGAGACGATGCGCCCCGAGACGGCTGGCCCGCCCGTCATCGATGCCTGTGGCGAGGTGGCAACCGGCGACGGGGCCGCCCTGTTCCGGGCCCTCTCCGACCTGCGGCGACTCGTGCGGCGCACCATCCGCCGCGACTTCCCGCTCGCGCCCCTCTCCCCCAGCCAGGCCGAGCTCCTCGACCTCGTCGACCGTCAGCCCGGGATCGGTGTGCGCGACGCGGCCGAGACGCTGCGCCTCGCGCCGAACACGATCAGCACGCTGGTCCGGACACTGACCGACGCCGGGCTCCTCGCCCGCGAGCGGGACGAGGCCGACGCCCGGGCGGTCCGCCTCCGGGTCACGAAGAACGCCCGCCGGCGCATCACCGCGTGGCAGCGGTGCAGCGCGCGGGCCCTCGACGACGCGCTCGGGAGCCTCACCGACGACGACCGTCGCCGGCTCGTCGACGCGCTGCCCGCGCTCGCACGGCTCGCGCAGCAGCTGCAAGCGAGCGATCCCGAACCGCGGGTGCGGCCGTGACCGCCGCCCCCGACCACGAGCGCCTGCTCGCAGCGATCGTGTCCGTGGTCCAGGCGCGCGCCCGTCTCGACGCCCTCGACGACACCGAGCGCCGGGCCGCGGTCCTGGCCGCGGCTGCGCTCGCCGCGCACCGGGTCGACCTGGCCCAGCTCGCGAGCTACCTCCACACCCACCACGGCGACGAGGCCCTGACGCGACTGATCGCCCGGCTCGAGTTGCCCGCCCGGATCGACGTGCCCGCGATCCTCGACTCCGCGACCACGCTCGACGGCCCGGCCGCCCTCGACGCCCCCACCCCACTCGACGCCGCATGAGCTCCCAGCTGTTCCTTCCCGACACGCACGCGGCCGACCCGCGGCGGTGGATCACCCTCGCGATCGTCATCACCTCCGCGTTCATCGTCGTGCTCGACAACTCGGTGCTCCTCGTCGCCATCCCGACGATCCTGCGCGACTTCCACACGACGCTCCCGAGCCTCCAGTGGGTGGTGACGGGCTACGCGCTGACGTTCGCGACGCTGCTCATCATCGGGGGACGGCTGGGCGACCTCTACGGCCACCGCCGCATCTTCACCATCGGCGCGGCACTGTTCGGGTCGGGATCGCTGCTCGCGGCGCTGTCGTGGAACGTCCCGAGCCTGATCCTCGGCGAGGCGATCATCGAGGGCGTCGGCGCGTCGCTGATGCTGCCGACGACGCTCGCCATCCTCTCGACGACGTTCCGTGGGCGCGAGCGCGCGACCGCGTTCGCAGCCTGGGGCGCGACCGCGGGCGCCGCCGCCGCGTTCGGACCCCTCGTCGGCGGCTTCCTCACGACGAACTACTCGTGGCGGTGGTCGTTCGGCATCAACGTGATCATCACGCCGCTCGCGATCGTCGGCGCGATGCTCGTGATGGCACCGGGCGTGCGCGCGTCGCGTCGCATCCGGATCGACCTGCCCGGCGCGGCGATGATCGCGAGCGGGATGTTCCTGCTCGTGTTCGCGCTGAGCGAGGGCGCGACGTACGGCTGGTGGCGCCCGATCAAGCCGTTCACGATCGCGGGCACGTCGTGGTGGCCGAGCGACGCGACGCTGTCGATCATCCCGTTCGTCTTCCTCGTGGCCGGCGCGATCCTCGCGTCGTTCGTCCTCGTCGAACGGGCCAAGGAACGGCGGGAGCGCGAGCCGCTCTTCGAGTTCGGCCAGCTCCGTCACCGCAGCTTCCGCTACGGGCTGCTGACGACCACGGTGCTCGCGATGGGCCAGTTCGGCCTCATCTTCGTGCTGCCCGTGTTCCTGCAGGACGGCAAGCACCTGTCGGCGCTGACGAACGGCCTGTGGATGCTGCCGACCGGAATCTTCGTCGTGCTCGGCGCGCAGCTCGGTGGACGGCTCACCCGGATGATCGGGACGACGCGCGTCGTCCAGTTCGGTTTGGCGTCGGAGACGTTGGGGCTGCTGCTCGTCGCGCTCGCGATCCGGCCGAGCCTCACGTTCGCGGCGCTGCTCCCCGGGTTCGTGTTCTACGGGTTCGGCATCGGCTTCGCGACGTCGCAGCTGACGAACGTGATCCTCTCGGAGATCGCCCGCGAGAAGTCCGGCGTCGCGAGCGGTGCCAACACCACCGTCCGTCAGGTGGGCAGCGCGCTGGGCGTCGCGGTGATCGGTTCGTTGCTCGCGACCGAGACGGTCAAGCAGGCCAGTGCCAAGGTCACCGCCGCGACCACCCTCAGCCCCGGCGTGAAGGTGGCCGCGCTGGCCCGGATCCGCGAGACCGGCGCCAGCTTCGTCCCGCCGAAGGGCGCGACCGGGTCGGAGGCCGCCACGCTCAAGCACGCGCTCGTCTCGGGCGTGACCGCAGGGACCCGTCCGGCCCTGTTCTTCGCGGTCGCGGTGGTGCTGGTCGGGGCGCTGTTGTCGCTGCTGATCCCGAGGGTCGAGCCGGTCCCCGCCTCGGAGCAGTCCATCGAGGAGGTCGAGACGTTCGAGGCCTTCGAGCCCGTCGACCCGGCCGGCGCGGTCCTCGATGTGTGACCAGGCCCTGAGCCGATCCTGACGGTCAGGGGTAGAGAATCGCGAACGACTCGCGTCCCACGGGCATGCGAGCCGCCCCCCATGCGTTGGCACCCCGCACGCGGTCGCACGCGACGGAACGGGAGACCAGACGGTGACGGAAACGGGCATCGCCTCCGAATCGGAACCGAGGACGCTGTCGGAGCGCGTCCAGGCCCGCGCGTTCGAGCGGCGCTGGTGGATCCTCACCGTGCTGTGCATCAGCCTGCTCGTGATCGTGCTCGACAACTCGATCCTGAACGTCGCGATCCCGACGATCGTGCGCGACCTCGGGGCGAGCGAAGGTCAGATCCAGTGGATCGTCGACGCGTACACGCTCGTGTTCGCGGGCCTGCTCCTCACGATGGGCAGCCTGGGTGATCGCTTCGGCCGGCGCGGCGCGTTGCAGGCCGGCTTCCTCGTCTTCGGTGCCGGCTCGATCGCGTCGGCGCTCGCGGGCAGCGCCAATCAGCTGATCGCAACGCGCGCGTTCATGGGCATCGGCGGTGCGCTGATCATGCCGGCGACGCTGTCGATCATCACGAACGTCTTCCCTGGGAACGAGCGCCCGCGCGCGATCAGCATCTGGGCCGGCGTCGCCGGTCTCGGCGCCGCTCTCGGCCCGCTCACCGGCGGCTTCCTCGTCGAGCACTTCTACTGGGGCTCGGTGTTCCTCGTGAATATCCCGATCGTGCTGTTCGGCCTCGTCACCGGGTTCTTCCTCATCCCGACGTCGAAGGACCCCGCGGCGCCGCGTCTCGACCCGTTCGGCGCCGCGCTCTCGATCGGCGCGCTCAGCTCGCTGCTGTTCGGCATCATCCAGGCGCCGCTCGACGGCTGGACCGCACCGCTGATCGTCGGCGCGTTCGTCGTCGGCGTGGTGCTGCTCGCTGTGTTCGTCTGGTGGGAGCTCACCACCGACCATCCGATGCTCGACGTGCGCTTCTTCAAGAACCCGCGCTTCTCGGCGGCGAGCGGGAGCATCACGCTCGTGTTCTTCGCCATGTTCGGGTCGATCTTCCTGCTCACGCAGTACCTGCAATTCACGCTGGGCTACTCGCCGCTGAAGACGGGCGTGCGACTCCTTCCGTTCGCGGTGGCGATGATGATCTCGGCGCCGCTGAGTGCGCGCATCGTCGAGCGCGTCGGCACGAAGATCGTCGTCGCGACGGGCCTCGGCCTGGTCACCGCGGGCCTCGTGCTGAGCACCGGACTGAGCGCGTCCAGCCCGTACCAGGACATCATCTGGCGGCTCATCCTCATGTCGTTCGGCATGGGCATGGTGATGGCGCCGGCAACCGACTCGGTGATGGGCTCCCTGCCCCTTGCGAAGGCGGGCGTCGGCTCCGCGGTCAACGACACGACCCGGCAGGTCGGCGGCGCGCTCGGCGTCGCCGTGCTCGGCAGCGTGCTCTCGTCGGGCTTCGGACCCAAGATCGACTCCTTCTTCAAAGGCACGCCGATCCCGACCGCGGCGCGTCACACCGCGCGCGAGGGCGTCGGCAACGCGCTCGCGGTGGCGGACCAGCTGCGCACGTCTCGCCTCCCGAACGCGTCCGCGTTCGCAGCCGATCTCGTCCGCACCGCGAACCACGCGTTCGTCGACTCGTTCCACTCGAGCCTGCTCGTGGGCGCGGCGGCGACGCTCATCGGGGTCTTCGTCGCGGTGCGGTGGCTGCCGGCCCACCCGCGCGACGCCGACGTCGCGGTCCAGGCCGAGGAGTACGCGGCCGAGCGCGAAGCCGAGCACTGGGACGGGGAGGACGGGGAGCGGGCCCCGGCCCGGGATCTGGCGCCGGCCCCCACCGACGGGTGACACTCTGGCGTCGTTCGTCCCCGCGTGAGGGGGGTGACGACGCCGGAACGGGAGGGGAACACGTCGTGGCGCTCTATTCGATCTCGGCCGACTCGCACGTGACCGAGCCGGGCGACTGCTACCTGCCCCGCATCGACCCGCGCTTTCGCGACCGGGCGCCGATCGCGGTCACCGACGACACCATGGGCGCGGTCATGGACGTCGACAACGGCCGCAGCCGGGTTCCCTACGGCATGGTCGCGGCGGCCGGCCGTCCGGTGGAGAAGATCGGGCCGTTCGAGCACGTGGGATGGGACGAGCTGCACCCCGGCGGGTGGGACCCGGTGGCGCGCCTCGCCGAGCAGGACCGCGACGGCGTCGCGGTCGAGGTGCTGTACCCCTCCGTCGGGATGCTGCTGTGCAACCACCCCGACGCCGACTACAAGAAGGCGTGCTTCGACGCGTACAACCTGTGGATCGCCGAGTTCCAGGACACCGCGCCCGACCGCCTGGTCGGCATCGGCCAGACCGCGCTGCGCAGCGTCGAGGAGGGCATCGACGACCTGACGCACATGAAGGGGCTCGGCCTGCGCGGCGCGATGCTCCCCGCGTTCCCCGCGTGCATCGACGGTGGTGACTACGACGACGCGCGCTGGAACCCGTTGTGGCGCGCCGCGGTCGACCTGGAGCTCCCGCTGTCGTTCCACATCCTCACCGGGAACGAGACCGTCGGCGGCCGGCAGTTCCGCGGCCCGAAGCTCAACAGCTTCCTCGGCATCATTCGCGGCTGTCAGGACGTGATCGGCACGCTCATCTTCGGCGGCGTGTTCGACCGGGTGCCGGAGCTCCGCGTCGTGTGCGTCGAGGCCGACGCGGGCTGGGTACCGCACTGGATGTACCGCGCCGACCACGCGATCGACCGTCACCGCAACTGGCTCACCGCCGCACCGTTGCAGCGGCGCCCGAGCGACTACTTCCGCGAGAACGTGTACGTCACCTTCCAGGACGACTGGGTCGCGTTCCAGGTGACCCACCTGGTCAACCACGAGCGGCTGCTGTGGGCGAGCGACCACCCCCACTCCGACTCGACGTTCCCCGACTCGCAGCGGGTGCTGGCCGAGCAGACCGCCCACCTCGCGCCCGACGTCCGCGACGACATCCTGTGGCGCAACACTGCGCGCCTTTACGGGCTGCGCACGAAAGCGGAGGTGGCCTCGTGACGCACCAGACGGTCATCCGGGGTGGGACGGTCGTCGACGGGACCGGCGCGCCCGGCGTGCGGGCCGACGTCGCGGTCGACGACGGCCGCGTCACCGCGATCGGCGACGGGCTCGAGGGTGAGCGCGTGCTCGACGCGGGCGACCACGTCGTCGCGCCGGGGTTCATCGACATCCACACCCACTACGACGCGCAGGTGTTCTGGGATCCGGGGCTCACGCCGTCGTGCTTCCACGGCGTCACGACCGTCGTCGCGGGCAACTGCGGCTTCTCGATCGCGCCGACGCGCGCGGAGCACCGCGACCTCATCGCGCGCACGCTCGAGAACGTCGAGGACATGGACGTCGCCGCGCTCGCGGTCGGCATCCCGTGGGACTTCGAGACCTTCCCCGAGTACCTCGGGTCGGTCGAGCGCCACGGGCTCGGGCTGAACTACGCCGCGTACGTCGGTCACACCGCGTTGCGCCTCTTCGTCATGGGCGACGACGCGTACGAGCGCGAGGCCAAAGCCGACGAGGTCGACCGGATGCGCGACACGTTGCACCAGGCGATGCTCGCCGGCGCCGCAGGCTTCGCGACCAGCTTCGCGCCCACGCACCGCGGCGCTGAAGGGAAGCCGGTGCCGAGTCGCTTCGCGAATCGCGAGGAGTTCGTCGCGCTGCTCGGCGCGATGCACGACGCCGGTCGCGGGATCGTCGCCGTCGCGCCCGGCGAGAACGTGGGGATCCCCGAGCTGTACGACCTCCAGCCCGATGTGGGCCTGCCGTTCACCTACGGCGCGCTGCTCACGTCGCCGACCGGCGCGCACCGCCGGATGGTGGAGCTCAACGACGCCGGGTGGGCGAAGGGCGCGCAAGTGTGGCCCCAGGTCTCACCGCGCCCGCTCACGTTCGCGATGACCCTCGCCGAGCCGTTCACGCTGAACGTGAACGCCGAGTTCGGCGCGCTGATGGCCGGCTCGCTCGACGCCCGACGTGACGCGTACGCGGACGCAGAGTGGCGCGTCCGCGCCCTGGCCGACTGGGAGACCCGCAAGGGATTCGGGAACCCGCGGTGGGACACGTTCGAGGTGCTGGAGAGCCGCGCGCACCCGGAGCTCGCCGGGCGCCGCCTGGTCGACATCGCGTCGGAGCGCGGCGTGCACCCGTTCGACGCGCTGTGCGACCTCGCGCTCGACGAGCCGGACCTCGCCCTGCGCGTCCGCACCGTGCTGCTCAACGACGACACCGAGGAGGTCGCGTACCTGCTCGGCCAGGAGCACTGCACGCTCGGGCTGTCGGACGCGGGCGCGCACGTCGGCCAGCTCTGCGACGCGCCCCAGGCGACCGACTTCCTCGGCAACTGGGTCCGCGACCGCGGGCTCATGCCGCTCGAGCGCGCGGTGCGCAAGCTCACCGGCGTGCAGGCGGACCTGCTCGGGCTGGGCGACCGCGGGTACCTGCGCGCGGGCGCGTGGGCCGACGTCGTCGTGTTCGACCCGCAGACGGTCGCGCCCGGACCCACCCGCCGGGTGTGCGACTTCCCGGCCGGCTCCGAGCGCCTCACCGCCGACGCGCCGAGCGGTGTCCGCCACGTCCTGGTCAACGGCACGCCGGTGCAGATCGACGGGGCACGCGTGGCCGACGTGCGCCCGGGCGCGATCGTGCGACCTCCGGTGCGGGCCGGGTAGGCGTCGCGTCGTGGACGAACCCGACCCGATGGAGGCGTTGAGCGCAACCTGGCCCATCGTGCTGATCGTCCGGTTCCGCTCCGACGCGAGCTCGCAGGCCATCACCGACTTCCTCGACGTGTTGCAGCTCGAGGAGCTGCCCGGCGACGCGCGCGTCACGACCGACCTCGAGGCCCATCGCAGCTCGGTCGCGTTCGCGCCCTGGACGCGAAGGGCGGAGCGGGAGCGCTGGGAGCGGCGGCTGAGCGCGGACCACCTCGTCGAGGGTGTGTCCACCGCCGAGGGCGGCTGACGCGGTGGCCGACCTCGACGACGTCCGTCGTCTCGTCACCGTGGACCACGGCCTCGCGGTGGTGACGACGCGGCGTGCCGACGCGACCATGCAGTCGTCCGTCGTCAACGCGGGCGTGCTCGCCGACCCGGTCGACGGTCACGACGTCGTGGCGTTCGTCGCCCGCGGCGACGCGCGCAAGCTCGTGAACCTGCGGGCGCGGCCCGACGCGACCATCGTGTTCCGGACCGGCTGGCAGTGGATCGCGGTCGAGGGGACGGCCGCGATCGTCGGCCCCGACGACGAGCGCGACGGCTTCCACCCGGCCGCGCTCCCCGGCGTGTTGCGACACGTGTTCGTCGCCGCGGGCGGGACGCACGACGACTGGGACGAGTTCGACCGGGTCATGGCGGAAGAGCGCCGAGCCGCGGTGCTGATCACGCCGGCGCGGATCTACGGGATCGCATGACATCCAGCGGAGGTGAAGGGTGCGGCTAGGGCTCTTCGGCGGTGACGTGGCGGGTGGACCCGTCGACGCGATGGTCGACGCGGCGGGCGCCGCGGCCGACGACGGCTTCGACACGTTCTGGATGCCGCAGATCTTCGGCTTCGAGGCGTTGAGCGCGCTCGCGATCGTGGGCCGCGAGGTACCCAGGATCACGCTGGCCACGGGCGTCGTGCCGACCTACCCGCGCCACCCCGTCACGATGGCCCAGGAGGCCTTGACCGCGCAGGCCGCGAGCGACGGCCGACTCGTCCTCGGCATCGGGCTCTCGCACCAGCCCGTCATCGAGGGCATGTTCGGCATGTCGTTCGAGAAGCCCGTCCGTCACATGCGCGAGTACCTGGAGGTGCTCGTCCCGCTCACCCGCGGCGAGCCGGTGTCGACGGCGGGCGAGGTGTACCGCGTGAACGCGCGGCTCGACGTGAAGGGCGCGGCACCGGTCCCCATCCTGGTCGCCGCGCTGGGCCCGAAGATGCTCGAGCTCGCGGGTCGCACGGTCGACGGCACGGTCACGTGGATGACCGGCGTGCAGACGGTCGAGTCGCACGTGGTGCCGACGATCACGGCGGCCGCGAAGGCGGCCGGCCGGCCCGCGCCCAGCGTCGTGGTCGGCCTGCCCGTGTGCGTGACCGGCGACGAGGCGGCCGCGCGCGAGCGGATCGGACGGACGTACCAGATCTACGGCAGCCTGCCCTCGTACCGGGCCATGCTCGACCGCGAGGGCGTGGAGGGTCCGGCCGACGTCGCGATCGTCGGCGACGAGAAGGCGGTGGACGCGGCCCTCGACCAGGTGGCCGCGGCGGGCGCCACCGAGTTCCTCGCCAACGTCGTCGGCAGCTCCGACGACCGCGCGCGCACCCGCGCGTTCCTGAAGTCCCGTCTCGCGTGAGCGGGCCCGGGTGACGTCCCCGCCCGGGACGTCGCTGCTGACCGACCGGGTCGCGATCGTGACCGGCGCCGCCCAGGGCATCGGCCGCGCGACCGCGTCACTGTTCGCCGAGTGCGGAGCGGCGGTCGCGGTGTGCGACCGCCGGGCCGAGCCGCTGGCGGCCTTGGAGCGGGAGCTCCGGGACGCGAACCAACCGGTGGTCGCGCGCGTGCTCGACGTGCGCGACCACGAAGCGGCCCGCGCGTTCGTCGACGACGTCGTGGACGGTCACGGGCACGTCGACGTGCTGGTCAACAACGCGGGCGGCACGTTCTTCGCGCCGTTCCTGGACCTGAACGACAAGGGCGACGACACCCTCGTGAGCGAGAACTTCACCCAGGTGACCGAACTCGTGCGCGCGGTGGTTCCCTCGATGCCCGCGGGCGGCGCGATCGTCAACCTGACGTCGATCGAGGGCCACCACGCGGCCCCCGGGTTCGCGGTCTACGGCGCGATGAAGGCCGCGGTCGCGCACCTCACCCGGAGCCTCGCGTTGGAGCTCGCACCGCGCGGGATCCGCGTGAACGCGGTCGCGCCCGACGCGATCCCGACCGAGGGTGAGCACGGCGTGCGCGACGAGATGCTCGCCGCGGGTGCGGTCTACGACCCCGCGCGCGTGCCGCCGCTGGGCTTCCTGGGCACCCCCGACGACGCCGCCGCGGTGGTGCTCTTCCTCGCGGGCCCGGGCGCACGCTTCGTCACGGGCGTGACCGTCCACGTCGACGGCGGCAACTGGGCCGCCGGCGGTTGGCGCCGCACCGACGTGTCGTGAAGGGCGTTGCGCTGCTTGGCGCCTGTTGGCAGCGTGCCGCCTTGCCAACAACGCAGCCTTCACCGCTCCGGCTCCGGCGGCGGCACAGAAGACTCAGAGCGCGAGGTCGAAGAGCTCGATCGTGTTGGTGCGGCATATTCGCCGCACGGTGTCGTCGTCGAGGCCGGAGAAGAGCTTCTCGGCGACCGCTCGCGTGTGGGGCCACGTGCCGTCGGCGTGCGGGTAGTCGGTCTCGAAGGTCACCTGGTCGCGCCCGATCGCGTCGAGGTTCGCCAGCCCGGCCGCGTCGTCGAAGAAGCAGCCGTACACGCGGCCGCGGTAGTAGGTGCTCGGCGGCTCGGGCACGAGCGCGCGCACGTCACCCCAGCCCCGGTTGTGCTCCCAGACCCGGTCGGCGCGGGCGAGCACGTAGGGGATCCAGCCGATCTGGCCCTCGGAGTACGTGATCCGCACGTTCGGGAAGCGCGCGAGGAGCCCGGAGAACAGCCAGTCGGCGAGGGACGCCTCGGCCAGCTGGTGCGTGAGCGTCGAGGTGACGGCGGGCGGCGCGTCGGGCGACGTCGAAGGCATCTTCGAACCGGAGCCGCTGTGCATGCAGATCACGGTGCCCGTCTCGTCGCACGCGGCGACGAACGGGTCCCAGTGGCGGGAGGCCGCGTGCACCGACGGCAGGCCGAGGTTGGTCGGCAGCTCCGAGAAGCACACCGCACGCACGCCGCGTGCGGCGTTGCGGCGCACTTCCGCCGCGGCCGCGACCGGGTCCCACAGCGGGATGAGGCACAGCGGGACGAGCCGGCCGGCGGAGCCCGCGCACCACTCGTCCACCATCCAGTCGTTGTAGGCCTGCACACAGAGGAGCGCGAGGTCCTTGTCGTCGGCCTCGAGGAACTGCTGGCCGCAGAAGCGCGGGAACGTCGGGAAGCACAGCGACGCCTCGACGCCGTTCAAATCCATGTCGGCGAGGCGCGCCGCGCGCTGGTAGCAGCCGGGGCGCATCTCGTCGTAGGTGACGGGGACGACCTGCACGTCGTCGGGATCGAAGCTCGCGGCGACGCTCAGACGGGTGTGCGGGATCGCGAGGTCCTCGTACACCCACCAGTCGCCGATAGGCCCGTCGTCGCCCATGCGGAACGCGTACTTCCCGCCGAGGAAGGTCATCTCCGCGACCGGCGCGCGCACGACACGCGGTCCGGCCTCGCGGAGACCCGCGGGCAGCCGGCTGGTCCACACGTCGGGTGGCTCGACGACGTGGTCGTCGGCGGACACGATGCGCGGGATCGTCGTCATCACGAGACTTCCTCGACGGGGAACGGTGTCGCCCAACCGTTCAGGTGCGCGACCTGGTGCAGCGGCAGCCGTCGCGGGCGACCGAGCGGTTCGGCGGCGTAGCCCAGGAACACCGCGGCCTCGAGGAACATCCGCGGCGGGACGCCGAGCAGCTCCTTGACGTCGCGGTCGATCAGCCCGAAGAACGTGGTGAACAACGACGAGACACCGAGCGCGTGCGCGGCCAGCATCATGTTCTGGCACGCCGGGTAGAGGCTCGACCCGCGGCCGCCCGGCACGCGACGGGTCGAGCGCAGGGTGCCGTCGGGCTGCTCCTCGTACTCGCCCTGCATCCGGATGCCGCGGTCGGGGTTCCAGAACACGAACACGAGCGCCCCCACCACGTCGACGTTGTCGATCGCCGCGTGCCCGGTCACGGGGCGACCGGCGGCGTCGACGAGCTGGTCCCCGGCTTGGGCGCGCTGGCGGTCGACGACCGCGAACGCGTCGGCGAGGCGCCGCTTCAACTCGCCGCGCACGTCGCGGTCGGTGACGACGACGAGCTCCCACGGTTGAGTGTTCCCCGAGCTGCATGCGCGCGTCGCGGCAGTCAGCACGCGCTCGAGCACGTCCGGCTCGACGGGACGATCCTCGTACACGCGGGTCGCGCGCAGGCCCATGATCGCGTCGAACACGTCCATCGTCGTCTCCGTCTTCACGCGGGTAGCCCGTACAGCCGGCGGCCGTTGTCGCGCAGGATCCGCCGCACGTCACCCGCGTCGAGCCCGTCGCACTCGAGCAGCTCCTTGGTCGATCCCGGGAACGTCCCGTCCGCGTGCGGATAGTCGGACGCGAACACGATCGAATCCGGATAGCGGGCAAGCATCACGTCGAGACCCGGCTCCGGTTCCTCGACCGACACGAAGCACTGGCGGGCGAAGTAGTCGGACGGCTTCATCGAGAGGTCCACGCGGTCGAAGCCGAACGTCTCCAGGTGCTCGTCGAGGCGGTGGAGGTACGCCATCGCCCACACCGCGCCGGTCTCGAGGAACGCGACGCGCAGGCGCGGATGCCGCTCGAGGATCCCGTACGCGACGAACGTCGTCAGCGCGAGCTGCTGCTCGACCACGAAGTGGGCGGCGTGCAGCGGGGCGAAGTAGTCGTCGAAGCGGGCCTCGAGCGCGTCGAACGGGACCACGCCGCTGATACCGGGGTGGATCGCGAACGGCACGCCGGCCGCCTCGAGGTAGGACCACAAGGGCTCGTACGCGTCGTCCTGCAGCCGGGGCAACGGCCCGAAGTGCTCCGGCCGTCGCCACACGCCGCGGAAGCCCAGCTGCTCGACGCAGCGGCGGGCCTCGTCGAGCGCGTCGGCGGCGTCTGTCATCGGGAGGGTCGCGATCCCGAGCAGGCGCTCCTGGTCGCGCGCGCAGTACTCGGCCAGCCAGTCGTTGAGCACCCGGCACAGCGCGAGCGCGGCCTCGCGGTCGGTGACGGCCTGGATCATCAGCCCGAACGTCGGGTAGAGCGCGACCGCGTCGATCGCGTCGATCGCCATGTCGTCGAGGCGGGCCGCGGGATCGGCGCCGCCGCGCGCGGCGACGGGCCTGTCCGACTTGTGCGGCGTCTGCCCCGGCGCGCCGGTCGACGCCGCGTTGCCATGGATGCGGAACCCGGCGCGGTCGTGACAGACGTACCGGAACCAGCCATCGTGCTGCTCGACGCGCGGCGCGTACTCACGCAGGCGCGCGGGCAGCCGTTCCCACACCGACGGCGGCTCGACGACGTGCCCGTCGGCGTCGAACACCCACGACGCGCCCGGTCCGTTCATCCGCGGGCGCTCACACGACCGCACCCGGACGCACCACCTGGCCGGGAAGCGCGTCCGTGAGCTCACCGGAAAGGACGATCGGCTCGCCGTTGACGACGGTCGCGTGCACGCCCCGGCCCCAGGCCTTGAACCGGCCCGCGCCGCCGGGCAGGTCGTGCACGAACTCCTTGCGCCACGGCCCGATCGTCCGCGGGTCGAACACCATGAGGTCGGCCCAGGCGCCGGGCCGGATCGTCCCCCGGTCGGCCAGCCCGACGAGCGCCGCGGGCATCTGGGTGATCCGCCGGATGCCCTCCTCCAGCGTCCAGACCTCCCGGTCGAGGACCCACGAGCGCAGGAAGTAGGAGCTCCAGTCGGCACCGTCGTCGCGCGCGAGGTGCGCACCGCCGTCGGACGTGCCGACGATCATCCGCGCGTCGAGCTGCGCCTCGCGCACGGCCTCGGTCCACTCCGGGCTCTCGGTCCGCCAGCGGAAGCGCGTGGCGAGATCCTCGTCGAGCGCGAGGTCGAGCATCGCGTCGGCGGGCGCGACGCCGGCCTCGTCGGCGAGCTCGCGGACGGACCGCCCCTGGAGCTTCTGGTGCTCGGGATGCGCGACCTCGTCGACGAAGACGACGTCCCACAGCGGAGGCGGCACGGTCGTGCCCAACGCCGGGTCGCGGTTGTAGTGCTCGACCGCGTCGCGCAGCTCGGCGCGCGCCGCCGGATCGCGCAGGAGTGCGACGCGCGCGTCGTGGGGCAGCTTCAGCATGCGATCCCAGGCTGGGACGGCCATGTAGTGGAAGTTGCTCTCGTCGAGCACCACCGGGCGGTCGAACGGACGCGCGATCAGCAGCGAGAACACGGGCGCGCCCTGCTCGGTGGCGCGGTCGAGGAAGTCCTTCGCCGCATCCCACGTCGCGGTGGGCGCGTCCACCTTGTTGCGGCCGCCGAGGCCCTGGATGATCACCGGGAGCCCGCTCACGCGCGCGAGCCGGATCAAGTAGTCCTCGTCGTCGTGGTCGAGCCCGCCGATCGCGCTGGCGGGAAGGTAGGCGATCGATCCCGCGCCGGCGCGTCCGACCTCCTCCGCCAGCGCCGCGAGCTCCTCGCGGTCGGAGAGGCGCGACGGCACCGGCCGGTCGTCGAGATCGAGGTGGGTCGGTGCCGCCGACGACGACAGCCCCGCAGCGCCGGCCCCCATCGCGTCGGCGACGAGGGCGCGCATCGCGTCGATCTCCGCCGCGGTGGCGGCGCGTCGCGACGCGTCCGGACCCATCACCCACCGGCGCAGGTTCGAGTGCCCGACGTAGCACGCGAAGTTCACCCCGAGACGGCCGCGGCGGCTCTCGAGCAGCTCGGGGAACGTGGTGAACTCGTCCCACGCGACCGCGCCGAGCGCGGTCGGGTCCATGTTCTCCACCTTGGCGAAGATGCCGGCGAGGAACTCGCGGTCCTGCGGCTTGCACGGCGCGACCGAGAACCCGCAGTTCCCCGCGACGACGGTCGTGACCCCGTGGAAGCTCGACACCGACGCGTACGGGTCGAACGTGATCTGCGGGTCGTAGTGGGTGTGCACGTCGACGATGCCCGGCGCGACCACCATCCCGGTCGCGTCGAGCTCGGTCGTCGCCCGCTCGCCGTCGAGGTGCGCGAGCCGGACCACCTTCCCGTCGCGCACGCCGACATCGACTCGGCGGCGCGGCAGCCCGCTGCCGTCGACGACATCACCGCCCCGGACGATCAGGTCGTAGGTCGCGTCGCTCACGACCCGGCTTCCGCGTAGCTCGCGGGCGCCTGACGCACGACGAGGAACAGCAGACCGTCGGGACCGGCGACGAACCCGTACGGCTCGTTCGCCTCAACGACCGTCATGTCGAAGCGGCCCATCTCCTCGCCCGAGAACGTGCACCCGCCCTCGAGCACCATGAAGACCTCCGAGTGGTCGTGGCTGTGGGCGGGCGCCTCGAAGCCGGGCGGGATCCGGACCAGCTGGGCGTAGAAGCCGCCCTCGCCCTGGGCGAGGAACTTGCGACCCGCGCCCGACCAGCTGGCCTCGACGCTCTCGAGCGGGGCCTCACCTGGCGGTGCCGCGACGTGCCAGCCGGTTCCGTCGTTGCGGTGGATCGTGGTCACGTCGACCTCCCGTCGTCGTCGCGGGCGGGCGTGATCGCGTCGCGCAGGCGTGGCACGACGTCGGCCCCGAGCCGCTCGATCTGCTCGTGCACTTGTTCCGGGGTCACGCCGGGGACGTGCACGCGGAGGTTGACCGCGTCCGCGCCCGCGGCCGTGACCGCGTCGGCGAGCGCGTCGGCGACCGCGTCCGCGTCGGTGTCGCCGGCGAGCTGGTCACCCTGCCAGTGGGCCTGCGCGGCCGCGCTCGAGTAGCTGCGGTACACGCCGAGCTGGTCGGCCATCCGCTCACGCGGTGGCTCGCCCACCCACGCGCGCCGGATGATGACGCACGGGCCGGTCCCACCCGCGTCCCGGTACGCGTCCGACAGCTCGCGCGCGCGTGCGGGGTTCGACAACGAGTCGAACACCAGCCCGACGTCGTGGCGCGCGGCACGCCGCACGGCGGTGAAGCCCATCGCCGCGCTCAACACGGGCACCGGATGCTCCGCGCACCGGCGGATCGCGGGATCGTTCGCGAGCGGCCCCGGATCGCGGCCACTGAGCATGCCGGCGACCTTGGCCAGCCCGGCGGCGAACCGGTTGGTCAGGTCGTCGAGGGTCGTGTCCATGATCTCGAAGTCGTCCTTCAACGCACCCGACGCGACACCGACCCCGACGCGACCGGGGAAGCGGGCCGCGAGCCACGCGATCTCCTCCGCGACGAGCGCCGCCGGACGTAGCGGCAACAGCATCGGACACGGCGCCGCCCATCCGCCCTGCATCGCCTCCAACAGCCAGCCCGCGGTCTGGAGCGGGTTGGGCAGGTAGCCCGCGAACCCGCCGTGGTGCTCGGCGGTCATCACGCCGTCGAACCCGTGACGCGCGCCCATGACGGCCTGGGTCCGGAGCTCGTCGACGATGGCGGGCGCGGCGAGATCGTTGTGCGGGTAGAGCCGCAACGACACCGACCCGGGCGCGAACGGTGCGCTGCTCAACTGCGCGTGTCCTGCAGCCATGCGGGCAGGTCGATCGGCGGGTTCGGCAGCTGGCGCACATCGCGCTCGGCGAGGAGGCGCTCGTAGCCGTCGGTATCAGCCGGGAACGAGCGCGGGTCGCCCATCATCACCTCGAACAGCACGACACCGTCCGGTCCGGCCACGAAGGGCCCGAACGTGTCGCCCTGGTCCAGCCCGATGTGGGTGCCGGGCGTGCACCGCACGTCACCGCACGTCATCTCGCCCTCCAGCACGAACACGACGTGGTCGCTCTGATGACCGTGCGCGTGCACGATCATCCCCGGGTCCCAGCGCGCGTAGAGCGACAGGAATCGGGGCGAGAAGTCGAGCCACCGCTCGCGCACCGACACCGTCCGGTCGCCGTGCTGCTGGCGGCGCACCTCCTGCCAGGGCGTCTCGTCGAGGTGCGAGAACCGTGGCCCACCGGTCATGCCGATCCCTCCCCGGCGATCGCCCGGTTGGGACGCTCATCGGCTCGTGTCGCCGGTCAGCGTCCCCACGCGAGCTCATGTCTCTTCGGCCTAAGATTCTTAGGCCTGAGAGGCTAGTGCCGCCGGGCGGCCGGTGCACGGCCGGCCGTCGAGCCAGGGAGCGACGCCATGGAGATCATCCCGCTCACCGCCGAGATCGGCGCCGAGGTGCGCGACGTGTCGCTGGCCGACGACCTCGACGACGACGCGGTGGCGCGCATCCGCCGCGCCTTCCTCGACCACCTGGTGCTGTTCTTCCGCGACCAGCCCATCGACGACGACGAGCACCTCGCGTTCGCGCTCCGCTTCGGACCCCTGCACCTCTCGCCGCTCGCGACCCGCTACCAGGACACGCCCGCGGTCACCGTGCTCAACCAGATCGGACCGAAGGGCGAGGGGGCCGACGAGTGGCACAGCGACAACACGTTCCTCGCCGACCCCCCGATGGCGTCGATCCTGCGCGCGGTGAAGCTGCCGGGCATCGGTGGTGACACGTGCTTCGCGAGCATGTACGCGGCGTACGAGGCGTTGTCGGACCCGATGCGCGCGCTCGTCGACGGACTCGACGCGGTCCACGACATCACCAAGGTGATGCACAAGGCGATCGAGGCGGGGCACACGACGCTCGACCTGGCCGAGATGCAGCAGCGGTGCCCGGCGGTGACCCATCCGGTCGCCAAGGTGCACCCGGAGACCGGACGGCGCGCACTGTTCGTCAACCGGAACTCGACCAGCCATCTCGTCGGCGTGACCGAGCGCGAGAACGAGGTGCTGCTGCCGTTCCTGTTCGACCACGTGCGGTCCCCCGCGTTCCAGTGCCGCTTCCACTGGGAACCCGACTCCGTCGCGTTCTGGGACAACCGCAGCGTCCAGCACTTCGCGGTGCCCGACTACGACGCGCCCCGCGTGATGCACCGGGTCACGATCGCGGGACCCGACGGACGATGAGCGTCGACGAGCACCCCGACGGCGACGACGGCGGCCACGACGACGGCCACGTGTCGACGCGCTACCTGTCGGAGCCGGGGCCGCTCGGCCTCTTCACCCGGCTGACGCGGGTCGGACTGCTCGTCGACGCGTTCCAGCACCAGTGCTTCGACCGGTACGGCCTCCGGTTCATCGACTACTCCGTCCTGCGCGTGCTCCAGCTTGCGGGCGCGCCGTACCGGTTGTCGCCGACCGAGCTGGGCGAGATCGTCGTGCGCTCGAGCGGCGGCATGACCCAGATCGTCGACCGTCTGCAGAAGGTCGGGCTCGTCGAGCGCACGCCGGATCCCGACGACCGGCGCCGAGTCGTGGTCGCGCTCACGCGCAAGGGTCTGCGCACCGCCGAACGGGCCAACGCGAGCTACGCCCGTGCGCGAGAGCGGCTCCTCGCCCCGCTCGAGCCCGACGAGATCGACGAGATCGACGCCGCGGTCCGCCGGCTGCTGGAGGTGCTCACCGACGCGGAGCCCGGCGACGACGCGGCCGCGGCGGAGGCGTCGTGACGGCGGTCGCCGAGCGGATGGGCCTCGCGGGGCGGGTCGTCGTGGTGGCCGGCGCGGGCGGTGGTGGGATCGGCACCGCGATCTGCCGCTTGCTCGCGGAAGCCGGCGCTGCGGTCGTCGCGCTCGACGTCGACCAGGACCGGCTCGCGATGGCGACGCGCGCGATCGAGGAAGCCGGCGGTGACCACGCTGCGGTCGTCGCCGACGTGCGCGACGCGGATGCGGTCGAGCGGGCGGTCGACGAGGGTGCCGCGCGGCTCGGTCGCCTCGACGGCCTCGTCCAGGTCGCCGGCGGCCTGGGCTACGACCAGTGGGCACCGCTGCTCGAGCTCGAGCCCGCCACGTTCGACGCGGTGCTCGACCTCAACCTCCGGGCCGCGTTTCTCACCTCACGCGCGGTCGCCCGTCGTCTCGTCGAGGCCGAGAACGGCGGCAGCATCGTCCACATCGCGTCCGTCGCCGGGCTCGCCGGGATGCCGTTCGGCGCGCCCTACCCCGTCGCCAAGGCCGGGCTGCTCGCGCTCACGCGCACCGAGGCGCTGGAGTGGGGACGGCACGGCATCCGGGTGAACGCGGTGGCGGTCGGCACGATCCGCACGCCGAAGAACGTCTCGACCAGTCCGTCCGAGGACACGCCCGGCGAGCGTGCGGCGATCCCGCTCGGTCGACGCGGGCAGCCCGACGACGTCGCCGGCGCGGTGGTCTACCTGTTGTCCGACCTCGCGTCCTTCGTCACGGGACACGTTCTGGCGGTCGACGGCGGCTCGTCGATCCGGCCCTCGTTCCTCGACCGCGACGACCTGCCGGTCTTCGTGCACGACCAGTCGCTTCGCGACCGGTTCCGACATGCGTAGCCGATTGAGCCGACGGACACCCGCCGGTACTGTCCGCCGCGAACTGAGGGAGGCGTGATGCGCAACGGGTTCAAGGTGTTCGACGCCGACGCGCACGTCATCTACCCGGCCGATCTCTGGCCACGCTTCCTCGACAAGCGGTTCCGTGATCGCATCGGGCGCAAGAGCCCGCCCGGCTTCGACCACTACAACCCGGTGACGGTCGATGGGCGCTGGACCCAGCACCCGACGTCGATCTACGGCAACTTCCAGAAGGCCATCAACTGGACCACCGACGACATGATCGCCAAGTACGGCGAGGACCTCGTGCTCAAGGGCTTCACCGGCGAGCGCGTCGCGACGGCGCTGGAGGCCGAAGGTGTCGACGTGATGGTGATCTACGGGCCCGAGTACGACATGTGGCTCGAAGGCATCGATCCCGAGCTGCAGGCCGCGATGGCGCGTGCGTACAACCGGTGGGGCGCGGAGATGCGCGAGCAGTCGAACGGAAAGGTGCTCACTTCGGGCCCGGTCCCGCTGAACGACGTGTCGCGCGCCGTCACCGAGATCCAGCACGCGTACGACGAGCTCGGCGTCCGGTGCTTCTGGGCCCGTCCCGACCGGTTCAACCACCGCAACCTGGGCGACCGCTACTACGACCCGATCTACGAGCTGCTCCAGGACCTGGACTGCGCGTTCGCCACCCACGAGTACATGGGTCTGAACGCGCCGACCGCCGGCTCGGAGCGCTTCGACACCTTCACGGAGTGGCACACGATCGTGCACCCGCACGAGGCTCAGGCCGCGCTGCTGTCGATGATCGTGCACGGCGTGTTCGAGCGGTTCCCACGCCTGCGCTGCGCGTACATGGAGGCCGGCTGCGGGTGGCTCCCGTCGTGGCTGCACCGCATCGACGAGCACCTCGAGCTCGCCGGCGCGGCGGAAGCGCCCGACCTGACCATGAGCGCGACCGGGTACTTCGCGCGCAACTGCTGGATCTCGACGGAGTGCGACGACCGGTTCGTCGCCGACGTGATCCGCTGGATGGGCGACGACCACATCGTCTTCGAGACCGACTTCCCCCACCCGGACTCGAAGTACCCTCACGCCACGGAGCACTTCCTGGGCCTCGACGCTCAGCTCGTCTCCGACGACTCGAAGCGCAAGATCCTCTGGGACAACGCGGTGGATCTCTACCGCTTCCCCGCCGGGTACCTCTCTTGATGTTCCGGGTGCGGCCGGAGCGGAGCTCCGCCGGGCGAAGCCTTCTGGAGCGGGAGCGGAGGGAGCCATGAGCTTCCGGCGCGCGTTCGAGGCCGTCGACTACGACGCGCTCGTGCGCGCGTATCCGCCGCCTCCCGAGTACTTCGAACGGGCGTG
>DATBEZ010000023.1:0-121264 GCA_036558745.1 Acidimicrobiia bacterium
CTGGTTCTGGACGTCGCGGAAGAACTCGGCCATCGTCAGCGCGGACAGCGCGACGCGCAGACGCACACCGGGCGGCTCGTCCATCTGGCCGTAGACGAGCGCGGCCTTCTCGATGACGCCCGACTCCTGCATCTCGAGCCAGAGGTCGGTGCCCTCACGAGTGCGTTCCCCCACCCCGGCGAACACCGACACACCACCGTGCTGGGTGGCGACCCGGTTGATCATCTCGAGGATGAGGACGGTCTTGCCCACCCCGGCGCCGCCGAACAGGCCGATCTTGCCGCCCTGCACGTACGGCTCGAGCAGGTCGATGACCTTGATGCCGGTCTCGAACATCTGCGCGCGCGGCTCGAGCTGGTCGAACGGCGGGGGCTCGCGGTGGATCTCCCACCGGTCCTCGATGTCGCTCAGCTGGCTCGCGGGCACGTCGAGCGAGTCGCCGATGACGTTGAAGACGTGGCCGAGCGTGCCCGACCCGACCGGCACGGTGATGCCGCGTCCCGTGTTGCGCACGATCGCGCCGCGTCGCAGGCCGTCGGTCGGCTTGAGGCAGATGGCGCGGACGCGCGAGTCACCGATCTGCTGCGCGACCTCGGCGGTGATCATGATCGTCTGGTTCTCGAGCTCGACGTCGGTCTCGAGCGCGTGGTTGATCTCGGGTAGCGCGTCGGGCGGGAACTCGACGTCGATGACGGGCCCGGCGATCGCGACGACCCGTCCGTCCTTGAGCTCCCGCCTGCGGAGGGTCTCGGTGTCGGCCGTGGTGGTCATCTGGTGCTCCTGATGCGTTGCGGGGATGGGTGCGGGCGTTGCGGCATGGTCAGCGGTCGGCGGTCGGCACGTGCTCGAGGCGCAGCATCTCGGCCGCGAGGAACTGGTCGGGCTGGTCGTGCACCTGCCCGGCGCGGAGAGCCTCGGCCCCGCCGACGATCTCCATGATCTCGGTCGTGATCGCGTCCTGACGGGCGCGGTTCATGCGCCGGCGGTACGTGGTGATGAGCTCCTCGGCGTTGTCGGTCGCGGCCTTCATGGCGCGCTGCTGGGCCGCGTGCTTCGATGCCGCGGAGTCCAGCAGTGCGGCGAAGATGCGCGCCTCGACGTAGCGCGGCAGCAGCCGCTCGAGGATCGCACCGGGCTCGGGCTCGAACTCGTAGCCCGCATGCACGGTGCCGGACTCCTCTTCGGTGGGCGCGTCCGTCAGGCCCAGCTCCTCGCGGTCGAGCGGAACCAGTCGCACGAGCTCCACCCGCTGCGACGACGCGGTGATGAAGCGCGTATACGCGAGCTCCACGCGGTCGTACTCGCCCGACTCGAAGCGGGCGATCACCTCGGCCGCGACCTCCTTCGCGTTCTCGTAGCGCGGGTGGTCGGCGAACCCGGTGAACGCGGCGTCGATCTTGTAGTCGCGGAAGCGGAAGTAGCCCTCGGCCTTGCGCCCGACGAGGACGAGCCCGTAGTCGCGACCCTGCGCGACCTCGGCTTCGAGCGAGCGCTCGGCGGCGCGGATCACCGACGTGTTGAACGCGCCACTCAGGCCACGGTCACCGGCGATGACGACGTACGCGACGCGCTGCACCTCGCGCGGCTCGAGCAGCGGGCTCTTGACCTCGCTGCCGGCACCCGTGAGGTTCGTGATGACGTGGGTGATCTGCTCGCTGTACGGGCGGGCGGCCTCGACCGCGGCCTGGGCGCGCACGATGCGACTCGCGGCGATGAGCTCCATCGCCCCGGTGATCTTCATCGTCGATTGCACGCTGCGGATCCTGCGCCGCAGGATCCTTTCCTGGCCGCCCGCCATGTCTTTTCGCTCACTCCCTCGCTGCTGGGGCTCCGGTGCTCACCGTGGGCCGTCGACTTCGTTCGTTCGCTGGCGAGTGACGTGCGCTCCTTCGTCGCTGCGCTCACCGCATCCGGGTCACGCTCTCGTTACTGCTCAGACCTCCGCGGCCTTGGTCGGACCGGTCGCTTCGATGGTGGCGGCGAAGGTCGCCTTGAACTCGTCGATCGCGGCGCGCAGCGTCTCCTCGTCGGGAAGCGCGCCGGTCTGGCGGATCTGGTCGAAGAGCTGCGGGTGCCGGCCCTCGATGTAGTCGAGCATGTCGGCCTCGAAGCGCCGCACCTCCGACACCGGCAGGTCGTCGAGCACACCGGACGTGCCGCAGAAGATGGAGAGCACCTGCTTCTCGACCGGCATCGGCGAGTTCAACGGCTGCTTCAACAGCTCGGTCAGGCGGTATCCCCGCTCGAGCTGCGCCTTGGACACCGCGTCGAGCTCGGAACCGAACGTCGCGAACGACTCGAGCTCGCGGAACTGCGCAAGGTCGAGCTTGAGCGTTCCCGACACCGACTTCATGGCCTTGATCTGCGCGGCGCCCCCCACGCGCGACACCGAGATGCCGACGTCGACCGCCGGACGCACACCCGACTTGAACAAGTCGTCCTGCAGATAGATCTGGCCGTCGGTGATCGAGATCACGTTGGTGGGGATGTACGCGGAGACGTCACCAGCCTTCGTCTCGATGACGGGCAGCGCGGTGAGCGAGCCGCCGCCGCGTTCCTGGTTGAGCTTCGCGGCGCGCTCGAGCAGCCGGCTGTGGAGGTAGAAGACGTCGCCCGGGTACGCCTCGCGACCCGGCGGGCGGCGCAGCAGCAGCGACAGCTGGCGGTACGCCTCCGCCTGCTTCGACAGGTCGTCGTACACGACCAGCGCCGCCTCGCCGTTGTCCATCCAGTGCTGACCGATCGCGCACCCGGCGTAGGGCGCGAGGTACTTGAACACCGCCTCGTCGGCGGCGGGCGCGTTCACGACGACCGTGTACTCCATCGCGCCGTGACGCTCGAGCGTGGCGACGGTCTGCGCGACGGTCGAGCCCTTCTGGCCGATCGCGACGTAGATGCACTTCACGCCCGTGCCGCGCTGGTTGAGGATCGTGTCGACGGCGATCGTCGTCTTGCCGGTCTTGCGGTCGCCGATGATGAGCTCGCGCTGGCCGCGCCCGATCGGGGTCATGGCGTCGATGGCCTTGATCCCCGTCTGGAGCGGCTCGTTCACCGGCGTGCGGCCGGTGATGCCGGGCGCCTGCACCTCCAGGCGGCGCAGCTCGCTGCTCGAGATCGGGCCCTTGCCGTCGATGGACTGGCCGAGCGCGTTCACGACCCGGCCGATCAGCGCGTCACCGACCGGCACCGAGAGGATGCGGCCGGTCGCACGGACCGCCTCGCCCTCTTCAATCTGGTCGACCTCGCCGAGGACCACCGCACCGATCGAGTCCTCGTCGAGGTTCAGCGCGAGGCCGAGGACGCCGCCCTCGAACTCGAGCAGCTCGTTCACCGCCGTCTCGGGAAGACCCGCGACGCGCGCGATGCCGTCGCCCACCTCGAGCACCCGTCCGACCCGGGCGCGGTCCACCCCCGGCTTGAACGTCGCGACGTGGTTGCGCAGCGCGGCGGCGATGTCGTCGGCGTTGATGGTCAGATCGGGCATGGTGACGCCTCATCTCCTGTGCATCGCGGTATCACGAACGCGGCGGTCGCGGCGCTCGTCACGCGATCTGTTCCTTCAACTGGTCGAGCCGGTGCCGGACCGAGCCGTCGATGACGATGTCGCCCACGCGGGCGACGATGCCGCCGAGCACCGAGGGATCGACGACGACACGCACCTCGACGCGCTTGCCGGTGGCCGCGGCCAGGGCCGCGGTAAGGCGCTGACGCTGCTCGTCGGTGAGCGACACCGCGGTGCGGACCTCCGCGACCTCGAAGTCGCGCTCCTGCGCCGACATCTCGACGAAGCGCTGCACGATCTCGGGCAGGTCGTGGGCCCGCCCCGCCGCGACGATCATGCCGACGAGCGCGGTCGACTGGGGCAGCGCCTTGCCCCCCATGAGCTCCTCAATCACCGCGACCCGCCGGTCGGCCGGCAGACCCGGGTCGATGAGCGCCATGCGCAGGTCGTCGGACGCCGAGAACACCTCCGCGAAGCGGTAGAGGTCGTCCTCGACGTCGGTGAGCCGGCCCTCCGCCCGGGCCACCTCCAGCAGCGCCGTCGCGTACGCCGTGACGCGGTCCATCACGAGCTGCTCGACACCTGGTTGATGTAGCTCTCGATGAGCGCCATCTGGGTCTCACGGTCGAGGCTGCGCTCGACGACGCGCTCCGCGAGGTCGATCGACAGGTCGGCCACCTGCGCCTGCAGGTCGGTCAGCGCGCGCTCGGTCGCGAGCCCGATGTCCTCGCGGGCGCGGTTGCGGATCTCCTGTGCGTCGGCCTCGGCGCGGGCGATCAGGTCCTTGCGGACGCCGTCCGCGGCCTGACGTGCCTCCTCGATGATCCGCCCCGCCTCGGCGCGGGCCTCGGCCAGCTGGCGCCGGTACTCCTCGAGCGAGCTCTCGGCTTCGACCCGCGACGCTTCGGCGCGTTCGAGGTCGTCGCGGATCCGGGCCTCGCGATCGGCGAGCGCCTTCTTGATCGCCGGGAACGCGAACTTCCAGAGCACCGCCATGACGATGAGGAAGAAGATCGCGCCCCAGAGGATCTCCTTGCCCTCCGGCAGGATCGGGTTCCTCGCCTTGACCTGGAGCTCCGTCGTGGTCGTCGTCGCGGCCAACAGCAGCGTGCTCACCATCGGTGCTTAGCCCTTCGCGAGGAAGAAGAGGACGAACCCGAAGAGCGCCAGCGCCTCGGTGAACGCGATGCCGAGGAACATCGTCGTGCGCACCGGGCCCTGCATCTCGGGCTGGCGGGCCATCGCGGTGATGGCGGAGCCGACGACGTAGCCGATGCCGATACCGGGGCCGATGGCCGCGGCGCCGTACACGATGCCTGCGCCGATCGCGGAGAGACCCTGCTTGAGCTCTCCTGCTTGCTGACCGGTCGTCTGCTGCGCAAGGACGGCGATGTGCCAGAGCGCGGACATTTCAATGATCTCCTTGTGGGGTGGATGCTCAGTGCTCGGGGTGCAAGGACTCGGCGACGTAGACCGCGGTCAGCAGCGTGAAGATGTACGCCTGCAGGAACGCGACCAGGATCTCGAATGCCGTCACCGCGACGCCGAGCGCGAACGGGCCGACGGCGATGACGGGCGCGTGCTGCAACGCGTACGCGGTGAGCAACGCCATCGCGGTGAGGAGGATGTGCCCGGCCATCATGTTGGCGAGGAGTCGGACGGCCAGTGAGAAGGGCCGGACCAGGAACACCGACACGATCTCGATCGGCGTCACCAGGATGTAGAGCGGCAGCGGCACGCCGGGCGGGAAGATGTGGTGAGTGACGTACTTGAAGCCCTGGTTCTTGAACCCGACGAACAACATGATCACGTACGTCTGGATCGCCAGGTAGAAGGGGATCGCGAAGCGCGACGTCGGCGGGAACTGGATCGCCGGGATGATCTCCCAGATGTTCAGGAACAGGATGAAGAAGAAGAGCGCGCCGAGGAACGGCGTCCACCCTCCTCCGTCGGGCCCGATGATGTCCTTGGCGATGCCGCGGTCGACGAACTCGTAGCCCATCTCGATGATGTTCTGAAGTCCCCGCGGCACCAGCTTCATGTTCCGCGAGCCCTTGATGAACAAGAAGATGATGAGCGCCGACGAGACCGCCACGAGCAGGGACGTCTTGTTGAACCCGAACGCGGTGTCCTTGAAGAGAAAGTCCTTCCAAACGAAGATCTCGTCGATGGGCGGGAACGTGAAGGCACCGAGCACGACGCCGGCTACTCCTTGGTCCAGGTGTCGGACGAGACGTGACCGCCCGCGAGCAGCGGGCCGCCGAGACGACCGCGCGCCGCGCTCGGCTTGAGGCCGGGAGCGGCGAGCGAGAGGCTCACGTAGCGCATCTCCCACACGAGCAGGGCGAGGTGCGCGACGGCGATGGTGATGACGAGCACGGGCACGTCGATCCAGCTGACGCGCTCGAGGCCGACGACGATGCCGAGCAGCGCGCCGAGGCGGAGCAGGTAGCCGCCCATGACCGTGCCGTAGACCGTGCCCATCGACTTGCCCGCCGCCCACCCGATGAGGCGCGCCGCCAGCAGGAAGTTGAGCGCGACGAGCGCGAGCCCCACGAGCGCGCTCGCGGCACCGTCGACGCCGCGGAGCAGACCGGCGACGAGTACGGCCGCGGGCGCGACGAGCAGCGCGCGACGCGCGAGGTCACCGGCGACTTGCGACTCGTACGGTTGCGGCCTCTGGGACGTCGCTACGCCCGACGTCGGCTCCACGGCTTCCCCTTGTCTTCACGGGCGCAACGAGCCTGGTACTCGTAGTACGCGGTCACGAACGTGGCGACGACGCCCAGGCTCGCGAGCGCCAGCATGAACACGGGCCCGGTGCCGAGCCACCGGTCGATGGCGAAGCCCAGGAGCCCGAGGAGCACCGGCGCGACCACGAACGTCAGCGCCTGGGTCAGTGCGTCGTTGTACCCCTGTTGTGTGGCCGCTCGCCGATTCCGGACGTCCACCCGGTCTCCCCCACACCCGCGCGCGACCTCGGCGCACGGGCCTTGTGAAACGATTCGCAATCTAACGGAGGCCCCCGGGGGGCGTCAACTCGAGCCCTCCCCGGGCCGTTCCGCGGCACCGATCATGCCCGCTCGGGACGCGCCCGGGCCATGACGTCCCAGGTCAACGCGGCACCGCGAGCACCGCGGCGGTGCGCCTGCGGCGTCAGCCGGGCCCGCCGACGTCCTTGGCGCCGTGGCGCCCGTAGCGGCTGGTGGGCGCCCGGGCGCGGCGCGAACGTCGCGAACCGGTGCGCTCCCGGTGGGTCTCGAGATCGACCACGCCGTCGGGCACCGTCAGATCGACCGCCGCGTCCCCTCCGGCGCCCGCTCGCCGCGCCTCACGCGCCCCGGGATGGAAGATCGCGTAGAGCAGGAGACCGAGCGCGAGCACGCCCACCGGGACCATGCCGTTGCCCCGCTTCGTGTAGAGGGGGAAGAGGGCGAGCGCCGACAGGAGCGCGGTCCACGCCCAGAGCAGCACGACGGTCCGGCGGGGACCGTGCCCGAGGCGCATGAGCCGGTGATGGAGGTGGTCCTTGTCGGCGACCGCGAACGACCGTCCGCGCGCGACGCGGCGTATGACGGAGAACACCGTGTCGAGCATCGGCACCCCGAGGATCACGAGTGGGATGAACAGGGGCGCGAAGAAGAAGTACGTCTGGCCCGGGTACTCGTAATCGGCCCGGCCGCCGATCGTGATCGTCATCGTCGCCATGAGGAGGCCGAGGAGCATCGCGCCCGCGTCGCCCATGAAGATGCGGGCGGGGTTGAAGTTGAACGGCAGGAACCCGAGGCAGATGCCCACCGCGATCACGGCCACGAGCGGTGCGATGTTCGAGCCCTCGAGGAACCCGTCCTTGAAGAGCCGGTCCGAGTAGAGGAAGAGCGCGGACCCCGCGATCACGACGATCCCGGCGGCGAGGCCGTCCAGCCCGTCGATGAAGTTGATCGCGTTCGCCATGATGACGACGGTGAGCACGGTGGCCAGTGGCGCGAGGTCGGGCGAGAGGACCACCGTGCCGAAGCTCGAGAACGGCACGTGGAAGAACAGCATCGTCACGCCCATGAGCGAGAGGACGCTGCCGCTCAGCACCTGACCGGCGAGCTTGGCCGGCGGCGACATCTCCCGGAAGTCGTCGACCGCGCCCACGACGAACATCACCGCGGCCGCGAGCATCAGCCCGATCGGCTCGGACGAGCCGTGGAACATCTCGTGGAACTGCGGCACCTGCGACGCGACCGCCATCGCGACCAGGAACCCCGCGAACATCGACGCGCCACCGAGCGAGGGCATCGGCTTGTCGTGCACCTTGCGCGGCCCCGGCATTGCCACCGCGCCGACGCGAAGCGCGAGCCACCGCGCGACCGGCGTCAGCACCGCGGTCGTGACCGCCGCCACGACGAGGATGACCGCGTAACCGCCCATGCCTATGCGCTCACTCGGTCACGCGACGGCTCAGGAGTTCGACCTGCGCCGCCCGCGTCCCTCGTTCGCCGGCGAGCGACCTCCGCTCGTCCCTCGCTCCGGTCACCGCGTCGCGGCCAGGGCCTCATCGCGCCTCGGGATACGGCGTGAACTTGGAGCAGAGGGCGCTCGCGGCGTCGTGGACCTCGGTCGCGACCGTCTCGTCGTCGACGGCGCGCAGGACGCGCGCGATGAGCGACGCGATCTCGGCCATCTCCGGCTCGCCCATGCCGGCGGTCGTCACCGCCGCGGTCCCGAGGCGAAGCCCGCTCGTCACGAACGGCTTCTCGGGGTCGTTGGGGATCGTGTTCATGTTGCAGGTGATACCCGCACGGTCCAGCGCCTGCTGCGCGACCTTGCCGGTCACGCCGAAGGGGCGCAGGTCGACGAGCATCAGGTGGTTCTCGGTGCCACCCGACACGATCCGGAACCCCTCGTCCGCCAGGGCGGCCGCGAGCGCCTGCGCGTTCGCGACGATGCCTGCGGCGTAGTCGCGGAACGCGGGCTGGGACGCCTCGTGGAACGCGACCGCCTTCGCCGCGATCACGTGCATGAGCGGACCGCCCTGCAGGCCGGGGAACACCGCCTTGTCGATGACCGCGCCGTACTGCTCGCGGCACAGCACCGCGCCCGCGCGCGGCCCGCGCAGTGTCTTGTGGGTCGTGAACGTCACCACGTCGGCGTACGGGACCGGCGACGGGTGTGCGCCTCCCGCGATCAGGCCCGCGATGTGCGCGGCGTCGACGATGAGCAGCGCGCCCACGTCGTCGGCAATCGAGCGGAACGCGGCGAAGTCGATGAGCCGCGGGTACGCGGTCGCGCCCGCGATGATTGCCCGCGGCCGTTCACGACGCGCGAGAACGCGGATGTCGTCGTAGTCGAGCACCTCGCGGTCGGGGTCGACGCCGTACGCGACGAAGTCGTACATGCGGCCGCTAAAGTTCACCGGCGAGCCGTGCGTGAGATGGCCGCCCTGGTCGAGACGCATCCCCATGACCTTGTCGCCGGGCGCCAGGAGGGCCAGGTACACGGCCATGTTGGCGTTCGCCCCCGAGTGCGGCTGCACGTTGGCGTACTCGGCACCGAAGAGCTCGCGCGCGCGCGTCCGGGCCAGCTCCTCGGCCTCGTCGACGACGAAGTTGCCGCCGTAGTAGCGCTTCCCCGGGTAGCCCTCGGCATACTTGTTCGTGAGGACGGAACCCTGGGCCGCCATCACCGCGGGCGAGGTGAAGTTCTCCGACGCGATGAGCTGGATCGTCGTGTTCTGGCGCTCGAGCTCGCGCGCGATGACGTCCGCGATGACGGGATCGGTCGCAGCCAGCGCATCTCCGGGAGTGCTCACGCGCGCTCCGCCTCTTCGATCTCCGCGATCTCCTCGAGCCGGCGCACGTGGCGGCCGCCTTCGAACTGGGTGTGCAGCCAGAGGGTGAGGATCTCCTCGGCGAGCTCGGGCGCGACGATGCGCCCGCCCATCGAAAGCACGTTCGCGTCGTTGTGCTGACGCGACATGCGCGCGGTGTAGAGGTCGTTGCACAGCGCGGCCCGCACGCCCCGGATCTTGTTCGCGGTGATCTGCTCACCCTGCCCACTGCCGCCGAGCACGATGCCCCGCTCGGCCTCGCCCGACGCGACCGCGCGCGCGACGGCCGCGCAGAACGGCGGGTAGTCGACGGGCTCCTCCGAGCCGGTGCCGAGGTCGTCGACCTCGTGGCCCTGGCTCTTCAACACGTCGATCAGGTGCTGCTTGAGCCGGTACCCCGCGTGGTCGGAGCCGACGGCGATTCGCATACGACGGCACCTCCTGGGGGCGGGCACCGGGATGGGCGACCTGGAGGGCGCACCGGTCCGCGGAGTGTAACGCCGTGCCCGCCTTCGGCTACGTCTGCTTGCGCCGCCCCGGAGTCGGAGCGGGGCGAGCGGCGCTGGTGGCGAGCGGCGCCCCACCAACAGAGGCTCGCGCCGGGAAACGCGAACCCGCGCCATGGGCACGGGCGCTACTCCGCGTCGACAAATGCGCCTCGTCGTCGGGTCTCGACGCCGGGCGCGGGCGGGAGGTCGTCGGGTTCGTCGAAGAGCGAGTGGTCGGCGGGGTCCTCGCCCTTCACCTTCCGGTAGATGGACGTGCCGAGGTGGAACAGCTCCTCGAAGTAGCGCTTGCTCTGGGTCGCGATGATCCCGAGCGACAGCAGCTGCACCGACAGCAGCAGGCTGATCCCGAAGATGAAGAAGGTGTGCGGCGCCTCCTGCCACGCGTTCTGGATCGCGCCGGTCAACCCGTAGTTCCCGAACTGCGACTTCTTCCCGTAGGCGTTGGCGACGTGCCACACCACCCACCCACCCGTGTAGAGCGAGGCGAGCAGCAGGAGGAGCCCCGGGAGGATGAAGAAGAGGAACGGGCGGAAGATGAACGCGCTGAAGATGGACGACAGCGTCGTGCGGCGCATGCGCAAGGAGCCGCGACGGCGCACACCACCCGTGCTCTGGAACGACCAGTCGAGGTGGGCGGGGATCTCGATGATCCGGGCCCGCAGGACGCGCGCCTTGTAGATGATCTCGGTGTTGATGTCGGTGTCCATCGCCTTGAGGTTCAGGCTCCGGAGGAACCGGCCGTCGTAGACGCGCACCATGCCGGTGACGGTGGAGAGGTCGCCACCGGCGGCGAACGCGAGCATCTTGTTGGCCCACCGGCTCGCCATGCGCCGCGCGAACGGGATGTTGGTGGTGCGCCCGCCGGGCATGTAGGGCGACGCGATCACGATCCGGGCCCGGGTGTCCTGGATCGTGTACAGCAGGCGGCCGATGTGCTCGGGCGCGTAACTGAGGTCGCAGTCGATGACGACGACGTAGTCGCCGCGCGAGCTGTTGAACGCGAACCGCAGGGCCTGGCCCAGACGGAAGTTGACCTTGTGGTGCAGCGCCTGCACGTTCGGGTGCGTCGACGCGAACTCGTCGGCGAGCTCACCGGTGAGGTCGTTGCTGCCGTCGTTGACGACGATGATCTCCCACCGGTACAGGTCCTCGATCGTCGTCATGTAGTCGCACAACGTCTGGAGGCTCTGGCGGATGATCGCCTCTTCGTTGTACGCGGGGACGATCACCGAGACGAGCGGACGGTCCTCGGCGAGCCGCGGGGGCAGCTGCACCGGTTCCGGCGCCGCCCCGTCGGCGCGCTCGTCCTGCATGTCCTTCACGACGCGTGCACCGGCTCGAAATTGGGCGCGCGCACGCGCAGGCGCGAGTCCTGGTCGAGGATGCGCGCGTGCTCGCCGAGCGGCTCGACGTCGAAGCGGCGCGTCAGCAGCTCGAGGCTCATGGCGACCGTCTCGAGCTTGCGCTCGAGCGGCAGGCCCATGCCGGGGAAGAACGCGAGCGCGTCCGCGTCGTCGGCTGCGAGGAAGTCGAGCGGGTGCAGGAGGATCGACGGGCCGATGTTCGCGAGCTTGCACGCCTCGAGCGCGGTCGCGAGGTACGCGCGCGCGAGCGCGGGCGAGGAGGCGCTGAGGTAGAGCAGGTAGCTCACGTGGATCGGGACCTTCACGACGGGCATCGTCGTGACGGGGATCTCCAGCAGCGTCTGCTCCCCCACCGCCCAGCGGTACGGCGCCACGGGACGCAGCCCGTCGCGGTACGAGCCGAACAGCTGCGACCGTTCGCGGCGCTGCTCCTCGTCGAGGTGCGCGGAGCGGAAGTAGAAGGCGCGCGCGAGCGGGCCGATGTAGGTGGGCAGGGTCGAGGCGTCGAAGCGGTAGCCCCGGCGCACGAGGACCTGCAGCGTCGTGTCGGACAGGCTGTAGCCGGGACCGCGGAAGCCCTCTGTGCGGGCACCGGTTGCGACGCCGATCGCGTCCTCGGCCCGGGCCAGCTCGTCCTCGAGCTCCGTCTCCGAGTAGAGGTGGAGCCACGGCTCGTGTCGGAACGAGTGGTTCCCGATCTCGTGGCCCGCGGCAGACAGGGCGCGCAGCGCGTCGTGGTTGCGTTCGAGCGCGGCGTCCTGACCGACGACGAAGAAGGTGATCGTCAACCCGCGGGCGGCGAGGAAGTCGAGCACCCGGGGCACGACCACGTCGAGATAGGAGGGGTACGCGTCCCACCCCGCGTCGCCATGGGTCTTCATGTAGGACCACTGGTTGTCGAGGTCCAGCGACAGGCTCGCGACCGGCTTCATGCGAAGCACCTCGGAAAGGCTACAGCGGCGGGGCGACGGCGACGTCCACCGGTGCGGTGGGCTCGCGGCCGACCCGCGCCGCCCACGTCTCGGCCAGCTGGACCGTCTCGTCGACGTTCAGCGTGCCGTTGACGATGTGCGCGGAGTTCAGGACGTGGAGGCCGGGAACGCTCGTTGTCGTGGAGGGCAGTGTCCGGGAGTACCCGAGCGTCGGGATCGCGAACACGTGACGGGCGCGCGAGATCCGGCACGCGAGCACGTCGTCGCGCGTCAGCCCCGGGTACATGCGGCACAGCGCGTCGAGGAAGCGGGTCTCGATGTCGTCGTCGGGGGTGCCGAACAGCTCGTCGTCGGGCGCGACGTACTTCGGGAGATAGACGAGGGAGTGTCCACCGAAGTTGGTCCGGTCGACGAACGCCGACATCTCGACCACCGCGGTGAACGGGACGTCGTCGGTGATGTACGTGAGGTAGTAGGGACCGAGCGCGCGCCGTAGCAACAGGGACACGCACACGATGCCCTGGTACCGGATCGCCTCCAGTGCGTCCCGCTCGTGACGCGAGATCCCGGCACAGACCTTCGCCGCGATCGGCCCGGGCGCGGTGACGACGACCTGGTCGAGCTCGCGGGTCTCGCCGTCGTCGAGGCGGACCTGGAGCGGCGCGGTGCCGTCGTCGCCGCGACCGACCTCGGCCACCCGCCGGCCGAGCACCAGGTCGACCTCGCGCTCGGCCAGCACCTCGGCGAAGCGGTCGAGGATGCGCGCGTAGCCGCCGGGGACGTAGCCGAACATCTCCTTCTTCAGACCCGTCCGCCGGGCTGCGTAGAGACGCTGGATCGTCGCCCAGATGAACGCGGCCGACGCGTCGCGGTAGCTCTCCCCGAGCTTGGCCCGCAGCAGGGGCAGCCAGAACCGCTCGAACGTGCGCCGTCCCGACCAACGGGTGAGCCACTCCGCGACCGGCACCTGCTCCATGCGGCGCCAGTCCTTCACCTTCGATCCGTAGAGGATCGTGGCGCCGAGGCGCGCCTTGTCGACGAGACCGAGTGACGGCAGCTCGAGGAACTCGAGCGTGTTCGACACCGACGAGAGACGCCCGTCGGCGTAGTAGCCGGTCTTCGTCTCGACCCACTGCATGTCCGACTCGAGCCCGAGGTCGCGCAGCACACCGCGCGTGTGCACGTCTGACAGGAGGGTGACGTGGTAGTGGCGGTCCCACACGACGTCGCCGAGGTGCCATGCCGACGCGAGACCGCCGAGCCGGTCGGCCGCCTCGAACAGCGCGACGTCGTGACCCTGCTCGCGCAGACGCAACGCGAGGGTCAGGCCGAGCATCCCGCCGCCCACCACGCCCCATCGCCGCTGCCCGTTCGCCGCCATCCGGGCCCCTACCTCAGCGCAGGGTCGAGCTCGACGACCGCGCCGGCCCTCACCGCGTACCGCAGACCGCACGCGCTGCACGCAACCTCGGCGCGCTCGGGTGCGCGGTCCGTCGCGCCGAAGCGCAGGAACCGCTCACCGCACCGGCACACGCAACCGATCGAGCGCGCGGGGTTGCCGACGACGAGATGGAAATCGGGCACGGAGCGGGTCACGACCGAGCCCATCCCGATCATCGCGAACCGACCGATCTCGAGGCCGCAGCCGACCACGCAGCCGGCGCCGATCGTCGCGCCCTCACGGACGAGCGTCGGGAGGGTCTGCTCGTCGGGGTCCGACGGGCGCAGCGTCTCGAGGTCGGGTGTGGTCGCGCGCGGGAACCGGTCGTTGGTGAAGACCGTCCCCGCCGCGACCATCACGCCCCGCTCGATCGTGACCGCGTTGCAGATGTACACGAACGCGTTGAGCTTCACGCGATCACCGATGTCGACGCCGTACGCGATGTACGTCTTCTCGCCGACGATGCACTCCCGACCGATGCGGGCCGGCCCGCGCACGTGCACGTCGGCCCAGATCGAGGTGCCGTCACCGATCTCGACGCCGTCCTCGATCTCCGCGCGCGGATGGATGCGGGCGGTGCTCATGAAGCTGGTTACGCCACGCCGGAGATGCGCCTCACCGGCGGCTTCTCGGCGTGGTCGTCGTAGCCCTTGACGCTCACCCAGCCGCCGCGACCGAGCGACCGGTACGCCGCGTCGATGACGTCGACCGAGGCGATCGCCTCCTCCGGGGTGATGAGGAGCTGGCGGGTGCCTCGCACCGCGCCGCAGAAGTTCTCCACCGCGCGCCGCATGCAGTCCAGCTTCTGGTAGCCGTGCCCGAAGACGACCCAGTCGGGGCTGCTCGCCTGGCGGTACTTCGACTCACGCCAGCCGACGCGGATCGTGCCCTGGGAGCCGTACACGTTGATGAAGCTGTCGAGCTCCTTGTTGATGCTCCACGACAGGTCGACCGTGGCGGCGACACCGGAGGCAGTGCGCAGGAACAGCTGGGCGGTGTCCTCGACGGGCAGGTTCTGCACCCGCTTCGCCTCGACGGCCATCACCTCCGCGATGGGGCCGAGGAAGTAGCGCACGATGTCGACCGAGTGGGTCCCGTTGTCGATCAGCACACCGCCGCCGCTCACGTCGGGATCGGCGTTCCATCGGCCCGCCATCGAGACACGCGACGCGAAGGCGTTCTCGAACAGGATGATGTCGCCGAGGATCCCGGAGTCGACGATGCTCTTCGCCCGGATCACGTCGTCGACGAAGCGGAACTTCGCGGCCATCGTCAACACGATGCCGTTGCGCTGCGCGAGCTCGACGAGCGCGCTCGCGCTCGACGTGCTCGTCGCGAGCGGCTTCTCGCAGAGCACTGCGATGCGACGCTTCAGGAAGTGCGACGCGATCTCGACGTGCGTTGCCGGCGGCGTGCAGATGATGACGGCCTCGACGCCGGCCTGCTCGCCCAGGTCGGTGTAGGACTCGAACGGCATCGCGTGCACCCGCTCGGCCATCGCCTGCGCAGCAGCGAAGTTCGTGTCCGCGACCGCGACGAGCTGCGCGACGTCGACCGCGTCGAAGAGCTCGGCGTACGCACCGGCGATCCCGCCGGCGCCGATGAGACCGATGCGCAACGGGGCGCTCACGACGACGCACCTCCTTGCAGACGCGCGACCGACTCGATGATGGCCTCGGCGAGACGGTCGACGTGCTCCTCGTTGTAGCGCTCGTTCCAGGGCAGCACCAGGATGCCCGCCAGCGCGTCGAATGAGCCCGGGAAGCGCTCTTCCGCGTAGTCGAGGGCTTCGGGGCGGGCGAGCGTGAACGGGAACCGGCTGTGGCCGAACGTGTTCTGCTCCACGAAGACCCGGCAGCGGAACGCGGGCTTCTGGATGTAGCGCGGCGCGGACGCGATGCCGCCCACCCTGAGCTCCGTGGCGAGCGCCTGCGGACCACCCGGGACGCGACGCTCGTCGACGCGCAGGCAGTACTTCCAGTACGTGTGCGCGTCGCCGTCGAGCGCGCGCGGCGTGGTGATGCCGTCGACGTCGGCGAGCTGCGCGGTCAGCCGCTCGGCCATCGCGACGCGCTGCCCGACGCCGGCCTCGAGCTTCTCGAGCTGGGCCCGCGCGACCGCGCCTTGGAGCTCCGTCATGCGGTAGTTGAGGGCGAGGAACTCGTGGTCGGGATCTGCCTCGCCGTAGGGCCACGCCTTGTTGACGTACAGGCGCATGCGGCGGGCGTGCGCGTCGTCGTTGGTGACGACGATGCCGCCTTCACCCGTCGTGATGTGCTTGCCCTGCTGCAGGCTGAAGCACCCGACCGCGCCGATCGTGCCGACGAGCCGGCCGCGGCTCCGGGCGAGATACGCCTGCGCACAGTCCTCGATCACCGGGAGCCCACGCTCGCGCGCCAGCTCCTCGATCGCAGGCATGTCGCACGGGTTGCCGAAGAGGTGGGTCACGACGATGGCCCGGGTGCGGTCGCTGAGCCGCGCCGCGATCGTGTCCGCCGTCACATTGCAGGTCTCGACGTCGACGTCGGCGAAGACCGGGATCGCGCCCTGGTAGAGGATGGGGCTCAGCGCGCCCATGTCGGTGATCGGCGTCGTGATGATCTCGTCACCGGGCTCCGGGTCCACCGCCACCACACCGAGGTGCACGGCGGCGGTGCCCGACGCGCATGCGATGGCGTGGCGCGCACCGAGCAGCTCGGCGAAGCGGGCCTCGAGCGCGGGGACCTGCGGTCCCTTCGTGCTCGTCAGCGTGCCGGTGTGGATCACCTCGGTCAGGAGCGCGAGCTCCTCGTCACCGAACGTCCGTCCGCTGGCGTCCTGATCGGACGGCAGGGTGAGCGGCGGCGGAACGACGCGGAGGTCGGTCACATCCCCTCCTTCGAGGTGCGGAAGACTTCCGGTCCGGCCGGGGCCCACGAGCGACGGCGACGCGTCACCACCCGGGACGAGACAGCGGCGGGCACGAGCGTGTGAATGGGGGCCTTCCCGGACACGGAAAGCTTATCGGCCACCACAGAGGGCACCATGAGGACTGATCCCACCAACCACAACCCGTGCGTTCCGTGGCCATTCGGCACACTGAGTGTGAATCACCCCCGAACCGGGGCGAGCCCGGGCGAGTCGGACGCGCTTCGTCGCCACCGCGGGCACGCCGTGCGGCCGGCCGGTCGCATCGACGGTTGAGCGCGGGCGCCGAGGACCCGAAGGTACGACCGTGACCACCCGCGCCGCCGACACCGCCCCGACCGACCGCGCCCCCGTCGCGGTGGTCTACGGGACCCGTCCCGAGATCGTGAAGCTCGCGGGGGTGCTGCGCGAGCTCGGGCCGCGGGCGCGGGGCATCCACACGGGCCAGCACTACAGCCCCGCGCTCTCCGAGGTGTTCCTCACGCAGTTGCGGATCGAGCCGCCCGCCGTGCGCCTCGAGGTCGGAGGCGCGAGCCGGGGGCGCCAGATCGCGGACGCGCTGGCGTGCCTGGACCAGGAGTTCGAGCGGAACCGGCCCGCGGCGGTGGTGGTCCAGGGCGACACGAATGCCGCGCTCGCCGGCGCGCTCGCGGCGAACGCGCGCGGGATCCCCCTGGTCCACGTCGAGGCCGGCCTCCGCAGCTTCGACCGCGCGATGCCCGAGGAGCACAACCGGGTCGTGGTCGACCACCTCGCGGACCTCTGCTGCGCCCCGACCGAGACGAGTCGCCGGCACCTGCTTGCCGAGGGCATCGCCGACGAACGGATCGTCGTCACGGGCAACACCGTCGTCGACGTGGTGCCGGAGATCCTGCCCGACGCCGACGAGCGGCGCGCGCTGGCGGCCGCGCACGGCGTGGAGACGGACCGTTTCGTGCTCGCGACGTTCCACCGTCCCGAGAACGTGGACGTCGCGGACGTGCTCGCGGTGATCCTCGACGAGCTCGCCACGATGCCGGCGCCGGTCGTGCTCCCGCTGCACCCGCGCACCGCCGCGCGCGCCGAGGCGTTCGGGCTCGGGACGAGGTTGCGGCGACTGCAGGTCGTCGACCCGCTCGGCTATCGCGAATTCCTGGGGCTCGCGGCCGCGAGCGGACTGCTCGTCTCCGACTCGGGTGGCGTGCAGGAGGAGGCCAGCGTGATCAAGCGGCCGGTCGTGGTCGTGCGCAACTCGACCGAGCGCCCCGAGGTGCAGGGGACGTTCGCAGAGCTCGTCGCGCCCGGCCCGGAGATCGGTGCGGTGGCGCGCCGTTGGTGGGCCCATCTGGCCGAGGTCCACGCGCGTCTCGCCGCGACGCCGTCGCCCTACGGGGAGGGTGACGCGTCGGCGCGGAGCGTCGCGGCGTTGGACGACTTGCTGGCTCGGACCCGACGATGACGTCGAACGGGCGGGTGCGCCTGCTCCCCCGTGAGCTGCTGGTCAAGACGAACCCGCTGGACCAGGGCGACTGGGTGTACCGGCCGGTGCTCGGCCAGATCGAGCGCATCCGCTTCTCCGTGATCGCGTCGATGCTGCGGGTACGGCCGCACGCGCAGCGCCTGCTCGAGATCGGGTACGGCAGCGGGATCCTGCTCCCCGAGCTTGCGCGCCACTGCGACGAGCTGCACGGCGTCGACGTGCACACCGCGGCTGGCGCGGTGACACAGAAGCTCGGCGAGACCGGCGTCACGGCGCGGCTCGCGACGGGCGACGCGTGCGCGTTGCCCTACCGCGACGGCACGTTCGACGTCGTCGTGGTGTGCAGCGCGTTCGAGTTCGTACCCGACGTTCCCCTCGCAGCGCAGGAGATCGTGCGCGTGCTGCGACCCGGTGGCGTCGCGCTCGTGATCACGCCCGGCAGCTCTGCGCTCCTCGACGTGGGCTTGAAGGTGCTGACCGGCGAGCGCGCGGAGGACACGTTCGAGGGACGCCGCGGCCAGGTGGTGCCCGCGCTCTGTGCCGCGGGTGAGCTGGTCGAGGAGCGGCGGCTCCCACCGCTCGTCGGGCGGGTGCTCCCCGTGTACCGCGCGCTCGCGGTCCGGAAGCCGGTTCAGCCCAGCGTGTAGTGCACGAGCCCCATGTGCTCGAACGTGCCGAGGTTGGGCTCGAGGACGCGGGTGTGGTCGCGGGTCGTCTTCGACAGGTCGTCGAGGACGCGTTCGCACTTGTCCTTGAGCCCGTTGAGGCCCGATGACCACACGAACCAGATGTCGCTGTGCCCAGCGAACGTCTCGAGCCGGCTCGCGAACTCCGTCGGTGTCACGGCGCGGGTGCGGGCCTGATAGTCGATCCAGTCGATGCGTGACGGCCCCGCGAGGTCCGGATACGTCACCTCGCGCAGACCCCGCCAACCGGGGATCAGGCGGTGGACGTCGGGCCCGTTCGAGTCCGGGCAGTACGCGACGACGTCACCGGGACGCGCCGACGCGAGGATCGCGTTCGCGATCTGCGGCGCCTGCGTGCGTTCGGTCCGGACGTTGCTCACGCCTCCCGTGAATCCGAGAACGACCGCGATCGCGAGCACGCCGTAGCGCACGAGCCGGTTGGCGAACACGGTCACGCCGTACGCCGCCGCGAAGAGGAACATCGGGAACATCACCGATGCGTAGCGGCTCTCGAACGTGCTGTGCCCGAGGTACGAGATCACGAGACCGCACCACAGCGTGCCGAACGCGACGACGAGCTCGGTGCGCACGCCCGGACGCGTCCAGAGATCGACGTCGAGGTAGCGGCCGTCGCGCGCCCGTGCGAACAGCGCCAGGAGGACGAGCACCAGCAGGCCCCAGGCGAGGAACCGCGTGCTGCCACCGAAGTCGAGCACCGCGGTGCTGGTCCCCTTCCACGGCGACAGCGGCACGCCCCAGGGCGTGCCGGTGTGGCGCTCCTGGTACAGGAACGTCGGCAGCCATGGGACGAACGTCAGACAGCCGACGCCGATCGCGACGAGCACTCGCAGGGCGGCGCGGCGTGAATGGTCGCGGATGACCGCACCCGCGACGAACGCGGCGACCACGAGCACGAGCGCGAACGCCCAGTAGTGCGTGTAGAGCAGCAGCCCGGTGACGACGGTGATCGCGGCGAGGCGCCAGAACGTCGGGCGTTCGAGCGCGGCGAGCACCGCGAGGTAGCCGAGCGCCGAGAGCAACATCATGAGCGAGTACATGCGTGTCTCGGTCGCGTAACGGATCGCGAACGGTGAGGACGCGAACAGCAGTACCGACGCCCATGCGACGGTGGAGCGGTCCTCGGTCGGCACGCCGAGCGCGAGGCGCCGACGGTCGAGTCGACGGCCGACGGCCCACGCGACGGGCAGCGTCGCGACGGAGAACAGGCCCGACATCGCGCGCACGGTCCAGTCACCGGTGCCGAACAGGCGCATCCAGCCGTGCAGCAGCACGTAGTAGAGCGGCGGCGCGCCGTCCTGACGCAGCGCGGCGCGCAGATCGCCGAGGTGGAGGTTGGCGATGTTGACCGACAGCGCCTCGTCGGACCACAGGTGCGAGGTGGTCAGGAAGCGGAAGACGAGGCCGGCACCGATGACCGCGGCGATGGTCAGGCCGATGGTGGTACGCAGCGCGCTCGAGCGCGCCGCAGGCCTGGGAACGAGCTCGCTGTGCCCGGCCTCAGGAGACGCGTCGAGCCACGCGTCCGGGACCACCCTCACCGGTGACAGTGTAGCCACGCCAGGTGGTGGGGAAACCCTGTTCGCGAACCTTCAGGTCACGATGCGGGCACGAAAAGGTACAGCTTCACCGTGTTCTGGAACGTCCAGTGCCGGACGTTGCGGCCCTCCGCCAGCTGCGCGATCCGGCGCCGGCTCTCATTCGAGTTCGGGTCGTAGCGCAGGAACAGCCAGATCCGGCCGCGCTGCTTCGAGATCTCGGCGGTGCGCGCCGCGCTCGGCATCGTCTCGTGCGTGTCGCCGGTGCCGAAGTGACCCCACGGCTGGCTCGGCCACGCGGGCTGGAGCTTCGCGCGTTGCCGCGGCTGATCGCGCACGTAGTACTCGAAGGGCATGCGAGCCTCGTCGCCGATGAAGACGACCGCGTCGCCCGGCCGGTCGTGCGCGAAGACGTACGCGGTCGCGTCGCGGAAGTCGTCGCTGTGGTAGTCGAAGTAGTAACGGTGGAGGCCCAGGGACGCGAACGGCACCATGACCACGAGGCCGACCACGAAGAGGCGGCCGGACCGTCGCGTCAGCGTGCAGAGCCCGAACGCGCCGAGCAGCGCGACACCGGGGACGCTCATGAGGAAGTAGCGGCTGGCGAAGTTCGGCGTGACGTAGGAGCTTGCGACGACGAGCACCACGGACACGATGACCCAGCAGAACGGCACCGCGATCCGCCAGGTGTCCCACGAGCGCGGCGCCCGACGCCACGTCTGCCAGCCGACCCACGCGGCCGTCCCCACGAGCGCCGCGTACGCGGCGATGAGGGCCGGCCCACCACCACCCGACAGCCCCAGAACGAGCTTGAGGATGACACGGGGCGTGCGCGCGCCCTCGAGGTACGCGTTGACCTTGCCCGACGATGCCTGGATGAGCTGGATGATCGCCATCGGGATGACGCACACCACGATGAGCACGAACCCGCGCACGAGCCGCCTGACGCGCAGCTCCTCGCGGGGCGCGAAGAGCAGCGACACCGCCTGCGCGACCGTGATCGCGCCGGCGAGCGGCAGCGTGTAGACGGCGAGCGCGCTGCACGCGACCCATCCCGCGAAACGTTCCCGCGTCGGCTCCTCGACGTCGTCGACGAAGAACGCGAACGCCGCGGTAGCGAGGAGGACGGTCAGCGCGTACGTCCGCGCCTCCTGGGCGTAGAACAACACGTTCGCGTTCAGCGCGAGCAGGAGACCGGTCGCGAGCCCGACCCGCTGGCCGAACAGCCGGCGCCCGACGTGGTAGGCGAACGGCACCGTCAGCGCGGCGAAGACGACCGACGGGGCGCGCAGGAACGTCGGGCTCGTCCCCAATTTCACCCAGAAGAACATCAGCAGCGAATGGAGCACGCCGCCGCCCTCGTGGTGGATGACCACGGTGAGGAACGAGGACCATCCCCGGGCCGCGGTCGACCAGGTGTAGGCCTCGTCGGCCCACATGCTGTTGTGACCCAGGCGCCAGATCCCGAGGAGCGCGGCGAGCAGGGTCTCGGCCGTGACGAGGATCGTCACGGTCCGGGTGTCGAGCTCGTGCGCGCCCCGGGCGCGGCCGCGTGGGCCGGGACGGTTCCGGGCCCGGCGGGGCGCGGCCGGCGGTGCGGGCCGTGGTGCCGTCGTCGTGCTCGTCGCCCTCACCTCCGCCCGGGCCGGGAGGTACGTGTCCCGATCGTCGGGAAGCGCACCGCGGGTCCCGTCGGACCCGCTCGAGTCGGACATGTTCACCGGCGCGCGCCGACGCCTCCGCCGGCCGCCGCCCGTCGGGCCCGTTCGTAGGCCTCGACCGTGCCGGCCGCCGCGTCCGCCCACGACACGGGCGGCACCGGAGCTGCCGACCCGCTCTCGATCGGCATCCTGGCCGCGATCTTGACCGCCTCTTCCCACGCCGGGGCGTCGCGCGCGGGAACGTGGAGGGGGCGACCGCGCCCGACCTCGACCAACGCGGGGTCGTCGCTGGCCACGACCCGGGCCCCGAACGCGAGCGCCTCGACCACCGGCAGCCCGTAGCCCTCCTCGAGGCTGGGCACGAGCACGACCCGCGCGTGCTCGTAGCACCAACGCAGCTCGGGGTCGGCCGCGCCCCGGACCCACATCGCGCTGCCGTTCGCCGCGAGCGCCTCCAAGCGGGTGCGCGTCTCCTCGCTGTGCCACGCCTCCCACGCCACCGCGGCGAGCACGAGCCCGGTCGCGCGGTGCACCTCGGGCCAGACGTCGAGCAGCACGCCGAGGTTCTTGCGGGGCGAGAGGTCGCCGACGACGAGCGCGAAGTCCCGGTCGACGAGTGCGGGCAACGGCTCGGGCGTCGCGGTCAGGAGATCGCTTCCCACGCCCTCCCCGACGACGACGGTCTTGTCGAGCAGCGACGAATCGACCCGACCGATGCGCGCGCGGGTCGCCTCGCTCACCGCGACGAGCACCGTGGCCGCGCGCATCGAGGCAAGGTACTGGCGCGGGAGCAGCGCGCGCTTGGGGTACCGGAACTGCGACGGCCACGTGATCGCCATGACGTCGTGAACGGTGAGTACCGTCGGGATGGAGGTCCGCGGCAGCAGGTGCTTCACCCCGTGCACGACGTCGACCTCGGCGCGCTCCAGGATCGGCCCGAGCCGGTACCGCTCCCAGATCGAGCCCACGACCTGACCGCGCCCGCCGATGACGAGCGGCGGGCGCGCGTGGCGCAGCGCCAACGACCCGAGCACGTCGAGCGCGTCCTCGGGGACGATCGGCGTCAGCACGACGTCGTCGCGCGCGTCGAGCGCGACCATCAGCTCGCGGGTGAAGCGCGGGATCCCCCCCGGCCCACCGAGCGCGCTCGCGACGTAAGCGATGTTCAAGATCGGTCGGGCAGGATCCGTGGTCACGGGACGCCGGCGTCGCCGTAGGCGGCGAGGATCGCGTCGACGTGCGCGTCCCAGCCCGGCAGCGGATCGTGCTCGGGTGGCGCGAAGGTGGTGGGCTCGGCCGCGAACGATTGCAGGCGTGCGCCGAGCTCGCTCACCGATCCGGGCGTGAAGAGCAGCGCCTCGCTCCCGGGCGGCACGAGCTCGGGGATGCCACCGATGCGCGCGCCGATGACCGGGATGCCGCGGGCGCGCGCCTCGTTGACGACGAGCGGCGCGGGATCGCGCCATCGCGACGGCACGACCAGACAGTCGATGCGCTCGAAGAACTCCTCCTTGCCTGCGTCGTCGATCCAGCCCAGGTTGCACACACCCTTCGGCGACGCGTCGACGCGCGCTCCGAGCGGTCCACGACCGGCAACGACGAGCTCGCAGCGTCCCGCGAGCCCGCTCGCGTCGAAGGCGTCGGCGAGGACGTCGACACCCTTCACGTCGGTCAGGCGACCGATGTACCCGAAGGTGGGGTCGGGACGCGGGGCGGCGTGCCGCGCGGTGCCCAGCGGAGCCTCCACCGGGTTGGGCACCACGCGCAGGCGCCGCTGCACCCACGGGAGGCGGCCGTGCTCGCGCGCCACGGCCTGCGAGACCGCGACCATCACATCCGGTGCGTGGCGGCGCGTCGTGAGCGTGCGCACCTGCGAGATGGTCCGGCACGGCACGCACTGACGCGCGCACGGTCCGGACTCCGTCTGCATCGTCGACCGGTCGCACAGCAGCCAGTAGTCGTGGATCGTGTGGACATGCGGGATACCACGGCTCGACGGAAGCCGGAGCGCGACCGCCGAGAGCCCTGCGATCGCGTGGGAGTGGACGACGTCCGGAGCGAAGTCGTCCAACGCGCGGGCGAGCACGGCGCGCGCCTCGCGGTTATAGAGGTCGCGCGCGTGCAACGCCGCCCACGCGAGGCGCGACGGGTTCTGGGTGCCGTCCGCCATGTACGGCCACGCGCGCACCGACGCCACGACGTCGGGCGCGTCCACCCCGAGGGTCACGACACCGACCTCGATGTCGCGCGCACGCAGTCGCGTCGCCAGCGCGGACGCGTAGCTCTCCGCGCCGCCGACCACGCGCGGCGGCCAGAAGCTGGAGATCATCAACACGCGTCGCATGGACGAGTACCTCGGTCGTGGACGGAGAACCTTGAGCGACCCTCAGGCCGCGACACGCGTCAGGGAAAGCGTGGACGGAGCGCCGGGGCGAGCGTTCGGGGCTCGGCGGCCGCCTCGTCCTCTTCCGGCTCCGTCCCCGCGTCGATCGTCGCGACGATCCCGATCATGAGCCAGAACATGACGTCCATCGGGAAGATCTCGAAGTAGGTGGACACCGTCGCGGCGACGATGATGCCGAGCATCTGCGCGGTGAACGACATCACGAAGCGCGCGTCGTCCCCGCGCACGTGTCTCTCCACCTTTCTGCTCCACAGCAGCAGCGCGATCAGGAGCAGGACCTGCATCCACAACCCCGGCAGCCCGAGCTCGAAACCGGTCTTCAGGTACGAGTTGTCGGGTTGCACGAGCAGCGCGTTCGACTGGTGCGCAGCGTCGGCGACCTTCGACGCGGCCGCGCCCGTCGACGCGATGCCACCGCCGAAGGGGTGGGAGACGATCTGGTTGACCCGGTCGGACCAGAGGTTCGTACGCGCGGTGAAGCTCCCCGACTGGAACGCCGCGTTCGACAGGCTTCCTCCGGGCAGGAACAGCAACGCGACCAGCGCGAGCGGCACGCCGAGCAACAGCCACTTGTAGCGGTGGAACGCGAGGTAGCAGAGACCGATGCCGAGACCGAGCCACGCGCCGCGGACGTAGGAGAACAGCAGACCGAGCCCGTAGATCGGCAGCGCGGCGAGGAACAGGCGGTTGCGCCAGCGCTTGAGGTCCGACAGCGCGAACGGCAGACCCAACAGGATCACGATCATGAGGTAGAACGCGAACGGGAACGGCTGGTTGAAGGTCGAGAACGAACGCAGCCGCATGCCGCTCGTGAAGCGGATCACCGAGTTGTACTCGTAGCCCCAGCTGTTGAGCGTGGCGTGACCGACGATCTGCTGGAAGATGCCGAAGACGGCGGTGATGAAGCCGACGACCATGAAGATCGTCACCAGCTGATCGCGCTCACGACGGCTCAGCGGCGCGCGCCAGATGACGATCGCGAGCAGCATGTAGAAGAAGTCGATCTTCAGACCGACGAGCGCCTGGCTGCCCCAGACGGTCACGGCGGAGACCACGCCCACCGCGACGTAGAGGCCGGCCGCGGGGAGCCATCCGGGAAGGCGACGGCCCGCCGGTGGGCGACGGTCGGACGGCACGAAGAACGTCAGCACGAGCAGCGCGCCCGTGAGGGTCTCCTTCCATCCCGACGATCCCGGGACGGGGAAGATGAGGAACAAACCGTTGAGCGGCACGAGCGCGGCGAGAAGGAGCACGCCGCGCTGGGGTCGCTTCACGATGGCCCACAGGATCGGGATGAGCGCCGCGGCCGCGAGGACGTAGAGCGCCCCGCCGAACGCGAGCGCGACGACGAGCACGACGACCGAGATCGGGAGCAGGATCGGGACGTCGAGGCGTGACGTCAGCCGCGGTTCCACCGACGTCTGTCGCGGTTCCACGGGCGTCTGCGTCGCCATCGGCCGACGATGCTAACCCCGACGGCGCGTGTGACAGCGCCGTACGCCCACCCGTACGGGGGCCTCGTGCGACGCCGCGACACAGGGTGCGCGAACGAGGGGGTGCTGCGGAGGCGGTAGCGTCATGGGTCGCCACCCCGCCCTCCCCCCGACGACGGCGGGCTCCGCTCCGCCGCGCGCGGGCCCGAGCGGCGAGCGTGCGAGCGCGACGAGTCCCGGCAGGTGACCGCGTATGTCCCGATCCGACCCCACGACCGCGGTGCGCCGCGAGACGCTGCCGTGAAGGTCGCGATCGTCCACGAGCGCTTCACGGAGCTCGGTGGGGCGGAACGGGTGGTCGAGGCGATGCACGAGATCTGGCCCGGCGCCACGATCCACGCTCCGCTCGTCGACCGCGCCGCGCTCCCGGCCGGCCTCCGCGACGCCGACGTCCGGACGACGCCGCTCCAGCGTCTGTACCGCGGCGGTCCCGGGTATGCCCACCTCTTGCCGCTGCTCCCCCTCGCGATGGCGCGCATCGACCTGTCCGGCGTGGACCTCGTCGTGACCAGCCACCATGCGTTCGCGAACCGGGTCCGTCCCCCGGCGGGCGTGCCGATGGTCTCCTACACCCACACGCCCGCGCGCTGGATGTGGGAGCCGGCGATGCGCGCGAAGGAGATCGGCGGGCCCGTGGGCCGCGCCGGCCTCGCGGCGTTCGCGGCGACGCAGCGCGGTCCCGACGCGGCCGCCGCGGCGCGCCTCACCGCGATCGTCGCGAACTCCCGGCACGTGGTCGCGCGCGTTGGACGGTGGTGGGGTCGCGACGCGACGGTGGTCGCGCCGCCCGCGGACGTCCACCGCTACACGCCCGACCCCGCTGTCGCACGCGAGGACTTCTTCCTGTTCGCGGGACGCCTTGCGCCCTACAAGCGCGCCGACCTCGCGGCCACGGCCGCGCGCGCGGCCGGCGCGCGGCTCGTCGTCGCCGGCGAAGGTCGCGGCCGGCGAGAGCTCGAGGAGATGCGCTGGCCGGGGCTGGAGCTGCTCGGCCGCGTCGACGACGCGACGTTGCTCGATCTCTACCGCCGGTGCCGCGCGCTCGTCTTCCCGCACGAGGAGGACTTCGGGATCGTGCCGGTCGAGGCGCAGGCGTGTGGCACGCCCGTGGTCGCGCTCGGGTACGGCGGCGCGCTCGACACCGTCGTCGACGGCGTGACCGGCGTGCTGTTCCACGCCGATCGTCCCGGCGGCGAGGCCGGCGCGCTCGCCGAGGTGCTGCGCTCGTTCGACGACGCGCGCTTCGATCCGGAGGTCGTCCGGGCCCACGCCATGACCTTCTCCTCGGACGCGTTCCGCGCCCGCTTCGCGGCGAAGGTCGAGGAGGCGCTGACGGGTGTCGGGACCTGAGGCGCCGCGCCCGGAAGGGTCGCGCCCCGTTGCGAGCGCGCCCGAAGGGGCCGACGGCGCCGGCCCGCCGCACGGACCCCGCGTGACCCGGACGCAGATCATCGTCGGCCTCGTCCTGCTCGGGCTGCTCGCGCTCGGCGTCTGGGCCGTGCGCGGCGGCCCCTCGCCCGTGCCCATCTCGCCCTCGTCGCCGTCGCACGAGTCGCCGACGCCGCCCGAGCCCACGACGACCACGCCGAAGACCGGGGCGCCGACCACGACGACGGTGCCGCCGCCCGCGCGCACGCAGAACCAGGCCCGGGCCGGCTTCGCCACGGGCTACGTCGCGCTCACCGAGAGCGACGCCGACCTCGCACGCGACCTCGACGCGGTGGTCAAGACCGGCGCGCAGTGGGTGCGGTTCGACTTCGACTGGTCCTTCATCCAGCGCGGTGGTCCGACCTCGTTCGACTGGTCGGCGACCGACCGGGTCGTGAACGCGGTGCACGTGCGCGACCTGTCCGTCGTCGCGCTGCCGACGTACACGCCGGAGTGGGCCCGGCCACGCGGGACGTCCGACAAGCGCCCGCCCAGCAACCCGCAGGACTTCGCCAACTTCGTGGCCGCGGCGGCTCGGCGCTACGCGCCGCAGGGTGTGCGGGTGTGGGAGATCTGGAACGAGCCCAACGTCAGCCAGTTCTGGCAGCACCCGGATCCCGCGGTCTACACGCGGCTGCTGCAGGCCTCGGCGGTCGCGCTGCGCGCCGTCGCGCCGGGCATGACGATCCTCACCGGCGGCGTCGCGCCCGCGTCCGACTCGCGCTCCTCGGTGTCGCCGGTGCGCTTCGTGGAGGGCATCTACGACGCGGGCGGGCGGGCCAGCTTCGACGCGGTGGCCGTCCACCCCTACACGTTCCCCGACGACCCGACGACGCGCGTGTCGTCGAACGCGTTCCTCCAGACCCGTGACATCCACTCGGTCATGACCGCGCACGGGGACGGGGCGAAGCTGGTCTGGGCCACCGAGGTCGGGGCGCCGACCCGGGGCGACGCCAGCGTCGGCGAGGAGACCCAGGCCCGGTGGCTCCAGGAGTACTTCACGATCTGGAACAGCTGGCCGTGGACCGGCCCGATGCTCTGGTACTCGATCCGGGACGTGAGCGCCGCGTCCGAGCAGCAGGACGCGTTCGGGCTGCTGCGCGCGAGCGGGGCGGCCAAGCCCGCGTACACGGTGTTCGGCCGGCTGATGGCCACGCCCTGACCGCTACGCCGCCCCCTGAGGCGACCCTCACCGAAGCCGCCTCGACCGCCGCCCGGCCGGCGCCGACGCCACGCGGCCGGGCGGCCACCCCGTGCCCCGGGACGACGCACGCCGACCCCTACACTGTCGCCCCGTGGACGTCGCCGAACACGTGAGGACAATCCTCCAGAACTGGTGGAGGATCCTCGTCGTCTCCGTGCTCGTCGCGGCCACGGTGTACGTCGCCGACGCGAGCCGTTCCAAGGTGTACCAGGCGACGGCGGAGCTGCAGGTCACCTCCGCGCTCGCCGCCAACGGCCAGGCGACGACCGACAGCACCAACTTCCTGACCCAGACCTATGCCGCGCTGGGCGAGTCGGTCCCCGTCGTGGTGAGCGCGCGCGACAAGTCGGGGTTGAAGATCGGCGCGTCGGAAGCCGCGAGCCGGCTGTCGGTCGCGCAGGAGCCCGGCATCGCGTTCCTCAAGATCAAGGCGACGGGTCCGTCACCTCGCGACGCGACCGCCCTGGCGCGGGGTGAGAGCGAAGCCCTCATCGACGCGGTGACGAGCCAGCAGGACAACCACAAGCTCCAGGACGTCGCGGCCTTGACCGCGAACCTCAACAACCTCAAGGCCCAGCTGAACGCGCTGGCGCCGAACGACCCCGGCCGCTCCGCGCTCAACGACCAGATCAGCAACACCTATGGGGCCATCGCGACGCGCCAGGGCCAGGCCGAGGACCGGATCGACGTCGCATCCCCTGCCGTTGCCGACTCCGGGCCCGTCTCGCCCAAGCCGCTGCGCGACTCGCTCCTCGCCCTCGTCGTCGCGTTCGTGGTCATCGCCGAGCTGTGGGTGGTCGTGCGGGCGGTCGGCGACCGGTTCGCGGCGACCGACGACAGCGCCGACATCATGAAGCTGCTCGGCCTGCCGGTGCTCGCCCGCATCCCGAAGGGTTCCGACCCCGACACGATCGAGGCGTTCCGCATCCTGCGCACGAACCTGATGTTCCTCGAGGGCGCGGGCAAGCCCCGCACGCTCGCGGTGGTGAGCGCGAACCCGGACGCGGGCAAGACGTTCGTCGCGATCCACCTGGCCGAGTCGGCCGCCGCGCTCGACGAGAAGGTCGTGCTCATCGACGCCGATCTCCGGAAGCCCGCCGTGCACGAGCGGCTCGGTGTCGTGCGTGCGCCCGGTCTGTCCGCGGTGTTGCAGGGTGCCGACATCGCCACCGCGCTGCGCAGGAACGGCTCGAGCCCGTTCCTGCGCATCCTGCCGAGCGGCGCGCCGGTCGGTGACCCGTCCGGTGTCCTTGGTGCGCGTGCGTTCCGCCAGGTGCTCGACGGCCTGCGCGCGGTTCGTCTCGTCGTGGTCGATACGCCCCCGGGTGGCCTGTTCGCCGACGCGATGGCCGTCGCGTCGCAGTGCGACGCGACGATCTTCGTGCTCGACATGAAGACGAGCCGCAAGCGTGCCGTGCGCGGGACGATCGAGTCGCTCGAGCGCGGTGGCGCCAACATCGTGGGTGTGGTCGTGAACCGCGCCGCGACGCCGCGGTCGTCGAGCTACTACGGCAGCTGAGCGACGTCCGGACCCGTCCGCGGGATCGTCAGCCGCGGCGGAACCGTCGACGCGCCTGGCGGCGCTCCCGCCGGCTCGATTTGCCCTCACGTGACGGCAGCGCGTCGTCGGGGTGCGACGCGTCCGGCGGAGCGTCCGGGTCCGCGACCGGGGTGTCGTCCATCTCGGCGGTCGCGAGCGCCATCTCGAACGCCGGGCCGAGCTCGGGCTCGCCGTCGACCGACACGACCGGCGCGGCCGCGGTCGGGTCCAGGGCATCGACCGCGCCGCCGTGCAGGAGCGCCCGCAGGCCGCCGGGACCGTCGACGCGCGTCACATGCAGGATCCCGAGGTAGATGAGCCCGTCGATCACGCCGGCGACCGGCCAGAAGACGTGCCCGAGCATCGCCTCGCCGGCCACGTACATCACCGCAGCCGCGAAGAAGCACTTCCCGATCGGCCACCACGGCAGCGGGCGCAATCCGCCGATGCGAGCGACGCCGATGCCGAGCACGCACATCACCGCTGTCTCCGTGATGATCGTGGCCCAGCCCGACCCGTTGTAGGAGAACCGCGGGATCAGCACGATGTTGAGCACGACGTTCAGTACGACACCGGTGAGGGTCGCGATCGGGTAGAGCCGGTTGCGTCCCGCCGAGACCAGCGTGATGAACGCGAGCACGGTGAAGAAGTGGAGGGCCTGGCCCACGACGAGCAGGCGCGCGGCGTAGACCCCGGACGCGTACTGCTCGCCGTAGAGATGGACCATGAGCGGATTCGCGAACACGCCGAAGCCGACCGCCGCGCCCGTGCTGCCGACGACGAGCAGGATCAGCGTGTGGCGGAACGTGGCCCGGAACGCGACCGGATCGTCGGGCCACGCCTTGACCATCAGTGTCATCGCCGGCGTCACGACCGCGGTCGGCACCGCGCCGAGCAGGTCCGAGAACTTGTAGCCGACGCTGTACACGCCGACGGCGTGGAACGTGTCCAGCACCGACAGCATCACGATGTCGATGCGGAAGTACACGGTGTCCAGCGCGGCGCCGATCGCCAGCGGCGCGCCTTCCTTCAACCACTCGATCCACTGGCCGCGGTCGAAGCGGAGACGGATCCGGGCGACGTGGCGGATGGCCCACAGCAGCCACAGCGCGGTGACGACCGCGTTCACGACATTCGCCCACGCGAAGAGCAGGACGGAACCGATGCCGAGCGCGGCGAACAGCGCGGTCGCGCCGAGCTGCGCGACCTGGGCCCAGAAGTTGCTCGCCGCGATGCTGCCGAGCCAGAGCCGGGCCTCGAACAGCAGCGTGAGGCCGTAGGCGACCGAGGCGATGATGACGACGAGCCCGCCGACGGCGGTCGCCTGCACCACCGACATCGGGTACCAGCCCACGAAGTAGCCGATGCCGACGACGAGCATGGCGAGCAGGTATGCGGCCGCGCCGATGACGAGACGCAGGGTCGTGTACGACCCCATGACCTGCGAGGCCTCGTCGGCGTCGCGTGCGCGCAGCACCTTCTGCAGCACGATCCGGCTGATGCGCAGCTCGGAGACGAATCCGATGATGCCGAGCAGGCTGAAGATCAGGGAGTACTGGCCGAACTCCGACGCGGTCAGCGTGCGGATGATGACGACACCGGTGATCCACCCCAGCGCGGCGACGCCGTAGCGCCCCGCGATGAGCACGCCGGCGCCGGTCAGGATCGAGCGCGAGGCCCGCGGCCCCCGACGACGACCGCCGTCGGGTTGCCCGCGCGCGTCAGGTGCCGCGGGGGGTGTCTGCTGGTCGACGATCGGAGGTCCTCCGCACCCGGTGCTGTGCTCGGAGTGCACGCCATCGTACGGGCTGGACCCGCACTCCCCCTCTTATCGGGCCGGCGTGTGGGTCGAGTTAGCTGGTCCGGAGGGTCACGCCACGCCAGGTGTCGGCGTGGTTCCAGCCGGGCGGAACGGCGCGGGGCGCGTCACCGAAGACGTGCAGCGTACCGAACCCGTCGAGCATCGCGTAGCCGTTGCCGCTGGCCGAGAGGACGAGCGAACGCGCGATGTCCCAACCCCGCCAATACGCGGTGCCGCGGTAGCGCGCGGTCCCGGCGGTGTGGATCCCGCCGAACCCGTCGAGCGTGTACACGCCACGACGGTCGGGCGTGATCTGGACCGAGCGGGCGATGTCCCAGCCCTTCCACCAGCCCGGGCTCAGTCGCGGCGCGTCACCGGCCGGGTGCAGGCCGCCCCACCCGTCGAGCACTTCGTAGCCGCGGCCGTCGGACGTGATCGCGATACCGCGCACGATGTCCCATCCCCGCCAGTACGCGGTCGGGTGTGGGAGCGATCGCGCGCTGCCGTACGTGTGCACACCGCCGAACGCGTCGACCACCGCGTACCCGTTCCCGTCGGGCATCGCCACGATGCCGCGGGCGAGCGGACCCGGGAACACCGGCGACCCGAAGTAGGGCGCGCCGCCGAACGCCTCGACCCGACCGTTCGTGCTGAGCACGTAGTAGCCGCCGCCGGGCACGCTCGCGACGCTTTCCGAGGGCAACGCGACCTTGATGAACGCGCTCGTGCCGCTCGCGCCCGCGACCTGGCCGAGGCCCGACGCCGACGCGATGAGCTGGGTCAGCGTCGTGTACGCGGGCTTCGGCGTGAGGTCGGTGCGCATCAGGCCGAAGTGGTCCTCCATGTCGGAGGGGTTCGTCCCGAGGTCGCGCAGCGTGAAGAACATCAACGGGCCGGTGAACGACCAGCTGTTCCACAGCTGGAAGTACTGACGGATCCAGTCGGCCTGCTGGGCCTCGCTGATCGCGCCCTGGCCGGCGGTCGGCGCACCGGCCTCGGTGCCCCAGATCTTCTTGTTCCCGTCCCCGTGCGCAGCCATGACGACGTGCAGGGTCTGGGTGAACAACACCGCGTTCCAGCCGATGCAGCAGCCCGTCGGCGCGTACGGGTATGCGTACGGATGATGACCGAGGGCGTCGAAGTAGCCGCGCGCGCCGGCCGCGTACATCGCGTTGAGGTAGTTGACGGGATGCTCGAGCGCGACGCGCGGGTTCGTCGCGGTCTGGGCCAGGTCACCGTACGGAGCGAGACCGCCGCTGACGACCGTCGTCGCTGGCAGCACGCTCTTGATCGCGACGTACGTCGGCTTGAGCAGCGCGACGTACGCCGCCGCGCTCACCCCACCGGCCCAGAACGGATCCCAGTTGGGCTCGTTCCAGACCTCCCACGCGCTGACGCCGTAGCCGTAGCGGTTCGCCGCGGCGCGGGCGAAGGTCGCGAACGCGTTCGGGTCGGCGGGCGGGCACGCGTGGTTGGTCGCGCACGCGGCCTTGCGGGCCCACGTCGGCGTGTAGAGGAGGACGGCGAGGACCTTCAGGTTGCGGGCCTGCGCCGCGGCGACGAGTCGGTCGGTCTGGGACCACGACCACGACCCGGGCCCACCGGCCTGGATCGTGTCCCAGTTGAAGTCGAAGCGGACCCAGCGGGCGCCGGTGTTGGCCATCGCGTCGAGCTCGGCCGCCTGCTGGGCCGGGGTGCGGTCCCACAGGATGTCGCCACCGGTCGCGAACCCGTACCGGTCCCCCACCCCGCCGCTGCTCGCGACGACCGCGCCGGCGCGGCGTCCGGGCAGGGCGACCGCCGCCGCGGCCACGAACACGACGGCCGCGAAGAGCGCGATCAGACGGGTGAACGGGGTCGGACGGGAGGCTCCCTCGTACTGCACGGAGTGGTATTCGACGGCCCGCGAACGCCACTTGAGCACGCACCGTGTCGCTGAACAGGGTCACATCGGACATTCGTCGCGGCCTGTGCGATCGCGACGCTCCGTGACCGCCGCGCCTGGGCGCCGCTCCCGAGTCGCTTCGCCCTCGGCTGGTCAGGCGCGAAAGCGCGCCCTCGCCTCGTGCAGCACGCCGGCCAGGTCGCGGGTCGTGTCCCGGGCGTCGAAGCGGGCCTCCACCCGGGCCCGTCCCCCTCGGCCCATGCGCTCACGCGCGCCCTCGTCGTCGAGGAGCGCCGTGATCGAGGCCGCGAGGTCGCGGTCGTCGTCGCCGACGAGCAGCCCGGTCTCGCCGTGCACGACCATCTCCGGCACGCCGCCCACCCTGGTCGCGACGACGGGCAGGCCGGCCACCATCGCCTCGAGGACCGAGTACGGCGAGTTGTCCATGTCGCTCGGGAACGCGAACAGCGCACTGTGCGACAGCAGCTCGACGAGTCGCGCGTCACCGGGCTGGAAGTCGTTGATCACGCGCACGCCGGGCTCCGGCGGCACCGACTCGAGCGTCACCAGGTTCAGGAGGCAGCGGTCGCGCAAGTGCTCGCGGAACGTGCTCAGCAGGCGGAGCCCACCCTTGCGCTCGAGCGACTTGCCCACGAAGGTCACCTGCGGCAGCCCCTCTGCCTCACGGCGCGGCACCGCCGCGGGCACCGGCACCCCGAACGGGATGACGCGCACCTTGTCGGCCGGCAGGCCGTAGGTCGTCAGCAGCGAGCGCGCCGCCCACTCGGACTGCGCGACGACGAGCGTCGCGGCCGCGTACACCCGGTCCTCGAAGAGACGTGCGACGCGCACCTGGGACGCGGTGTGGCGCGTCGCCCGCCGGTACGGGATGTGGTACGCGTTCTGCGTCGCGGTGCCGTCGGTGGAGACGACGCTCGGCCGCGTCGCGAGTTGCGCGGCCGACAGCAGCGCAGTGCTCTGCGTGTACACGTGCACGACGTCGTACGCGCCGCCGATCCGGTCCAGCAGGCGACGCACCCACAGACTCTGCAACAGCTGCGCGCGCAGCGGCTGCAGGTCGAGGTCGAGCCCGGCGAGGCCGGGGACCGGCGCCGCGAGCAGCTTGCGCACGAGCCCGGCATGGGGCACGTCGACGAAGTCCGCGGCCATGTCGGAGACGTGCCCGAGCGCCTGACGGATGTAGAGGTGCATCGACGCGTGCCCGCCGAGGTTCTCGTTGACGAACAGCGTCCGCAGCCGGGCGCTCGCGTCGCGCGCGTCGCTACCGACCGCGCCCCGGGTTGTCGTCACGAGCCGTTGGTCACGCAGCGGTGCTCCGGTCCCGAGCGCCGTACCCCGTCTCGAGGTGCGGCATCGGACCACGGAGCAGTCGCGCGAGCACGGCCTGGAAGGTCTCGAACAGGATCGCCAGGTCGAGGGTGACCGACCAGTTCTCCACGTAGAACAGGTCCAGCCGGCGGTACGCGTCGAACGACGGGTTGTCGCGCGCCTCCACCTGCCAGAGACCGGTGATGCCGGGCCGCACGCTGTGGCGCTCGAGCAGCTCGTCGTCGAACTTCGCCACCTCGTCGGGGAGCGCGGGTCGGGGGCCGACCAGGCTCATGGTGCCGAGGAGCACGTTGATGAGCTGCGGCAGCTCGTCGAGGCTGGTCGCTTCGAGCACCCGCCCCACGCGTGTCCGGCGCGGGTCGTCGGTGGCCTTGAACAGCGGCCCGTCGCGGCGGAGGTTCTCGCCCGTCACCTCCGAGAGGCGGTCCTCGGCGTCGGGAACCATCGTCCGCAGCTTGAGCACCTCGAAGGTGCGACCGTCACGACCGACCCGGCACTGCCGGAACAGCACCGGACCGCGGTCCTGGAGCTTGATCGCGATCGCAGCCATGGCGAGGACGGGCGCGGCGAACAGGAGCGACACCGAGGCGACGGTGACGTCGAGACCCCGCTTCACGATGAGCTGCCACCGCGAGAGCGAGACCGGCTCGAGGTAGAAGAGCGGCTCGTGCGCGAGCGGCAGCGACCGCAGCCGCTTGTACGCGATGCCCTTCAACCCGGTCGACAGGTGAACGTGCAGATCCGCCGCGAGCAGCTCCCGGGTGAGCCGGTTGAGCTGCTCGTGGGGCACCGCGCTCGCAGCGATGATGACGCCGTTCGCGCCGCGGCCGACGATCGCGTCGCCCGCGCCGGCCAGATCACCGAGCCACGGCACGTCGTCACGCCAGAGCGCGAGCTCGTCGGAACGCCCCACGCAGCCGATGACCCGGAACCCGAGCTCGGGATGGGTGCGCAGGAGCCGCTCGAGCTCACGGCCCTCGGCGTTCGTGCCCACGATGATGACGGGCCGGCTGAAGCGGCCGGACGCGCGCGAGCTCTTGAGCCACGTGCCGTACGCGCCGCGTCCGAACGCGAGGAACGCGAACGCGAGCGCGACGCCGGCGAGGGCGCGAGGCACCGAGATGGCGTTGCCGGCGAGGGCGGCGACGAGGTACGTCGCGACGCCCGAGATCGTCGACGCCCGCGCGAGGCGCGCGACCTCGACCGCCCGGACCCCGGCCACGCGGGCCAGGTACAGGCGCTGGGACGCGATGAGCAGGAGCGAGCCGGCCGTGATCGCGGGGATCGCGAGCGCGATCGCGCCGGGGTGCTCGTGGAAGGCGGTGCGGCCCTCCCAGGGCGCGAGGAGCGTCAGCAGCCACGCCGCCGCGACCGCGGCGGTGTCGATGCAGAGGAGGATCCCCCGCAGGGACGGGTGATGGACCCGGCCGATGCTGGGGCCACGGCGCGCGCGGTCGTGCTGCGACCGCGTTGGACGCGTGCTCCCCAGACGGCTGGGCCGTATCCGTTCTCCGACGCTCACCCTCTCGTTCCCGTCGCCCCAAGGACCCAACGCGACGCGCCCGCGCAACCTAGCCCACCGAGAGGGGCGGTCGCGCCGCTCATCGCAGCAGTCATGCCATCACGTCGGCCTCTCGGGCGCCCCCTCTGGGCCCGAGATGGACGTGTACCCGGGCGCGGGTCCGAAGACTCGGGCCCGGGCCCCGACCTAGGCGCGGGAGCGGCGACGACCCCGGTGCGCGAGCACCCCACCGATGACCACCGCGCTGCCGCCGATGGCCGTGAGGCCGAGGACGTCACCACCGGTGAAGGGCAGGGAGGACGAGCCCGACGACGTCGTCGCGGCCTCCACCTGCGTGCCCGGGTCGTGCGACTGCGGCGGCGTCGTCCCGCCGTTCGGGTAGTTGCTCGTCGCGAACGCCGCGGTCGGCGCCAAGACGCCGGCCACGATCGCCCCCGCAGCGAGCAGGCGCGCGGCGCGCCTCGGAAGGTTCGTTCCCTGGATCACATCTGCCTCCTGGCCTGGCCACTCCCCCCAGGTCCCGCGCGGAGTGTAGCCAGGCTCTGACAGCGTGACAACGGGCCGATCGACCTATATCGGGATTGTTTCCACTCCTGTCACAGCAGTGACGCGAAATCGGCCGGTTCGCCCCGGAACCGGTCACGCAGCGCGTTCGCGCCCGGTTCGGGATCACCATCGGACCACATGGGCGCCCGAGTCCACCCACTGGTCGGAGCCGTCGCGCCACTTCTCGCCCGGGATGCGGGCCGAGGGCTCGATCTCCATCTGCCGGACGCCTTTCGGCAGGTCGAACTGGACGGTGAGCACCCGCCCCTGGCCCCGGAGGAGCTGGACGTAGGTCGCCACGACCCGGTTGTTGCCGTCGGCCCCGGCGGCCACGAGCGGCGCGCCGTTGTCGATGCGCACGTTGGCGGCGTCGGCGGGGACGTCGACGGAGAGGATGCCCAGGTACTCCCCCGGCGCGAGGTTCGAGTCGGGGAAGGGCCCGATGATGTACTGCGCGTCGTTCACGGGCGCGAAGTTCGCCATCGCGACCTTCACGGTCACCGCGGTGCCGGTCGGTGTGGCCTTCGTCTCGATGGTGGGTCCGACCGCCAGGAACTGGTCGAGCTTGTTCCCGCCCCGGTTCAGCACGGCGACGAGCATCGAGTCGGACGGCAGCTCGCCGTCGATCCCTGCCGCCTTCCAACCCCGCTCCTCGACCGGGTTCGACGACCACGCGAGCACGTGGCGTCCCTGGGCGGCGTTGCGGAGCTGGTCGACGAGCGTGCCCGCGTCCCAGCCGCGCTGGTCGATGGCCGCGATCGCGGCGTTGGCGATGCCGCTCAGCTGCTCGCGGCGCTGTTGCTGGGCCTGGTCCTCGAACGACGCGCCCGCGTACTGGTCGTGCAACACGTATTGCACGACGTTGTTCGCGTCGATGACCCGGCCGTTCACGTTCACGGGGCCCGACGCGGCGAGGAGCGCCTGCAGCGCGACGGGGTCGATCACGAGGATGCCGTCGAGGCGCGGCCCGCCGTTGGCCTCCCACATGCGCGCCGCGAGCTCCGCGTTGGCCGGCAGCACCGGGCTCAGCATCAGGTTGCGCCACTCCTGGTTCGGGTTGCTCCACCCCCACCGCGCCGCGAGGTCGCCACCCATCGGCACGCCGGGAGGATCGAGCGCGAGCTCCGCCGTCGGGCTCATGTCGTGCATCGTGAAGCGTCCGTTGCTGAAGTCGAGGAGCCCCGCGCTCAGCCACATGCCGGAGCCGGCGCGCATCTCGGCATTGTTCGCGGCGACGACCAGATAGCGCGACGGGCCCTTCAGGACCGTGTCCAGGCCGACGGAGGCGGCGTTGACGTCGGACAGCGCGCGTCGCAGCTTGTCGAGGTCGCCCGAGAACTTGTTGCGCGCGTCGCGCAGCGGTCCGATGAGCGCGTTCGACGGTCCGAGGTCGACGTGCTCGAGCTTCTTCGACGAGTCGCCCGCGATGACACCGAGCTGTTGCACCTGCTGCACCCGCGCCGGACCGGTGACGACCTGGACGTCGAGCTGACGGCGCGACGCGTTCATCGCGTCGCTCCCCACCGCGACGACGCGCTCCGCCGAGCCCGTCAGCGCATCGATGGAGTGGACCTGCCGACCGATCACCGGCACGATCCGCAGCGGGACCATCCAGGGCGAGCCGGCCTTGTCGTGGGCCCGCGCGAAGTCGCGACGGGCGCCGGCGAAGAGATCGGCGCCCTTGCCCTGCACGAGGTCGGTCGGCGTGAGGGAGGACCGGGCCTGGCGGACCAGGTCCATGCCGGCGTTGGCGTCGTGGCGGGCGGCGAGGAGGGTCACGGCGGAGATCGCCAGCCACGCGAGGACGAGGATGCCGCCGACGAGCCAATACGGCCACCACCGACGCCGGCGGCGACGGCGGGGCCGCGAGGGATCCCCGTCCGCAGCCACGCCGGCGATCGTAGGCGGGGGCATGGGCTCCGCAGGCACATCCCTCTGTCGGCGTACCCTCGCCCGCGATGAAGCAGGAAGCGGGCGACGGCGTCGACGAGCTGCCCAAGATCACCGCCGCCCATCTCCGACGCGCGACCACGCTCTGCGCGCGCCGTCTGGCCCACGAACGCGACGACCGGCGCAGCATGCGCCTCGGCACCGGCCGCTTCCGCGTGTCGAACCGCCTGCTCGAGGACGCCCGCCTCACCCACGTGGATCTGTCGCCGCCCGACATCGGACACTTCCGCGCCGGGGAACCGCTCACCGCGGAGGAGCAGCGGCTGTACGAGACCGCGGCGCGCTGGTACGTCGCGCTGTACCAGGACCGTCCGGTGCGCAGCGTGGACCTCGGCGTCGAAGACACGCGCCGCCACGCCGCCGGCGACGACGAACCGCGCGACGACGACGGGCCCGACGTCTGGTCGACACGCGTGCCGTCACTCGGTGTGCGTCTCGTCGGCCGGTGCGGCCTCACGGTGGAGGACGACGCGGGCACGCGCGAGCTCCGTGTGCTGCGGCTCGGTCGCGGGGTTCCACCCGGTGAGCTGCTCGACGACGTCGACGTGCGCTTCGCGGTCCTGCGTCTCGCCGACTGGGCGCCCGCGGGCCTGCTCGTCTCCGTCGCCGATCTCGTCCACGGCGCGCGTCGCGACGAGTGGATGGACGTGGGTGGCGTGCGCCCCCTGCTGGAAGCGTGGCTGGAGGAACGGGCCGCGTTGCTGGCCGAGCGCGCCGCGGACCCGGCGCCGACGCCCGGGCTCGACTGTGGCTCGTGCCGCTTCATCCCGGGGTGCAGGGTCCACCAGTGAACCGGTCCGACGAGATCCGGCTCCCGGAGATCCTCACGCTCAACGCGAGCGCGGTGATGCAGTGGCGACGCTGCCGTCGCGAGTTCCGCACCGACCGCATCCTCGGTGTCCCCACGAGCGACGAGGGACCCTCGCCTGACCTCGGCGTCGCGGTGCACGCGATGTTGCGTCAGGTGCACGAGACCGGTTCGTGTCGCGACCGCGCGCACGTGCTCGACGTGCTCGGTGCGCACGGGTTCGACGGTCCGGGTCCGCTGGTCGGCTACGTCGAGCGGCACGCGCGCCGCTGCCCGCTCGACGCGTCGTGGGCCGCGCACGAGCTGGAGCTGGCGCGCTTCCACAAGCGACCGGCGCCGATGTTCATGACGACCGGTCGCATCGACGCGGTGTGGATCCACGACGGCATCGTCGACGCGCGCGACTACAAGACCGGCGGCAATCCGTCATCGGACCGGGTCGGGGACGATGCCCGCGCCCGCGTGCAGGCGTGGCTGCTGGCCGAGCGCGCGCTGCGCAAGGGACTGAGGGTACGGGTGCGCTACGAGTACCTGTCGGCGGAGATCGACGACGATCCGGAGCCGTTCGAGCCCGACGCCGACGAGCTCGCCGCGATCGAGGACGAGCTGCGCGTCGTCGCGGCGGAGGTCTGGAAGGAAGAGAACTACGCCGGGGTCGCCGAGCGCGAGGTCTGCGGCTGGTGCCGCTACAGGTCGATCTGTCCCGACAGCGCGGCACCGTCGGTGGCGACGTGGCCCGAGCCACCCGCCGACGACGAGGACGAGGACGATCCGGACCCGGCCTGAGACACGCTCGCGGCCGCGCGTGACCCGCGTCGCTTCTTTCGGCGTGGAGGCGTGGCGGTACCGTGGCCCGCGTGTCGAGCATGCCGCAACGAGCTCTGCAGCCCAGCCGCTGGCGGACCATGTGGTGGGGCTTCACCCGGCGCTGCCCCCGGTGCGGGAGCGGCCATCTCTTCAAGCGGTACTTCACGCTCGTGCCGGACTGCCCGCGCTGCGGCCTGCACTTCGAACGTGAGCAGGGCTACTTCGCCGGCGCGCTCGCGATCAACATCATGGTCGTCGGCGCGGTGTTCGCGGCCGTGTTCGTCACGCTCGTCGCGCTGACGGTGCCCGACATCCCGGTCGCGCCACTGCTCGCGGTGCTGGTCCCGATCATGCTGTTCGGGCCGATCCTTTACTACCCGTTCTCGAAGACGGTGTGGATGGCGGTCGACCGCGCCTACCTGCAACGGCTCGATCGGCACGAAGTCTTCGACGAGCGCTCTCGTTAGGAGCGCGCGAGATTCACCCTCAGCACGAGCACGCCGTCCTCGAACGCCCAGGCGGCGTCGCCGACGATGGCGTAGTCCTGGAAGTCGAGCTGCGCCTGCGCGATGAAGCGCTCGCGCTCTGCGCCCGCGACGGGTGGGAGCGGACGGTTCCTCACCGCGGCGGCCCGATCACGGAATCGCTGGAGCATCGCGTCGACGTCGAGCTCATCGGCCATCGCTTCGAGCCTACCCGCCGTCGTGCGACGAGCACGCGGTCACGGCCCGCGAGGTCGGGACGCGTGAACGCCTCCTCGAACTCGCACTCGAGCGCGAGCGCGACCGCGTCGACGGCCTGCGACGGCGCGATCTCGCACACGACCACACCCGACGGCTCCAGCCACGCGGGCGCGTCGGTGAGGATGCGCTCGATCGCCTCGAAGCCCGTCGGTCCGCTCACCAACGCTTCCAGCGGTTCGTACTCCGCGACCTCCGGCGGCAACGACGCCATCTCGCGGTTGGCGATGTACGGAGGGTTCGACACCACGACCCGGACCTTCCCGCGCAGGAACGCGGGCAGCGCGCCGAACCACGAGCCTTCCGCGACGCGGACGCGCACCGCGGCCTTGCCGGCGCCCGCGAGGTTCGCACGCGCGACGGCCAACGCCTCCTCGCTGACGTCGGTCGCCCACACCTCGGCGCGCGGCAGCTCCCACGCGACCGACAACGCGAGCGCGCCCGAGCCGGTTCCGAGATCGACCACGACGTAGTCGGTGTCGCTGCGGGCCCACGAGGTGCGCTTCCCGCGCCGCGCGCCGAGCCGGACCGCCTCTTCGATCGCGATCTCGGCGACGACCTCCGTCTCCGGACGCGGGATCAGCACCCGCCGGTCGACGAGCAGGTCGAGCTGGCGGAACGACCAGTGACCGAGGACGTACTGCAACGGCTCACCACCGCAGCGACGTTCGACGAGCCACGTCATGCGCCGCACCGCGCGATCCGGCGCGGTCTCCGGCCCCTCCGCGAACAGCTCGGCCGCGTCGTAGCCCGACACCTCCTCGAGCAGCCAGCGGGCCTCGGTCGAGGGCGACGGCACACCCGCGCGTCGCAACTCCGCCTCGGCCTCGGCACCGAGCGCGCGCCACGTCGGCATACCCACTTAGTTCGAGACGCCGCCGAGCTGGTCACCGCGCTCGGCGGCGGCGAGCGCGTCGACGATCTCGTCGAGCTGACCCTGGAGCACCTGGTCGAGGGAGTGCAACGTCACGCCGACCCGGTGGTCGGTCACGCGGTTCTCCTTGTAGTTGTACGTCCTGCTCTTGTCGGAGCGGTCACCGCTCTTGACCTGGCTCCGCCGGGCCGACGACAGCTCCTGGGCCTGGCGCTCCTGCTCGATCTGCATCAGGCGGGCGCGCAGGATGCGCATTGCCTTCTCCTTGTTCTGGAGCTGGCTCTTCTCGTCCTGGCACGTCACGACCAGGCCCGACGGCTTGTGGGTGATGCGGACGGCGGAGTCGGTCGTGTTCACCGACTGACCGCCCGGCCCGGTCGAGCGGTACACGTCGATGTCGAGGTCGTTCGGGTCGACCTCGACCGCGATCTCCTCCGCCTCGGGCAGCACCGCGACCGTCGCCGCGCTCGTGTGCACGCGACCCTGGCTCTCGGTGACCGGCACCCGCTGCACGCGATGGACGCCGGCCTCGTACTTCAGCCGCGCCCACGCGTCGGGGCCCTTCACGACGAAGGTGACGTCACGGAACCCGCCCATGTCGGACGGCTGGCTCGCGAGCGGCTCCACCTTCCAACCGTGGGCCTCGGCGTAGCGCTGATACATGCGGTAGAGGTCGCCGGCCCAGATGTTGGCCTCCTCACCGCCGACCGCACCCCGGATCTCGACGATCACGTTCTTGCCGTCGTTGGGGTCACGAGGGATCAGCAGCTCGCGCAGCCGCTCGTCGAGCACGGCGAGCTCCTCCTCCTTCGCGCCCACCTCGCCCCGCAGGTAGTCGCGCATCTCGGCGTCGTCCTCGCCGGCGAGCAGCTCCTTCGCATCCTTCAGGTCGGCCTCGGCCCGCTTGTACTCGCCCCACGTGTCGACGATGGGCTTGAGCTCGGAGTGGCGCCGGCCGGCCTCGCGCGCCTCGGCCTGGTCACCCGAGGCGTAGATCTCGGGCAGGCGAGACTCGAGCTTCTCGAGCTCGGTCTCCAGGTCGGCCAGGCGTTCACGGGGGAGCATCACGCCCAGGGTAACGGGATGGACCGAAGCGCTCTTCCCCGCTCGATGGTCGCGCTCGCAAGCTCGCCGCTCCGCCCGCCGACGACACTCGGGCGGGTCGACGGGTTCTGCCTGGTGGCTCCCGCCTCAGCCCAACTGGGGAAAGCCCAACTCCTCTTTCCCCACGGCGCGCTCCTCGGCCACGCGGTCGAGCCAGGCGTGGAAGTCGTCGGAGCCGGACCGGTCGGCGATGGCACGCGGGATCGCCGGGAACGCGTAGTCGGGCGAGGGCAGCGGCGGATGGTCGCCCACGGGCTTGCGCGCCATCGCCGCCTCGATCACGGGCTCGAGTCGCTTGGCCTTCTCGCGCTGGTGCGCCTCGTCGCGCTCGGCGAACTCGGGGAGCACCTCGCGGCCGAACAGCTCGAGGCTCTCCATGATGTGCTCGTGACGGTTGGTACCCGCCTGGCTCACGAAGATGACCTGGTCGACGCCGTACGCCTCGTAACGCCGCAGGAACTCGCGCAGCTGCTCGGGTGTCCCGATCGCGCCGCGCAGACCCGACACGCCCTGCTCGACCGCCTTGGCACCGAGACGGTCGGAGTGCTGCGCGGCTGCGACGACGGCCTCGGGCGAGTACCCCTTCTCGGCGCGCAGCTTCTCGTACTCGGCCCACACGTCGGTGACGCCGGGCTGGTGACGTCCGAAGATGTAGTAGTGCGCGAGCGAGTAGCCGAAGAAGTTCGCCCCCTCGAGCCCGCGGGCGAGCGCCTCCTGCTCGTCGCGGTGGCACATCATCGGCGTGACGCACGCGAGATTCGCGTTGACGGCGTCACCGATCGGCACGCACTCGTTCGCGAGCGTCTCGTGGTAGTCGTGCATCCAGTGCTCGGCCTCTTCGGGATCGATGAACGCGAACGTCAGCGCGCCGATCCCCTTCTGCGCGGCCAGATGGATCGTGTCGCGCCGGCTGCATGCGACCCACACCGGCGGGTGCGGCTTCTGGCGCGGCTTCGGGATCACGTTGCGGGGCGGCATCGTCACGTGCTCGCCCGCGAACCCCGTGAACGGCTCCTCGCTGAGGCACCGGAGCGCGACGCGCAACCCCTCCTCCCACATCTCGCGCTTCTGCAGGGGATCGACGAGGAAGGCGCCGAGCTCGGCCTCCGAGCTCGATTCGCCGGTCCCGAAGTCGACCCGACCGTTCGAGAGCAGGTCGAGCGTGGCGATCCGCTCGGCGACGCGTGCCGGATGGTTGAACGGCGGCGGCGTCTGCACGATGCCGTGACCGAGCCGGATGCGCTGGGTGCGCTGGGAGACCGCGGCCAGGAACAGCTCCGGTGCGCTCGAGTGGCTGTACTCCTCGAGGAAGTGGTGCTCGACCTCCCACACGTAGTCGATGCCGAGACGGTCCGCGAGCTCGCACTGCTCGAGCGCGTGCTGCAGCAGCGCGTACTCGCTGTCGTCGTCCCAGGGCCGCGGGAGCTGGTGCTCGTAGAAGATCCCGAACTTCATCGAGACCCGTTCAGTACGCGGAACGAAGCGGAGCGCCGCCGACGGGGGCGCGGTCGCGGTCGGGACGCACGCTCCCGAGCGAGTGGAACTCCTCGAGCACGTCATCACGGCGCGGGTGGCCGGCGAGCGCGTACTCGACCTCGTCGAGCGTGCTGCGCAGGAGCTGCTCACGACGGGGCCCGAGCGAGTCGGCGAGCATCATGTCCCACAGCGTGCCGACGACCTCCGTGCCCGGGATGCCCCGGCCCGACTCGCAGACGAACGTGCGGTCGCGCATCTCCGTCAGCGCGGTGCGCAGGTACTCGACGTGTGGCGTCTCGTCCTGACGGATGTACGACACGAGCCGCGCCGCCTCGCCGTCGCCGGCAACGAGCTCGCCGTCGGAGAGCACCGCCTCGGCCCACGCGAACGTGTGGAACGCCGACACCTCGATGAGCAGGATGTTGATCATCCGCTGCACGAGCAACTCGAGCGCGAGGTCGAGATCGTCGAAGCGCCGCATCGCGAGCATGCGCGTGCGCGCGACCTCGGGATCGGGCACACCGCCGTTGGCGGGTCCCGCGATGCCCATGCGCTCGAGCATGCGCTCGGTCTCGTCGTCGGTGACGGGCCGGTCGAACGCGACGTCGCGCGCCGCGAACCACATGTCCTTGTGGCCGGACTCGTCGCCGTACCCCGCCTCGTCGCGCGCGTGCGCCTCGAACAACCCGCGCTGGAGGTGCGCCGTGGCGGTGCCGGAGATGCTCTCGTCGAAGAAACGCTGTAGGTCGCCCGCGTCCGCGTGACGGATCATCGCCCCGAACCCCTCGACCGTGCCGATGCGCGTCAGCGTCGTGACGATCGGGCCCTCGACCCCTTCGCGCAGCAGGAACTTGGCCTGCGCCACGTTCGGGTACGTCTCGGGCCATGCCTCGAGCGGCGCGTGGACGAGCTCGCTGCCGAACTGCTCGCGATGGTGCTGTTGCCACGCGTCGATCGCGGGGACGCGAAAGCGCGTCCGCGGCGAACGGTACGCGCCATCCGCGTCGAAGCCGCCGTGGCAGCGCCGGCCACCCGCGACGAGCGGAGTCGTGACGGCCGGGTCCTCGAGCAGCTCACGCTCGGACCACTCGAGTTGCAGGTTGCTCATGTGGACCTCGTGCTCGTCCGGACTTGGGGGGGCGTACCGGCGGGGCGGTACACCCTGGAGTGTATACTTCGGCGTATACCTATGGCAACGGCGACCACGCGACCGCTCCCCCGGGCCGAGCGCCAGGCCGCGATCCTCCGTGCGGCCGCCGCCGCGTTCGCGCGCGGCGGCTACGCGCGCACCTCGATGGAGGACATCGCGGCCGAGTGCGGCATCACGAAGCTCATCGTGTACCGCCACTTCGACTCGAAGGAAGTGCTGTACCGCGCCGTCCTCCAACGCGTGTTCGACCGTCTCGCGGAGGAGTTCCTCACCGCGTACTCGCAGCGCACGACGGGCATCGGCGCGCGCAGCCTGCTCACCGTCGCCCGCGAGGACCCGGCCGGCTTCCAGCTGCTCTGGCGCCACGCGGCACGCGAGCCCGACTTCGCCGACTACGCCCGAGAGCTGCGCGATCACGCGGTCGACGCCTCCCGTGCAGTGCTCGCCGGTCGCGTCGACCCTGCGCTGCACGAGTGGGCCGCGCAGACGTTGTTCGGCTACTTGCTCGAGGCCACGCTCAACTGGCTCGACTACGGACAGCCCACGCGCGACGCGGAGTTCGTCGCCATGACGACCGAAGGGGCGCGGGCGGCGGTGGTGCGCTTCGGCGCGCGCAGCGCGACGACGTCGGGTTAGCCGGACGCGCCGCGCTCAGCCGACGGCCGGCCGGACGATCGGCGCCGGCGTCACGCCCGCCGGTCGACGCTCGACCTCCGCGAGCTGCTCCGCGGTCATGACCGCGCGCAGCGACGCGATCGCGACCTCGAGCTGGTCGAGAGTCGGCTCGCGCGTCGTGAGCCGCTGCAGGGTGAGCCCGGGGCGCATGAGCACGCGCACCCACTTCCGGTCCATGTGCTTCGCCGCGAACCTGATCACCTCGTAGCTCAACGCCGCGATCACCGGGATCAGCACGATGCGCGACGCGATGAGGACGACCCAGCCGGGGCGGCCGACGAAGGAGTACACGACGATCGTCAGCAGCATGACGGTCAGCAGGAAGTTGGTGCCGCAACGCACGTGCTCGGTGGTGAAGCGCTGCGCGGACTCCGGTGTGAGCTCGACATCGTTCTCGTACGCCGCGATCGCCTTGTGCTCGGCGCCGTGGTACTGGAACACGCGCCGCACGTCGGCCAGGCGCGCGATGAGCGCGAGATAGCCGATGAAGATCGCGAGCCGCAGCACGCCCTCGGCGACGTTGAACTGCCAACCGTGCCGGCCGACCACGCCACCGAGACCGCGCGCCGCCACCGCGGGCAGCAGGATGAAGAGCGCGGTGAAGAACACGAGCGCGATGCCGACGGCCCACGCCATCGCTCCGCTCGAAACCTCTTCGTCCTCGGGCAGCTGACGCGTCGCCGACCACATGAGCGCGCGCATGCCGAGCGTCAGCGACTCGGCGAGCGTCATGATGCCGCGCACCATCGGCACCTTTGACCAGCGCTCCGCCCACCGCGGCGCGTCGTGGACCGCGAGCTCGATCTCGCCGTCCTGGCTGCGCACCGCGACGGCCCATGTCGTCGCACCCCGCATCATCACGCCGTCCATGACGGCCTGGCCGCCCATGTAGCGCGGTTCGGGGTTGGAAGACATGGGCTGCTCCCGGTCAGGCCTTCTTGGCCCGGGTGCTCTTCTGCGCCTTGGCGTAGCGGCGCTGGAAGCGCTCGACCCGGCCACCGGTGTCCACGAGCTTCTGCTTGCCCGTGTAGAAGGGGTGGCACTCGGAGCACAGCTCGACCCGCAGCTCGGGCACGGTCGAACGGGTCGTGAACGTGTTGCCGCACGAGCACTTGACGCTGCACTCGACGTAGTTCGGATGGATATCGGTCTTCAATGTCTTCTCGCTCTCTCACTCCCTGCAGGGCTCCGGTGTTTGCCCTGCGGGGTCAGGTCGTTCGATCGCTGGCGAGCGACCTCGCTCGTCCCTCGCTCCGGTCGCCGCGCTCTGCCGAGAACGGTAGCGGACGGCCAGATGTTCCCTGCCGGGGCTCTTCCCACTAACCGCCGGGCGTGGGTGCCTTGGCGATCTCGGCCAGGAACTCGTCGTTGCTCTTGGTGGTGCGGATCTTGTCGATGAGCAGCTCCAGGCCGGCGCCGCCCTCGAGCGCGTTGAGCACCCGGCGCAGCTTCCAGACCTGCTGGAGCTGGTTGCGGTCGAAGAGCAGCTCCTCGTGGCGGGTGCTCGACGCCTCGACGTCGATCGACGGGTAGATCCGCCGCTCGGAGAGACGCCGGTCGAGGCGCAGCTCCATGTTCCCGGTGCCCTTGAACTCCTCGAAGATCACCTCGTCCATGCGGCTGCCGGTCTCGATGAGCGCGGTCGCGACGATCGTGAGCGAGCCACCCTCCTCGATGTTGCGGGCCGCACCGAAGAACCGCTTCGGCGGGTACAGCGCGGTCGAGTCGACGCCACCCGAGAGGATGCGGCCCGACGCGGGCTGGGCGAGGTTGTAGGCCCGGGCGAGGCGGGTGATGCCGTCGAGCACGATCACGACGTCCTTGCCCAGCTCGACCAGTCGCTTGGCCCGCTCGATCGTGAGCTCGGCGACCTGGGTGTGCTCCTCGGAGGGCCGGTCGAACGTGCTCGCGACGACCTCGCCCTTCACGACGTGGCGGCGCATGTCGGTGACCTCTTCGGGCCGCTCGTCGACGAGCAGCACCATGAGGTGCACCTCGGGGTTGTTGCGCTCGATCGAGAAGACGAGCTGCTTGAGGATCGTCGTCTTGCCCGCCTTCGGCGGTGAGACGATGAGCCCGCGCTGACCCTTCCCGATCGGCGAGATGAGGTCGACGATCCGGCCCGTCATGTTCGCCGGGTCCTCGCGCAGCTCCAGACGCAGCTTCTCGTCGGGGAACAGCGGCGTGAGGTCCTCGAAGCGTGCCCGCGTGCGCGCGTCGTCGGGCGTCATGCCGTTGATCTCGTCGACGCGCAGCAGCGCCGGGTACTTCTCGTTGCTCGCCGGCGGGCGCGTCGCGCCGCGCACGAAGTCGCCCTTGCGGAGCGCGAACCGCCGCACCTGTGACGCGGAGACGTACACGTCCTTCGCGCCGGGCAGGTAGCTGGTCGTGCGCAGGAAGCCGTAGCCCTCGTCGCGGAGGTCGAGCAGTCCCTGCACCTCGACCGGCTCGCCGACGGGCTCGTCGGGACGGGGGCCACCCTCGTACTGGCGGTCGCGATCGCGGTCGCGCCCGCGACGCCGGCGACGGCGACGGTTGCCCTCGCCGTACGACTGGCGATCGTCGTCGTCGGTGCGGGTGCCGGTGCCGCTCCCGTCGCCACCGTCGTGCGCCGAGCCGTTGGTCCCGGCCCGGTCGGCAGGCGCGGTCGCGCCGCCCTCCGAGTCCGGCGCGGTCGTCGTCGTGCTCACGGACGGGGCGCGGCCGACCGCCGCGTCGCTTCCTTCCGCGTCTCCCGTACCCGCGTCGCCGGCCGTCGCCGTGGCGGTGCTCGCCGACGCGGACCGCGCGGGTCGCGGCGCGGCGGGCTCGTCGGACGCGTCGGTCGTCGACGCCGCGAGCGCGTCCTCTTCGGCGGCGAGCGCCGCGATCGGGTCGTCGACCGTCTTGCGGCTGCGGACCCGCTTCGGCTTCGCGGCCGCGTCGGCCGGTGCGCTGCCGTTGCTCGCGGCCTCGGCACCGTTGGCACCCGCCGCGGCGAGGATCGCCTCGACGAGATCCGCCTTGCGCAGACGGGTCACGCCTCGAACGCCCATGGCCCCGGCGATCGCGTGCAACTCCTCGCGATCCTTGCCGTCGAGCATGGAACGCTCGAGCTGCTGCTCGCTCATGTCAGTGGACTCCTCGGGGGAACGGAACGGGGAACGAACGGTGTGTGTGGGAGTGCTCGAGCTCTCGATCCATGGGCCGCCCGCGTGAACTCGTGGGCCCGCCGCACGGCGTGTCGGCGGTGGAAGCTCCTCGCCGTCCACGTGACGAGGAGCGGCACGACGACCGGGCTCTCGTGCGCCCCACCCTCGAATTCGCGGCCCTTGGGCTCGCGAGCTCCAGGAGCCCCTGGGCGCGACGGGCGCCCGCGGGGACGAGATCGGTCCTGCTCATGATCGCGCGTCCGAACGGCGCGCGGCTGCCAAACGCGACGATCGCCGCGGGTTCGAGGATTCCGGTCACGACCGCATCGGCGGGCCGGGCGCTCGCCTTGAGCGCGTCGAAGGACCCGTCGTCCGATTCGATGTCGTAGCGGAGGAAGACCACGTCCATGCTCCGTTCGCATGCCGTCCGGCGAAGCGGTGGTGGTCAGGAGGACTCGTCGTGCGTCGACGGGTTCGAGCGGGGCGGGGCGGAAGCGACTGGAGACCACCGGCACCCCGGGAACCGCGGTACGCACCCGGGAGATCAGCTCCCACGCCGGGGAAGGCTCGGTGCGATGCGGCGGGACGAGCCGACCTGCTCGAGGTGCGCCTGCGTGTGGTGCGCCTCCAGCCCTGCCGGACTCGCCGCAAGTGTACCGAATCACCAGGTCGCTCAGCAATCATCGGGCGACCCGCCCGACCCGACGGGTCGCCCGCTCGTGCGGCGCGCCGCGGACGCGGCAGTGGCAGACCGCGATCAGCGCACGGCGGACTGCAGGAGTCGACCCATGAGGTCGTGCGCGTCCACGACCGGCGCGTCCTGCACCGCGGCTTCCGTGTAGCAGCCGCCCGGGCCGTCGCGCTCCGAGTCGAAGAGCACGAACGGAACCGGCTCGGCGGTGTGGGTACGGAGCGCGCACGGGGTCGCGTGGTCGGGCAGGAGCAGGACGCGGTGCGGCCCGAGCTCGGGCAACGCGTCCATGAGCGGTCCGATCACGTCGCGGTCCCACGACTCGAGCGCGGCGACCTTCTCCTCCACGTCGCCCTGGTGCCCGGCCTCGTCGGTCGCCTCGACGTGCAGCAGGAAGAAGTCGCGGTCCTCGAGGCTGCGCAGACACGCTTCGCGCTGGGCTGCATAGTCGTTGTCGAAGCCCGCAGTCGCACCTGGGACGTCGACGACCTCGACACCGGTGAGCACACCGAGCCCGCGAACCAGGTCGACCGCGGAGCTCAAGCGGCCGCGCACGCCGTAGCGCGCTTCGAACGCGGGAAGCCGCGGGCGGACGCCCTGGCCCCACAGCCAGATCTGCGACGCCTGCGATCCGACCTCGCGCGCCACGCGGGTCACGACGTCACGCGACGCGTCCATCAGCTCGACGAGTCGCGCCGACGCGGGGCCGGTCGGAAGGACGGCCGCCCTGCCGGTGAGGTCGTGGGGCGGAACGCACGACGCCTCGGCCAACGAAGCCGGCAGCACTGCGAGGTGCCGGTACTCGACACCGGCGTGGAAACGCACACCGTCGCGACCGTGACCGAGCGCGTCGTCGAGCGCGGCGACGATCGCGTGGCTCTGCTCGTTCGACGGGTGGCCGGCGGCGAAGTCGACCATCGTGCCGGCGTCGTCGATCGTCACGAGGTTGCACCGGTACGCGACCTCGTCGGACGCGAGCTCGACGCCCATCGCCGCGGCTTCGATCGGGGCACGACCGGTGTGGAACTCGGCCGGGTCGTACCCGAGGATCGCGAGGTTCCCCACGTCGCTCCCCGGCGGAAGGCCGGGCGGGATCACACGGGCGCGACCGATCTCCCCACGCGCCGCGAGCGCCGCGAGGTTGGGCATCGACGCGGCCGCGAGCGGTGTGCGGCCGTCGAGCGCCGCGAGCGGTTGGTCGGCACATCCGTCGGGAACGAGGACGACGTATCGCACGGACGTCATCGTAGGTGACGCTCGCGAATGCTCCCGGCTGGGTAGCGTCCCGGGCCGTGCACCCCGGCGCCCGCCTCTCGTCCCGACGCGCGACCTCGATCGTGTTGGGTCTCGTCGTCGCACTGACCGGTGGGACCGCGCTCACCGCTTGCAGCGGCGGTGGCTCCTCGGGCGCGTCGCGTCGCACGACGACGACCAGCGGGACCACGACGACATCCACGAGCCGCGGCGCGGCGACAGCCACCTCGGACCCGAACGCGCCCGAGCCGACCGGTCTCGACGTGACGGTCAGGGCGACGAAGATCGCGGACCTCGCCGGCACGACCGCGATGGCCGTGCGGACCGGAGACGACGCGCTGTACGTGACCGAGCAGGTCGGGCGGGTGCGCGCGATCCGCGCCGGGCGCGTCGACCCGACGCCCGTCCTCGACCTGACCGACCGCGTCGCCTCCGGCGGCGAGCGCGGGTTGCTCGGTCTCACGTTCTCACCCGACGGCAGCCACCTCTACGTCGACTACACGAACCGCCAGGGCGACACCCGGGTCGACGAGTACACGATGCGCGGCGGCGGCGCCGACCCGTCGTCGCGCCGCCAGCTGCTCGCGATCGCGCAGCCGCAACCGAACCACAACGGCGGCAACGTCGTGATCGGACCGGACGGGATGCTCTGGATCGCGATGGGTGACGGCGGCGCGGGCGGCGACCAGGGTCCGGGTCACGCGCCCGGCGGCAACGCGCAGTCGCTCCAGACCTTGCTCGGCAAGCTGCTGCGCATCGATCCACACCCGTCGGGAACGAACGCCTACGGGATCCCGCCGGACAACCCGTTCGCGAACGGCGGCGGCCGGCCCGAGATCTGGGCCTATGGCCTCCGGAACCCGTGGCGTTTCGAGTTCGACCGCCAGACGCGCGACCTCTGGATCGGCGACGTGGGCCAGAGCGCGTGGGAGGAGGTCGACTTCGTCCGAGCGGGAACCGGCGCCGGGAGCAACTTCGGGTGGAACCGTCTCGAGGGCACCCATCGCTACGCCGGAGCCGCGCCCGCGAACGCGGTCCCGCCCGTGTACGAGTACTCGCACGACGCCGACGGCGGGAGCTGCGCGATCACCGGAGGCTTCGTGTACCGCGGCACCCGCATCGCCGGTCTCCGCGGCGCGTATCTCTTCATCGACAACTGCGCGGGCCGGCTCCACGCGCTGCGACTCCGCGACGGACACGTGAGCGTGCAGCGCGCGCTCGACGTGCACCTCGGCTCCGTGTCGAGCTTCGGCCAGGATGCCTCCGGCGAGCTGTACCTGCTCTCGCAGTCGAACGGGATCTACCGGCTCGACCCTGCGTGACGAGGCCGCACCGGCGCGAGCGGCGGGCCTGCGAGCGCGACCCGTGATCGGTCAGTGGCTCGACGCGCGCCGCAGCAGGAGCCCCGCGACGCGGCGGCTGAGGCCGCTCGGTGACACGTCCGAGAATGTCGCCGCGGCGCGGTTCATCGTGCCCGGGACGCAGAAATAGCCACCGCGATCCAATGTCTTCAACGCGGCGTCGACGACCTGGTCCGCGGTCATCCACAGGAAGCTCGGCACGTCGGACTGGTCGACCCCGGCACGGGCCTGGAACTCGGTGCGGGTGAAGCCCGGCTCGAGCAGCATCACCTGCACGCCGCGCGCCCTCGCCTCCTCCTGGATCGCGCGCGTGAAGCTGCTCACGAACGCTTTCGTCGCGCCGTAGGTCGCCATACCGGGATTGGGCTGGTACGCGGCGAGCGACGAGACGTTCACGATGCGCCCCGCCCCGCGCCCGCCCATCGCGGCGAGCGCGGCGTGCGTGAGGCGCACAGGCGCGACGACGTTGAGGCGAACCTCGCGCTCCTCCTCGTCGATCTCGAGGTCGGAGAAGCGCCCCGCCGAGCCGAACCCCGCATTGTTGACGAGCAGCCCGACGAGCTTCCCCGGGTCGGTGAGACGCGCCTCGACATCGGCGAGCTGCGCGGGATCGGTGAGGTCGGCGCTCAAGGTCTCGACGTCGACGTGGCACGCGTCGCGGAGCCGGTCGGCGAGGTCGTCGAGGCGCGGCTTGGAGCGCGCGACGAGGACGAGATCGTCGCCTCGGGCAGCGAGTGCGCGTGCGAACGCCTCACCGAGTCCGGCGGACGCCCCGGTGACGAGGGCTCGGGTGGGGGTGTGGGTCGCCATGGCGACCCATGATCACAGCCCGAGCTCGGCCGCGACCACCCCGACCTCGGCGTCGACCGACTCGTTCACCGAGACCTCGCTGATCGCCCGCTGCGGGTCCTTCAGCCCGTGGCCGGTGACGGTGCACACCACGCTCTCGTCGCGCTCGACCAGCCCGCTCTCCGCCGCGCGCAGCAGTCCCGCGATCGACGCCGCCGACGCGGGCTCGACGAACACGCCCTCGGTGGAGGCGAGGAGCCGGTACGCCTCGAGGATCTCCGCGTCGGTGACCGCGCCGATCGCACCGCCCGACTCGTCGCGGGCCGCGATCGCGCCGGCCCAGCTCGCGGGGTTCCCGATGCGGATCGCGGTCGCGATCGTCTCGGGGTGCGTGACGGGCTCGCCGATGACGAGCGGTGCGGAGCCACTCGCCTGCCAGCCGAGCATCCGGGGCAGGCGGGTGGAACGGCCGAGCTTCCGGTACTCGCGGTAGCCCTTCCAGTACGCGGTGATGTTCCCCGCGTTGCCGACCGGGATGCAGTGCACGTCGGGCGCGTCCCCGAGCACGTCGACGATCTCGAACGCCTGCGTCTTCTGGCCCTCGATCCGGTACGGGTTGATGGAGTTCACGATGGTGACGTTGCCGCGCTCGCCCAGCGCACGCACGATGCGCAGAGCGTCGTCGAAGTTGCCCTTGATCGGCACGACGCGCGCGCCGTGGATCAAGGCCTGCGCGAGCTTGCCCAGCGCGATGTGACCCTCGGGGATCACGACTCCGCACACGACACCGGCGCGCGCCGCGTAGGCGGCCGCCGAGGCCGACGTGTTGCCCGTCGACGCGCAGATCACGGCCTTGGCCCCGTCCTCCATGGCCTTCGTCCTCGCAACGGTCATGCCGCGGTCCTTGAACGAGCCCGTCGGGTTCATGCCCTCGACCTTGAGGTGCACGCGCGCGCCCACACGCTCCGACAGCCGCCCGGCCTCGATCAGCGGTGTGCCGCCCTCGAGCAACGTGACGACCGGGGTCGCGTCGGTCACCGGGAGGTGCTCGCGGAACGCCTCGATGAGCCCGGGCCAACCCGTCCCGACCACGCGTCAGACCTCTTCGCCCATCACGCGCAGCACGCTCCCGACGCGATGGACCGCATCGACATCGCGGAGGTCGTGCACGGTCGCGCGCAGGTCGGCCTCGCGGGCGCGGTGCGTGATGAAGATCAGGCGCGCGTCCGCGCCGATACCGCGCTGTTGCATCGACTTGATCGACACCGACCGCTCGCCGAACGCGGCCGCGATCGATGCGAGCACACCCGGACGGTCGGCCACCTCCATCTGGAGGTAGAACTGCGACTCCACCTCGTCGATGGCTCGCGCCCGTCGTCGCGAGAGCGCGCCGATCGTCGCGCCGCGCGCGCCCGAGGACAGGTTCTTCGCGGCGTCGATGAGGTCGCCCAGCACCGCCGAGGCGGTCGGGTTCCCACCTGCACCCCGGCCATAGAGCATCAGCTCGCCGACCGCGTCGGCCTCGATGAACACCGCGTTGAACGAATCCCGCACGGACGCCAGCGGATGGGTGACCGGGACCATCGCCGGGTGGACGCGCACGGCGACGTCGTCGTCGAGCTCCTCGGCGATCGCGAGCAACTTGACCACATAGCCGAGCTCGTGCGCGGACGCGATGTCGTGGTCGGTGAGCTCGGCGATGCCCTCGCGATAGACGTCGCCGGCGACGACACGCGCTCCGAACGCGATCGTCGCGATGATCGCGGCCTTCGCCGCCGCGTCGAAGCCCTCGACGTCGGCCGTGGGGTCACGTTCCGCGAAGCCGAGGGTCTGTGCCTCTGCGAGCGCGTCGTGGAACGACGAGCCCCGCTCCGACATGCGGGTGAGGATGAAGTTGGTCGTCCCGTTGACGATGCCCATGACGCGACGGATGCGGTCGCCGGCGAGCGACTCGCGCAGCGGGCGGATGAGCGGGATGCCGCCCGCCACCGAGGCCTCGAAGAGCAGGTCGACGCCCGCGCCCTCCGCGGCCTCGTAGAGCTCCTTGCCGACGTTCGCGAGGAGCTCCTTGTTGGCGGTGACGACGGGCTTCCCGCGCTTGATCGCCTCAGTGATGAGCGAACGCGCCGGCTCGATGCCGCCCATCACCTCGACCACGACGTCGACGTCCACGTCGGCGACGACCGAGTCCGCGTCGTGCGTGAAGCAGCTCGACGGCAGTGGCACGTCGCGCTCGCGTGCGAGGTTTCGGACCGCGACACGCGCGATCTCGATTCGGACACCGGCGCGCGACTCGACGAGGTCCGCGTGCTCGTCGATCAGGCGCACGAGGGCCGACCCGACGTTGCCGCATCCGAGCAGCCCGACCCGAACGATCTCTTCCCGCTCAGCCATACCGCTTCAGTCTCGCATCACTGCTCGTCCTGGCGGAGCACGTCGTCGAGGGTCTCACGCCGAACCACCACCCGGGCCTCGCCGTCGCGCACGAAGACGACCGCGGGGCGTGGCAAACGGTTGTAGTTCGAAGCCATGGAATAGGCGTACGCGCCGGTCACGGGGACGGCGAGCACGTCACCGACCGCGACGTCGGCGGGCAACGACGCTTCCCGAACGAGGAGGTCCCCCTGCTCGCAGTGCTTGCCCGCGACCGTCGCGACGAACGGACGCGGCGCGTCGGCCCGGGCCGGAACGAACGCCTCGTACCGGGCCCCGTACGTGATCGGGCGCGGGTTGTCGCTCATGCCGCCGTCGACCGCGACGTAGGTCCGGACGTCAGGGATCTCCTTCACGGTCCCGACCCGGTAGAGCGTGAGTCCCGACGGTCCCGCGATCGACCGGCCCGGCTCGACCATGATGCGAGGCGCGGGGTCGAGCCCCGCGGCCGCGCACGACGCGGTGAACGAACGGCAGAGCACGTCCGCGAACTCCGCGATCGTCGGCGCCGCGTCACCCGCGTGGTACGCGATCCCGACACCGCCACCCAGGTTGAGCTCCTCGACCCGCTGGCCGCTCTCCTCACCGATGGTGGCCGCGAGCCGGGCGACGACATCCGTGGCCCGCGCGTACGAGGTCAGGTTCCACACCTGCGATCCGATGTGGCAGTGGAGGCCCGCGAGGTGCATCGCACCGCTCTGCGCGACGCGCAGCGCGGCATCGAGCGCGACGCCCGCGCCGACACCGAAACCGAACTTCGAGTCCTCGGTCCCCGTCTCGATGTACTCGTGGGTGTGCGCCTCCACACCCGGCGTGACCCGCACGAGCACGTTCGGCGACCCGAGCCCTTCGTCGACGAGCCGCTCGATGCGGTCGATCTCGTCGAACGAGTCGACGACGATGCGCCCCACGCCCTCACCGAGGGCCGTGCGCAGCTCGTCGGTTGACTTGTTGTTGCCGTGGAAGATCAACCGTGCCGCGGGAAAGCCGGCGCGCAGTGCGGTGTGGAGCTCTCCCCCGCTCGCCACGTCGAGGTGGAGTCCCTCGTCGGCGACGACGCGCGCCATCGCGACACACAGGAACGCTTTGCCCGCGTACGCGACGGAGTCCGTACCGAACGCGGCGATGTACTCCCGACACCTCGAGCGCAGCTCGTCCTCGTCATAGACGATGACCGGGGTGCCGAAGCGGTCGGCCGTCTCTTCGAGGTCGCACCCGCCCACCGACATGCGTCCGGACGCGATGCTCGACGTCCGCGGCAGCAACGACGGATCGAGCGGCGCGCTCATCTCTCCGCTCCTGGCACCTGCGGCGCCGGGCCGCTGGGCCACGCTTGCGCTCGCCTCGCGGCTCGCGCGCTCACGCGTTCTCTCTGGATTCGTCGTCCTCGTCGAGGCGGGTCATCTCCTCGGGCGCGCCGACGCCGAGGAGCCCCAGCGCGTCGGCGAGACCGACGCGGGCCGCCTCCGCCAGCCACAACCGCGCCTGGGTGAGCGCGGCGTCGTCGGAGATGACGCGACAGTCGCGGTAGAAGCCGTGGAAGCGGGCCGCGAAGTCACGCACCCAGGTCGTCACCCGGTGCGGCGCGCGCATCGCGGTCGCCTCGGCCACCGCGTCGGGATACACAGCGAGGGAGCGCAGCAGGTCGAGCTCGCGCTCGTGGACGAGCACGCTCAGGTCGACGGCGTCGAGCGGCGCCCGCGTCACGCCGAGCTCGGCCGCCTTGCGCCCGATCGAGGCGATGCGTGCGTGCGCGTACTGCACGTAGTAGACGGGGTTCTCCATCGACTGCGACGTCACGACGTCGAGATCGAACGTCTGCGCGCTGTCGATGCCCTGGAGCAGGAACGTGAGCCGGGCCACGTCGGGGTCGACCTCGTCGAGGATGTCGGCCAGCGTGATGATGTCCCCGGTGCGTTTCGAGATGCGCACCACCTGGCCATCGCGCACCAGCGTCACGAGCTGGCCGAGCAGCACCTCGGGCTCGCCCTCCGCGAAGCCGAGCGCCTGCATGCCGGCCTGGAGCGACTTCACCTGGCCGTGGTGGTCGGCGCCCCAGATGTCGACGAGGTGCTCCCAACCGCGGCGGAACTTGTCGCGGTGGTACGCCATGTCGGCGGTGAGGTACGTGGGCGCGCCGTCCGACTTCACGATCACGCGGTCGCGCTGGTCCCCGAACTCGGTCGAGCGCAGCCAGACCGCGCCCTCCTGCTCGAAGCTGTACCCCGTCTTCGCGAGCGTGCTCAGCACGTCGTCGACGTCACCGCGCTCGTGCAACGTGCGCTCGGAGAACCACGTGTCGAAACGCACGCCGATGCGCGCGAGGTCGGCTTGGAGCTCGTTCACGACCTGGTGGTAGCCCCACTCGCGCGCCTCGTCCTCGGAGACGTCGTCGCCGCGCTCAACGTGCAGGCGCGCGGCCATCTCGACGAGGTACGCGCCCTGATAGCCGTCGTCGGGCGGCTCCACTCCCCGGTAGCGCGCGTACAGGGACCGGCCGAAGGTCTCGAGCTGGTTGCCCGCGTCGTTGAGGTAGTACTCGCGGTGGACGTCGGCGCCCTGCGACGCGAGCAGGTTCGCGATCGCGTCCCCGACGGCGACCCACCGGCCGCCGCCCGCGTGCAGCGGACCGGTCGGGTTGGCCGACACGAATTCGAGGTTGATGCGCCGACCCGCGAGGTCGTCGCCCCGGCCGTAGCGGTCCCCCGCTACGACCACCTCGGCCAGCACCTCGTGCAGCCACGACGGCGCGAGGAAGAAATTGAGGAAGCCCGGTCCCGCGATCTCGACCCGCTCCACGTGGGGCGGCCCGGCCGCGAGCAGCTGCTCGCGGACGGTCTCGGCGACCTCCCGGGGCGACCGGCGGGCGGGCTTGGCCAGCTGGAGGGCGACGTTGCTCTGCCAGTCGCCGTGCTCGCGCCGGGCCGTGACCTGCACGAGCGGGCCCGCGGGCGGATCCGGGAGCCCGGCAGCCGCGACGGCCACGCGCAGCGCTTCCTCGAGGCGGTCTCGTATCACGGAGTGTGGTCGATTCCTCGGATCGCGGCCCGGTGGGTCACGGGGGCGGGTGTCTCAGCATCGCATACGGGCCGCGGCACGCGTCGGTCCTGGTCACGCCCCACCCATTCCCGTCGCACCGGATGACCGCTATTGTTCCGGTATCGGCCGGCTCGGATGATTCCGATCACGCAGCGTGAGACCTGGTGAGCGGCTCGTGCGAGGGTGTGCGAGTGCGTGAACGCAACGTCGGGGACGGTCGGGTGCGGGTAGCGATGCAGCACGTGCGGATCGCGCGCCGGGTTCGTTCCACGGTGCGTGGGCAGGAGAACAGCGGAGCGTGGCGGGGCGGGCTGCGCTCGGGGAGGGCGTCGTGGCGCGACAAGGTGGGCTCGGTCGGGGCCTCGCGGCTCTGCTGCCGACCGAAGGCCACGAGCACCAGCACCTCCACTTCGTCGCGCCGCCGTCCGGGGAAGGGGCCGGCGCGATGGCGGAGTTCAGCGCCCAGCTCATGGCCGCGCTGGCGTCGAGCCAGTCGGGTCTGTCGCTCATCTACCGCGCGCTCGACGGGCTCGTCTCGCAGTTCGAGCTGCGCGACGCGGCGGTCGTGCTCGACGAGCCGGGGCTCGCGCGACAGGTGTTCTGCGCGGGGCGTCGCCCGCTCGACGAGGACGAGGAGCAGGAGCTGCTTAGCGCGGAGCCGGGCCTCTACACCGATCCCCCGCTCGACCCGCGTCGCTTCGACCCGTCCATGCTCACGAGTCTCTGCACGGTCGCGCTGCGGCTCGACCTGTTGCGTTACGACTCGTGGCACGACCCGCTCACCGCGCTCTACGACCGTCGAAGCTTCGACCGTCTGCTGGAGATGGCCGTCGCGCGGAGCTCCCGGTACAACTGGGCCTTCAGCCTCGTGCTGCTCGACCTCGACGACCTCAAGCGGCTCAACGACACGCGCGGCCACCAGGCCGGCGACGAAGCGTTGCGCGCCCTGGGCGAGCGACTGCGTCACGTGCTTCGCTACGGCGACAACGCGGCCCGCATCGGCGGCGACGAGTTCGCGCTGATCCTTCCCAACACCGATCCCGAGGACGTCCCTGCGTTGCTCGAACGCGTCGCGGCCCCGCAAGAAGGCGAAGCTCCGATCCCCGCCTTCTCGTATGGGATCGCGTCGTGCCCGGCCGACGCGGAGGACGCGGACACGCTCGTTCGCATCGCCGACCAACGGCTCTACGAAGCGAAGGAAGGCCGGACGTGACGACTCTCGACGATCTGGAGCTCGAGCTGCGCAAGCTGCCGGGCGTTCGCGCCACGGGGTTCGCGGAACGCGAGGACGTGCTGCTGGTCCAGATCCACGTCGGCGAGGAGGAGACCGAGCCCGCGCTGCCGTTGCAGGCGACCCGCATCGCGTACCGCCACTCCGACCGCCCGGTCGCGGTGGAGCTCGTGCGCTGGCGGACCCGGGGTCGCGTCGGTCACGGCGAGGACGTCGCGCACGAAGCACCGGGCGCGCCCGCCCCGGAGACCGCGCCCGCCGCCGAGTGGTCGTCGCCGCCCCCGCCGCCACCCGCGCCGCCGGTCCCACCGGCACCACCGGCACCGGGACGCGCGGAGCCGACGTCGATGGTCGACCTCACGGCACCGGCCCCGAGCACCGGCGGCACGGTCACCCCGCCGCCGGCTTTCGACACGTTGGGTACCGACACGTCGGGCACGGAGACGTCGGGCGCGGACACATCGGCCGCCGCCGGGTTCGTGTCGCCCCCGGGCGAGGCCTCGCGCACCGAGCCCGCGCCGCCGCAGACGCCCACGCGCACGCCGACGTTCGAGACCGCTGCTCCGTCGGGCGAGCCGGCGACGCCCCCCGGCCGGCCCGGCACCGTGGTGATGGGCGGCGGGTTCGAGCGCCGCGCGTCCGGCGAGGCGGACCGGGACCGCGTCCGGCTCCTCGCCGTGCTCACCTTCCCCGACACCGACGAGCTCGAGGTGCACCTGACCCTCGACGGGCGCCGCACGATCGGGCGCGCGGCCGCGAGCCGCGGTCTGCTCGCCGCGGTGGAGGCGACGCTCGACGCGCTGCGCAGCTTCGTTCCCGACCTCGGCTACGACCCCGCGTGGGCGCGCACGCTCGAGACGAGCACGGGTGAGGGCTTCCTCGTCGCCGCCGGGTTGACCGGTGGCGAGGACAACGCGCCGCGCCACGGGCTCGCGTCCGGGAGCAGCGCGATCGAGGCCGCGGCGCGCGCGTGCCTCCAGGCGCTGAACCGCTCGATCGCGCTGCGCCTCGCCGCGGTCAGAGCCGCCGCCGCCGGCAACTGACCCCGTCGGTCAGCGCAGGACCATCACCGGGCACGACGCGTGCTCGGCCAGGTGCTGGCTCACGCTGCCGAGCAGGAGCCCGGTGAAACCGCCGCGACCGCGCGAGCCGACGACGACCATCGCCGCGTCCTTCGAGAGCTCGAGGAGACGCAGCGACGGCGCGCCCTCGACGACCTCGCCCTCCCAGTCGAGCGTGTCCGCGTCGCGACCGAGCACGCGCTCGACCGCGGCCTTGAGCACGGCTTGGGCTTCGCCCGCGATCACCTCCGCGCTGATCGGCGGCTGGAACGGGACCGGCGAGACGAGCGCGGGGAACGTCCAGCACGTCACCGCCAATAGCGGCAACCGGCGCAGCCGGCTCTCTTCCGCCGCCCACCACAGCGCACGGTCGGATGCCTCCGAACCGTCGACCCCGACGACGATGCGGCCCGTGACCTCGGCGTCCATCGTGTCCGTCCTCCCTCTCGACGTCCCGAGTGTGCGCGCACCCGGTGACGACGAAGCAGGGCCGGAAGTCCCGCGCGGCCCGGGCGAACGCGAGCGGCGGGCCCGACCCGGCCGCACCCCGGCATGCCAAGATGGACGTCCGCCCGCGCACCGGCCGGGTGGCCCGCCCTCGTAGCTCAGGGGATAGAGCAACGGCCTCCGGAGCCGTGTGTCGGGTGTTCGAATCACCCCGAGGGCGCAGCGACCTCGCTCCGCGTCGCCCTGACGGCGTTTCGTGCACCAGCCGTCGCGGGCAACGCCACGGCATGGAACGTGACCAGGACACGAGCTCGCCGCGCGACGACGAGACGAGCGCCGAGAAGCCCATGCCGATCGTCACGCCCGAGGGCCCACCGCCCGAGGACCAGCGCGACGAGGACTGACCACGGAGCGGGGCGAGCAAGCGACGCGAGGGCGGTCCGCCGTTCCCGACGGACCGCCTCGCGCACGCCAGGACCTGGGCTGGGTCCGGTGCTCGATCGGACCGTAACCCCGCGTGCCCGTGGCAATCGCTGGGTTGTGCAAGTGCTGAGGGCATGTTGCGCAGCGGTTGTCCGCGCCCCGCAGCACTTGCGCGTCAGACGGGCTGGCGCTCGGCCGGCTCGGTGAGGTCGACCTGTCGCGAGCGCGCACCGTCACGATGCCCGTCGGCGCCGGTCGCGCCCGGCAGACCCGTCGTCCGGCTGATCGCGAAGGCCGCGAACCCGAGCGCGGTCACGACCGCCGCGAGCACCCACCCGCGTTGCGTGCGCACGTCGAGGAGCGACGCGGCCGAGAACAGCGCGCCCGCGATCAGGAGCGCGAACGCGATCCCGGCCCAGTGGACTTCCCTGGAGGTGTCCTGGAAGTCGAGCCAGGTGCACGAGCGCGACACCGGCGAGTCCGACGATCGCCGTCGGTCGCAAGGTCTGGTCGCGAAACGCCTCTCCGCCGAGGTCATCGCTCCGGCGTCCCCTTCGCTTGCCGGTGTCCGAACGCCTGCCCCTCCGGCCTGGCGAGCCTCGGCGCTACCCAGCGCGTCTGCGCCTCATACCTCCCTCGTGCATCGCGGCGCGACAGACGCTCAAGCGCCGCCGCGCACCGCGGTTCGGCGTACCGCGGTTGGGGGTATCCGCGTACGACGCGACGACGGGAGGCGCACCATGGGTGACGGGCTGGACGACGAGCGGACGACGGTGGAGTACGGCGACGTCTCGGTGGAGCGCGGACGTGGCGGGGAGACGCACCAGGTCGCCGGCGACGGCCGGCCGCCTCTCACGACCCAGCAGGGCGTGCCGGTGTCGGACGACCAGAACACACTGCGCGTCGGTGAGCGCGGTCCCGACGCGCTCGAGGACTTCCACTTCCGCGAGAAGCTCTTCCACTTCGACCACGAGCGCATCCCCGAACGCGTCGTGCACGCGCGCGGGTTCGGGGCGCACGGCTACTTCGAGAACTACGAGCCTCTCACCGACCTCACGCGGGCCGACCCGTTCTCGGAGTCCGGCTTGCGCACCCCCGTCTTCGTCCGCTTCTCGACCGTCGCGGGCAACAAGGGCTCACCGGACCTGGCGCGCGACGTGCGCGGCTTCGCGGTGAAGCTCTACACGCGCGAGGGCAACTGGGACATCGTCGGCAACAACATGCCGATCTTCTTCATCCAGGACGCGATGAAGTTCCCCGACCTGGTCCACGCGGCGAAGCAGGAGCCCGATCGTGGCTTCCCGCAGGCCCAGACCGCACACGACAACTTCTGGGACTTCGCGTCGCTGATGCCCGAGTCGACCCACATGCTGATGTGGATCATGTCGGACCGCGCCATCCCACGGTCGTTCCGGTTCATGGAGGGCTTCGGCGTCCACACGTTCCGGCTCGTGAACGCGGAGGGGCGCTCGACGTTCGTGAAGTTCCACTGGAAGCCGAAGCTCGGCATGCAGTCGGTCGTCTGGAACGAGGCGGTCAAGATCAACGGCGCCGACCCCGACTTCCACCGTCGCGACCTCTGGGACGCGATCACGGCGGGCAACTTCCCCGAGTGGGAGCTCGGGCTCCAGCTCTTCGACGACGAGTTCGCCGACCGCTTCGAGTTCGACGTGCTCGACGCCACCAAGATCATCCCCGAGGAGCAGGTGCCGATCCGGCGCGTCGGCAGGCTCGTCCTCGACCGGGTCGTTGACAACTTCTTCGCCGAGACCGAGCAGGTCGCGTTCTGCACCCAGAACGTGGTGCCCGGCGTCGACTTCACCAACGACCCGCTGCTCCAGGGCCGCAACTTCTCGTATCTCGACACGCAGTTGAAGCGCCTCGGCAGCCCGAACTTCACCCAGCTTCCGATCAACGCGCCGAAGTGCCCGTTCGCCACGTTGCAGCAGGACGGGCACATGGCGACGGTGAACCCGAAGGGCCGCGCCAACTACGAGCCGAACTCGTGGCCCGGCGCGCTCGGAGGTCCGCGCGAGGACCCGGCCGGCTACCGCACCTTCCCGGCGGTCGAGGGCGGAGAGATGCGGCGGCTGCGACCGGAGAGCTTCGCCGACCACTACAGCCAGGCGCGCCAGTTCTACGTGAGCCAGACACCTGTCGAGCGCAAGCACATCGCGAACGCGTTCGTGTTCGAGCTGAGCAAGGTCGAGACGCCCGCGATCCGGCGGCGCATGGTCGCGAACCTGCGCAACGTCGACGAGGGTCTCGCGGCCGCGGTCGCCGACGGCATCGGGATCTCAGAGCTCCCCGAGCGGACACCCGCCGCCCGGGAACCGGTCGCGCTGCCCGAGTCGCCTGCGTTGAGCATCCTGCGCAACGGCCCCGACGCGCTCACCGGCCGCAAGGTGGGGGTGCTGGTGGGCGAGGGCACCGATGCCGCGGTCCTCGACGGTCTCACCGACGCGCTCGGCGCGGAGGGCGTCGACCTCGAGGTCGTCGCGCCCAAGGTCGAAGGCGTGAAGCGCAGCGACGGCACGCCCGTCCAGGCGAAGCAGAAGGTCGACGGCGGACCGTCGGTGCTCTACGACGCGGTCGCGATCGTGCTCTCGAACGACAGTGCCGAGTGGCTCGCGTCAGACGCGACCGCCAAGGACTTCGTCTCGGACGCGTTCGCGCACTGCAAGGTGATCGGGTACACGCCGGCGGCCGCTCCGCTGCTCGACGCGGCCGGTGTCGAGCCCGACGGAGACGGTGGGCTCGTCGCGCTCGACGGCGACGGGACGGTCGCGATGTTCGTCGAGCGCTGCCGGAACGTCCGCGTCTGGGCGCGCGAGGAGATGGTCGACCGGACCTGACGCAGGCGCGCCAGAATGCTCGGGTCTCGGACGGGAACCCGGGGGTTCTGGTGGACGATTTCACGGGCAAGGTCGTGCTCGTCACAGGTGCGGGACAGGCCTGCGGACGGGTGATCGCCGAGGACTTCGCGGCGCGCGGCGCGCGGGTCGTCGTCAACGACATCGACCGCGAGACCGGTCAGGAGACCGCGAAGCACATCACCGACGCGGGCGGCACCGCGACGTTCGTGTACGCCGACGTGTCGAAGGAGGACGACGTCGCCGCGCTCGTCGACGCGACGGTTGCCGCGTACGGCCGGCTCGACTGCGCGGTCAACAACGCGGGCACCGAGCTGACCGGCACGGTCGCCGACAGTGATGCCGCGGCATTCGCGACGCTGCTCGCGACGAACCTCGAAGGCATCCGCGCGTGCCTCAAGCACGAGATCCGGGCCATGCGCGCCAACGCGCACGGTGGCGCGATCCTCAACATGTCGTCGGTGACGAGCGATCTCACCGGCGTTCCCGAGAACGGGCTCTACGGCGCGACGAAGGGCGGCGTCGACGCGCTGACGAAGGCTGCGGCCATCGAGGTCGCCAAGGAGGGCATCAGCATCAACGCGCTCGCGTTCATCGGCGCCGACGTCGGCGGCGGCATGTTCGTGCGCTTCTTCGAGATGAGCCACGTCTCGAAGGAGCAGATCCTCGCGGCCATCCCGATCGCCCGGTCGTGCCGGGCCGAGGAGCTGTGCGCGGCCGTGCGCTACCTCTGCTCGGACGACGCCCGATTCGTCGTCGGTACGACGATGCGCCTCGACGGCGGGTTCACCGCGATGTGAGCCGCTCATCGGTAGGTCTTGTGGACGTTCCGGCCACGCACCACAATCCGTGAACCACGGAGCCGTGGGCCTGATCGCCGATGCCGGGGGGTGCGAGGTGAGCAAGGCGCGCTGGTGTGTTCCGTTGCTCGCGGTCGCGCTGGCGGTCGCGACGACCGCGACCGCGTGCAGCCGGTCCAGCGGCACGAGCAAGTCACCCCCGCCGACCGCGCCGAGCTCCACCGCGGCCGACGCCGGCGACTTCGGCAGCCTCAAGGCCGTGTGCGGACCGGGCGGCGCGAAGGGAGCCACCGACGTCGGTGTCACCGACACGACCATCCGCGTCGGCACCATGGCCGATCCCGGCGCGACCGCCCAACCCGGTCTCGACCAGGAGCTCTTCGACACCGCGGACGCGTTCGTGAAGTGGTGCAACGCGGCGGGCGGGATCCTCGGGCGCAAGCTCCAACTCGACAAGTGGGACTCGAAGCTCACCGAGGTCGCGGCGCGCATGATCCAGGCGTGTCCGGTCGACCTCTCGCTGGTCGGCAACGGCGAGGCGTTCGACTCCGCCGGCGTCGACCAACGGGTGAAGTGCAAGCTCCCCGAGATCGCCGGCTACGTCGTCTCGAGGGAGGCCAGTCGCGCGCCGCTCTCGATCGAGGCGATCCCCGCGTCCGATCACCAGAGCGGTCTGTACGGCGCGTTCCGCCTCCTCAAGGCGGCCGATCCCAGCGTGGTCGCGCACGCGGGGCAGCTCAGCAGCCAGCTCCAGTCGGTGAAGGACGCGGGCGACCGTGATCGCGCCGGGCTCAAGGCTCTCGGCTACACGGAGGTGTACTACGACGAGGCGCCCGTGCTGGTCGACAACTGGCGACCGTACGCCCAGAACCTGCAGACGAAGGGCGTGCAGGCCTTCACGATCGTCAACGCGCCGGACAACCTCGCCGCCCTGTTCCGTTCGATGGACGACATCGGCTACTTCCCGAAGTTCACGGTGCTCCCCGCGAACATGTACGACACGAAGCTGACCAAAGGCGCGGGCACCGCGCTCAAGGGCAACGTCCTCATCGTGACGAACGCGGTGCCCTTCGAGCTCGCGAGCACGCATCCGGCCACCAAGCAGTTCCTCGACATCCTCGCGAAGTACGTCCCGGGCGCGCAGCCCAAGGCGCTCGGGATCAACGCGTGGTCGTCGTGGTTGCTGTGGGCGACGGCGGCGAAGGCGTGCGGCTCGGAGCTCACGCGAACGTGCCTGCTCGACCACGCCAAGTCCGTGACCCAGTGGAACGGTGGCGGCCTGCACGCGCCCACCCATCCGGGCAACGCGAGCGGCAGCTTCTCGCCGTGCTTCCTGCTCATGCGAGCGACGCCGACCGGCTTCGTCTACGACAAGACGATGACCAAGCCCACCGACGACATCTTCAACTGCGACCCGAAGAACCTGTTCGACCTTCCCGGCTTCGGGAAATGAGGGGTGCGCTCAGCCGGCGAGCGGGTGGTCGGTGAAGAAGCGCCAGATGACGTCGTCGGCGGAGATCGAGAAGGTGGTCGGCCCCACGGTCGCGACGATCGCGCGTGAGAACGCGCTCCCGGGCCACGCGTGCCCGCCGCCGGTGATGCGGTAGAGCTCGACGTCGGCGCCGGGCGGACAGTCGTAGCGGATCAACGTCACGTCGGATGCGACCGTCTGCTCGTGCGGAGTCGGCGCGCACCGGTTGCGCTTCGCCCACGCGGCCGTGATCGCCGGGATGGACGGGCCCTTCGTCGCGTTCGCGACCGCGCCCGACTGACCGAGCGTGCGACCCGACCCGTCGGGCGCGGGAAGCTGGAGGGCCTTCGGCCCGAGACCGCCGTCGTAGGACACGAACGGGTCCGCGGTGCCGTGGAACGCGACGACCGGCACGGCGCGCGCAGGCGCGCAGCCGGCGATGTCCTGGATCCCGGCCACGGGTGCGACCGCGGCGACGCGGTCGGCGTACGCACACGCGACCGCGGACGTCATGAACGCGCCGTTCGAGAGCCCGGTCACGAACACACGGGAGTCGTCGACGCACAACGTCCGGTCCACGTCGTCGAGGAGGTCGCCGATGAACTTCACGTCGGCGCCTCCGAGCGACGTGTCCCAGCGCGCCACCTGACCCTCGCCCTGCGGCGTGATCGTGATGAACCCGTGCGTGTCGCCGTAGGGCCCGAGCTCCGTCATCCGCTGGTGGATCGTCGCGCCCTCCGCGTAGCCGTGGATGTCGACGACCACCGGCATCGGGGTCGCGCCGGTGTACGAGGGCGGCACGTGCCGGTAGAACCAGCGCGACGCACCGCTCGAGGTGATCGTGACCTGATCGTCGCCGGGCTTCACCGGCGCCGCGCGGCAACCGGCCGACGGCTTCGCCGCGGTCGCCGCGGCCGGAGCCGACTTCGGTCGGCTCGACGTCGTCGACGCCGAGTGTCCGCCACCGCTCGAGCACGCCGCGAGCGCCAGCACCGACGCCGCGAGCGTCGCCGTGACGGCCGCCCGCGGGACGCGCATCGTGCCCGCGCTCAGTGTGGGTGTCCCGTCGCGCCCACGAGCACCTTGTCGCGGTCACCCGGCGGCACGATCGCGTCCGGGGGCGGGATCGGACCGCCCGGATCGCCGGGCGTGCACGTGTCGGGGCCGGCCGCCAGCGCCGGCGCCGGCAGCACCGGCGGGTCGAGGAACGCAGGGCGCCCGCGCAGGTCGAGCGAGTCGAGGAGGTCGTCGGCGTTGGCGTCGCGGAACGTCATCGCGCCGAGGTTCCACTTCGTCTCGACGAACTTCAGCACCGAGGTGTGGTCGTGCACGCGGTGGGACACGTAGCGGCGCCGCGCGAACGGGGAGACGATGACCGCGGGAACCCGGAAGCCGTAGCGGTCGTAGCCCCCGGCGATGTCGGGCGGCACGGTGATGTCGGGTGGGATCGAGTCGGGCGCGACCGCGGGCGGCGGCGGCACGTGGTCGTAGTAGCCGCCGTGCTCGTCGTAGTTCCAGATGAGCAGCGTCTTCGACCAGCCCGGGCCGTGCATCGCGGCGTTGATGACCTTCGCCGCGAGCTGCTCACCGACACGCACGTCCTGGGGGTCCTCCTCCGACTCCGTTCCGAAGTTCGGGTCCACGAGGCTGAACGCCGGCAACGTGCCCGCGGCCGCGTCGGTGAAGAACTGGGCGATCGGCGTGAAATTGCCCGGGTACTTGGACAGCGTCTCGAGGATGATCGCGGCCGACGGTGCATCGCTGAAGTAGTTCTTCCACGAGATCCCGAACTGGTGGAAGCGGTCGAAGATCGTGCCGTTCGGCGGGGGCGGCGCGGTCAACGCGGCGGAGCTCGTGCTCACGATGCCCGCGGCGGTGCCCGCCATGAGGAACCGACGGTTCGGATACGTCTGTGCGAGCACCGAGCAGAACCAGCGGTCGCAGAGCGGGAAGGTGCGCCCGAGCCCGTAGTAGAAGGGCAGGTCGACCTGGTCCCAGTAACCCATGGCGACCGGGCCGCTCGCCTTCACGAAGCCGTCGTTGCGCCCGTTGTCCCACGAGATGTGGCTCGCGTTCCAGTTCTGTCCCGGCGCCGAGTGCTCCTGGCACGTGGACGGCATGTGGAACGCGCGGATGAGCTGGCCGGTGCTGTCGGGGTTGGCGTCGAGCGGCCGACCGTGGCGGTCGAGGCGGAAGCCGTCGCCCCGACCGAGCAGACCGAAGTGGTCGTCGAAGGAGTGGTTCTCCATCATCAGCACGATGACGTGGTCGATCTGGGGCAACGTGTCGACGCCCTCGGGCAGGCGCGGGTTCGGCCGCGAGCCCGGCGCCCGCAGCGGGCGGCGCCGGTGACCGGGACCCTGCGGCACACCGCGCAGCAGACCGCACCCGGCGAGCGCGGAGACCGCGCCCGCGGCCGCCATGCCCTTGAGCAGCGACCGCCGATCGAACTCGCGCTCCGGGAACCGTTCCCCATCCATGGCCACCCGCCCCTCCTGGTCCCGCTCCTGGTCCCGCTCCGCTCCCGAGTCGCTCCGCGCGGCTCGCAGCCGGCGTGGCGGACTGTACACAGCAGGGACCGGCTGCGGCAGGCGCCCGGGCCACGTTCACGCGGGCGTCCGTCTCCCGTCACCGAGCCGCCTCGCCGCTACCGTGGAGCGGTGCCCTCGACCTACCGCGAGCGCGCACCCCGTGCCGCGCCGCCCGATCACGTCGCGTGCCTCTGGTACCAGAGGGTCGCACCCGCGGACGCGCCCGACCTGCACCGGATCGTGCCCGACGGCTGCATGGACATCATCTGGCTCGACGGTGGACTGCACGTCGCTGGGCCCGACACCGAGGCGATGCTCGCGTCCTTGACGCCGGCGACGACCGTCGTCGGGCTCCGCTTCCTGCCCGGGCACGGGCCCGCGTTCCTCGGCATCGACCCGTCCGAGCACGTCAACGGACGCGTCGAGCTCGACGAGCTCTGGGGTGCGGACGCACGACGCCTCACCGAGCAGATCGGGAACGCGCCCGACGTGGCCGCAGCGACCGACGCGCTGGAGCGGGCGGTCGCCGCCCGCGCGGCCGCCGGCGACAGGACCGACCCGATCGCCGACGCCGCCACGCAGCTGCTCGGTGCGCCCGATGGCGGCGCGCGCGTGCGCGAGGTCGCGCCCGAGCTCGGCCTCTCCGCGCGCCAGCTCCACCGCCGGTGCCTGCGCACGTTCGGTTACGGCCCCAAGACCCTCGCCCGGGTGCTGCGCTTCCAACGGTTCCTCCGCGTCGCCCGCAGCGCGCCCTCGCTCACCTACGCGCGGCTCGCGGCCGAATGCGGCTACACGGACGAGGCCCACCTCTCCCGTGACTGCCGCGCGCTGGGCGGTGCGACCCCGGGCGAGCTGGCGCGGCGGCGCTCGCGTACCGGGCGGGCCGAGGGACCCGGCGCGTAACCTGCGCCCATGGGTCAGTTGGACGGGAAGGTCGCGCTCGTCACCGGCGGCGCGTCGGGCATCGGCAAGGCGACCGTCGAGCGTTTCACAACAGAAGGTGCCCGGGTCTGCGTCGTCGACTTCGACGACGGCGGCGGCAAGGCGGTGGCGAAGGCCAACGACGGGATCTTCGTGCACGCAGACGCGGGCGACACGACCGAGATCGACAGCGCGTTCGCGGCGTGCGAGCGCGAGCTCGGCGGCGTCGACGTCGCGTACCTGAACGCGGGGATCGCGATCGGTCGCGGTGACATCACCGAGCTCACCGACGACGAGTACCGGCGGATCATACGGGTCAACGTCGACGGCGTCGTGTGGGGCACCCGCGCCGCGATCCGCGCCTTGCAACGCCGAGGCGGCGGTGCAATCGTCGCGACCGCGTCGCTCGCGGGTCTCATCCCCTTCCCGCCCGATCCGGTCTACGACCTGACCAAGCACGCGGTCGTCGGCTTCATCCGCAGCGTCGCGCCGACGCTGGTCCCGCTCGGCATCACGGCGAACACGGTGAACCCGGGCATGACGGACACCAACATCATCGGCGAGGACACGAAGGCGGTGTTCCGGGAAGCGGGCTTCCCGCTCATGCCGGCGTCGCAGATCGCGTCGGCCGTGTTGCAGATCGTCGTCGAGGGCAGGACCGGTGAGTGTTGGGTGTGCCAGCCCGGTCGGGAGCCGGAGCCGTACCGCTTCCACGACGTCCCCGGCCCTCGACACGAGGCCGAGGGACGGGTCCCGCCGGGCATCCGCACCTCCTGACGGCCGGGGCCCGTCCCGCCTGCCCCGAGGCGGTGTGACCGAGCCGAGGTGCCGGGTCGCAGCGTCGTATCGTGGAAGCCCCGAGGAGACGAGTGACGTGACGAATCTCGACGGTCAGAACCAGTCCCGAGGCAGCGGCGGACCCGTGCTCCCCGAGGTCGTCGACGGCGAGACCGGCCGCGCCCCGGACGGCGCCGGGAACGGCGATGAGTCGAGTGAGCAGGTCACCCGGCCCACGAAGCTGATCCGGATCGCCTCGATGGTGCGGAACATGCTCGACGAGGTCCGCCGCGCTCCCCTCGACGACGCGGGCCGCCGCATGCTCGGCGAGATCCACAACCGCTCGATGAGCGAGCTCGAGGAGGTGCTCTCCCCCGACCTCCAGGCCGAGCTCCAGGAGGTGACGCTGCCGTTCACCTCGGACACGCCGAGCGAGTCGGAGCTGCGCATCGCCCAGGCCCAGCTGGTCGGCTGGCTGGAGGGGCTGTTCCACGGCATCCAGGCCACGTTGTTCACCCAGCAGATCGCGGCGCAGTCCCAGCTCGACCAGATGCGCCAGCGCCAGATGCTCGAGGCGGGTGGCCCAGGTGGCCCCGGCGCGCCCGGCCGCCCACCCGGACCACCCGGCCAGTACCTGTGAGCTGTCCGTGAGCATCTCGTCCCGCGCGTGGGATCCCGCGGCGTGGCGCGACCGGCCGGCCGCGCAGCAGCCCGACTGGCCCGACCTTGCCGCGCTCGACGACGCGCTGACCGAGCTGACGCGCATGCCGCCGCTCGTGTTCGCGGGCGAAGCCCGCGAGCTCACCGACGTGCTCGCCGCGGTGATGGAGGGCGGCGGGTTCCTGCTGCACGCGGGTGACTGCGCGGAGTCGTTCGAGGCGTTCTCGGCGAACGCGATCCGCGACAAGCTCAAGGTGATCCTGCAGATGGCGATCGTGCTGACCTACAGCACGGGTGTGCCGACCGTGAAGGTCGGGCGCATCGCGGGGCAGTTCGCGAAGCCGCGGTCGTCGGCCACCGAGACGCGTGACGGTGTCGAGCTGCCCAGCTTCCGCGGCGACATGGTGAACGACTTCGCGTTCGACCCGTCGGCGCGCCGTCCCGATCCCGCACGGCTCGTGCAGGGCTACCACCAGTCGGCGGCGACGCTGAACCTGGTACGCGCGTTCACGAAGGGCGGTTTCGCCGACCTCTCGCGCGTGAGCGCGTGGAACCTCGAGTACATCGCGAGCAGCCGTGAGGGCCGCCGCTACGAAGCCGTCGCCGGCGAGATCGAGCGCGCGCTGCGGTTCATGGCCGCGTGCGGTATCGACCTCGACGCCGAGCTGCAGCTCCATCAGGTCGACCTGTACACGTCGCACGAGGCGCTGCTGCTCGGCTACGAGGAGGCGCTCACACGGCGCGACAGCCTCACCGACCAGTGGTACGACTGCTCGGCGCACCTGCTCTGGATCGGTGAGCGCACCCGGCAGCTCGACGGTGCCCACGTCGAGTTCCTGTCGGGCGTGCAGAACCCGCTCGCCGTGAAGCTCGGTCCGAGCGCCGATCCCGAGGACGTCGTCGCGCTGTGCGAGCGGCTCAACCCGATGCGCCGGCCGGGCCGGCTCACCCTCGTCAGCCGGATGGGATCGGCGCGCATCGCCGAGTGCCTCCCCCCGCTCATCGAGGCGGTGCGACGCGGCGCGCACCCGGTGCTGTGGGCGTGCGACCCGATGCACGGGAACACATTCGTGCACGCGAACGGTTACAAGACCAGGCACTTCGACGACGTGATGGACGAGCTGCGCGGGTTCTTCGCCGCCTGCGAGGCCGCCGACGTGTGGCCGGGAGGCGTGCATGTCGAGCTGACCGGCGAGGACGTCACCGAGTGCCTCGGCGGCACCGAGGAGGTCCTCCCCGACCACCTCGAGCAGCGCTACGAGACGATGTGCGACCCTCGGCTCAACGCCCGGCAGTCGCTGGACCTGGCCTTCCAGGTCGCCGAGCTCCTCAAGCGCTAGCGATCGTCCGGCGCGACCATGGGTCGTGGCCACCGTGGGTAACGCGTGACCGGAGGTCATGCATGAGCACGCCCGGCAACACATTCGAAGATCTCGGGCCGAACTCGGGGCTGGTCGAGGAGATGTACCGCCGCTACCTCGACAACCCCGAGTCGGTTGCCGAGAGCTGGCGCGACTTCTTCGAGGACTACCAGCCGCGTTGGACACAGCCCGACGGCACCGGCGGCGCACCTGCACCCGCTCCGACGCCTGCCGCGCCGGCGCGCAGCGTGCCGATCGCGCCCGAGCCCGAGGCCGCGCACGCGCCCACCACCGCGCCGACGCTCGACGGTGAGCAGCCCGTCCCGCTGCGCGGCGCCGCGGCCCGCATCGTCGAGAACATGGAGGCCAGCCTCGGGGTCCCGACCGCGACGTCGCTTCGCGTGGTGCCCGCGAAGCTGCTCGAGACGAACCGCCAGATCCTGAACAACCACCTGCGCCGCAGCGGTGGCGGGGGCAAGGTCAGCTTCACCCACCTCATCGCGTACGCCGTCGTCCGCGCGCTCGAGAAGGTCCCGAACATGAACTCGGGGTACGGGCTCGTCGAGGGCAAGCCCGTCGTCGTCCACCATGAGCACCTCAACCTCGGGCTCGCGGTCGACGTGCACCGGCCCGACGGGTCGCGCACGCTGCTCGTCCCCAACGTCAAGGCCGCGGACACGCTCGACTTCGCGCGGTTCTTCGCCGCGTACGAGGAGCTGATCCGCAAGGTCCGCACCAACAAGCTGGACCCGGCCGACTTCACGGGGACGACCGCATCGGTCACCAACCCGGGCACGATCGGCACGGTGTCGTCGGTCCCTCGCCTGATGCCGGGACAGGGCTTCATCGTCGGCGTCGGCGCGATCGGCTACCCCGCGGAGTACGAGGGCACCGATCCCGAGACGCTGGCCCGCATCGGCGTCGGCCGCGTCGTGACGCTCACGAGCACGTACGACCACCGCGTGATCCAGGGCGCGGAGAGCGGCGAATTCCTCGCATGGATGCACCGCATGCTCGTCGGGGAGGAGAACTTCTACGACGACGTGTTCCGGAGCCTCGGCGTGCCCTACGAGCCCGCGCGCTGGAGCCCCGACCTCGCGACGGCCGACGACCCGGTCGGCGCGCACGAGAAGGCCGCGAGCGTCCAGCAGCTCATCAACATGTACCGGGTGCGCGGGCACCTCATCGCGAACCTCGACCCGCTCGGCCGCGCGCTGGTCCGCACGCATCCCGAGCTCGACATCAGCGAGTACGGGCTGACGATCTGGGACCTCGACCGCGACTTCCCGACCGACGGCCTGGCCGGCACGCGTTCGATGAACCTGCGCGACATCCTCGGCGTGCTGCGCGACGCGTACTCGCGCACGGTCGGCGTCGAGTACATGCACATCCAGGAGCCCGACCAGAAGGCGTGGATCCAGGAGCACGTCGAGGGCGTCGATCACACGGTCCCGCCCGACGAGCAGCACCGCATCCTCGAGCGGCTGAACGCGGCGGAGGCGTTCGAGCGCTTCCTGCACACGAAGTACCTGGGCCACAAGCGCTTCAGCCTCGAGGGCGCGGAGACGTTGATCCCGATGCTCGACGCGCTGCTCAACGAGGCCGCCGACTCGGGCATGGCCGAAGCGGTGCTCGGCATGGCCCACCGCGGCCGGCTCAACGTGCTCGCGAACACGATCGGCAAGTCGTACGGACAGATCTTCCGTGAGTTCGAAGGCGAGCTCGACCCGATGTCGGCCCAGGGCTCGGGCGACGTGAAGTACCACCTCGGCGCGACGGGGACCCACACCGCGCCGTCGGGACACGTGCTCGCGCTCACGCTCGCGTCGAACCCGAGTCATCTCGAGGCCGTCGACCCGGTGGTCGAAGGTCTCGCTCGCGCGAAGGAGGACCGCCGCGACGACGAGGAGCGCCGCACGGTGCTGCCCGTCCTCATCCACGGCGACGCCGCGTTCGCGGGGCAGGGCGTGGTCGCGGAGACGTTCAACCTGTCCGCGGTCCCGGGCTACGAGGTGGGCGGGACGATCCACATCGTCGTCAACAACCAGCTTGGCTTCACGACCGCGCCGGAGGCCGGCCGGTCGAGCGTCTACGCGACCGACATCGCCAAGATGGTGCAGGCGCCGATCTTCCACGTGAACGGCGACGACCCGGAGGCCGCGGTGCGTGTCGTGCGTCTCGCGTACGCGTTCCGCGAGGCGTACCAGAAGGACGTGGTCGTCGACCTCGTCTGTTACCGCCGGTACGGCCACAACGAGGCCGACGAGCCCGCGTTCACCCAGCCGCGCATGTACGCGCTGATCGACCAGCACCGGTCGGTGCGCAAGCTCTACACCGAGCAGCTCATCAACCGCGGCGACCTCACGCTCGAGCAGGCGGAGGCCGCGTTCGACGACTTCCGGCGCCGGCTCGACCAGGCGTTCCAGGAGACGCACCAGAGCGGTCCGCCCGAGGCGCAGCCGCAGCACACGGCGACGGCCCCGGGCGCGTCGAACGCGCCGGTCGACACCGCGGTGCCGCGCGACGTGCTCAGGCAGGTGGTCGACGGGCTGACGCGCCGGCCGGAAGGCTTCACCGTCCACCGCAAGCTGGAGCGCATCCTCCAGGCGAACGCGATCGCGTTCGACAACGACGAGGTGGACTGGGCCCTGGCGGAGTCCCTGGCGTTCGGCTCGATGGTGCTGGGCGGCACGCCCGTGCGCCTCGCCGGTCAGGACACGCGTCGCGGCACGTTCAGCCAGCGCCACGGCGTGCTGATCGACGTCAACACCGAGACCGAGTACGTGCCGCTCGCGAACCTCGCACCCGACCAGGCCGCGTTCATGCTCTACGACTCGGTGCTCTCCGAGTACGCGGCGATGGGCTTCGAGTACGGCTACTCGGTCGCCGCGCCCGACGCGTTCGTGGCGTGGGAAGCGCAGTTCGGCGACTTCATGAACGGCGCCCAGATCATCATCGACCAGTTCGTCGTCGCGGCGGAGGACAAGTGGGGCCAGCGCAGCTCGCTCGCGCTGCTGCTTCCCCACGGCTACGAGGGCCAGGGTCCCGAGCACTCGAGCGCGCGGATCGAGCGATTCCTCGCCCTCTCGGCCGAGGACAACATGCGCGTCGTGTACCCGAGCACGGCCGCGCAGTACTTCCACGCGTTGCGACGGCAGGTGAAGGACTCTGCGAAGCGGCCGCTGGTCGTGTTCACACCGAAGCGCTACCTGCGCATGGCCCACACCCGCTCGCCCGTCGTCGCGTTCACCGACGACCGGTTCCACGCCGTGCTCGACGACCGCGCCGCGGAGTCGATGGAGCGCGACGCGGTCCGCCGGGTCGTGCTCTGCACGGGCAAGGTCGGACACGAGCTCATGGACCGGCGCGACAAGCTCGGGGTTCCCGCGGCGGTCGTGCGGGTCGAGCAGCTGTACCCGTTCCCGGCCGACGAGATCGCCGAGGTCCTCACCCGCTACCCGAACGCGTCGCAGGTCTGGTGGGTGCAGGAGGAGCCGGACAACATGGGTCCGTGGAACTTCGTGCACGGCAAGTTGCACCGCACGCTGCGCGACCGCGATCTGCGCCACGTCGCGCGTGAGGCCAGCGCGAGCCCGGCGTCGGGCAGCCAGACCGTCCATGACCGCGAGCAGGACGAGCTCCTCGACGCCGCGTTCGCCGAGCTCTGAACCCCACACGATGCGGCACTGATACCCGCGTACGCGGGCATCAGTGCCATGTTCACTTGGGGGGCATGCGGAGGGCGCCGTCGAGGCGGATGACCTCGCCGTTGATCATCGGGTTCTCCGCCAGGTGACGCACGAGCGCGGCGTACTCCTCGGGCCGGCCGAGGCGGTGCGGGAAGGGGATGTTGGCGGCGAGCGCGTCGCGGGCCTCGGGCGGGAGGATGCCCATCATCGGCGTCTCGAACGTGCCCGGCGCGATCGTGCACACGCGTACGCCGACCGCGGCGAGGTCGCGCGCGGCGGGGAGCATCATCCCGACGACGCCTCCCTTCGACGCCGCGTACGCGACCTGACCGATCTGGCCCTCGAACGCCGCGACCGACGCGGTGTTGACGACGAGACCGCGCTCGCCGTCCTCCAGCGGATCCGTCTTCGCCATCGCGGCCGCGGCGAGGCGCAGCACGTTGAAGGTGCCGATCAGGTTGATGCGCACGACGCGCTCGAACGCGGCGAGATCGTGGGGGGTGCCGTCGCGCGCGAGCGTGCGCGTGGCGATCGCGATGCCGGCGCAGTTGACGGTGAGCCGCAGGGGTGTACCGGTGCCCGCGGCCGCGTCGACCGCCGCGCCGGCTTGGTCCGCGTCGGTCACGTCGGTGCGGACGAACTGTGCGCCCCCGCCGAGCTCGCCCGCCACCGCGTCGCCCCGGGACTGATCGAGGTCGACGATCGTGACCCGGGCACCGGCGCGGGCCAGGGTGCGCGCGGTCGCCTCACCCAGCCCCGATGCCCCACCCGTCACCAGCGCCGCGATGCCGTCCAGTTGCATGCCTGCTCCTTCTCGCTCACTCCCTCGCTGCACGGCTCCGGCCTCACCGTGGGCGACCGCATCGTTCGTTCGCTGGCGAGCGCATGCGCTCGTTCCTCGCTCCTGCGGCCGCGGGAGGCTAGCGGCCGTACGATCTGCGAATGCACTTCGAGCTCTCCGAGGAGCAGGAGGCGTTCCGTACCGTCGTGCGCGAGTTCGCCGAGGCCGAGATCGCGCCGCACGCAACCGACTGGGACCGTGACCACACGTTCCCCGTCGACGTCGTGCGGGCGATGGGCGAGCTCGGCCTGTTCGGGCTGGTGTTCCCCGAGGAGTACGGCGGCGGAGGCGCCGACCTCACGACGTTGTGCATCGCCATCGAGGAGATCGGACGGGTCGACCAGAGCCTCGGCATCACGCTCGAGGCCGGGGTCGGCCTCGGCGCGAACCCCATCTACCGCTTCGGCACCGAGGACCAACGACAGCGGTGGCTCCCGGACCTCGTCGCGGGACGCGCGCTCGGTGCCTTCGGCCTGACCGAGCCGGAAGCCGGGAGCGACGCGGGCGGGACGCGTACGAAGGCCGTCGAGGAGGGCGGTCACTGGGTCATCGACGGGGAGAAGGCGTTCATCACCAACTCGGGGACCGAGATCACGTCGCTCGTCACCATCACCGCGCGCACCGGACCGGGCGAGATCACCGCGTTCGTCGTTCCGGCCGGTACGCCGGGCTTCGAGGTGCTCCCGCCGTACCGCAAGATGGGCTGGCACGCATCGGATACGCACGGTCTCGTCTTCGCGGGCTGCCGCGTGCCCGACGATCATCAGCTCGGCGAGCGCGGCGCGGGGTTCCGCCAGTTCCTCGCGATCCTCGACGAGGGGCGGATCGCGATCGCCGCGCTCGCGGTCGGCGCGATCCAGGCGTGCCTGGACCACGCGCTGGCGTACGCGAACGAGCGGCACACCTTCGGCCGCCCGATCGGCTCGAACCAGGCGATCGCGTTCAAGTGTGCAGACCTCGCGGTGATGTGCGACAGCGCGCGCCTGCTGACGTACCGCGCCGCATGGCTGCGCGACACCGGTCGTCCGTACAAGACCGAGGCCGCGAAGGCGAAGCTGTACGCGACCGAGGCGGCCGTCCTCGCGACGCGTGAGGCGACGCAGATCTTCGGCGGCGCCGGCTTCGTCGACGAGACGCCCGTGAGCCGCTTCTACCGTGACGCGAAGATCCTCGAGATCGGCGAGGGCACGAGCGAGGTGCAGCGGCTCGTCATCAGCCGCGCCCTCGGACTCCCGCTGTAGCGCGTCAGACGGGCGACGCGTCGAGCGGCCGGAAGCCCGAGCACATGAGCTGGAGCTTCACGATGCGGCCGTCGGCCACGTCGGCGAAGCCGTGCTGCTCGACGACCGACGTCCGGCCGTCCTCGAGGGCGCGGAACCGGTAGCGCAGGCGGACGCGGTCGGCGATCGGCTCGACCTCGCGGATCAACACCGTGAGCTCCGCGTCCGCGAACCAGCCACAGATCAGCTCCGCGGCCGCGTCCGGGCCGTCGGCCTCGCGGAACCCTCGCGGCACCACCGCCCGCATCTCCACCGCATCACTGAAGACCGCGGCGACCGCATCGCGGTCCTGGGCCACCACCGCGGCGACGTACGCCTCGACCGGCGCGGTGTCGGGACCGCTCTCGACCTTCGTCGTCATCAGTGCGCGCCCCCGGCCTCGACCGCGGCGACCGCCCGTTCGCGGGCTGCCGTCGACGCGTTGAGCAGCGGCAGGCGCACGTCCGGCGTGGGGATGCGCCCCTGCGCGTGCAGCACCGCCTTGAACACCGCGGGGTTGGGCTCCGCGAACAACGACTGCACGACGGGCAGCAGTGCCTCGGCGTGGGCCCGCCCGTCGTCCAGCTTGCCGGCGAGACCGCAGTCGGTCATGGCGACGAACCGCTCCGTGCACACGTGCGCCGACGCCGCGATCGCGCCGGCCGCACCCATCAGCACGCCCGGGTAGATGATGTTGTCGTCACCCATGAGCACCGAGAAGTCGTGCGGCGCGCCGGCGAGCACCGCGAGCGTGTCGGTGTCGATCGCGGCCACCGCCTGCTTCATCCCCGTGATGTTCGGGTGCGCGGCGAGGCGCAACAGCGAGGCCGCGCCGAGACCGCGACCGGTGCGGATCGGGATGTTGTAGACGACGAGCGGGACCGGGCTGCGCTGTGCCACGGCCTCGAGGTGGGCGACGATGCCCTCCTCCGACGGACGCACGTAGTACGGCACGACCACCAGCGCGGCGACGAGCGCGGGTGTGCCCTTCAGGGCCTCGACCGCGGCGATCGTCGCCGTGGTGTTGTTGGTGCCCGCACCGACGATGAGGTGCACACCCGTCTCCGCGCAGACCCGCGCGCACGTGTCGATGACGGCCTGCTTCTCCGACCCGTCGAGCGCGCTCGCCTCCCCCGTCGTGCCGAGCGCGACGATTCCCGCGACGCCGGCGGCCACGTACTCGCGCACGAGGCGCTCGACCGCGTCGAGCGCGACCTCCCCGGACGCGGCGAAGGGCGTGATCAGCGGGACGTAGATCCCCTGCAGCAGGCGCTCACCCATGGACCCTCACTCGTGGTCGCGGCGCAGGACCTTGATTCCCCGAAGGCTACCTGCCGGGCCCTCGCGGCTAGCTTCCCATTGCGATGGCCGAACCGTGGCGGACGCTCCTGACCCTGGCGGTTGGCGTCGTCACCGGGATCCTGTCGGGCATGTTCGGCGTGGGCGGCGCGGTCGTGTCGACGCCGGCGATCCGGGTGCTCGGGGTCAACGCCATCGACGCGGTGGGCACCACGCTGCCCTCGATCCTGCCGTCCGCGATCAGCGGCACCGTGCGCTACGCGCGCAGCGGCCTCATCCGGGTGCGAGCGGTGCTGCTCACGTCGTCGGCCGGGATCGCGAGCGCGGTGCTCGGCTCGATCGCCTCGCACCATGTCCCCGGTCACGGGCATCTGCTCATGGTCGCGACCGCGGGCCTGGTCGGGTTCACCGCGTGGCGGATGGTCCGCACCGCGTCGCCGCCCGACGACGAGGCCGAGCCGGAAGCGCTCGAGGCGATGGGAGAGCTGGACGCAGGCGCGCACGGCGACGGCGCGCCCGGTGCACCCGCCGCGGTCGCTCGACGAATTGCGCCCGACGGCACGTGGTGGCAGTTCGCGATCACCGGTGTCGCCGCGGGCGCGCTGAGCGGCCTGCTCGGCGTGGGCGGCGGCGTGATCATGGTCCCCGCGTTCGCGGAGTGGATCGGCCTGCCGATCAAGGAGGCGGTCGCGACGTCACTCGCGTGTGTCGGCATCCTCGCGGTGCCGAGCACGATCACGCACGCGTTCCTCCACGACATCGACTGGTCGTACGCGATCCCGCTCTCGATCGGCGTGATCCCCGGCGCGCGCATCGGCGCGTCGCTCGCCATCCGCTCGTCCGACCGGAACCTGCGCCTCTCGGTCGCGGTCCTGCTCGGGGCCCTCGCCATCGTCTACGCCGCCGGCGAGCTCGCCGCCCTCTGACCCAGCCCTCCGCCAGTTGGGGACACGTTCCGCGCCCAGAGCGGCGGATCGTGTCCCAACTGAGCGCTACGGCACGCTCAGCTGGCGCGCTCTGGTGAAGATCGCGTCGAGCATGGGCTCGGTGAGCTTGCCGGTGAAGGTGTTCTGCTGGCTCGGGTGGTAGCAGCACAGCACCGTGAGATCGCCGGCCGGCACCTCGACGCCGTGGCCGAACTTCGGGCGTGGACGCGGCAGTGCGACCACCTTCGCGAGCGCGTCGTACGCGAAGCCGCCGAGCACCACGACCACGCGGACACGCAGGAGCAGGCGCATCTCGCGTGCGAGGTACGGCAGGCACCGGTCGCGCTCCTCGGGCGTCGGGCGGTTCGCGGGCGGCGCGCACCGCACCGCGGCCGCGATGTACGCGTCGTGGAGCTCGAGCCCGTCGTCGGCCGACACCGACGTGGCCTGGTTCGCGTACCCGGCCCGGTGCAGTGCGCCGAACAGCCAGTCGCCGGACCGGTCTCCCGTGAAGATGCGGCCGGTCCGGTTCCCGCCGTGCGCCGCGGGTGCGAGCCCGACGACGAGCAGGCGGGCGTCGGGGTCGCCGAAGCCGGGCACCGGCCTCCCCCAGTAGGTCTCGCCCCGGAACGACGCCCGCGGGCTCGCGGCGACCTCCTCGCGCCACGCCACCAGCCGCGGGCACGCGCGGCACCGCACGACCTCGTCGGTGAGCGCGCGCAACGAATCTGCCCGCCCGGAGTCCACGGCCGCACACAGTATGTTCGTCCGGTGCGGGTGCTCCTGATCGTGAACGCGGTCGCGTCGTCGGTGACGGCGCGGCGTCGCGTGGTGATCCAGAAGGCGCTCGGCGCGGATCACGAGCTCGAGGTCGCGGAGACGACCCGCCGGGGCCACGCAGCACGTCTCGCTCGCGCCGCCGCGTTGGAGGGCGTCGACGTCGTGGTCGTGCTCGCGGGCGACGGCACCCTCAACGAGGCCGCCGACGGGCTCGCCGGCACCGACACTGCGCTCGCACCGCTGCCGGGCGGCTCGACCAACGTGTTCGCGCGCACCATCGGCGTGTCGCGCGACCCGGTCGAGGCGACGGCCGAGCTGCTCACGTCGCTCGACGCGGGCGCGTTCCGCCGCATCGGTCTGGGCATGGCCGGAGGCCGCCACTTCCTCTTCCACTGCGGCATCGGCTTCGACGCGGCGGTGATCGAGCAGGCGGAACGGCGCTCGATGCTCAAGCGCTACGCGGCGCCGGTGCTCTTCGTGGTGGCCGCGTTCGACACGTGGCTGCGCGGGTTCGACCACTCGCGCGGCCGGTTCGACCTGGATCTCGGCGGCGGTGACGTGATCGACGATTCGATCTTCACGATCGTGTCGAACATCAGCCCGTACACGTTCTTCGGCTCACGGCCGGTGATCGTCGAGCCCGGCACCGGGCTCGACACCGCGTTGGGCGTCACGGCGTTCTGCACGCGGGAGATGCAGGCGATCGTGCGCCTGGGTCTGTCCGCGGTCGGTTCGGGATTCCTGCTTCGCCGCCACCGCGGCGTCGCGCACCGCCACGACGTCCGCGAGCTCCACGTGCGCGGGCACGGGCCCTTTCCCTACCAGGTCGACGGCGAGTACCTCGGCGAGGTCGACGACCTCGAGATCGCGTTCGAGCCCGACGCGCTCACGATCGTGGTGCCGGTGGGCGGAGCGCACGGCGCGCCACGTCCGGCACGTTCGTGATGACCGCGTCGACGCCCGCCGCGGCGAGTACGCGCAGCTCGTCGGGATCGTCCACGGTCCAGACGTGCACCCGCAGGCCGGCGTCGTGCGCGACCGCGACCACGCCCACCGGGTCGACGACGACCGCGCGCCGCTCCGCGTGCACCGCGACGTAGCCGCGTGACGCCGCGAGCGGGACCGCGTCCGCGACCGCGAAGCTCGGCAGCGTCAGCCATCCGGTCGCGATCGACGGGTCGATCGCGTGCACGCGGTCGAGCGGGCCGGTCGTGAACGACGACACGATGACGCGGTCCCGCATCGCCCGCCGCCCGACGAGCTCGACGACGTCGGCCGCAACGCGCTCGTCGGGGTCGTAGTCGGGTTCGGTCGGGAAGTTCTTCACCTCGACGTTGACGATGCCCTCGCACGCGTCGAGCGCCTCGTCGAGGGTCGGGATGTCGGGACGCCGTGCCTGGATCTCGGCCGCGGCGTGCTCGACCAGCACGCCGACGCCCTCCGCGACCGCGTCGTGGTGCACGACGACCACGCCGTCCGCGCTGCGGCGAGCATCGAGCTCCACGCCGTCGGCTCCGAGCGCGGTCGCGAGCCGGAACGCCTCGAGCGTGTTCTCGCGAGCGGCCCGAGGCGCCCCCCGGTGGCCGAGCACAACAGGAACCTGTTCCACATCTGCACCTTCAGCCACGGGAAAAGTCCTGGTCAGATGGTCTTGCACACTGCTCGGCGCGTCGATACCCTGCTGCTGCCACGCGACTCCGGGGGGAGCGGGTCGGCCCTTGTGAAGCAGCGCACATCCCCGTGATGACGCGCGCGCGACGAGGAACCCAACAGTCGAAGCTCGGGCCGTGCCGGCGGGGGGCGGCGCCGGCGAGAAGAAGGAGCGGACGCTTCGTGGCTCTGACCTGGATCCGCACGCACGACTGGGACGTGGACCTGTGGCGCAACCGTTCCGCGTGTCGTGACACCGACCCGGAGCTGTTCTTCCCGATCGGGGCGACCGGCAACGCGCTCGACCAGATCGCGGCGGCGAAGTCGATCTGCGCGCAGTGCACGGTCACGGACGAATGCCTCGAGTTCGCCCTGGCCACCAACCAGGAAGCCGGCGTCTGGGGCAACACCACCGAGGAGGAGCGCCGCAAGCTCCGCAAGGGCTGGCTCGCCGACGAGCAGGCCGCCGCGGGCTGAGCCCCTCGCGCCGCGGCGTCAGAGCCCCACCCGGGGCGCCGCGATCGGGACGCGCACGTGCACCGCGGTGCCGTGCTCGCCCCGGCGCATCTCCATGGTGCCGGCCAGCTCACCGGTCACGAGCGCCTGCACGATCGAGAGCCCGAGCCCCTTCGAGCGCTCGAGCGAGAAGCCGGTCGGCAGGCCCACGCCGTCGTCGATCACGTCCACCGCGAGCTCGTCGGCCGAACGGTCCAGGCGCACGACCACCCGCCCCTCGGGACCCTGGCCGTCGGACGGGAACGCGTGGTCGACCGCGTTCTGCATCAGCTCGTTGAGGACCACCGCGATCGGCGTCGCCACCTCGCCGGGAAGATCCCCGGCGTCGCCGTCCACCTCGAAGCGCAGCCCGCGCTCGGGCGTCGAGACCGACTCTTCCACCACCCGCACGAGCGGCCGGATGATCTCGTCGAAGGGCACCACATCGCTCGCGTCGCGTGACAACGTGTCGTGCACGATCGCGATCGACCGGATGCGCCGCTCCGACTCCTGGAGCGCCGAACGGCCCTCCGGCGACTCCAGCCGGCGGCCCTGCAACCGCAGCAACGCGGCGATCGTCTGGAGGTTGTTCTTCACCCGGTGGTGGATCTCGCGGATCGTGGCGTCCTTCGAGATGAGCATCCGGTCACGACGCCGCAGTTCGGTCACGTCGCGCATGAGGAGCACCGCGCCGGCCGGGTCGCCGCCGTCGAGCACCGGTATGACGCGCATCAGCAGCGACACGTCGCCGCGTTCCATCTCCTCGGTGACGGGCGCGCGGATCCGCATCGCGGTCAGCACCGCTGCGTCCTCGAAGCCGAGCTCTCCGAGGTGCAGGCCGGTCGTGTACGCGTGGATCCCGATCCGGTGCAACGAGCTCACCGCGTTCGGGCTCGCGAACACGATGTTGAGGTCGGCGTCGAGGATGATCGCGCCGTCACCGACCGTCGGACCCTCGGCCGGTGCGAGCTCGTCGTGGCCGAACGGGAACGTCCCGTCGGCGACCATCAACGACAGGCGGTCGAACACGTCGAGGTAGACGCGCTCGAGATCACCCAGGCGCCGACCGAGCGTCGTCGAGGTCTCGCGGGTCATCAACGCGATCAGCTCGCCCCGAAAGCGCATCGGGATGTACTGCACCCGGATCCGCTCGTCGGAGCCGAGCGCGGTGCCGTCGGCCTCGACGATCTCGCCGCTGCGCCACACCCGGCTGAGGCGCGGGCGCTCGACCTCGTCGACGACGGTGCCGATCATGTCGATCGGGTACAGGGTCTGGCCGGTCGTGGGGCGCACCTGCCCGACGACGACGAAGCGGTGCGCATCCTCCCCGGCGACCGGGGCCAGCATCAAGAGGTCGGCGAAGCACAGGTCGGCGAGCAGCCGCCACGACATGACGAGGCGCCGGGCGTGGACGAGTGCCTCACCGTCCAGCTCGGTGTTGCCGACCGCCAGCTCGTCGAGCACTGCCACACCACGATGGTAGGTGGCGTGCGGCGCCGCGCCGTGTTGCCCGTCGTGCGGCCACGCCGCTCGCGATCAACCCGTGGGTGTGAGCACCTGCAGCGTGGTCGCGCCCGCGACCACCACCCGACCATCGGCGAGCGTGATCTGCCCGCCACCGGGCGTCGTGCTCAGGACCGCGCCGTCCGAGAGGCGGAACGCGCGCAGCCCGCCCTGGTTCGCGAACACGATCCCCCCGGTCGCCGCCCCGTACTGCCCGTCACCGACGAGCACGGACGACGGGTTGCTCCACAGCACCGTACCGGTGGTCGGGTTGCGCGCGACCACGCCGTTGCCGAGGGTCACGGCAGCGTTCGGCGTGACGACGGAGACGATCTCGTCGAGCGCGCTCCACGCCTGCACTCCGCTCGCGACCGCGACCGCGACGGCCTTCACGTGGTTGCCCTGCAGCGTGTTCCCGTTCGACGCCGCGTAGACGAGGCCGTTCGCGAACGACAGCGGCTGCGGGAACTCGAGGCCCAGCGGACCGAAGTCGGCGAAGCGCGCGGCGTCCACGTTGCCGGTGGCCTCGTTGTAGGTCGTGAGGACGTCGACGCCGCTGCCGTTCGGGTTCGTCTTCACGAACGACACGACGTGGACGTCGCGGCCCGGGTCGGCGACGATGCCCTCGACCGTGCCGGTCGCGCTCTTGGCCCAGATCACGCGTCCCGCGGTGTCGATGGCGGAGACCATGTAGCCCGCGCCCGGCACGGTCGTCACCGCGAAGAGGCGCGGGCCGTCGAGCACCCAGGCAGGCAGCGACACGAGCCCATCGACGGGCGCCGGCGGGACCATGAACCACCGCGCCTTGCCCGTCGTGGCGTCGAGCGCGAGGACGACCTCCGACGTGTTGATCGCGCCGTCGAGCGGGAGCGACCCGATCCGCACGTAGGCGAGGCCGTTCCCGACACCGATGAAGCGCACGTCGTGCACGTTCTGGAACGTGGTCGCCCACCGCTGCTCCCCGGTGAGCTCGTCGCGCGCCTCGATCGTGAACGTCAGCGACGCTGTTGGGCTCTGACCGGAGAAGTACACCAGCCCGCCCGCGACGAGCGCAGGTGTGCGGCAGACGCACGGCGCCGTCCACGACGTGGCCAGGTGCGCCACGGACGTCGTCGTGAGGGCGGGTTCTGACGGGTTGTAACTCGTCTGGTCGGGACCGAAGCCGAACTGCGCCCAATCGCAACCGGCGAGCGCGACCACCGCCGCGACCGCGACGACCACCATCTTGACCCTGCCCACGACCTCAGTGTCACGCCTGCGCCCGCCGCGGTCAACGGCGACCCGTGCTCGTTCTCGGACCGTGTTCGACCGACCGCTGCGCCGCGACGTGCCGCTCGCTCAGCCGGTGGGCGTCAGGACCCGCAGTTCACCGGAGAACGGGCGTCCCGACGACGTGACCCCGGGCGACGGTGATCATGCCACCGGTGAGAGCCGTGCCGAGCACGGTGCCGTCGGAAAGCCGGAAACGCGCGCACGCCGCCCTGGTCCGCGAACACGATGCCATCGGTCACCGCCGCGGGCTCGAGGCCGCCGCCCGCCGTGCCGGGGGCGGTCCCGAGCGGTGCGCCGGTGGTCGTGCTCCGGGCGACCACGCCACCCGAACCCACCCCGCGAGCGCAACCACGGCCGCGATCACGACGAGAACGATTCGCATCCTGGCCATGTCGGAATCTTGGCGGCGCAACATGACGCGTCAACCGCGACGCGAGCCGTCACTCTCGAACAGTGTCCTACCGAGCTCGACGTGCCCGCGACCGGGAATCAGCCGGCGGGCGTCAGCACCTCCAGGCCCGCGGCGCCGTTGGCGACGACCACACGGCCGTCCGCGACGGTGATGAGCGAACCGGCGGGCGTGCTGTTGAGCACCGTCCCGTCCGAGAGCCGGAACGCGAATGCGCCACCGCTCTGGCGCGCGAAGACCACGCCGCCCGCCACCACCGCGCTCTGCGGGTCTGCGAACGTGGCCCCGGGACGGCTCCAGAGGACCGCCCCGGTCAGCGGATTACGGGCCGTGACCGCGCGGTCGAGCGTGATCACTGCGCCGGGCGCGACAGCCCCGACCGACTCGTCGAGCGCGTTCCAGAGCTGGACGCCGTCGCTGACCCGCACCGCGACCACTTCGTTGTGGTTGCCGCTGACCGTGTCGGCGTAGATGACGCCATTGGCGAACGACATCGGCGGCGAGATCACGGCGCCGCGTGGCGCGAAGTCCGCGAAACGCTGCGCGGTGACGGCCCCCGACGACTCGCTGTAGCTCGTCAGCACGTCGATGCCGGTGCCGTCGGGGTTCAGCTGCACGAACGAGACGGCGTGGAGCGTGCGGCCGGGGTCGGCGACGATCGAATCGAGCGTTCCGAGCACGCTCGCGCTCCAGATCGAATGCCCCCCGGTGTCGTACGCCGACACGAAGTAGCCGCTGCCCGGGGCCGAGGTGACGAGGAACAGGCGCGAGCCGTCGAGCAGGAACGCGCGGATGGTCACCAGCTTGTCCTGGAAGTTGGACGGGTCCGGCGCCTGGAGGAACCACCGCAGCTGCCCCGTCATCGCGTCGAGGGCGAGCACGACGTCGGAGGTGTCCAACGCGCCGTCGCCCGTCAGCGAACCGACCCGGACGTACGCGAGCCCGTTCCCGATCCCCATGAAGCGCGCGTCGGTGACCTGCCGGATCGCGAGCGACCAGCGGACCGCCCCCGTCGCCTCGTCGCGGGCCGCGATCGTGAAGTCGCGGGGCGGGATGTCGTTGTTGGTGTCCTCCGTGTAGACGAGGCCGTTGGCAACGAGTGGCGGCGTGGTGACGTTGATCAGCGTCGACCACGCCGTGTTCAGCTGCCTGACCGAGGTCGGCGTGATCGCCGGCTCGGAGGGGTTGTCGTTCGTCTCGTCGGGACCGAAGCCGAGCTGGGCCCAATCGCAACCGGCGAGCGCGACCACCGCGACGAGCGCGACGAGAACGATTCGCATCCTTCCCACGGACGGAGTCTTCGTGACGAGACGTCTCGCGTCAACCGCGACGCGAGCCATCACTCTCGAACAGTGTTCTCCCGACTTCGACCAGACCGGTGAGGTCGTGGATGTCACCCTCGAAACGCGGCACGTCGACGACGACGTCAGGTGCCTCCGCGAGCTCGCCGCGCAGCTCGGCCTCGCGCTTCGCGACGACCGAGAAGTTGCGGAACGACTCGCCGACCGTGTGGAGCACGCGCGCGGTTCGATCCGGTGCTTCGAGCGCGGGCACACCGAGGTCGACCAACGCGCGCGCGGCCGGGTCGGGGTCGGTGACGAGCAGGTCGGCGACGCGTGCCCCCTCGGGCGAGCGCAGGTACGCGGGCAGCGTCTGGTTCAGGATCAGCGCGCCGAGGTGGTACTTGCGGGCGAGGAGCTGCTCCATGAAGAACTCGGCCTCGCGCAGAGGTGCCGCCTCGAGCGTCGTGACGACCGCGAACGTCGTGCGCCGCTCGCGCAGGAGACGCTCGACGGCGCGCGCCCGCTCGACGAAGCCGTCGTACATGGACTGGAAGTTGAGGAAGAACTCCGCGATGTCCTGGAGGAACTGGCTCCCGAGGATGCGGTCGGCCATCTGGTAGAAGGGCTTGCTGGCCACGTTGATCATGCGGGCGCCGCGCCGGCCGCCCATGCGGTACGGCATGGTGAGCCAGCGCAGCAGGCGGCCGCCGAAGAACTCGGCCATGCGCTGCGGTGCTTCGAGGAAGTCGAGCGCGTTGCGCGTGGGCGGCGTGTCGATGACGATCAGGTCGTACTTGCCGGTGCCGTGCACCTCGTACAGTCGTTCCATCGCGATGTAGTCGTGGCTCTGCACGAAGCGCGCGGTGATGTTGTGGTACAGCCGGTTCTCGAGGATCCGCATCGCGGTCTCCTCGTCGGGTGCGTGGCGCAGGACGAGCTCGTCCCAGCCCTGCTTGGTGTCGAGCATCGCGGCCCACAGCTCGCCCCGCGGCTCGATCCCGGCGCGCTTCAGCGCGTCGTCGGGGACTCGGCGTTCGACGTTGCCGAGGCCGCCTTCGAGCCCGAGCGCCGAGGCGAGACGCTTGGCCGGGTCGATCGTGAGCACGAGGACGCTGCCACCGAGGCGGCACGCGGATTGCAGCGCCGCGGCCGCGGCCATCGACGTCTTCCCCACGCCGCCCGAGCCGCAGAACACGACGATCTCCTTCGTCGCGAGCAGCGCCTCGAGCCCGTCGGCCCGGCGCCCCGTATCCGGCCGCGGGTTCACAGTCCCAGCTCCTGCCCCAAACCCTCCGCGACCATGCGCGTCACGCGCAGCCCGTGCGCGCGCACGAACAGGTACGGCAGGAACAGTGTCGGGAGGTCGACCGCGCGTCGCAGCTCGGCGAGGTGCGCGGCGCGTGTGCGCCGCAACGACACCGCCATGCGCGCGGCGTCCAGCACCGCGGTCGTCCCGCGCCCGACCTCCGGGCCGTCGCCCAACGCGCTCACGAGGCGCGCGGTCGCGGCCGGCTCGCGCATCGCGTCGAACACGTCCTCGTCCGTGTGGGTGAAGAGCTCGGGCAGCACGCGGTTGACGATGACCGTGCCGAGCGGCACCGAGAGCTCACGGCGCACGCGGCCGACGAGCTCGATCGTCTCGTTGACCGGCATCTCCTCGGGTGTGGTGACCACGTTGAGCGCGGTGAGCGCAGGGTCGGAGAGCATGTCGCTCATCCACTGGGTCTGTGACCGGACCGGGCCGACCGACACCAGCTCACGGATCGCCTCGGGTGCACCGAGCTGGGCGACGATGTGACCCGTCGCGGCCGCGTCGACGAGGACGATGTCCCAGTCGGCACGACCCTCGATCGACTCGCGCACCTCCCAGCACGCCTTCCCGACGGTCAGGATCTCCTTCACGCCCGGGGCAGCCGTCGCGACGAAGTCGAGGGCGCGCGCCAGTGGACCGATGCGCCCGAGCACCGGCACCTTCAGGTTGAGCCGGAGGTACTCCTGCAACGATTCCTCGGTGTGCATCGTCATGACGAAGACACCGGGTTGCACCTCGACCGGCTTGAACCCGACCGGCTGATGCTCGAACAGGTCGGTCAGATTGCCCTTCGCGTCGACCTCGACGACGAGGACGCGCTTGCCCTGCTGCGCCGCGAGCAGCGCCATCGCCGCGGTGACCGTGCTCTTGCCGACCCCGCCCTTGCCCGAGAAGAACAGCAGCCGCCGCTCGAGCAGGCGGGGCGCCGCGGCGGGAGGCAACCCCTACCCCCGGCCGAACCCGACCCGCTTGTGCCCGTCGTCGGCAGCGATCTCCACGTACGCGATCTTCTCGACCGCGATACCGACCCGCCGCCCCTTGTTGTCGGTGAGCCACAGCACCGACGCGCCACCACCGAGCGCCGCGTCGACCTGCTTGACCACGTCATCGGGACTGCCGTCCATCTCGAGCGAGAGCTCCTTGGGCGTGTGCACGACCCCGATGCTGACGTCCATACGACTGCTGTCCTCTCCGACTGGGCGACCCGCGGATGCTACCCCCGCCCCGCGTGGTCGCCCGAAGCACGGGGTCAGGGGGTGGAGACCGCCACGGCCGCGTCGCTCGCGCGAGACTCCCCGCCGTGGTGCGACCGGGTCGGCACGTGCGGCGTCTGACCGCCGCCGCGATCGCGCTGTCGGCGACACTGGCGGGCTGCAGCAGCGGTCCCCGCTTCGGCGCACCCTCCGCTGCGACGAAGCAGGGTCAGTCGGTCAACCACCTGTTCACCGGCTTCGTCAGCGCCGCGCTCGTGGTCTTCGGGATCGTGTGGGTCCTCATCTTCTGGTCGATCATCCGCTACCGGCGACGCGGTCGCGCCGAGGCTCCCGAGCAGTTCCACGGCAACGTCCCACTCGAGGTCGCGCTCACCGTGATCCCGCTGATCATCGTCGCGGTGCTGTTCGCGGTCACGATCCACGTCCAGACGCGCGAGGACCGCGTGAGCGCGCATCCCGACGTCCGCATCCTGGTCACCGCGTTCCAGTGGGGCTGGCGGTTCCGCTACGACGGTGAGCGCGTGACGGTCACGGGTGACGCGAACCGGGAGCCGGAGATGGTGCTGCCCGTCGACGCGCGAATCCGGTTCGACCTTCGCACCGTCGACGTCATCCACTCGTTCTTCGTGCCCGACTTCCTCTTCAAGCGCGACGTGATCCCGCGCGTGAACAACTCGGTGCAGATCGACACGACGAAGCAGGGCCGGTTCCGCGGTCTGTGCGCGGAGTACTGCGGTCTCGACCACGCGCGCATGGGCTTCTGGGTACGGGTCGTGGACCGCGTCTCGTACGACCGCTGGCTGCGCGAGCACCGGTCGGGAGGCAACACGTGACCACCCTCGCCGACCGTCCCGCCGAGCGTCCGCCCGTCGTCACCGCACCGCCGCGCCGTCCTGCGAGCGGACTCCTCGACTGGATCACCACCACCGACCACAAGAAGATCGGGCTCCTCTACATCTTCACCGCCTTCGGCTTCTTCCTCGTCGGCGGCGGCCTCGCGGAGGCGATGCGAACCCAGCTGGCCCGGCCCGAGCAGCACCTGATCTCGGCCGACACCTACAACCAGCTGTTCACGATGCACGGCAGCATCATGATGTTCCTCTTCATCGGGCCGATGGCGTTCGGCTTCGCCAACTACTTCGTCCCGTTGCAGATCGGCGCGCCCGACCTCTCGTTCCCCCGCCTCAACGCGCTCGCGTACTGGCTCTATCTCGGCGGCGGCCTCACCATGGTCTCGGGGTTCCTCACCGACCGCGGCGCCGCGAACTTCGGGTGGTTCGCCTATGCGCCCCTGTCGAACCAGATCCACACCCCGGGCGCGGGCGCGGACCTCTGGATCGTCGGCGTCGCGCTGACCGGTGTCGCCGGCACGCTGTTCGGCGTCAACCTCATCACGACGATCCTGACGTTGCGCACGCCCGGCATGACGATGCTGCGCATGCCATTCTTCTGCTGGGACATGCTCGTGACGAGCTTCCTCGTCGTGCTGACGTTCCCTGTCGTGGCCGGCGCGGTGTCGTTGCTGTTCGCGGACCGCAACTTCGGCGCGCACTTCTTCGACGCGACCAAGGGCGGCGAGCCGATCCTGTGGCAGCACCTCTTCTGGTTCTTCGGCCACCCGGAGGTGTACATCATCGTCCTCCCGTACTTCGGGATCGTGACCGACGTGATCGCGGTGTTCTCCCGCAAGCCGATCTTCGGCTACATCGGGATGCTCCTCGCGACGTTCGCGATCGCCGGCCTGTCGACCGGCGTGTGGGCGCACCACATGTTCGCCACCGGCGACGTGCTGCTCCCCTTCTTCTCCGGCCTGTCGTTCCTCATCGCGGTGCCGACGGGCGTGAAGTTCGTGAACTGGATCGGCACGATGTGGGGCGGCCGCATCACGTTCGAGACACCGATGCTCTTCTGCATCGGCTTCCTGCTCATGTTCGTCATGGGCGGCGTGACCGGCGTGATGCTCGCGTCGCCGCCGATCGACTTCCACGTCACCGACACGTACTTCGTCGTCGCCCACATGCACTACGTCATGTTCGGCGGCTCGACGTTCGCGATGTTCGCCGGGATCTACTACTGGTTCCCGAAGATGTTCGGCCGGAAGCTGAGCGAGCCGCTCGGCAAGCTGCACTTCTGGACGTTGCTGATCGGGTTCAACCTGACGTTCTTCCCGCAGCACATCCTCGGGTTGCGCGGCATGCAGCGGCGCATCGTGACGTACCCGAAGGACGCGCACTGGAGCTTCCTCAACCTGATGTCGAGCATCGGCGCGTGGATCATGGGCATCGCCATCTTGATCTTCCTCTGGAACGTGTTCGTCTCGTTGCGGCGCGGGGCGCCGGCGGGCGACGACCCGTGGCAGGCGAACACGCTCGAGTGGTACACGACGTCGCCTCCGCCCGAGCACAACTTCACCTCGCTGCCGCCGATCCGCTCCGACCGTCCGCTGTTCGACCTGCGCCACCGCGAACTCGCACACACGGAGGCACACGTGGAGGAGGGTGGGTCGTGAAGCCCGTGCGGACGGAGCGGAGCTCCGCCGGGCGCGGCCCTCTGGAGCGGGAGCGGAGGGAGCCATGCGCATAGAGCCGCGCCTGTTCCTGTCGAGCGCGATCTTCTACATCGTCATCGGGACGCTGTACTGGTTCACGAGCTACGAGCCCGCGGGCACCGTCATGCTCGCGTTCGCGGTGTTCGCGTGGGCGCTCGTCTGGGCGTACCTCGTGCAGCAACGTCGCCACTTCGGCCTGCGACCCGAAGACGTTCCCGAGGTCGTCACCCCGCCCGCACCGTCGGACGTCGGCTACTTCCCGAGCTCGAGCGCGTGGCCGTTCGGCATGGGCGTCGGAGCGGTCGTCGCGTTCAACGGCCTCGTGTTCGGGACGTGGCTGATCGTCGCCGGCGGTGCGCTGTTCCTCTTCTCCGTCGTCGGCATGGCGGTCGAGAGCCAGACCAAGGCGTAGCGCTTACCGCGGACGGCTCGCCAGGAGGCTGAAGGTGAGCGGCAGACGCGGCATCGAGGGCGGGGCCGTCCACGCGCCGTCGTCGCGCTGCACCAGCCACGGGAACCGGGGCCAGACGGTCCAGTCGTGCTCCGTGAGCCACTCGAGTCGCAACCCGTGGCGAAGGAGCGCAGTGACGATCTCGCCGATGCCGTGGTTCCACTCGAACGTGGTGCGGTTGACGAGCGCGCGGCCGGAGTCGGTGTAGGTCGTCACGGCCTCGTCGGCGAAGGGCTCGCTCTCCTCGAAGTACGTGTGCTCGATGCAGAGACGATCATCGGCGAGGGCCCACGCGAGCGGATGGCCGTCGTGGACGTAGACCCGTCCACCGGGCGCGACCAGTGCACCGACCTGCTCGGCCCACGCGTCCACGCTCGGCAGCCACGTGAGCGCGCCGAGGCTCACGTACACGACGTCGAAGGTGCCCCCCGCCAGCGCATCGGCTGCGTGCAGGACGTCGGCGCACACGAACGTTGACCGGTCCTCGAGTCCGGCCCGCCGCGCGATGTCGCGCGCCGCGTCGATCGCAGTCTCGGAGAAGTCCAGACCGGTGACCTCCGCGCCGACGCGGGCGAACGCGAGCGTGTCGAGACCGAAATGGCACTGCAGGTGCAAGAGGCGGAGCCCGCTGACGTCGCCGAGCGCTTCCGTCTCGCGCGGCCTGGGTCCGCGCTCCTCGCGCAACCAGCCCTCGACGTCGTAGAACTGCGACCGCAGGTGGATCTCCGTGCGGTCGTCCCAGTTCGCACGGTTGGCGGCAAGACGATCGTCCACGCGGGCGACAGTAGTGACGGCGCTCGCGTGCCGTCGTGTACCGAGCCCCGACGAGATGAAGGCCGGCGTCGCGGGGTTGTTCGGCTCGCTCGCGCCACCTACGACACGGTCATCCCGTACTTCGAAACGTTCGCCCGACGGCTCGTGAACATCGCCGGGCTGCGGGCGGGCGATCGCGCGGTCGGCGTGGACCTCGCATCGGAGTTGGTCGAGCGCACCGCAATGGACCTCGCCGCCGAGGTCTTGGGCAACGTCGAGGTGCGCGTCGGCGATGCCGAGCACTCGAAGCGGAGGACGGCTCGTTCGACGCCGGTCGACGGCCGGTTCGGCTTCGAGCCGTACGCGAAGACGCGTCACACCAAGCTCGACGAACTGAACCCACTCACTACCAGAAGCATCACGAGGGCTGGTCACTCGTCGAAGGCACCGGCAAGCGCGCGTTCGTCCCACCCCACGACCCGAGACACCGGAAGAACCGTCCCAAGCGGGACACGAGCTGAGGCCCGGGATCAGCTCGAGCAGACGGTGCCGGGCGCGGGTGGGTGGAGGTCGACGAGGTAGGCGTCGAGCGTGGCGCGCACGCAGCCGCTCGAGAACAGCGCGACGTGGGTGCTGCCGTCGCGGGTGAGCAGCACACCGTGCTCGAGCTCGCCCGCGAGGGCCTGGGCCCACGGATACGGCGTGACGGGATCCCGCGTCGTACCGACCACGACGATCGGCGGCGCGCCCGGCGCGTGCACGGGATGCGGCTCGCGGGTCGGCAGCGCGGGCCACACCGCGCAGACGATGCCGCCCCACACGAGGATCGGGCCGAACACCGGCGCGACCTTCGCCGCGCCGGCGGCCTGCGCCGCCAGCGCGCCGGCGTCGCGCGGCACCGGATGGTCGAGGCAGTTGATCGAGTTCGACGCGTCCGCGTTGATCGTCGCACCCGGTGTACGGCCCTCGTACGCGTCGGCGAGCGAGCGGATCGGCCCGCCGTCGCCGCGCTCCGCGGCGGCCAGGGCGGACGCGAGGCTCCCCCGCCGGGACGGGCTGTACAGGCGGCTCACGATCGCGAGGTACAGCTCGTCCGGACCGGCCTGCTTCCCCGCGCCCGCCGGCAGCGGGTGCGCGCGCAGCCGATCGAACAATGCGAGCAACGCCGCGGTCGGATCACCCGACGGTCGCCACCCGCAGCCGGGCACGCACGCGCTGAAGAACCCATTGAGCGCGTCCTCGAACGCCCGGGCCTCGTCGACCTGCAGGTCGTACATCGATCGCGCGGGGTCGATGGCGCCATCGAGCGCGAGGGCGCGCACATGCGTCGGGAACAGGTCGGCGTAGGTCGCACCGAGCAGCGTCCCGTAGGAGAGACCGACATACGTCAACTGCGCGTCGCCGAGCGCCCGGCGGAGCTGGTCGAGGTCGCGCGCGACGTCGACGCTGCCGACGTGGCCGAGCAACGGTCCGGCGGCCGCCGCGCACAACTGCGCGTACCCGGCGTTCGCGCGCACGACCTGCTCGATCGCCGGCGGCGTCGACGGGGCCGGGTCCGGGCCCGGCGCGCCGCCACCACCGCCGTCGCCACCACTCCCTCCGGAGCAGCGGATCGCGCCGCTCTGGCCGACGCCGCGCGGATCCAGCTCCACCACGTCGAAGCGGGACCGCACCCGGGGCGGCAACAGGCCGAGATCCCGGCCGATCAGGGCCAGCCCCGACTCGCCCGGTCCACCGGGGTCGAGCACGAGTGAGCCGATGCGGTGCGCCGGGTCGCCGGCGGGATGACGGATGACGGCGACACCGATCGTCCGCCCGCCCGCGTGCGCGTAGTCGAGCGGCACGGTGAGCGTCGCGCACTGGTAGGCGCCGCACGGATGCCACGCGAGCGGCGGAGGCGGCGCGAGCGTCGTCGAGGTGGTCGACGTCGAGCTGCTCGACGAGCTCGCGGGTGCACTCGACGTCGACGCCGGGTCCCGACGCGCCGACGTCCGCCGCCCGTCGCCGTCGCACGCGCCGAGCAGCGACGACGCCGTGATCACGGCGACGGCGCACGCGAGCGCGCGCCGGCTCACGGTGACGCGGAGACGTCGGCCTCGTCGCCGGCGAGCTCCTCGTGGTCGCCGTCCGTCTCGTACGCGCCCTCCTCGGTGCGGCGCACGGTGTAGCCGACCGGACCCTGGAGCGGTTTCACCGGACCCTTCGCGAGCTCGCGACACAGGCGGTACGCGATGAACGCGACCACCGGTGGCGCGATCACCAGCGCGATGCGCAGCACGATCGTCATCGCGTACAGGCTCAGGTGGAACGTGTTCGCGAGCACGTCGTTGCCGCCCGCGAGGAACAGCACGAGGAAGAACATCAGCCCACCGGCGCCGATCGCGGTGCGGATCGCGCGGTCGCGTGGACGGTCGAGCAGGTTGTGGGGCTCACGGTCCTTCGTGACACGCGCCTCGAGGAAGGGCCACAGGTAGAGCAGGGTGAACACGATGCCCGGCATGAGCACGCCCGGGAAGAACGGGTTCGGGATCGTGTGGTTGAACGCGCGTACCTCCCATGGGGGCATCAGCCGCAGCGCGCCCTCCAGCCAACCGATGTACCAGTCGGGCTGCGACGCCGCCGACACCGACGCGGGCCGGAACGGCCCGTACAGCCACACCGGGTTGATCTGGACCAACCCACCGAGCGCGGCGAGCACCGCGGCCACGAGGAAGAACAGCGCGATCGAGCGCAGCGCGTAGACCGGCCAGAGCTTCGAGCCCTCGATGTTGCGCTCGGTGCGCCCGGCTCTCGGGAACTGCGTGTGCTTCTGGTGCCACAGGATGGCGAGGTGCGCGCCCAGCAATCCGATGAGCAGCCCGGGCACGAGCATGACGTGGAAGACGAAGAGCCGTCCGACGATCTCCTGGGTCGGGAAGTTGCCGCCGAAGAACAGGAACGCGATCCACGTCCCGAGGATCGGGATCGAGAGCAGGATCGAGAACATGATCCGCAGGCCGGTGCCCGAGAGCTGGTCGTCGGGGAGCGAGTAGCCCGTGAACCCGTTGGCCATCGCGAGCAGCAGCAGGGTGAGCCCGATGATCCAGTTGATCTCGCGCGGACGGCGGAACGCGCCCGTGAAGAACACGCGACACAGGTGGACGACGATCGCGGCGATGAACACCAGCGCGGCCCAGTGGTGCATCTGGCGCATGACCATGCCGGCGCGCACCTTGAAGCTGATGTCGATCACCGACGCGTACGCGGCCGACATGTGCTGACCGCGCAGCGGCGCGTACGAGCCGTGGTACACGACCTGGCGGCCCGACGCGCTGAAGAAGAAGGTGAGATACGTGCCGGTGAGCACCAGCATCACGAACGAGTAGAGCGCGACCTCGCCGAGCATGAACGACCAGTGGTCGGGGAACACCTTGCCGAGCACGGTCTGGGCGAAGCGCGCGGCGCCGAAGCGGTCGTCGATCCAGCGGGCGATGCGACGGGTGATCACGCGCTCACCCGGTCACTTCCGGTTCCAGAACGACGGCCCGACCGGCTCGGTGTAGTCGCTGCGCGCGACCAGGTACCCCTGGTCGTCGACCTCCATCGGCAGCTGCGGGAGCGGTCGCGCCGCGGGTCCGAACACCGGGCGGGCACCCTCGAGCACGTCGAACGTCGACTGGTGACACGGGCACAGCAGCTGGTGGTCGCTGGTGCGGTACAGGCCGACCGGACAGCCGGCGTGGGTGCAGATCTTCGAGTACGCGACGTAGCCGTTCGGTGCCCAGCTCTCGCGCTGCGCCGACAGCCGGAGCTCGTCGGGCGGCACATGGATCAGCACCGTCTGTGACGTCGCGTCGTCGACGTGTCCCTCGGGGAACACGGTCACGATGCCGTTGAGCCTGACGTCGCCCATCCGGACCGCCCGCCCGGTCTCGTCGACGACGCGTGAGCCCCGGCGCCACTTCGTGCGCGTCAGCGAGTGCCCGGGTGACGGGCCGAGCGAGCGGATCGGGAACAGCGCCGCGACACCGAGCGCGCCCCCGGCGACCGCGAGCATGCGCGTGAGGAACCGCCGCCGCACCAGCTGCTGCTCGCCGCCGCTGAACTCGTGCACGAACGCCTCACGCTCGCGCTCGTCCGACTCCATCGGCTCGCGTTCGCCGATCACGGGCTCGTTCGGCAGCAGGTGCGCAGCCCACATGACGAGGCCCGCGCCGATGCCGCCGAGCGCGACCGCGAGCAGCGCGCCCTCGACCTGCGGCTGACCGCCGGCGATGTACGTGATCGCGAGACCGAGCGCGGCGACCGCGCTGACGGCGAACACGGCCGCGATCCGTCGCGTCGCGCGTTGCTCCTCGGCCTCGCGGGCGGGCGTGTCCTCGAGTGGCCGGTTCGGCCCGCGGTCGCTCACTCTCTCGCTCCGATCCAGCGGCAGAACAGCAGCAGCACTCCCAGCCCGACGAGCCAGGCGACGAACCCCTCGGGGATCGGCCCGACCCGCCCGAGGCTCAGCCCGCCCGCGTTCGTGGGATGGTGCAGGTACTGCACGTAGCGGGCGATGTCGTTGGCCTGCGAGGGGTTGAGCGTGTCGGTCCCGAAGACGGGCATCGGACCCGGACCGGTGCGCATGGCCTCGACCACCTGCACCGGCGTCGCGTCGCTGAGCGACGGCGCGGTGATCCCGCGCCCGAGCGCACCGCCCGCGCCCGCCGCGCTGTGGCACGGCGCGCAGTTGGAGCTGAACAGCTGCTGCCCCGCCGAGATGTCGGCGTGCTTCAGGTCGACCTCGGGGACCGGCGGTCCTTGGTCGAGCGAGCCGACGAACGCGGTGATCGCGTCGATGTCGGCCCGCCCGAACGCCGGCGGCTTGCGCACGGGCGCCGAGGACGGCGCGTCCAGCGGCATGCGTCCCGTGGAGAGCTGGAAGTCGGCGGCGGCGGCGCCCGCGTGGACGATCGACGGGCCCTGGCGCGTGCCGCGCCCTTCGGCGCCGTGGCACGTCGCGCAGTGCAGCTGGAACAGGTCGTGGCCCCGTTCGATCGTCGCCGCCGAGGGCACGGACGAGTCGGGCGTCGCCGCCGGCGAGCTCGCGCCGGCGCCGGTCGACACCGTGATCGCGGCGAGGGCGGCGACGCCCACCGCCGCGACCGCGATCGCGACCCGCCCGATCCCGGGTGCCTTCACTTCAGCAGGAAGATCGTCGAGAACAGCGCGACCCAGACGATGTCCACGAAGTGCCAGTAGTAGCCGACGTTCTCGACCGCGGGGAGGTTGTCGACGCCGAACGACGCCGACGCGGCTTGGCCGAGCAGCACGAGCATGAGCACGAGCCCGGCGAGCACGTGCAGCGAGTGGAAGCCCGTAGTGACCCAGAACGCGGATCCGTACGCATGCGACGAGATCGAGAAGTTCACGGTCACGTACTCGCGGATCTGGTTCGCGAGGAACAGCGCGCCGAGGATCAGGGTCAGGATCATCCAGCGACGCATCGCGCCCACGTCACCGCGGCGGAGGTGGTGCACGGCAAGGTGCATCGTGCCGCTGGACGCGATCAGCACGAGCGTGAAGAGCGTGGCGAGGCCGGTGTCGAGGTGCACGCCGTGCGGCGGCCACGGGCGGTCGGCCGAGCGCAGCGTGAAGTACATCGCGAACAGCGCCGCGAAGAACATCGTCTCCGACGCGAGCCACACGACCATCCCGACGGTGATCATCGGGATCCGCCGGCTCGGGTCGAGCGCGAGCGACTCGGGCTTCTGCACGGGGGTCATTCTGTCGACTCCGCGAGCGCCGCGTCGGGCTTCACCGGGGTCGCCGCGAGCCGTCGGTCGATCCGACCCGCCAGGAGCTGCTCGTGGCGCAGCCACTGTGCGACCACGATGAGCATGAGCACGACGCCGAAGAGGTCCCCGGCCGCCCACAGGATGCCGCCGGCCGAGTGCTGGTCGGCCAACGCGCCCGGCCCCCAGAGCCGGTGCACGTGCCCGTAGAACCCGCGCGCGAGCAACGTGTCGCCGGTGACGAGCGCGAGCCCGATGCACGCGTGGACGGGCACCGTGCTGAACGCGAACAGCGCGCGACCCGCGTACGGCAGCGTGCGGGGCATCGGCTCGACCCCGAGCGCAACCGCGGCGAAGAGCACACCGGCCACCAGGAAGTGCACGTGGACGAGGACGTGCACCCACGTGTGGCGCAGCGACAGCTCGAACAGCGGCGTGAAGTAGAGCGCGAAGAGCGTCGCCGAGAAGATGAGCCAGACGACGAGCGGATGGGTGACCACGCGCACGGGTGCGCTGTGCATCACGCGCAGGATGCGACGCTGGGTCGGACGCGACGACGCCTGGAGCGCGAGCGTCACCGGACGGCCCAGCACGATGAACGGCGGCGCCACCATGCCCAACAGCACGTGCTGGAGCGCGTGGGCCGAGAACAGCACGTCCTCGTAGCGGTCGAGCGACGAGCACAGCGCGACGAGCACGCACGCCAGACCGGCGAGATACGACGCCGTACGTCCCGTCCGCCAGTGGCGTCCCCGTCGCGTCAGCGCGTCGACGCCGCGCAGGTACAGCACCGCGGCGGCGAGGACGCCGACGATCGCGAGCGGGTCGAGCACCCAACCCGTGATCGCGCGTGTGGCGGTGAGCGGGGGGACGGTCGCGATGACGCGAGAACCTACTTGCCGTGCCCCGTCTACGTGATGCGGAGCTCCGGGTGGTGGCGGCGCGATGGCACGAGCGCCGTGTCGAGCTGCTCGGCGATCGCACGGAACGCGACCGCTGCCTCGTCGTCGGGGTGGGCGACCACGATCGGGTCACCGTCGTCGCCCCCCTCCCGCAGCGCGGGGACGAGTGGCACCCGCCCGAGGAGGGGAACCCCCAGGTCGGCGGCCAGCTCCTCGCCCCCACCGGCACCGAAGATCTCGTACGCCTTCCCGTCGTCGCCCCGGAACCACGACATGTTCTCGACCACGCCGACGACCGACAGGTTGACCTTGCGCGCCATCGCGGCCGCGCGCTGCGCGACCTTCTGCGCCGCGGGCTGCGGCGTCGTCACCACGACCACCTCGGCCCGAGGCACGAACTGGGCCATCGAGAGCGAGATGTCGCCGGTGCCCGGCGGCATGTCGATGACGAGATAGTCGGGCTCACCCCAGTGGACGTCGGTGAGGAACTGCTCGAGCGCCTTGTGCAGCATCGGCCCGCGCCACACGACGGCCTGGTCCTCCCGGGCGAAGAAGCCCATCGAGATGAGCCGCACGCCGTGGGCCGACGGCGGCACGATCACGTCGTCGATGACGCCCGGCGGCCGGTCGACACCGAGCATCCGGGGCATCGAGAAGCCCCACACGTCGGCGTCGAGCGCGGCGACGTCGCGCCCCCGCTCGGCCAGGGCCACGGCCAGGTTCGTCGTCACCGACGACTTCCCCACCCCGCCCTTGCCCGACGACACCGCCAGGATCCGGGTGCGGTTGTCGGTGAAGGGGTTGGTCCGCGCCGCGGGCTGCCCGCCCGACGAGGCGTCGACCACCCGGAGCGGATCGACGCCCTTCAGGACGTTGGCGACCGCGGGGAGCTCCTCCTCCGACATCGGGCGCAGGTCGACCTCGACCCGCTCCACGCCGGGGACCTGGCGCACCGCGGCCTCGATCGCGGCCCGGAGCGCGGCGCCGCCGTCACCGGGATCCAGCGGGAGGGCCACCGCGACCAGCGCTGCCGGCCCCTCGAGGGCCGCGCCCTTCACCATGCCGAGCTCGACGATCGAACGCCGCAGCTCGGGCTCCTGCACCTCGCGCAGGGCGGTGATCAGGCTCGCGTCGGCCGGCATCGGGCTCCCCCGGATTTCCACTACGAACATAGGTAGAATACCGGGGTGGCTCCAGACCAGCAGGCTCCAGACCAGCAGCAGCGGGAGATGACGCCGGAGCAGTTCAGCGCCTCGGTCGCTGCGGTGACGAGCGCGTTCGGCGACCCGACCAGGCGCGAGATCTACCTGTTCGGACGTGAGGCGGGGACCACGGGCGTCACCGCGACCGAGGTCGCGGAGCGCTTCGAGCTCCACCCCAACGTCGCCCGTCACCACCTGGAGAAGCTCACGGGCGGGGGCTACCTCGACGTCGTGGCCCCGCGTCCGGCCGACCCCGACGGGCCCGACGGCGCGCGCGCGGCCGGTCGCCCGTCGAAGCGCTACCGCGTGAGCGATGTCGACGCGACGCTCAGCTTCCCGCCCCGCCACGACGACCTCCTCGCGCTGCTGCTTGCGCGCGCGCTCGATCTGCTCGGCCCCGAGCGGGCCGCGGAGATGGCCGACGAGGTGGGCTTCGAGTACGGCAACACGCTGGCCGAGCGCATGGGCAACGGCGCGGACGCGTCGGGCAAGACCCAGCGGTCGTTGCGCTCGGCGATGTCGTCGGTCGCGGAGGCGCTCACCGCGCACGGCTTCGCCGCGCACACCGAGGCGCGCGGCCGTTCGCTCGCGATCGTGTCCGAGTGCTGCCCGTTCGGCGAGGCCGCGCAGCGCTACCCACACGTCGTGTGCGCGGTCGACCGCGGGATGATCCGCGGGATGCTCGCCGCGTTGTCGCGTCAGGTCGACGTTCGCTTCGAGGAATGGCGGCCGGAGGGCGACGACCACTGCGTCACCCGGGTGTGACCGCGGCGTGATCCGCGCCTACCTGGACCACGCCTCCACCACACCGCTCCGGCCCGCCGCGCTCGACGCGATGCTCCCCTACCTGGCGGAGCACCACGGCGACCCGGGACGCCTGCACGCCGAGGGTCGCGCGACGCGGGTCGCGGTGGAGAACGCGCGTGAGCAGGTCGCCGCGCTCGTCGGCGCACGCCCGCGGGAGGTGGTGTTCACGTCGGGCGGGACCGAGGCCGTGAACGCTGCCGTCTGGGGTGGTGTCACGCGCGGTGCGGAGACGCACCACGCGCCGCACGTCGTCACGACTGCGGTCGAGCACTCCGCCGTGCTCGACGCGTGCGCGCGCTCGCTCGCGGAGACGACCGTCGTCGGTGTCGACCCGCGAGGGCGAATCGATCCGGTCGAGGTCCTCGCGGCCGTGCGCGACGACACCGTGCTCGTGACCGTCCAGCTCGCGAACCACGAGGTGGGCACCCTGCAACCGGTGGCCGCGATCATCGAGGCGGTGCGTGCGCGCGGCGTGCTCGTCCACGTCGACGCGTGCGCGGCCGTCGGCCACGTCGTCGTGGACTTCGCCGCGCTCGGCGCCGACCTGTGCTCGATCACCGCGCACAAGCTCGGCGGTCCGAAGGGCGCCGGCGCCCTGCTCGTGCGGCGCGGGCTGCGTATCCCGCCGTTCCTCGTCGGCGGCGCGCAGGAGCGCGCGCGTCGCGGCGGCATCGAGAACGTGCCCGCGATCGTCGGGTTCGGTGCCGCAGCCGAGACGTTGACCACGGACGACACCTCGGCGCGCGAGACGGCGGACGCCCGCCGGCGCACCGAGCGACTCGCGTGCGCGGCGCTCGACACGGTGACCGGTGTGGAGCGTTACGGCGATCCCGACGAACGGCTCCCCCACCTCGTCTGTCTCGGGGTGGCCGGCGTCGAGGCCGAGCCCATCCTGCTCGCGCTGGACCAGCGGGGTGTCGCGGTGCACTCGGGCTCGGCGTGCTCGAGCGAGACGTTCGAGCCGTCACCGGTGCTGCGGGCGATGGGCGTCGACGCAGACCACTCGCTACGGGTGAGCGTGGGTTGGAGCACGCGTGACGCGGACGTCGACGCGTTCCTGCACGCGTTCGCGGACGTCGTCGCTCGGCTCCGCGGACTGCGGGCGCAGTAGCGTGCACCCATGACCGACTCCACGTGGGCCCAGCTCGCCGACGCGCTCGACAAGAACCTGCACCTGACCAGCCCGCCGCTCGCGATCACGTTCTCGGCCGAGGCGCCGGCCGGTGTCGAGCCGTTCGACGCGCCCCTGCCCGACCCGATGCCCGACGGTCGCACCGGACGCGTGCCCGCGGGCTGCGTGTTCTGGATGCACGCCGCGACCCGCACGTTCAGCACCGTCGCCGACGACCACGCGAATTGCAGCGTCGGCAGCCTGACCCACGGCTTCAAGACCCTGGACGAGGTTGCCGGGAACAGCGACGTCGCCGCGATGCTCGAGGTCGGTTGGGTGACGATGGACGTCGTCCCGCAGATCCCCGTGGTGAGCGAGAAGCCGGGTGCGGTGACGTACGGCCCGCTGCGCGACACACCGGTCGACCCCGATGTCGTGTTCCTGCGCGTCAACGCGAAGCAGCTGATGGTGCTGTCCGACGCGCTGCCGGGCCTGCGCATCGAGGGAAAGCCCCAGTGTCACATCGTCGCGATCGCCAAGGACCAGGGCGAGGTCGCGGCGAGCGTCGGCTGCATGGCGAGCCGCACCCGCACCGGGATGCCGAGCACCGAGATGACGTGCGCGATCCCTGCGTCCAAGCTCGCCGACGTCGTGGCGTCGGTCGAGCGCAACGCGGGTGCCGACGCTGCGATCGCGCAGTACGCCGCCGAGGACGCGCAGCGCTTCGCGTAGGCGGTCGTCGCGCTTACTTCTTGGCCGACTCGAAGTAGGGGTTGGTGCCGCTGGCGTGGTCGGTGACGTCGACGACGCGCTCGATCTCGGGCACCGCGTCGAGGATGGCGACCTCGATCCCCTGGCCGAGCGTGACCGCGGCCATGCCACAACCCTGACATCCACCCGACAGGCGCAGGTAGGCGACGCCGTCCTCGACCGCGACGAGGTCGGCCCGGCCGCCGTGCGACGCGATGGCGGGGTTGATCTGGGTCTCGAGCACCTGGAGGACCCGCTGGGGCACCTCGCCGGTCAGATCGGCGTCGGGCCGGGCGCCCATCGGGGGGCTGACGGGTGGACGGTTCGGGTTCTGCAGGACCATCCCGCCGCCCTGCAGGTCGAGGGTGGCGCCGCGCACCTTCTCGACGCTGTCCGACGGCACCACGACGGGCAGGTCGTCGTGATCGAGGACCGCATCGTCGGGCGCGGCCTCGTCGCGCCGCTGGAAGTACATGTCGTAGGTGTACGTCGTGCCGGAGACGCCGCTGACCTCGAGCCACAGCGCGAGGCCGTCCGGTTCGGGCTCCGCGGCCCGCACCTCCAGGACCTTCTCGCGGGCCTGGTCGGTGACCGTGAGGAGCGCCTCGACGGCGTTGATGTCGGCCATGCCCACCATGATAGGACCGTGCCCCGGGTCCTTCTCCTGCTCCCCACGTCCACGTACCGGGCCAGGGACTTCGTCGCCGCGGCCCGGCGCCTGGGCCTGGACGTGGTCATCGGCTCGGAGGAGCCGCAGGTGCTCGACGTCGCCGATCGGGCGGTGCTGGTGCCCCTCGACGACGTGGACACGGCCGCGGCCGCCGTGGGCGCGCTCGATCGGCGCAGCCCGCTCGACGCGGTCGTCGCGGTCGACGACCAGGGCGTCGTGGTGGCGAGCGAGGTCGCGGCGCGCCTCGGCCTGCCCCACAACCCGACCGACGCGGTCGCGGCGACGCGCGACAAGACCCGGCTGCGCGCGCTGCTGGCGCGCGCCGAGGTGGCGCAACCGGACTTCCGCGTCGTGGCCGACGCCGACGGCGCGCGCGGCGCGGCAGAGGAGCTCGGCGCGCCCGTCGTCGTGAAGCCGGTGTCGCTCTCGGCGAGCCGCGGCGTGATCCGGGTCGACGACGTGGGCGACGTCCCGGCCGTCGCCGCGCGCGTGCTCGGCATCCAGCGCGGCGGGCCGCTGCTCGTCGAGCGCTACGTGCCCGGAGCCGAGGTCGCACTGGAGGGGCTGCTGCACGACGGTGCGCTCGAGGTGCTCGCGATCTTCGACAAGCCCGACCCCATGGAGGGCCCGTACTTCGAGGAGACGATCTTCGTCACGCCGTCGCGCCTCGACCGGGTCACCCAGGACGAGATCGTGCGGGTGACCGCTGCGGCGACGGACGCGCTCGGACTGGCGACGGGACCGGTCCACGCCGAGCTGCGCGTGCCCGGTGATGGACGCGCGGTGCTGCTCGAGGTCGCGGCCCGCTCGATCGGCGGGCTGTGCGCGCGCTCGCTGGTGTTCGGCCTCGGTGTCTCCCTCGAGGAGCTGATCCTCCGCCAGGCGACCGGGCGCGCGCTCGGCTCGCTGCAACGGGCGCACGCGGCCTCGGGCGTGATGATGCTGCCCATCCCCCGGGCCGGGACGCTGCGCGCCGTGCACGGGCGCGACGCCGCGCTCGCGATCGAGGGGATCGACGGGCTGGAGATCACGATCCCGGTCGGGCACGACGTGGTGCCGTTGCCCGACGGCGACCGCTACCTCGGCTTCGTCTTCGCACACGGCGAGACGCCCGGGGGCGTCGAGCGGACGCTGCGGCGGGCGTTCGCGGCGCTCGACGTCGTGATCGAGCCACACCCGTCCTAGGCTCGTCTGCGATGCGCGTCCTCCTCGTCTCCGCGTACGAGCTCGGGCACCAGCCGTTGCACGTCGCCGGCCCGGCCGGTGCGCTGCGCGACCACGGTCACGACGTCGTGGCCGTCGACCTCTCCGTCCAGCCCTGGGACGACGTGGTGCTCGACGGAGTCGACCGCGTGCTGATCGCGGTCCCGATGCACACTGCGGCCCGGATCGCGCGCACCCTGCTGGCGCGCATCGACCGGCCGACGTGCTGCTACGGCCTGTACGCGTCGACGTGCGCTGACATCGCGGACGCCGTCGTCGCGGGCGAGTACGACGACGCGCTGGTGCGGTGGGTGGAGACCGGCGACGTCGGTGCCGTCGTGCAGCTCGGTCGCCCTCGCGGCGGCGTGGCCGCCTCACCCGCCCGCGACATCCTGCCGCCGCTCGAGCGGTACGCGCGGCTCTCGATCGGCGGCGAGGAACGCACGGTCGGGTACGTCGAGGCGTCGCACGGCTGCGCGCACCGGTGCCGGCACTGCCCGGTTCCCGTCGTGTACGACGGTCGGATCCGCATCGTCGCCGAGAACGACGTCGTGCGCGACGTCGATCGTCTCGTCGAGATGGGCGCGCGTCACGTGACGTTCGGCGACCCCGACTTCCTCAACGGCGTGCACCACTCGATGCGCGTCGTGCGGGCGGTGCACGCACGCCATCCGGATCTCACGTTCGACTGCACGGTCAAGGTCGAGCACGTCCTCCGCCACGCGTCGGTGTGGTCCGAGCTCGCGGACGCCGGTTGCCTGTTCGTGGTCTCCGCGTTCGAGAGCACCGACGACGCGACCCTGGCCCGGCTCGACAAGGGCCACACCGTGGACGACGCGGCGCGTGCCGTGTCGTTGCTGCGCGGGCACGGCATCGAGATCCGCCCGTCGTTCCTGCCCTTCACGCCGTGGACGACCGTGTCGCAGCTGCACGATCTGCTCGACTTCGTCGCCGACCACGACTTGGTCGACAACGTCGATCCGGTGCAGTACTCGATCCGGCTCCTGCTGCCGCCCGGCTCGCTGCTGCTCGACGACCCCGACGTCGCCGCCGCGATCGAGGGCTACGACCCCGACCGGCTGTCCTACGTCTGGCGCTCATCCGATCCCGCGGTCGACGAGCTGCAGGCGGCGGTCGCTGCCGCGGTCGAGCACGGCGCGACGTACGCGCGTGTGCGCGAGGTCGTCGGCGCGACACCGCGGGACGCCTGCTGTGCAGGCGCGGCGCGACCGCGCCTCACCGAGGCCTGGTTCTGCTGCGCGGAGCCGACCGACGTGCAGCTCGGCGCCGTGCGCTGACGACTCAGACCTGTCGCGCCGAGCGCCAGACGTCGCAGCGGAACCCGACGTCGACGGTGACGTCGCCCTCCACACCGAGCAACTCCGCGAGCAGCCGCCGCGCGCTGGTGAGGATCCGTTCGCGGACGTCGGGCTCCATCGTGATCACCCAGCTCAACGTCCCGAGCAGACCGATGAGATCGTCGGCGGTGAGCGCGACGTCCCACCTGAAGATCTCGTGCTCGGGCGCTTCGAACGGCACGCCGGGCAGGATCTCGAGCGTCGGCAACGGTCGGTCGGTGTCGGTCAGGATGGCATCCGCGGCCTCTGTGTCTCCGGCACCCTGCGGCCGCTGCGCGAGCAGCGCGCGAGCCTGGTCGATGAACGCGCCCTCCGGGTCGGGTCCCGACCACAAGGCCGCGAGCACCCCTCCGGGCACGAGCACCCGGCCGACCTCGTGCAACGTCGGGAGCGGGTCCATCCAGTGCCACGACGAGGACGCGATCACCGCGTCGGCGAACCCGTCTGGCAGCGGGATCGACTCGCCCCGCCCGCCGACCGCCCGCGCCGCGGGAACCTCGCTCGCGAGCACCGCGCGCATCCGATCGTCGGGCTCGACCGCGACCACTTCATCGGCGCGGTCGGTGAGCAGGCGCGTCAGCGCACCGGTGCCCGCTCCGAGATCGACGATCCGCCCGACATGCTGCGGGACGACCCAGTCGACGGCCGCGGGCGGCGGTCCCGGGCGGTAACGCTCGTAGTGCGACGCCGCGGCACCGAAGCTGGCGGCGCGCTTCGCCTTCTCGTCGGCCGGGAGCTGTGAGAGTGGGACGTTGCCGTACGCCGAATCGTTCACGAGCGGACGCTAACCGTCGCGTGCTGCCCCGCGCGTGGGATATCAGCGAGCTCGCCGACGCGCCCCACCATGCAGTACGTCCCTCCGGGAACGCGTGCTATCACGCGTGATATCGCCGCTGCGGCAGGTCCCGCCCTCTTCGAGCGCTGCGAGGACGGCGGCGCGCCGACCACGGTGGCAGAGAGCCACCTCGACGCGTGGCGAGCGCATCCTGAAAGAGGCCCGAACGGTCTCCCGCGACGAGCTGGCGCGGGACCGCGTCGATCCCATGAAGTGGAATGCGCGCCTCGACAACGATGAGGTGATCCTCGACTACCACCACAAACGTGTATTGCCCGCAGTTCGAGACGGACGACGGCCACGCCCTAACCGGCGGCGCGCCGCTGCGCGGCGAGGAGGTTGAGCGCGGAGCCGGCGCGGAACCAGGCGATGTGCTCCTCGCTCATCGTGTGTCGGGTCGGGACCGACTCGGTCGTGCCGTCGGCGTGGTGGAGCACGAGCGCAACGGTGGAGCCCGGCGCGAGCTCGGTCAGCCCGGTCACGTCGACGACGTCGTCGGCGCGCACCTTGTCGTAGTCGGCCGGATCTCCGAACGTGAGCGGCAGGACGCCCTGCTTCTTGAGGTTCGCCTCGTGGATGCGCGCGAACGAACGGACCACGATCGCCCGACCGCCCATGTACCGCGGCTCCATCGCGGCGTGCTCACGCGACGACCCTTCGCCGTAGTTCTCGTCGCCGACCGCGATCCATTCGATGCCCGCCTCCTTGAAGTCGTGCGCGAGCTCGGGCAGCGGCTCGTCGCTCGGCCACGCGTTGTTGACACCGATGAAGAGGTTGCCCGAGATGTTCGTGAGGTGGCCCCGGTACTTGAGCCACGGGCCGGCGGGCGAGATGTGGTCGGTGGTGCACTTGCCCACCGCCTTCATGAGCACGCGCAGCCCGGTCAGGTCGTGGCCCTCCCAGGCGGAGAACGGCTGCAGCAGCTCCAGGCGCTCCGAGCCCGGCCGCACGCTCACCTCCACCGTCGACGGGTCGGCCGCCGGGGCGACGAACCCCGACGCTCCCGGGTCGTAGCCCTTCGCCGGGAGGTCGTCGGCGACGGGCGGCTCCAGCCGGACCTTCGTGCCGTCGGGCGCGGTGAGCGCCTCGTTGACGAAGTCGATGTCGAGGCGTCCGGTGAGCGCCATCGCGACCACCGTCTCGGGCGACCCGATGAACGCGTAGGTGTCGGGGTTGCCGTCGTTGCGGCGCGGGAAGTTCCGGTTGAACGACGTGACGATCGAGTTCGGCTCGCCGGCGGGCACGTCGTCGCGTTGCCACTGGCCGATGCAGGGCCCGCACGCGTTGGCGAGCACGGTCGCGCCGATCGCCTCGAGGTCCGTGAGCAGGCCGTCGCGCTCGATCGTCGCCCGCACCTGCTCGGAGCCCGGGGTGATCAGCAACGGCGTCGCGACGCGCATCCCGTGGGCGGCGGCCTGGCGCGCGACGTGCGCGGCGCGTCCGATGTCCTCGTACGACGAGTTGGTGCACGAGCCGACGAGCGCGCTCGAGATCGCGACGGGATAACCCTCACGCTCGACCGCGGCGCGCAGCTCGGAGACCGGCCGGTCGAGGTCGGGGGTGTGTGGGCCGACGATGTGCGGCTCGAGCGTGTCGAGGTCGAGCTCGATCACGCGGTCGAAGTAGCGCGCGGGGTCCGCGTCGACCTCGGGGTCGTCCGTGAGGAGCTCGGCGTACCGGTCCGCGAGGTCGGCGAGCTCCTCACGACGGGTCGCCTTGAGATACATCGCGGCGCGGTGGTCGTAAGGGAACAGCGAGCACGTCGCGCCGATCTCGGCACCCATGTTGCAGATCGTGGCCCGGCCCGTCGCGGAGATCGACTCGACGCCGGGACCGAAGTACTGGACGATCGCGCCGGTGCCGCCCTTCACGGTCAGGATGCCGGCGACCTTGAGGATCACGTCCTTCGGCGCGGCCCAGCCCGAGAGGCGACCCGTGAGCCGCACGCCGATCAGCTTCGGCACCCGGGTGTTGAACGGCCAGCCCGCCATCACGTCGACCGCGTCCGCGCCCCCGACGCCGATCGCGGCCATGCCGAGCCCGCCCGCGTTCGGCGTGTGGCTGTCGGTGCCGATCATCATCCCGCCGGGGAACGCGTACTGCTCGAGCACGACCTGGTGGATGATCCCGGAGCCCGGCTTCCAGAACCCGATCCCGTACTTCGACGACACGGTGCGCAGGAACTCGTAGACCTCGGAGTTCACGTCCAGCGCGGTCGCGAGGTCGGCCTCGGCACCGACGCGGGCCTGGATGAGATGGTCGCAGTGCACGGTCGACGGCACCGCGACCCGCGGCAGGCCCGCGAGCATGAACTGCAACAGCGCCATCTGCGCGGTCGCGTCCTGCATCGCGACGCGGTCGGGCCGGTAGTCGGCGTAGTCGATCCCCCGTTCGAGACCGATCCCGGCAACGTCGCCGGCGTGACCGAACAGCACTTTCTCGGCGAACGTGAGCGGTCGACCGAGGCGCTCCCGCGCCGTGGTGGTGGTGTCCGGCAGGCGGGAGTACAGGCGCTCGACCAGCGACATGGGCGTCGTGGGGGTGATGGCGTCGGCGTCAGTCACGGGAGGCTCCAGTGCTCGGGGTGCAGGGGTACTCGACTTCGAACGACGTGCGGTGCGCGGCGTAGCGGTGGTCGGCCACGATGACGGCGTGCCCGGCGCGGTCGTAGGTGACGCGGCGGCACGCGAGCACCGGTGAGCCGGCGGGCACGCCGAGCCGGTGCGCGTCGTCGCGCGTCGCCCCCGACGCGGTGATCGTCTGGACCACGCGTCCGGGCTCGACACCGTGGAGCGGCAGCAGCTCGTAGAACGTCGCGCGCTCGACGTCGGCGCGACTCAGGTGCGCGCCGAGCGACGCCGGGACCCAGACGGTGACGATCGCGAACGGCTCGTCGTCGGCGAGGTTGAGGCGCGTCACGCGCAGCACCTCCTCGTCGGCGCCGAGGCCGAACGTCTTCGCGACGTCGGGTGGCGCGGCCTCGAACGCGAATTGCAGGACGCGGCGGCTGGGGTACGCCCCCGCGGCCTCGAGCGCGGCCTCGACGGTGGTGACGCGCCCGAGCGGCTGTCGCACCGGGTCGACGGCGACGAACCAGCCCGCACCCCGGCGGCTGGCCACGAGACCCTGGTCGCGCAGCGTCTCGAGCGCCCGGCGTATCGTCACCCGGCTCGCGCCGAACTCCTCCCCCAGCTCCGCCTCGCTCGGCAGCGCACCGGACGCGCCCTCGGCGATCCGGGCCCGCAGCGTGTCGGCGATGGAGAGGTAGCGCACGACCTGTATTCTACTTGTATTGAGTCGGACCTGACAAGCCCCCGGTCAGCGGGGTTGCCAGTTCGCCGGTTCGGCCGCCGCGGCCCGCACCGAGGCGGGCAGCTCCCCCGCCGCGACGTCCGCCACGGTGACCTGGTCGAGGACCGCGCGCAGGTTCGCCCGCAGCGCGATCCACACGTCGACGAGCGACGTCGAGGCGCCCTGGTACTCGAGCGCCTCGGGACGCACCCCCCGCACCGCCGCCAGGGGTCCCTCCACCGCCCGCAGCACGTCGGCGAGGTGGATGTCGGCGGCGGGCCGGGCGAGCATCGAGCCGCCTTCGGCCCCCCGCACGCTGCGCACGAGGCCGGCCCGGCGCAGGTCCCGCAGGATGTTCTCGAGGAAGTCGCGCGGGATGTCCTGGTTGGTGGCCACGACCTCGGCCTTCACCGGCTTGCCCGGCGGCGCGGCCGCGAGCTCGACGGCGGCCCGGACCGCGTAGTCGGCCTTGGCGGAGATGCGCACTTGACCTCGGGACCTCGAGAACCTAACTTTGTCGATCAGATTTATCGAAATACTCGACTTTCGGGCCGGAACCGCGCTGGGCGGCGCACCCGGCCCTCGGAGGCTACGTGCATCTCGACCTCTGGGTGGCGCTGGCGGGGCTCGGTGTGGGCTTCGTCGTCGGCCTGACCGGGATGGGCGGCGGTGCGCTGATGACGCCGGTGCTCGTCCTCGTGTTCGGCATCCAGCCGCTCGCCGCGGTGTCGAGCGACCTCGTGGCCGCCGTCGTGATGAAGCCGGTCGGCGGTGGGGTGCACCTGCGTCGCGGCACCGTGCGGACGGACCTGGTGCGCTGGCTCGCGCTCGGGTCGGTGCCGGCCGCGTTCGCCGGCGTGCTCGTGCTGCGCGCCATCGGCGCGGCGGCGGTCCAGGACCGCCTCCAGCTCCTGCTCGGCGTCGTCCTCCTCGTCGCCGCGACCGCGATGGTCGCCCGCATCGTCATGCAGTCGCGCCGGGTCGACGCGGCGACCACCGCGACCCGTCGGGTACGGCCGGTGCCGACGTTGCTCGTCGGCGTGGTCGGCGGGCTGATCGTCGGCATGACGTCGGTCGGCAGCGGCTCGCTGATGATCGTCGCGCTCATGTTCCTGTACCCGGCGATGTCCACCGCGGAGCTCGTCGGCACCGACCTCGTGCAGGCCGTGCCGCTCGTGCTGTCGGCCGCGCTCGGCCATCTTCTCTTCGGTGACCTGCAGTTCGGACTCACCGCGGCCCTGCTGCTCGGCAGCGTCCCCGGCGTCTACCTCGGCGCGCGCGTGTCGTCGCGCGCGCCCGACGCGATCGTGCGCCCCGCGCTCGTGTTCGTCCTGTTGCTCTCGGCGTTGAAGCTGCTCGACGCGCCGAATCCGGTGCTCCTCACCGTCGTCGGCATCGCCGCGTGTGGCGCCGCCGCCGTGCTCGTCACGCGCCTGACCCGGCGCGTCCCCGCTCTCGAGTCCTAGTCCGTCCCACCCGATCCGGAGGTTCCCGTGTCCAGACCCTTGACCGCGCGCGCCCTCGTGCCGGCTCTGTGCCTCGCGCTCGTGTCGGTCCTCGCCGCGTGCGGCGGGAGCACCTCGTCGAGCAAGGCCGGCGCCAGCGACGAGAAGGTGACGCTTCGCCTCGGGTACTTCCCCAACGTCACGCACGCGACGGCGATCCTGGGCGTGAAGGAAGGCATCTTCGCCCGCGACCTCGGCGCCGATGTGACGCTCAAGACGGCGACGTTCGACGCCGGTCCCGAGGCGGTGAACGCGCTGCTGTCGGGTGGCCTCGACGCGACGTACGTCGGACCAAACCCGGCGATCAACGCGTGGCAGAAGTCGCACGGCACCGCGATCAAGATCGTCTCGGGTGAGGCGTCGGGTGGCGCGTTCCTCGTCGTGAAGCCCTCGATCACGAGCCCGAGTCAGCTCAAGGGTAGGAAGCTCGCGAGCCCGCAGCTCGGCAACACCCAGGACGTCGCGCTGCGCACGTGGCTGAGGAGCCAGGGGTACCGCACCACGACGACCGGCGGCGGCGACGTCTCGGTCGTCCCGCAGGACAACGCCACGACGCTGCAGGCGTTCCAGGCCGGTGCCATCGACGGCGCATGGGTGCCGGAGCCGTGGGCGACGCGCCTCGTCAAGGAAGGTGGCGGCCACGTCCTCGTCGACGAGGCGACGCTGTGGCCGAACGGCAGGTACGTGACCACGCTGCTGATGGTGCGCACCGCGTTCCAGAAGGCGCACCCGGACGTCGTGGAGCGGCTCGTGCAGGGGCAGGTCGACGCCGACCAGGCGCTCGCGGCCGACCCCACGAAGTCGGCGACCGAGGTGAACGACGAGATCGGGCGCATCACCGGCAAGGCGCTCAAGCCCGCGGTCGCGTCGGCGGCGTTCGCGAACATCACGTTCACGAACGACCCGATCGCGTCGTCGCTCGAGACGTCGGCCAAGCACGCGGAGGACCTGGGCCTCCTGCAGCCGGTCGATCTGAACGGCATCTTCGACCTCGGGCCGCTGAACGAGGTCCTCCACGCGCGCGGTCTGCCCGTGGTGTCGTCGTGACCGCCGTCGCGCTCCACAACGTCTCGAAGCGCTTCGGCAACCTGCTCGCGCTCGACGACGTCACCCTCGACGTCGGAAGCGGCGAGCTCGTCTGCCTCATCGGCGCGTCGGGGTGCGGCAAGAGCACGCTGCTCAACCTCGTCGCAGGGCTGGACCGTCCGACCCGGGGTGTGCTGCAGGTCGCGGCCGAGCGCCCCGCGCTCCTCTTCCAGGAGGCGGCGCTGTTCCCGTGGCTCACGGCGCGGGGCAACGTCGAGCTCCCGCTGAAGCTGCGCGGCGTCGGCAGGGCCGAGCGCCGCGCCGAGGCCGAGCGCCTGCTCGCGACCGTCCGTCTCGAGGGCAACGAGGCCCGCCGGCCCCACGAGCTCTCGGGCGGCATGCGCCAGCGGGTCGCGCTGGCCCGAGCGCTCGCGCAGCGGCCCGAGCTCCTGCTCATGGACGAGCCGTTCGGCGCGCTCGACGCCATGACCCGTGACGTCCTGCACGACGAGCTGGAGCGGCTGTGGCAGCAGACCGGCGTGACGATCATGTTCGTGACCCACAACGTGCGTGAAGCCGTGCGGCTCGGCGATCGCGTCGTGCTCCTGTCGAGCCGGCCCGGACGCGTCGTCGACGAGACCGTCGTCGACGTGCCGCGCCCGCGGCGCATCGAGTCACACGCCGTCGCCGACCGCGCCGCCGAGCTGACGACGCGCCTGCGCGAGGAGGTGAGCCGCCATGCTCACGCGTGACGTGCGCGACGCACGCGCCACGCACGACGTCGACCTCGCGACGCTCGAGGCCGGCCTCGACGCGCTCGAGCAGGCGGAGCCGACCACGAGCCGTCGCGCGCGCCTGTGGGCGGCGACGTGGCCGAAGCTCGTCGCCGTCGGCCTGGTCCTGCTCTTCTGGCAGGTCGTCGTGTGGACCGGCTGGAAGCCCCAATGGGTCCTGCCGGGACCGGCGAAGGTGTTCTCGCGTCTGTGGGACGACCTCGTGCACGGGACGCTGCTCGACGCGACCTGGGTCACGCTGCGCCGCGCGTTCAGCGACTTCGCGATCGCGCTCGTGATCGGCGTGGTCCTCGGCATCGCGGTCGCGCGCAGCCGCATCCTGCGCTCGGCGATCGGCTCCATGGTGACCGGGCTCCAGACGATGCCGTCGATCGCGTGGTTCCCGCTCGCGATCGTGCTGTTCCAGCCCTCGGAGACCGCGGTGCTGTTCGTGGTGATCCTCGGCGCGGCGCCCTCGATCGCGAACGGCATCGTCGCCGGTGTCGACCACACCCCGCCCGTGCTGGTGCGAGCGGGACGGGTGCTCGGCGCGACGGGCTTCGCGTCGATCCGTCACGTGATGCTCCCCGCCGCGCTCCCCTCGTTCGTGTCCGGCCTCAAGCAGGGCTGGGCGTTCGCGTGGCGGAGCCTGATGGCGGGCGAGATCATCGCCGTGATCGCGCACGCGAACTCGCTCGGCGTGCGCCTCGACACCGCCCGTCAGAACTTCGACAACGAGGGGCTGATGGCGACGATGATCGTCATCTTCGTGATCGGCGTCGTCATCGACGCGCTGATCTTCGGCAAGCTCGAGACCGCGGTGCGGCGCCGTTACGGACTGGTCGACGCGGCCGCGGACGCCTAGCGCGGTCGTTCTTCGACCGCGACCTTCTTCATCGTGTCGCCGACGTCGATCGACTGCGCGACGTCCATGCCCTCGGTCACGTACCCGAAGAGGTTGTAATCCTTCGACAGCTTGCGGGTGCAGTCGTCGATCGTGATGAAGAACTGCGAGCCGTTCGTGTTGGGCCCCGCGTTCGCCATCGCGACCGCGCCGAGCGTGTACTCACCCTTCACCGGCTCGTCGCCGAATTTGTACCCGGGGCCTCCGGTGCCGGTCCCCTGCGGGCAGCCGCCCTGGATCACGAACTCGGGGACCACACGGTGGAACGTCAGGCCGTCGTAGTAGCCCTGACGCGCCAGCGCGACGAAGTTGTTGACCGTGTTGGGCGCGAGCTGCGGGTCGAGGTCCATCACGATCTCGCCCTTGTCGGTGTCGATGGTGACCCGGTACATCGTCTGCTCGTCGATCTCGAACGCGGGGACTGGTGACATCGGAGACTCCTCAGGGCTTGGGGGTGGTCGGCGGGGTGTCGGGGCACGCCTTCACGGCCTGAGCCAGGACCTGCTCGACCTGGGGGGCGAGGTCGCTCTGGTTGTTCGCGGCAAGGTACTGCTGGAGCTCGCCCTTGGCCGGGCAGGGCTGGTTCTTGCCCTGCAACAGGATCATGCCCTTGAAGAAGTGCGCCTCGCCGTAGCCGGGATCGGCGGCGATCGCCTGGTTGACTCGCGTGAGCGCCTCGTCGGGAAGGCCGGCGAGGAACACGATCCACCCGCCGGTCGCGAGCGCTTCGCCGTTCTTCGGGTCGAGCTTGGCCGTCGCGTCGTACTCCTTGAGCGCGCCGGAGAAGTTCTGCACCCCGGCCAGATAGCGCGCGTACGCGAGATGCGCCTGCGGATCGTTCGGGCGCTGCTGCACCGCGCGCTTGAACGACGCCTCGCGCGAGTCGGTACTCGCCTTCGACTGGCTGTTGCCGGTGACGGTCTGGCCGGGCAGGCGCGCACCGAGACCCGCCGCGAGCGCGACCGACGCCGCGACCGCGAACGCCACCAGCCCCGCGATGACCGCGACCCGGCGACGCGGCGACGACTTCGGCGGCGCCGGCCGGCTGTCGACGCCGTCGCGCAACGTGCGCAACACAGCCGCGGCGCGGGCGGTGTAGTCGGCGTGCAGCCGCTCGTACGTCTCGTCGTCGATGTCGCCCGCGGCGCGGTTGACGTCGAGGTCGTCGAGGCTGCGCAGCAGGAAGTCGCGCTCGGCCTCGAGGCTCTCGTGGTCTTCGGCGGCACGCGCGTCGGACGCTCCGAGGCTCACGCGCCGTGCTCCCGGGCGCGCTGCACGATCTGCTCGTCGGCGCTCGTGGCGGCGAGGCGGGGCTCGCGGCGCCACCGGGCCAGCGCGATCGCGAGGCCACCGGCACCGAGCACGACCGCGGCGACGGGGAGTCCCCACACGATGAGGCCGATGCCCTTGTTCTCGGGCTTGAGGAGGATGGACGGCCCGTACCGGTCGATGTAGGCCTGGCGGATCTGCGCGTCGCTCTGACCCGCACGCAGTCGGGCCTCGACGTCGGCGCGCAGGGCGGCGGCGCTGGACGTCGAGCTCTCGGCGATGGAGAGCGCCTCGCAGTCGACGCAACGCAGCTCGGATTCGAGCGAGCGGGCCCGGTCCTTCAGGGTCTCGTGCCCGCTCGACGGCCACGCCGCGACCGCGAGCACCACGACCACGATCACCCCGAGCAGTGCCCAGGGTCCCCAGCGCCGGAGCACCGTCTCGCTCACGGGCGGCCCCGCGCCGCGGTGACCATCTTGTCGAGGTCGGCCGTCGTCACCGCGCCGTACTCCGACGCCGCGATCACGCCGTCGGGACCGATCACGTACGTCTCGGGCTGCCCGCGTGTCGCGAACGCGACCGCGGCCGTCGCGTTCGGGTCGAAGGCGACGGTCCAGCCGATGCCGTCGGTCCTCATGGCCTGACGGATCGCGTCGTCGGTGTCGTCACGCACGATGCCGAGCAGCACGAGGTCGGGATCGTTCGCGTGCTGCGCGTAGTACGCCTTGAGCGCGGGGAGCTCCTGCGCGCACGGCGGGCACCACGAGTTCCAGAAGTTGACGATGACCGTCTTGCCCGCGTACCCCGCGGCGCTGACGCGCTGACCCGTCGTGGTCGTGAGGTCGAACGCGGGCACCTTCTGGCCGACGAGGCGGCTGTGCTGCGAGTCGGCCCGCGGGTCCTTGCCGACGTTGAGCGCGAGCACGACCGCGAGGCACGCGACGCCGACACCGACGCTGCTCGCGACCCAGCGCGCCGTGTGCCTCACGTCTCCGCCCCGACCAGCTCGCCCTCGGCCGCGCCGTCGGGCCCGGCGTCGAGCAGGTCCAGCGGATCACGTCGGCGCCGACGGATCAGGCCGCCGAGCGACGGCGACAGGGCGACGACGGTCCCGAGCGCCATCACCGCTCCGCCGAGCCACAGCCACAGGGCCATGGGTGTGATCTGCACGCCGAGCGTCACCCGGCCGGTGTCGTTCGGCGACGAGATCAGCGTGAGGTACACGTCCTGTGCGAACCCGGTGTGCACCGACGGCGTGCCGATGCCCTCGGTCGAGTTGGGGAACGCCGACACCGCCGGCGCGTACACGCCGAGGTCGTCGCTCCCGTGCTTGATGCGGACGCGCGCGGAGGTCGTCGACTTCTGCGCGGTCGTGGTCGTGTGCGCGCCCAGGTACGTCACCGTGTAGCCGGAGACCGTGGCCGACTCACCGTCGCGGAGGCGCACCTCCTTCTTGGTCGTGTAGCTCTGCGAGACGGTGATCGCCAGCGCGACGAGCACGACGCCGACGTGCACGATGAGCCCGCCGTACAAGCGCGGGTTGTTGCGCACGGCACGGCTCAACGCGAGCGGTGCGCTCTCGCCGTGCGCACGTCTTCGCGCCCGCACGCCGATCCACACCTGGCGCGCGACGCCGGTCAGCGCGAACGCGCCGAGCCCGACCGCGAGCACCTGCGCGAGTCCCCGCAGGCCGAGGAGGACCGAGAGCGCCATCACGCCCACGCCGGTCCATGCCGGGACGGCCAGCCGGTGGCGGAGCACCTCGCCGCTCGCGGCCCGCCACGGCAGCGCGGGCGCGGCGGCCATGAGGAACAGGAGCGCGAGCCCGAGCGGGACGGTCATGCGGTCGAAGTAGGGCTCGCCGACGGAGAACTGCTGGCCGTTGATGGACTCGGCGATGAGCGGGAACACGGTGCCGAGCAGCACGACGAACGCGAGACCCGCGAACACGAGGTTGTTGGCGAGGAACGCGGCCTCGCGCGAGGTCGGCGAGTCGATCCGTCCGGGCGCGTGCAGCTTGTCGCCCCGCCACGCGATGAGAACGATGCCTGCCGCCGCGCAGATGCCGAGGAACGTGAGCAGCCACGGGCCGATCGGCGACTGGGTGAACGAGTGCACCGAGTTCACGATCCCGGAGCGGGTCAGGAACGTGCCGAGGATCGTGAGGCAGAACGTCGCGATCACGAGCGACAGGTTCCAGACGCGCAGCATGCCGCGCCGCTCCTGCACCATCACCGAGTGGATGAACGCGGTCGCGGTGAGCCACGGCAGCAGTGACGCGTTCTCGACCGGGTCCCAGGCCCAGTAGCCGCCCCACCCGAGCACCTCGTAGCTCCACCACGCGCCGAGGATGATCCCGATCGTCAGGCAGC
>DATBEZ010000024.1:0-5499 GCA_036558745.1 Acidimicrobiia bacterium
CCCGTGAACGAGGTTCTCGGTCAGCTCGATCGCAAGGTCGCCCCGAATGGTACCCGGAGCCGCGTCGCGCGGATTGGTCGCGCCCATGAGCGTGCGAACGACCTTGAACGCCTCGGGACCCTCCACCACCATCAGCAGCGCCGGGCTGCGGGTGATGAACGACACCAGGTCGTCGTAGAACGGTTTGCCCTGGTGCTCCGCATAGTGGCGGCCCGCCGTCGCCGCGTCGATCGTGCGCAGCTCGGCTGCGACGAGCGTCAGTCCCTTGCGCTCCAAACGTCGGACGATCTCGCCGACGAGACCGCGCTCCACCGCGTCGGGCTTGCAGATGACCAGGGTGCGATCGCTCATAGGCGCCGGAGGCTAGCGGCGCGGACGTATTGGTCCCTACTCAGGGCGCGCGCGGCGACCGGAGCGACGGAGGAGCGCAGGTCGCTCGCCAGCGAACGAACGAAGTGGGCGGTCCCGGCCGAGGACCGGAGTCGTGCAGCGAGGGAGTGAGCGAGAAGACTCAGTGGACGAGGGTGTGACGTGCGGCGCCGACGACGTAGAGCGAACCCGCGACCACGACCTGGCCGTCGGCCGGCGTGACCTCGAGCGCGTGCTCGACCGCCTCGTCGACCTCGTCGACGATCTCGACCCGGTCCATCGCCAGCCCGAGCTCGAGCGCGGCCGACGCCAGCAGGTCGGGCTCGAGCGCGCGCGGCGTCGGCGGACGGCAGCAAACCAGACGGGCGACGTCGGGCACACCCAGCGCCTCGAGCATCTCGCTCGGCTCCTTGCCGCGCAGCAGTCCGACCACGAGCGTGCGCGGCCCCGGTGCGAATTCTTCGGCGAGCGCGTGTCGCAACGCGTGCGCGCCGGCGACGTTGTGCGCGCCGTCGAGCAGCACGAGCGGCTGGTGACCGACGACCTCGAGCCGGCCCGGCGACTGCACGCGCGCGAACCCTTCGCGCACGACGTCGGCACCGAGCGGCGTCCCGAGGAACATCTCGGCCGCGGCGAGTGCGACCGCCGCGTTCTCGGCCTGGTACGCGCCGTGCAGCGGCAGCAGCACGTGTGGATGCTCCCCACCGGGCGTGTAGAGATGGACGAGCCGACCGCCGTGCGCGACCTGCTCGGAGCGCACGCCGAAGTCGAGGTCGCGCAACCACACCTCGCCGGGCCCGCGCTCGAGGAAGATCGGGCGCAGCTCGGGATCCGTCTCACCGAGCACGAGCGCCGCGCCCGGCCGGATGATGCCGGCCTTGTCGCGCGCGATCGACTCTCGCGTCGGACCGAGGTACTCGACGTGGTCGAGGCTGACGTTCGTCACGACCGCGACGCGCCCGTCGATCACGTTCGTCGCGTCCCACGTGCCTCCGACCCCGACCTCCACGACCGCGGCTTCCACCGCGACGTCGGAGAACCACTTGAGCGCGGCGGCGGTGACGAGCTCGAACCACGTCGGCACGTCCGACATCGTCGACTCGACGACCGCGAGCAGGTCGAGGATCTCGACCAGCTCCTCGTCGGAGATGGGTGTGCCGTTCCACGTCATGCGCTCGTTCATGCGTTCGAGGTGCGGGCTCGTGTACGCGCCGACCGACAGGCCCTCCGTCGCGAGCAGCTCCCCGATCATGCGGGTCGCGGACGTCTTGCCGTTCGTCCCCGTCAGATGCACCGCCGGGTACTCGAGCTGGGGCGATCCGAGGTACTCGACGAGGGTGCGGGCCCGCTCCAGGGTCGGCGTGTCGATGCGACGCCGGCTCGGACCGACGCCGGTCTCGAGGTTGACGTGCGAGTCGAGCCACGCGAACGCCTCGCCGGCCTGCAGGCGCGGGCGGGTCACGCCGTCACTGCTCCTCGGGCGGGGCCAGCTCCACCTCGACCGTCAGCTCCTCGCCCGCCTCGGTGACCAGCGCACCCGATGCCACGTTCCCCGCTTCGCACACGTCGTCGACGGCCTGGGCCAGCGCGGCGAGACGGCTATCGGTGTCGCGCACGACGACTCGCGTGACCGGTGTGCGCAGCGAACGGCGCTGATCCGACTTGGCCTTGCGGATCGCGCCGAGCACGTCGGCGGCGACGTCGAAGACCGACGCGTCGGCGCCGCCGCTCGCGCCGCCGAGCTCGTCGACGGTGGGCCACGCGCTGCGGTGCACCGAACCGTCCTGCCACCACGACCACACCTCCTCGGTCACGAACGGCAGGAACGGCGCGAACAGCCGCTGCACGACGGACAACCCGGTCGCGAGCGCCTCCTGCGCGCTCGCGCTCCCGCCCGCGTCACCGCTGCCGTAGGCGCGGCCCTTCACGAGCTCGAGGTAGTCGTCACAGAACGACCAGAAGAAGCGTTCGGTCCGTTCGAGCGCCCGCGCGTAGTCGTAGCCCTCGAACGCGTCGGTCGCGTCGGTCACGAGCTCGCGAAGCTGGGCCAGCATCGCCCGGTCGAGCGCGCGCGACACGTCGGCGGTCCCCGTCCGTCCACCACTCACGCCGAGCGTGAACTTCGACGCGTTGAGGATTTTGATCGCGAGACGGCGGCCGACCTTCATCTGGCCTTCGTCGAACGCGGTGTCGACGCCGGGACGGCCGCTCGCGGCCCAGTAGCGCACCGCGTCCGAGCCGAACTTCTGGAGGTGGTCCATCGGGGTGACCACGTTGCCCTTCGACTTCGACATCTTCTTGCGGTCGGGGTCGAGGACCCAGCCCGAGATAGCGACGTCGCGCCACGGCAGCGCGTCGAACTCGTAGTGCGCGCGCACGACCGTCGAGAACAGCCACGTGCGGATGATCTCGTGCGCCTGCGGGCGCAGGTCCATGGGGAACGTGCGCGCGAAGAGGTCGGGGTCCTCCTCCCAACCGCTCACGAGCTCGGGCGTCAGCGAGGACGTCGCCCACGTGTCCATCACGTCGGGGTCGCCCACGAACCCGTCGGGCTTGCCCCGCTGCTCCTCGGTGTAGCCGGCGGGCGGCTCGCTGGAGGGGTCGACGGGGAGCGCCGACTCCTCGGGCACGATCGGCGCGTCGTGGTCGACCGTGCCGTCGGCGCGTACCGGGTACCAGACGGGGAACGGGATGCCGAAGTAGCGCTGCCGGCTGATGAGCCAGTCGCCGTTCAGGCCCTCGACCCACGCGCGGTAGCGGGCCTCCATGTGCGGTGGGTGCCACCGCAGCTCGCTGCCGCGACGCAGCAACGCGTCGCGCTCGTCGAGCGTGTTGATGAACCACTGACGGCTCGTGACGATCTCGAGCGGACGTTCACCGCGCTCGTAGAACTTCACCGGGTGCGTGATCGGCTTCGGCTCGGCGACCAGGTCGCCCGACTCGCGGAGCATGTCGACGATCCGCTTCTGGGCCTGCTTCGTGGTGCGACCGGCGAGCTCGTCGTAGTTGCGCTGCGCCGCCGTGGGGTCGTCGGACGTCCACTCGTCGCGGCCCCAGTCGAGCGTGCGGAGCCGGCCGTCGCGCTCCACCACCGCGCGCACCGGGAGGTTCAGCTCGCGCCACCACGTGACGTCGGTGGTGTCACCGAACGTGCAGATCATCGCGATGCCGGAACCCTTCGCGGGGTCGGCGAGGTCGTGCGCGAGCACCGGCACCCGCACGCCGAACAGCGGGGTACGCACCTCGTGCCCGAAGCGGTCGCGGTAACGCGCGTCGTCGGGATGAGCCACCAACGCCACGCACGCGGGGATGAGCTCGGGACGCGTCGTCTCGATCACGAGGTCGTCCTGGCCGTCGGTGCCCGCGAAGCGGATCGCGTGGTACGCGCCCGGAAGCTCGCGGTCCTCGAGCTCGGCCTGCGACACCGCAGTGCCGAAGTCGACGTCCCACAACGTCGGCGCGACGCGTTGGTAGGCGCGCCCGCGCGCAAGGAGCCGCAGGAACCCGCGCTGCGCGGCGCGCCGGGCCCGCTCGCCGATGGTCGTGTACGTCATCGACCAGTCGACCGAGAGACCGAGGTGACGCCACAGCTCCTCGAACTTCTTCTCGTCCTCCTCGACGAGGATCCCGCACAGCTCCACGAAGTTGCGCCTGCTGATCGCGATCTCCTGCTTGCCGGGCTTGTCGGGCGGCCGGAAGTCGGGGTCGTAGTGCAACGTGGGATCGCAGCGCACGCCGTAGTAGTTCTGCACCCGCCGCTCGGTCGGCAGCCCGTTGTCGTCCCAGCCCATCGGGTAGAAGACGTCGAAGCCCCGCATCCGCTTGTAGCGGGCGACCGCGTCGGTGTGGGTGTAGGAGAACACGTGCCCGACGTGCAGCGACCCGCTGACCGTCGGCGGCGGCGTGTCGATCGAGTACACGCCCTCGCGGGGCTGGGCCCGGTCGAAGCGGTACGTGCCCGCCTCGTCCCACCGCGCGCTCCACCGTTCCTCCAGCCCGTCGAGCGTGGGCTTCTCCGGTGGTGTCGCGGCCATCCCTGAAGGCTACCGGCCCGGGCGAACGCGCTCTGGAGTCGAGTTCCTTGGTCTAACGGGTGGATCGACTCCAGAGTGTGGTTACGCGGTGCGGCGGTTGCGCTCGGCGTCTTCCTCGGTGACGAGCGTCGGGGTGACCCGGTCGAGCACGACGTTGCGGTCGATGACGCATTTGGTCACGTCGGAGCGGCTCGGCAGGTCGTACATGACCTCGAGCAGCACCTCCTCGAGGATGGCCCGCAGACCGCGCGCGCCGGTGCCGCGCTTCAGCGCCTCGTCGCCGACCGCGTCGAGCGCGTCCTCGGTGAAGTCGAGGTCGACGCTGTCGAACTGGAAGAACTTCTGGTACTGCTTCAACAGCGCGTTCTTCGGCTCGATGAGGATGCGGATCAGCGCGTCCTTGTCGAGGTTGTGCACCGCGCCGATGACGGGCAGTCGGCCGACGAACTCCGGGATGAGCCCGAACTTGAGCAGGTCCTCGGGGAGAACCGACGCGAGGATCGCGCCGAGGTCCTTCTCCTCGGAGCGGCGGATGTCGGCACCGAAGCCCACGCCGCGGTTGCCGACCCGGCTCTCGATGATCCGGTCGATCCCCGCGAACGCGCCACCGCAGATGAAGAGGATGTTCGTGGTGTCGATCTGGATGAACTCCTGGTGCGGGTGCTTGCGCCCACCCTGCGGGGGCACCGACGCGGTCGTGCCCTCCAGGATCTTCAGCAACGCCTGCTGGACGCCCTCGCCGGAGACGTCGCGGGTGATCGACGGGTTCTCGGCTTTGCGCGCGATCTTGTCGATCTCGTCGATGTAGATGATGCCGGTCTCGGCCTTCTTCACGTCGTAGTCGGCAGCCTGGATCAGCTTCAGCAGGATGTTCTCGACGTCCTCGCCGACGTAGCCGGCCTCGGTGAGCGCGGTCGCGTCCGCGATCGCGAACGGCACCTTCAGCATGCGGGCGAGCGTCTGCGCGAGCAGCGTCTTGCCACAGCCGGTCGGGCCGATGAGGAGGATGTTCGACTTCTGCAGCTCGACGTCGGGGTCGCCGTACGCGCCGGCCTGCACGCGCTTGTAGTGGTTGTAGACCGCGACCGACAGGATC
>DATBEZ010000025.1:0-3611 GCA_036558745.1 Acidimicrobiia bacterium
CGGAGCGGAGCTCCGCCGGGCGAAGCCTTCTGGAGCGGGAGCGGAGGGAGCCATGAGCTTCCGGCGCGCGTTCGAGGCCGTCGACTACGACGCGCTCGTGCGCGCGTATCCGCCGCCTCCCGAGTACTTCGAACGGGCGTGGTACGCGTCGCCGGAGGAGATCGAGCGTACGCAGCTCACCCGCCTGCGCGAGCGCGCGCTCGCCGCGTACCGGGTGCCGTTCTTCGCCCGGCTCTGGGACGCCGCCGGCTTCGACCCCCGCCGGATCACGGCACTGGACGACCTGTGGCGGGCACCGAGCTACACCGTCGACGACATCCGCAAGAGCATCGACGCGCATCCTCCGTGGGGCGACTACCAGGGGGTGACGCCGGCCGACGCGTTGCGCGAGCCGGTGCGGGTCTACATGTCGGGCGGCACGACCGGGAAGTCGCGACCGACCTTCTACACCCAGTGGGACCGTGAGGTCGGCGCGGTGCTCACCGCGCGCGCTCTCTACATGCAGGGCATCCGTCCCGGCGACGTGGTGCTCAACTCGTGGGCCTACGGCACCCACAACGGCGCGTTCGCGTTCGACGAGGCGCTCCACCGGTGGCTGAACTGCGTGGTGCTCACGACCGGCACCGGTAACGTCACCAGCACGACGCGCCAGGTCGAGCTCGCGGTGGAGTACGGCGCGACCGCGATCCTCACGACGGGCGACTACCTCCTGCACCTGGCCGAGGCGGCGCGCGAGCTCGGCTACGACCCGTCGACCGACCTGAAGATCCGGGCCCTGCCGAACATCGGCGACCGGCAGCTGCTCGAGTCGACGTTCGGCGCGGAGTGCTTCAACTCCTACGGCTTCCACGAGGTGCAGTGGGTGTCGGTCGAGTGCCCCGCGCACGACGGGCTGCACATCTTCGAGGACGCGTTCGTGGTCCAGGTCGTCGACTCGGAGACGGGTGAGGCCCTGCCCGACGGCGAGCTCGGCTCGATCTGCATCACCGAGCTCTACAAGACGGGGAGCCCCCAGTTCCGGTACGACATCAAGGACCTCTCGTACCTGTACCCGCGTGAGCGGTGCGCGTGCGGCAGCTGGCTCCGACGCATGGCACCGTTCGCCGGACGCGGCGACAACATGGTCAAGCTGCGGGGCGTGAACGTCTGGCCCGAGGCGGTCGGCGAGATCGCCACCGCGGTCCCGGGCGTCGAGCCCGACTACTTCGTGCGTGCGGTGCGCGACGGGAACCGCGACGAGCTCGTCGTCTCGGTGGTCAGCGCGCGCGACCCGTCGGCGTTCGACGGGATCGCCGACGCGGTCGCGGCGCGCTTGAAGGAGCGCCTCGGCGTGAAGGTCGGCGTCGAGGTGGTCGCGCCCGGCGCGCTCGACGAGTGGACGGGTCTGAACATGTCGCCGAAGTTGAAGCGGTTCCGTGACGAGCGCTGAGCGCGACGGTCGTCGCGCCGAGGTCGTCGACTACCTCTGCAACGCGTTCACGCCCGACCGGCGCGCGGTCTGGGACGGCGCGATCGCGGCCGCGGGCATCCCGGTGAAGGTCAGGCGTGACGACGGCGACAGCTTCGCCGAGCCGGAGGCCATGGTGGCGCGCATGGACGAGCTCGGCGTCGCGACGCTCGTGCTCCCGAGCGCGGAGCTCACCCGCCACGGCAAGCTGGACCCGTTCGAGGTCGACCACATCTTCTGCCGTTGGGACGAGGTCGAGAAGCTCATCCGGCGGTGGCCCGGCCGTTTCGTCGCGACGCTCGTCGTCGACCCCGAGCAAGGCATGGCGGGCGTGCGCGAAACACGCGCCCGGCTTGCCGAGCCGTGGGTCGCCGGTCTCTACGTGCACACCCACAGCTGGGACCGCCGCCTCGACCACGCCGACTACTACCCGTACTACGCGCTCTGCGCCGAGCTCGACGTCCCGGTCGCGATGCAGGCCGGCACGTCGGGCGGGCTCATGCCGAGCGAGTGCGGGCACCCGATCACGATCGACCGCCCGGCCCTCTACTTCCCCGAGACCCGCTTCGTGCTCTCGCACACCGGTTGGCCGTGGGTGGAGGAGGCCGTGGCCATGGCGCTCAAGTTCCCGAACGTCTACCTGGGCACGGCCGCATACCCACCGCGGCACTGGGCGCCAGCCGTGAAGGACTTCCTGCGCGGACCCGGGCGGGGCAAGGTCGTGTTCGGCACGAACTTCCCCACCGTCGGCCACCGCCACGCCCTCGCGCAGGTCGACGAGCTCGGGCTCGATCCGCACGTGCGCGACGCGCTGCTCGCAGAAACCGCGCGCGCCGTGTACGGCCGCATCGGAGGCGGCTCATGATCCGCGCGCATCGGAGGCGGCTCGAGATCCGCGCGCATCGGAGGCGACGCCTGGTCGGCGCGCGACGGAGGAGCATCCAGTGATCGGAAAGATCTACAACATCCCGCCCCAACCGCCGGTCGCCGAGCACACGCGGATGCTTCCGGCCGGCGTGCTGACCTTCGGTGTCGAGTACCGCGACGTGGACCCCGCGTCGCTGGTCGAGACGTACAAGGACAACGCCGCGCACCTGGCCGAGCTCGAGGAGCGCTCGCCGGCGGGCGGCTTCTCCGACGAGGGCGTCTCCATCCACGTGTTCGGCACCGACGACGGGCACGAGTACGTGCGCTTCGACGTCTTCGACGACGAGCCGCACTACCACTACGTGCACCGCACGGCAGCCGGCGAGGACGTCGTCAACAACGTGATCGACTTCGACACCGCGGCGCTGGGCGACATGCTGCCGTGGGCGATCGAGCGCCTCCGGACGCGTCTTCCCGAGATGCTGAGCGAGGCCGAGGGTGGGCACCTCGTGCCCGAGCTCGATCCCACGCTCGTCGCGCGCGTGGTCGACGACGTCGCGGTGCTCGCCGGCGACGCGCGTGCGGCGCACCGCGCGGCCGCCGGAGCGGCGCGACCGTCGGATCGACGCGGCTGACCAGCCCGATGTCCTACGACCTCGACGACGCGATCACCGGAGAGGTCGTACGGGCCGCGCTGTCGCTCGCGGCGGAAGAGGCGAGCATCGTCGTCGTCCGCGCCGCGCACTCGACGTTCATCCAGGAGGGTGCCGACGCGTGCGCGGCCATCCTCGACGCCGACGCGCGGCTCGTCGCCCAATCGGCCGCGACGACGCTGATGCACGGCGCGAGCCTTCGCGAGACGCTGCCCGCGGTCGTGGCCGACATCGGTCTCGGCGAGATGGCACCCGGCGACGTGTACGTGACGAACGATCCGTTCCGCGGCGGCATCCACGCCAACGACCTGCTCGTGTTCCGCCCCGTCTTCGACGGCGGTGAGCCGCGGTGGTTCACCGGCACCCTCATCCATGTGGCCGACGTCGGCGGCGTGGCCGCCGCGGGCCTCGCCGCGCTCGCCACCGACGTCTACTCCGAAGGGCTGCTTCTGCCGCCGGTCCGCCTGCTCGCGGGCGACGAGCCGGTCCCGGAGGTCTGGCGGATCCTCGCCCGCAACAGCCGCAGCCCCGACCGCGTGCTCGGCGACGTGCGCGCCCTCGTCGCCGGGGTCAACGTGATGGCGTCCCGCCTGGAGGAACTCGTCGCCCGCTACGGCGCCGCGACGTTGGCCGCACACGTCGAC
>DATBEZ010000026.1:0-35418 GCA_036558745.1 Acidimicrobiia bacterium
AGCCTTGGTAAGGTTCTTCGCGTTGCATCGAATTAAGCCACATGCTCCGCCGCTTGTGCGGGCCCCCGTCAATTCCTTTGAGTTTTAGCCTTGCGGCCGTACTCCCCAGGCGGGGCACTTAATGCGTTAGCTGCGGCACGGAGCCCGTTGATAGAGCCCCACACCTAGTGCCCAACGTTTACGGCGTGGACTACCAGGGTATCTAATCCTGTTTGCTCCCCACGCTTTCGCTCCTCAGCGTCAGTACCGGCCCAGAGTGCCGCCTTCGCTACTGGTGTTCCTCCCGATATCTGCGCATTTCACCGCTACACCGGGAATTCCACACTCCTCTACCGGACTCGAGTCACGGCAGTATCGAGTGGCCCCTCCACGTTGAGCGTGGAGATTTCACACCCGACTTACCGAACCGCCTACGAGCTCTTTACGCCCAATAAATCCGGACAACGCTCGCCCCCTACGTATTACCGCGGCTGCTGGCACGTAGTTGGCCGGGGCTTCTTCTGCAGGTACCGTCACAATCGTCCCTGCTGAAAGCGGTTTACAACCCGAAGGCCTTCATCCCGCACGCGGCGTCGCTGCGTCAGGCTTTCGCCCATTGCGCAAGATTCCCCACTGCTGCCTCCCGTAGGAGTCTGGGCCGTGTCTCAGTCCCAGTGTGGCTGGACATCCTCTCAGACCAGCTACCCGTCGTCGCCTTGGTAGGCCTTTACCCCACCAACAAGCTGATAGGCCGCGAGACCATCCCGAAGCGGAATCCATTTCCTCGTCGGACCATGCGATCCAATGAGGGCATCCGGTATTAGACCAGGTTTCCCCGGCTTATCCCGGTCTTCGGGGCAGGTTCCTCACGTGTTACTCACCCGTTCGCCGCTAGGGCATCCCAGGCAAGCCTGGGAGCCTCGCTCGACTTGCATGTGTTAAGCGCGCCGCCAGCGTTCGTCCTGAGCCAGGATCAAACTCTCCATCGAGATCTCGACACGGATGCCGGCGGAGCCGGAGACCGTGCCAGTGATCTGGGTTGAGAGCCGCCGAGACGGGCCACTACCCGTTCGGCAACCGACACGTCCACCACGGCGAACCGTGTGACGTGCGTGAATCGACGACGTCCGTGACCCGGAGACCGGGACGCGAACGCCCGCACTGGCTTTTGGCTATCACTCTTCCGTTTTCAAGGAGCAGCTGCGCGAGACGAAGCCGCGGCCGAACCGGCCGTGCTCCGCTCGGGCGGACACCCACCCACGCGCGAGCCGAGTCGGAGCTCGGGTCGCTGGGGCGTCCGTGTCAAACCGCTCGCCCCGGGCCGCGGCGCAACCGCGAACCCCGGGAGCGGGACCCCTCATCGTAGAGGGGTGCGCACGGCAAGTCAAACGGGGTCCGGGTCCGGAGTGTTCCGGCCGCCCCTTCGGACCTGCCGTGCGGGATCCGTCAGATTAGCCGGCTCGGGCCCGCTCCCGGCCGCCTCCGGGCATGACCTGGGTCACAACGCGGCCGCGCCGGGGCCGGTCAGACCGCGGTGCCGCCGGTCGACGCCCCACCGACGAGCCCCTCGCCGCTCGGGCCGAGGCCGAGCACCCGCTGACGTACGGCTCCCGCCACCGCGGCGACGTCCTGGGTCGAGGCCGGAGAGGGACCACCGCCGTCCACCATGACGAGGAAGGACCCCACGGCCAGCGACAGCTCGAAGCTCTTCGGGGTGCGGTCGACGACCGCACCGGGCACACCGGGGACGGGGTCGCCGCCACAGCCGCAGGCGAACGCCTGGGCCGCGCCCCGCGGATCGGAGAAGGCACCGACGAAGAGCGTCACGGTGTCGCCGGCGCCGTCCGCCCAGTTGCGTCGCATCGCCCACTGGAAGCCCGCGCCGCGGAACTGCTCCTCGAGGGAAGTGCTCAGCGACCCGGGATCGGTGTCGAGGTCGGGCGGCACCTGCTCGTAGCCGGCCGGCCCGCCCACGTCGACCAGCGCCTTCAGAACGTCACGGACCGCCGTCGCCGGCGCGGTCGTCGCCGTCGTCGACGGCAGGTCCGTGTCCGAGTTCTCGAGCGGAGCGAGCCGGCCGCTGCCGCCGCACGCCGCCAGCGTCAACGAGCACGCGACCAGCGCGACGACGAGGGAGCTCCGGGCCATGGGACAAATCGTACGAAACCGCTGAGAGTTCTGAAATAGGTCGACGGGCTCATGCCTGGTGTCGCCCGAGCGCCCTACCGCACGCGGACGTGGGCCCAGCTGCGGCGCCCGACCTGGAGCACCGCGCCCTCGAGGTCGGCCGGGCTCAGCTCGAGATCGCCGTCCGTGACGCGCTCGTCGTTCAACCGCACCCCGCCCTGCTCGATCTTGCGGCGGCCCTCCTTGTTGGATGGGACGAGGCCCGCGAGGTGGAGCGCCTTGGCCAGGCGGATGCGGTCGTGCTCGTCGAACTCCGACGCCGGGATCACGCGCTCGGGGATCTCGCTCGGCCGTTCCCCGGCCTTGTGCACCCGGTCGAACTCGGCTTCGGCGTGCACGCCCGCGTCCGTGCCGTGGTACAGGTCGACGATCGTGCGCGCCAGCAGCCGCTTCCCCTCCACCGGTTTCAGCCGCCCGTCGCCGATCCGGGCCACCACGTCGGCGACGTGTTCGGGATGCCAGCCGGTGGTCAGCCCGAACCAGCGGGCCATCAGATCGTCGGGGATGCTCATGACCTTGCCGAACTGCTCGGCCCCGGGCTCGTCGATCCCGACGTAGTTGCGCAGCGACTTCGACATCTTCTGCACGCCGTCGAGACCCTCGAGCAGGGGGGTCGTGAGCACGACCTGGGGCTCTTGGCCGGCCTGCTCCTGGAGATGGCGACCCATGAGGTTGTTGAAGAGCTGATCGGTCCCGCCGAGCTCGACGTCGGCCTCGACCATCACCGAGTCGTAGCCCTGGAGCAGCGGATAGAGGAACTCGGAGAGCGAGATCGCCACCCCGTCCCGGTAGCGGCGATCGAAGTCGTCGCGCTCGAGCATGCGGGCGACGGTCGTCGAGGCCATGAGCGCCAGCGTGTCGGCCATGCCGAGGCCCGCGAGCCACTCCGAGTTCCGGCGGATCTCGATGCGGTCGGGAGCGAAGTCGAGGATGCGGCGTACCTGGTCGACGTAGGTCTGCGCGTGGCGGTCCACCTCCTCGGCCGAGAGGCGGGGCCGGGTCGCGGACCGGCCCGACGGGTCGCCGACCTGGGCGGTGAAGTCGCCGATGATGAGGACCGCCGTGTGGCCGAGGTCCTGGAACCGCCGCAGGGTGCGCAACACGACCGCGAAGCCGAGGTGGATGTCGGACGCGGTCGGGTCGATCCCGAGCTTGACCCGCAGCGGTTTCCCCCGGGCCAGCTTCCGGCGGAGCTCCCGCTCGCTGATGAGGTCGACCGCGCCGGCGCTGAGCACCCGGACCTGCTCGTCGAGGCCTCCGGGCCGGGAGTCGTCGGGCTCCGGAGCCGGCGCGGACGGGTCGCTCACGGGCGGAACGGTAGTGCAGCGACCCCGAGACGGTGCCGAAACACACGGTGGCGGTCTGTGGGCGGGCGGCCGGGCGTCCTGCGACGGGTGAGGCTCGAGTAGCACAATGTGGGTGATGTTGAGGAGGCGACGAGACGCGGCCGGACTGCCGGGACGCGACGTCGCGCCGCCGCGGCCTCGCCACGTCGTCGTGGCCGCGGTCGCGCTCGTCGTGGCGCTCCTCGCCGCCGGGTGCAGCTACACCACCGACCTCGACGTGCGGGTGAGCCAGGCCGCGTCGAGCCAGATCTTCGCGGCGGACGGCAGCCTCATCGCCACGCTGCACGCCGACCAGAACCGGGACCCGGTACCCCTGGCCCAGATCTCGCCGCTCCTCCAGACCTCGGTCGTCGCGGCGGAGGACGCGCGCTTCTTCGACCACGAGGGCGTCGACCCGCGCTCGGTCGTCCGCGCGCTGGTGCACGACAGCGAGCAGGGCTCCCTCGCCGAAGGCGGGTCGACGATCACCCAGCAGTACGTCCGCAACGTGCTGCTCGACCGGAAGAAGAGCGTGTCGCGAAAGCTGCGAGAAGCGGTGCTCGCGATCCAGGTCGAGCGCAAGCTGAACAAGCACCAGATCCTCGAGCGCTACCTCAACACCGTCTACTTCGGCAACGGCGCGTACGGCGTGCAGGCCGCAGCCCATCTCTACTTCGCGACCGACGCGAAGAACCTCGACCTCGCCCAGTCCGCACTGCTCGCCGGCCTGCTGCAGGCGCCGGAGGGCGACAACCCGTACAAGGACCCGAAGGCCGCGCTGGCGCGGCGCACGTACGTGCTCGACCGGGTCGCCAAGCTCGGTCGTGAGCCGGCGCCCCTGATCGTCGCGGCCCGTCAGGAGCCGTTGCAGCTCGCGCCGCTGCGGGGTGACGACCGCTATCCCGACGGTCATTTCGTGGAACGCGTGAAGCAGGTCGTGCTCAGCGACCCCGCGTTCGGCGACACACCCGAAGCGCGGCGGCGCGCGCTCTTCGAAGGTGGGCTGCGCATCCAGACCACGCTGGACCCGAAGGCGCAGGCCGACGCGGAGCAGGCGATCGGCAAGGTGCTGTCGCGGCCCGACCGTGACCCGGCGGCCGCGCTCGTGTCGATCGACCCGCGCACCGGCTACGTGCGCGCGTACGTCGGCGGACGCGACTTCTTCGGTCCGGATCCCGCGGCGCAGTTCGACCTCGCGGGCCAGGCCCGCCGCCAATCGGGCTCGGCGTTCAAGCCGTTCGTGCTCGCCGCCGCGTTGCAGGCGGGGATCCCGCTCACCCGCACGTACGCCGCACCGGCCCAGACGACCATTCCCGTCGCCGGTCAGCAGCCGTGGGTCGTGCACAACTACGACCACCGCGGATACGGCCGTCTCGACCTCGTCGACGCGACGGTCGAGTCCGTCAACACCGTGTACGCGCAGCTCATTGAGGACGTCGACCCGCAGCGCGCGGTCGCGCTCGCGCACGACATGGGCGTCCAGTCGAAGCTCGACGCGGTTCCCTCCGCGACGCTCGGCACCAACGCCGTGAGCCCGCTCGACATGGCGTCCGCGTACTCGACGTTCGCGGCCGACGGCGTGCATGCCGACCCGGTCTTCGTCACGAAGGTCACGAAGCGCGACGGGTCGGTCGTGTACCAGGCGCCGGTCCAACGCCGCCGCGTGCTCCCGGCGTCGACCGCGCGCCAGGTGACGTCGACGTTGGAGCAGGTCGTCGACCGCGGCACCGGCGTGAACGCGCGCATCGGACGCCCGGTCGCGGGCAAGACCGGCACGACGGACGCGTCGTCGGACGCGTGGTTCGTCGGCTACACGCCCGAGCTCACGACCGCGGTGTGGGTGGGATTCGTCGACGCGCAACGATCGATGACGCCACCCGCCACGCGCATCACCGTCACCGGCGGCACCTGGCCCGCGCAGATCTGGCAGCTGTACCAGAGCACCGTGCTCGCGGCCGAGCCGGCGTCGTCGTTCCCCGCGGTGACCGTGCCGCCGCCGTCGACCACGACCACGACGTCGGGCCCGGTGCTGCCGTCGTACGTCGGCATGCGCCTCGCGGACGCGCAACGCCTGCTCGTGAGCGCCGGCTACCAGGTCCGGACCGACTCGCAGACGAGCCGCCAGTACCCGCCGGGCACCGTCGTCGCGCAACAGCCGGCCGCGGGTACGCCGGCGACGCCGGGCCAGTTGGTCACGATCGTGCTCGCGAGCGGCCCGCCCGTGCAGGTGGTGGTTCCGCAGGTGTTGGGGCAGCTCGCCAACCAGGCGACGTTCACCCTCGGCGCGAGCGGGCTCCAGCTGAGCGAGACCGACCAGCAGGAGCCGCCGCCCACCGACCCGTCGCGCCTCGGGCGCATCTGGAAGCAGTCCCCGGCGGCAGGGACCCTGGTCGACCAGGGGACCGTGGTGACGGTCTGGGTGAACCCCGCGTAGCCGCGCCGCCGTCGTGATCGCGGCCGGCGGGGCCGACGCGCTGCCTACGCTCGGGTCATGCCGGTGCTGTGCCCGAGCTGCGGGACGGTCGGGCGCGACGCAGACCGCACGTGCGCCGCGTGCGGGACCGACCTAGCCGACGACCCGGTCGCGCTGATTCCGCCCGAGCTCGCCGCTCCCCCGCCGCGGGTCACCGCATCGCGACGGCCTTCGATCCACGCGCGACGCACGCGGGTCGCGCTGATCGCGGCCGCCGCAGTCGCGGTGGCTGCAGGCGCGGTCACCGCGGTCGTGCTGTGGCGCGGCTCCGCGAGCCCGTCGACGTCGTGGACGACCGTACCCGTGCGCGTGCCGACGCTCGAACAACCCACCGCGGTACGGGTCGCAGGGTCGGGCCCGGCCGGGCAGCTGCGGGTCGCCGACCTTGCGACCGGCCGCGTCCGGGAGCTGCGACGGCACGGCACGGCAGTGAGCGCTACTGCGGTACTGACACGCGGTGACGCGCTCGTGGTCGGCGAGCGGGACGGCCGCGTCGAGGCGTTCCGCGCGCTCGACCGTGACGCACCGCACGTGACACCGCTCGGTCGGGCCGACACCGTGGTGCCCGCGTCCGACCCGGACCGGATCTGGGTCGAGCGGGGTTCGCGCGTCACGGAGGTCGGCGTCGACGGACGCGTGTCACTCCGGGCGACATTGCCCGCCGGCTACCGCGTCGCCGGCGGTGGGCTCGACGCCGACGCGCTGCTGCTGACCGGCACCGTCAGAGCCAGGTCGATCGTCTGGAACCCGCGCACGCACGCGACCGTGCTGTCAACGCAGTCGGGAACGGCCTACACCGCGGCCGCGCACACCGTCGTGACGGGAGCGTGCGATCCGCCGATCGACACCTGTCACATGGTCGCGACCGACCCGCAGACCCGGGGCACGCAAGCGCTCGACACACCCGTGTGGGACGCGTTCGAGCCGCCGGTCATCGTTGCCCGCGCCGCGCCCGACGGGAGCTCCGTCGCGTTCGGCGAAGCGTTCCCCGGGCATCACGGCATCCGGGCGACCATGACGCTCGTCGACACCCGATCCGGCCGGGTCATGTGGTCCAGCCAGCTCACGCGCTCGTCGAGCGCGCCGACGGCGTGGGACGAGCGCAGCGACCTCCTGTTCTTCACGGACGGAGTCACCGCGTTCGTGCACCACGTCGACGGTCCGCCAGGGAACCGGTTCAGCCTCGGTTCCGTCCGCGAGCTCCAGCCACTCGCCGTGCTCCCCCGCGCGGTGCGGACACCGGCGGGCGGGGCGCGCGGCTGACGTTCGGGTCGCCCGCCACGAAGAACCGCCACAGGTGCTCGTGGCCGCGACCGAGGCTCAGACCGACGCGCTCGGACACGCCCGAATGGAGCGGAGGCGGGACACCGTCGTCGACGACGTACAGCGGACCGCGCGTCAGGTCGGCGCCGTCGAACGCCTTGTCGACGCCGAGGGCCTGGGCCAACCGGCCCGGACCCGAGCAGAGGTCGCGATCGCGACGCGCCTTCACGCGCCGTTGCCGCATCGCGTCCAGGCCCTCGACCGGTGCTGCGCCGCGCACCAGCACCGCGCTGGCAACACCGTCGTCACCGCACACGACGTTCATGCACCAGTGGTTGCCGTAGCTGAGGTACACGTACAGATGACCCGGCGGCCCGAACATCACGGCCGTGCGCGGCGTCGGCCCGCGGTACGCGTGGCTCCCGGGGTCGTCCGCGCCGCGATAGGCCTCGGTCTCGACGATGCGCGCCGCGATCCGGCCCGCCACGGGATCGTCGTGCACGAGCAGCTTGTTCAACAGCGCCGGCGCGAGCTCGAGCGAGTCGCGGGCGTAGAACGACCGCGACAGCTTGCGACCCGGTCGCGTCACCGGGTGCCGGGTTCCGCTTCGAGCCAGTCGCGTTGCTCGGCGAGCCGAGCGCGTGCCTCCTCGAGCTGGCGGGCGACCGGTTGTGGACCGGCTCCGCCCGGTGAGGCGCGCCGCCGGACCGCCTCCCCGGGCTCGAGCAGCTCGAGCGCGTCCGGTCCGAGCCGGGGCTCGTTCGTGACCAGCTCCTCCAGTGGGATGCCACGTTCGACCGACTGGCGGACGAGCCCGCCGACGATCGCGTGCGCGTCGCGGAAGGGCATCCCCTGGCGCACCAGGTACTCGGCCAGATCGGTCGCCGACGACGTCGCCGAGTCGGCGGCTTCGCGCATGCGATCGACGTTGAACGTCGCGCTCGCCATCAACCCGCTCAGCGCGCCGAGCGCGAGCCGGCACGTCCGCACCGCGTCGAACAGCGGCTCCTTGTCCTCCTGAAGGTCGCGGTCGTACGCGAGTGGAAGTCCCTTCAGCGTCGCGAGGAAGCCGGTGAGATGACCGATCAGTCGCCCGGCCTTGCCGCGCGCGAGCTCGGCGATGTCGGGGTTCTTCTTCTGCGGCAGCATCGACGAGCCCGTGCTGTACGCGTCGTGCAGCTGCAGGAAGCCGAACTCGTCGCTCGACCAGATCGTGATCTCCTCACCGAGCCGGGAGAGATGGACCTCGGTGAGCGCGGCCGCGAACAGCGCTTCGGCGACGAAGTCGCGGTCCGACACCGCGTCGAGCGAGTTGTGGAAGCGCGCCGTGAACCCGAGCTCGGCTGCGACCGCGTCCGGATCGAGGGGCAGGCTCGACCCCGCGAGCGCGCCCGCGCCGAGCGGTGACGCGTCGGCCCGGGCGAGCGCGTCGCGCCACCGGTCGACGTCGCGGGTCAGCGCCCACACGTGCGCGAGCAGATGGTGTGCGAGGAGGACCGGCTGGGCCCGTTGCAGATGGGTGTAGCCCGGGAGGTACGCCTCCTCGAACTCTTCCGCCCGGGAGAGGAGGACCTCCTGGAGCTGCTGGATCGCGGCCACCACACGACGCCCCTCGCGGCGCAGCCAGAGCCGCAGGTCGAGCGACACCTGGTCGTTGCGGCTGCGGCCCGTGTGCAGCTTGGCGCCCGCCGGACCGGCGAGGTCGGTGACCCGCCGCTCCACCGCGGTGTGGATGTCCTCGTCGGTCGGCGCGAATGCCAGCTCGCCCGCGTCGAGCTCGGCCTCGACCCGGCCCAGGGCGTCGAGCAACGCGGCCTTCTCCTCCGCGTCGATGAGCCCGACCTTGGCGAGCATCGACACGTGGGCGCGCGAGCCCGCGATGTCGTCGTGCGCGAGCTCGCGGTCGTAGTCGATGCTGACCGTGAACGCGAGCAGCTCGTCGGACGGACCTTCCTGGAACCGACCGTGCCACAGCGGTCGTGCTTCGCTCATCGGCGCACGCTCACAGGTCCTTGCCGGCCCCGTGACGCCGTGCCCACGTCTCGAGGGAGAGGCCCCACAGCCGGACGAACCCGGCCGCGTCCTCGTGACGGAACGAATCCGCCGCGTCGTAGGTGGCGAGCTCGTAGTCGTAGAGGGCCCGGTCGGCGCGCCGGCCGTTCGGGAAGCAGCGACCCGCCTCGAGCCGCAGGCGCACGTCGCCGGTCATGTCCTGCTGCGCGCTGTCGACGAACGCGTCGAGCGCGCGCCGCAATGGCGAGAACCACAGACCGTCGTAGACGAGCTCCGCGTAGCGCGGCTCCAGGCGGGCCTTCTCACGCTGGAGGTCACGCTCGAGCGCGATCGACTCGAGGTCGGCGTGCGCGGCGATGAGCGCGAGCGAGCCGGGACACTCGTAGGTCTCGCGGCTCTTGATCCCGACCCTGCGGTTCTCGACCATATCGATGCGTCCGAATCCGTACTCGCCGACCGTGGCGTTGAGCGTGGTGACCAGCTCGTGCAACGCCATCGTCTTCCCGTCCAGCGAGACCGGCACACCACGTTCGAACCGTACGACGAGATCCCGTCCCTCGCTGGGCGCGTCCGTCACGTCACGGGTGATCTCGTACACACCCGCCGGCGGGGCCACCCACGGGTCCTCCATGACCCCGCACTCGATCGCGCGCCCGACGAGGTTCTGGTCGATCGAGTACAGCTTCTCCTTGCTGACCGTGAGCGGGATGTCGAAGCGCTTCGCGTAGTCGATGGCGTCCTCACGGGTGAGGCCCCACTCGCGCACGGGGGCGAGCACCTCGAGGTCGGGCGCGAGCGATCGCACGCTCACCTCGAAGCGGACCTGGTCGTTCCCCTTGCCCGTGCAACCGTGTGCGACCGCGTCGGCGCCGAACTCGCGTGCCGCGGTCACGAGGTGCTTCGCGATGACCGGCCGTGACAACGCGGAGACGAGCGGGTACTTCCCCTCGTAGAGCGCGTGGGCCTGGAGCGCGGGTAACACGTACTCGTCGGCGAACTCCTCGCGGACGTCGACGACCTTCGCGTCGACCGCGCCCGCGGCGAGCGCGCGCTGTTGGATCGCGTCGAAGTCTTCCCCCGTGTCGCCGGTGCCGGCGCGAGGCTGACCGACGTCGGCCGCGAGCGCGACCACCTCGACGCCCCATTTCTCCTGCATCCAGCGCACCGCGACCGACGTGTCCAACCCGCCCGAATACGCGAGAACAACTCTCTTCGCCACGATGGACTCCCGTTTCGACCTAGAGACCTGACAAGGAGGCGAGGCGGGCCGCGACCTCGGCCCCGCTCACGTGCTCGGCACACACGACGATCAGGGTGTCGTCACCGGCCACCGTCCCGAGCACCTCCGCGAAGCCGGCGCGGTCGATCGCGGACGCGATCACGTGCGCGGAGCCCGGAGGTGTCCGCAGCACGACGATGTTGCCGCTGTGACCGACCTCGACGACGAACTCCCCCATCATGCGACGGAGATGATCGTCGGGCGCGGGCCGGTCCTTCGAGTGCTCGGGGATCGCATAGACCATCGAGCCGCCCGGTATCCGCACCTTCAGGGCGCCCAGCTCCTCGAGGTCGCGACTGACCGTCGCCTGTGTCGCGATGACACCTTCCGATGCGAGCAGCTCGACCAGCTGCACCTGGCTCGACACCGGCTGCTCTTCGAGCAGGCGCGCGATGCGGTGCTGGCGTTGCGGCTTCCCGAGCGTCGCCACGGTCACCGCTCCACCAGCTCGGGGATCAACGCCCGGGCCGCGTGCATCCGGTTCGCGGCCTGCAGCCACACGACCGACCGCGGGCCGTCGATGACGTCGGCGGTCACTTCCTCGCCCCGGTGCGCGGGCAGGCAGTGCAGGAACAGCGCGTCATTGCCGGTCGCGGCCATGAGCTCGGCGTCGACCTGGTACGACGCGAACGCCTGCCGGCGTACCTCTGCCTGCTCCTCGTCACCCATCGACGTCCACACATCGGTGTAGACCGCGTCCGCGTTCTTCACGGCTTCCAGCGGATCGTTGGTGACGTCCACCACGCCCCCGAGGTTGCGGGCGCGGTCGACGACGTCGTCGTCGAGCTCGTAGCCCGGCGGTGACGCGACCACGAGCTCCAGACCGGTGAGCGCGGCCGCGAACGCCAGCGACGCAGCGACGTTGTTGCCGTCGCCGACGAACACCATGCGACGGCCGTCGAGTGCGCCCAGGTGCTCGCGCAACGTGAGCAGGTCGGCCACGGCCTGGCACGGATGGGCCCGGTCGGAGAGCAGGTTGAGCACGGGCACCGTCGCCGCCTCGGCCATGCGCTCGAGCGTCCGGTGCAGGAACACCCGACCCGCCAGCAACGCGCAGTAGCACTCGAGCGTGCGGGCGACGTCCTCGACCGTCTCGCGCGTGTCGAAGCCGACTTCCTCGGGGCGGATGTAGACGGGATGCCCACCGAGCCCGACGACCGCGGCCTCGGTCGAGGTCCGTGTGCGCGCCGAGGGCTTCTCGAAGATGAGCGCGACGACCCCTCCCTCCAGCACGCGCTCGACGCGTGAGGGGGCGGCCTTCCACGCCTCGGCGCGCTCGAGCACCCGCGCGAGCTGCGCAGGCTCGAAGTCGTCGACCTCGAGGAAGTCGGTCATGTTCCTGCTCCCCGCAGCACGCCTTCGAGGATCGCGACCGCGGCATCGATCTCCTCGTCCGTGACGAGCAGCGACGGCGCGAAGCGCAACGCGCCGGGCGTCACCGCGTTCACGATCAGCCCGGCTTCGAGGCATTGGGTCGCCACGTCGCCCGCGGTGTCCGACTCGAGCTGGGCCGCGAGCAGCAGGCCGAGCCCGCGCACGTCGGCTATCCCGGGGATCGTGAGCAGGGCCTTGGTGAGCTGCTCCCCGGCGCGCTCCGCCCGCGCGGGGGCGTCCTCGCGCTCCATCACCGCGAGCGTCGCGGATGCGGCGCGGGCTGCGAGTGGCTGGCCGCCGAAGGTGCTCGCGTGGTCGCCGGGACGGAACGACGCCGCGACGTCGGCGCGCGCCCAGCATGCGCCGATCGGCATGCCGTTGCCGAGTGCCTTGGCCATCGTCACGACGTCGGGCGCGACTCCGGCGGCGTGCTGGAACCCGAACCACCGGCCCGTGCGACCGAGCCCGGTCTGCACCTCGTCGACGAGGAGCAACGCCTCGCGCTCGTCGCAGAGGCGCCGCACCGTCTCCAGGTAGCCCGGCGGCGACGGTTGCACGCCACCCTCGCCCTGGACCGGCTCGAGCAGGACCGCGCACACGCGCTCGTCCATCGCGGACGCGAGCGCGTCGACGTCGGCGAAGGGAACGTGGCGGAACCCCGACGGGAGCGGCTGGAACGTCTCCTGCTTCTGCGGCTGACCCGTCGCGGCGAGGGTCGTCAGCGTGCGACCGTGGAACGACGAGTACGCGGAGAGCACGTGGTAGCGCTCGGGACCGCCGTGCAGCTGACCGTGGCGGCGCGCGAGCTTGATCGCGCACTCGTTCGCCTCCGCGCCCGAGTTGCCGAAGAAGACGCGGCCGCCCCCGCCGAGCAACCGGTCGAGCGTCGCGGCCACCTGCGGCTGCACCGCGTTGTAGTAGAGGTTCGAGACGTGCACGAGCGAGCCGGCCTGCTCGGCGATCGCGGCGGCGACCTCCGGGTGCGCGTGCCCGAGCGACGTGACCGCGAGCCCGCTCAGGAAGTCGAGGTACTCGCGGCCCTCGGTGTCGTAGAGCCTGGTCCCCTCACCGCGCACGAACGCGACGGGCAGGCGACCGTACGTCTGCATCACGTGCTCCGCGTCGAGCGCGACGACATCGTCGAAGGTCGCGTTCATCGCTCCCTCCGCTCCCGCTCCGGGAGGCTGCGCCCAGCGGAGCTCCGCTCCGTCCGCACGGTGAAGGTGCTCATGGTGTGACCATCGTTCCGATGCCCTCTCGGGTGAAGAACTCGAGCAGGAGGACGTGCGGGACGCGGCCGTCGAGCACGTGCGCGCTGGCGACACCGTTGCGCAACGCGGACAGACAGGACGCGACCTTCGGGATCATGCCCGCGTCGAAGGTCCCCGCGCGCTGCAACCGCTCGAGCTCGGCCACGTCGAGCTTCGAGACGAGCGAGGACTCGTCGGGATAGTCGGTGTAGAGGCCGGACACGTTGGTCAGGTACACGAGCTTGCGGGCACCCAACACCTCCGCCAGCGCGCCCGCGACCGTGTCCGCGTTGACGTTGTAGGGCTGCCCGTCGTCGTCCATGCCGACCGTGGCGACCACCGGGATGAGCTCCTCGCGCAGCAGGCGCTCGACGATGGCCGGCGCGATGTGCCCGACGTCGCCGACGAACCCGAGCCGCTCGTCGCGCGCCACGGCGGTCAGCAGGCCCGCGTCCTCACCGGACAGCCCCACCGCGTACGAGCCGTGCCGGTTCACCCCGGCGACGATCTCGCGATTGACCTTGCCCACGAGCGCCATGCGCACGATGTCGACGGTCTCCGCGTCGGTGACGCGCAGTCCGTCGACGAACTCGGGCTCCTTGCCCAACCGGCGCATGAGCTCGCTGATCTGCGGTCCCCCGCCGTGCACCACGACGGGGTTCATGCCGACGAGGCGCATCAGCACGACGTCCTGCGCGAACAGGTCGGCGAGCGCGGGATCGTCCATCGCGTGGCCGCCGTACTTGATGACCACCGTGGATCCGGTGAACTCGCGGATGTACGGCAGCGCCTCGGCGAGGATCGCGGCCTTCTCCCCCGCCTTCTGCAGCCTGGTCTCGAGGACGCTCACGAGGTGCGCCGGTTCTCGTCGATGTACGCGTGGCTCAGGTCGGTCGTCAGCATCGTCGCGGTGGCGTCGCCACGACGGAGATCGCACTCGATCGTGATGTGACGGCCGGCCATCTCCTTCGCGAGCGCGTCCGCGTCGTGGGCGGCGGCGATGCCCTCGCGGCATACGACAACGCCGTTGTACGCGATGTCCACCTGCTCGGGATCGAGGTCCGCGCCGCTGACGCCGAGCTCGGAGAGCACCCGTCCCCAGTAGGGATCGGACCCGTTCAGTGAGCACTGCACCAGCTGGCTGGCGGCGACCGCGCGCGCGGCCCGGCGAGCGTCGGCGACACCCGCGGCGCCCCGGACGACGACCCGAGCCAGCTTCGTCGAGCCTTCCGCGTCGGTCGCCATCTGCTCCGCGAGCGACGAGCACACATCGGTCAGCGCGCCCGTGAACGCGTCGAGGCCGGCACCCGAGAGCGGATCGCCGCCGGCGAGCCCGTTCGCCAGCACGAGCACGGTGTCGTTCGTGCTCGTGCACGCGTCGACGCAGAGCTGGTTGAACGAGATGTCGACCGCGCTCGTGAGCGCGGCGTGGAGTGCCGTGGGCTCGACGTGTGCGTCGGTGGTGACCACCGCGAGCATCGTCGCCATCGCGGGCGCGAGCATCGCCGCACCCTTGGCCATCCCTCCGACCGTCACGCCGAGTCCGGCGACCTCCGCGACCGCGACCTTGCGGACGGTGTCGGTGGTGAGCATCGCGTCGGCCGCCGCCGTCCCCCCGTTGAGCGCGCCCGCGAGCTTCGGGATCCCCGCCTCGAGCGCGTCCATCGGGAGCGGGATGCCGATCAGCCCCGTGGAGCACACGAGCACGTCGGTCCGGGCGACCCCGAGCCCCTCGGCGGTGAGCTCGCACATACGACGCGCGTCGCGACGGCCCGCCTCACCGGTGGCCGCGTTCGCGTTCCCGGAGTTGAGCACGACCGCGCTCGCCCGACCGTCGGCGAGGTGCTCACGACTGACCTGCACCGGCGCGGCGCACGCGCGGTTGGAGGTGAACACACCAGCGGCGGCGACGGGATGACGATCGGCCGTGGTCACGATGGACAGGTCCGACGCGCCCGACTCCTTGATCCCGCACGCCAGCCCACCGGCCTCGAAGCCCTTCGGGGCGGTGACGCTCATGGCGCGATCCCGATCGCGGTGAGGCCGGCGCCCTCCGGCAGGCCGACCAGGAGGTTGGCGTCCTGCACCGCCTGACCGGACGCGCCCTTCACGAGGTTGTCGATCGCGGCGAGCGCGAGCACGGTCCCGGTGCGGTCGTCGAAGCGCACGGTGACGTGCGCGGCGTTCGACGCGAACGTCGCCTTCGTCGCCGGCGGGTCGTCGAGCACGACGACGAACATCTCCGACTCGTAATAATCACGGTAGCGGGCCAGCAGCGACGCGGTGCTCAACCCGTCGATGCGCGGGCGCGCGTAGCAGGTGGCGAGGATGCCCCTCGTCATCGGAACCAGGTGCGGTGTGAAGAGCACCTGCACCGGCGTGCCCGCCGCGCGGCTCAGCGCGAGCTCCATCTCCGCGGTGTGGCGGTGGTTCAGGAGCCCGTACGCGGCGACGTTGGCGTCGGCTTCGGAGAACAGGCTCGGCGTCGACAGACCCCGGCCGCGTCCCGACACACCCGAGACCGCGTCGACGACGATGCCCGTCGGCTCGACGACGCCCGCGGCGAGCAGGGGCGCGAGCGCCAGCGTCGCGGCCGTCGGGTAACAACCCGGCGCGGCGACGTGCGCGGCCGCGGTCACCTCGTCGCGGAACAGCTCCGGGAGCCCGAACGCGAAGCGCTCGAGCAGCTCCGGCGCCGCGTGCGCGCTCCCGTACCACTGCTCGTATGCGCCGGCCGGCAGGCGGAAGTCGGCACCGAGGTCGACGACGTGCGCGACCCGCTCGATCAGGTCGGGAACGAGTCGCTGCGACTCCCCGTGCGGCAGGGCCAGGAACACCACGTCGAGCCCGGCCACATCGGCCGGGGCGAAGGTCTCGTACTCGCGCCCCGGGTAGGCGACCGCCAGCGACGGGTAGAGCGACGCGACCGTGGCGCCCGCGTTGGCCGCCGCGGTCACGTGGACCACGTCGAGGTCGGGGTGCCCGGCGAGCAGCCGCAACAGCTCGGCCCCCGTATACCCTGACGCCCCCACGATCCCGGCTCGATACGCCATGCCTCCGGCTCCCTCGGCTCTCGCTCCTGCGACGGCCCAGTCTATTCACTCGAGTGAATAGGAATGCAATGGAATTCCGGAACCTCCAGGTGGGGACGGTCTTGCCCACCCTGCGCCTCACCGTCTCGCCTGCCGCCAACGAGCGCTACTGGGCCTCTGCAGGCGTCGAGCATCGGCTCCTGCGGGGCGGGGCGCTCTACCCGCCGATCGCCGCGAACCTCACGGTCCTCCTCGTCCAGCAGGTGTCGCCCGGCGCCCTGTTGCACACCGAGGAGGCGCTCGCCAGCGTCGCCGGCTCGGCCGCAGGCGGCGAGCTCGCGGTCACCGGCACGGTGGCGGACGCGTTCGAGAAGCGCGCTCGCGACTACCTCGTCGTCGACGCCGAGGTGGCAGCGGGACCGACGACGTTGTGGCGGTCGCGCGCGACGTTCACGCCCACGGGCGCACGGCCGCGACCGACGACCGACGGCGGGAGGGCCGCTCGTCCCCGCCCGGAACACGCGCCGTTCCCCGACGACGCGCCGCGACGCAGCCTGGCACTGACGGCCGACGCGCTGCGCGCGTACTCGCGGTCGGGCAACTTCCACTCCGATCCCGACGAAGCACGACGGCTCGGCATGCCGGGACTCGTCGCGCAGGGTATGCAGGTGTGCGGACCGGCGTACGGGGTGCTCCTCGATGCATGGGGCGACGACTTCCTCGAGCGGGGTGGCCTCACGGCCCGCTTCGTCGGCATGGTCGTCGACGGGCAGACGATCGAGGCCGCGGTCATCAACGACGGGACGCGAGCGCGATTCGAAGTGCGCGACGAGGAGGACCGCGTCGTCGCCTTCGGCACCGCCCGGCGACGCTGCGACGCCTGAACCCTGCTGATCAGACGCTCTGCGGACGGAGCCGTTCGGGCGTGCGTGTTCCTGTGACGAGGTCCACGGTGTAACCGGCCGGCGCGTTGCCTCCCCGGGTGAAGGCGACCGCGCTGACACCGCTGCCGTTTCCGTCGACGACCAGACGCGCGAAGACGCGTACCGGGACGGCACCGCCGTCGGCACGCGCGAGCACCAGCTCGAGATCACGTACGTTGCCCTCGGCCCGAGCGCGTTCGACCAACATGAACGCATCCCGAGGTCGTGCCAGGTGCTCGCGCAGCTCGGTGCCGACCAGCGCGGTGCCGCTCGACGCGCCGAGCAGCTCGGCGAAGCCCGTGCCGGCGTCGACGATCTCGCCACCGGCGTCCAGGTGGAACACGCCGGCCGGCAGCTGGTCCACGAACCGGCGCGTCCGGGCAAGGTCGAGCGAGAGCGTGCGGGCGTGCAGGAGTGTCTCGAGCCGGACACGGAGCGCGCCGGGATCGACCGGCGTGGTCGTGATGTCGTCGACCGCGCCTTCGCGCGCCTTGGCGACCAGCGCAGCCGCGTGACGCGCGGTCAGCACCAGGGCAGGCAGCAGCGCCGGTCGCTCGCGCGCCTTGCGCCCCGCGAGCTCGCGCCACGTCCGATCGAGCACGGTGTCGTCCACGACGACGAGGTCGTGGTCTCCGTCGACGAGATCGTCGCCGTCGCCCTCGACCACCTCGGCGCGGGTGCCGACTGCGTCCGCGAGCACGAGCCGGTGCTCGCGGTGATCGGCGACGAGCAGGATCCTCTGGTGTCCGGTCACGTGGCCTTCCGGGTCGCTCGGGATCCCCCACGTCCGCCCGCGTTCTCCGGTGTACCGAGAACCTGCGCGCCGTGCAAGCAGTACTACGTGGCGTGGTCGATCACGGCGCGTTCCACCACCATGCGAGACCGCAGGTGCTCAGGCCGTGACCGCCACCGAGGCCAGGCGGGTGCGGACCTCGTCGGGGATGGGAGCGGAGGCCCTCACCCCGGGCTGCACGGAGACGTAGGTGACGATGCCCACGCAGACCGGGCGGTCCTCGACCGTCGCGGTGTAGCGGAGGTCGAAGCTCGTGGTGCCGAGCCGCACCGGTTCGACCGCGATGTCGACCTCGTCGTCGAAGCCGGCCGGGCCCCGCCACTCGAGCACCGCCTTCACGAGCATCACGTCGAAGTCGGAGAAGAACGCGGTCGCGGGATGGAACCCGAGCTCGTCGAAGAAGCGGGTGCAGGCTTCGTCGAAGTAGGTGAGCCAGTGCGCGTTGAACACGACGCCCTGCGCGTCAACCTCCGCGTAGCGCGGGCGCAAGCGGTGCAGGAACGTCACGACGGGTCCGCTCAGCCGCGAAGCTCGGCCCCGTGCGCGCGCACGACCGCGTCGATGGCACGGGCGCGCACCTCGGCGACCTCCGTGTCGGTGAGGGTGCGGTCGGGCGCGCGGAAGCGGAGTGCGAACGTCAGGCTCTTGCGGCCGGAGCCGAGCGCGTCGGAGCGGAACACGTCGAAGAGCCGCAACGACTCGAGCAACGCACCCGCGGCCCCCCGCAACGTCGCGGCGACGTCGCCCGCCGGTACCGGTTCGTCGACGACGAACGCGAGGTCGATCGTGGACACCGGGAAGCGCGACACCGGTTGCAGGGTGCCCGGTCGCCGGGATCCGGCGAGCAGGCGATCGAGCTCGAGCTCCATCGCGACGACGGGTCCGTTGAGACCGAACCGGGCGAGCACCTCGGGCGAGACGTCACCCAAACTGCCGACCTCCGCACCGTCGACGAACGCGATCGCGCTGCGAGCCGGGTGCAACGTGGCGAGCGCGCTTCCCGGTTCGAGGCGCACGTCCGTCAGATGGAGCGCGTCGGCGAGCTCCCTCCAGACGTCGACGAGGTCGAAACCGTCGACGGACCGGTCCTCGCCGTGCGGACGGCGGCGGTGCGTCCCGGCCAGCAGCACGCCGAGCCGGTCCCGCTCGTCCGGCAACGGCTCGGTCTCGGCGGTCGGTGGGAGGAACACGTGCCCGACCTCGAACAGCGCGAGGTCGGGCTGACCCTGGCTCGCGTTGAACTCGGCCGCACCGAGCAGCCCCGGGAGCAGGCTCGTGCGCAGCAGCGACTCCTCCGCCCGCAACGGGTTCTCGAGCTCGATGCCCTCGGGCGGCAGGCCGGCGCGCGCGAGGTCGGCCGGCGCGACGAGCGGCATGGTGTAGGCCTCGTCGTAGCCGAGCCCGGCCACGACGTCGACGACCAGACGGCGCTCGCGTTGACGGGGCGTCAGTGCGCCGAAGTGCTCACCGGAGCTCGGCACCCGCCGGTCGATCGAGTTGTACCCGATCCGGCGCGCGACCTCCTCGACAAGATCGATCTCACGCTCGAGATCGGGCCGGTACGTCGGGACCACGGCGACGCGCACGCCTCCGGTGCCCTCGAGCTCGATGCCGAGCGGGACGAGCGCGTCCGCGATGTCGTCGTCACCGAGATCGGTGCCGAGCAGCTCGTTGACCCGCGCGGTGCGCACCGTGATCCGCGCCGGTTCGATCGACGTCGGGTAGTGATCCGATGCACCCGGCGCGGCATCGCCCGACGCGACCTCGGCCAGCAGCTGCATGGCGCGGTCGGCCGCGACGAGCGCGCCGTTGGGATCGATGCCACGCTCGAAACGCGCGCTCGACTCGGTCCGCAATCCGAGCCGCTTCGACGATCGGCCGATGCCCGTCGGCTCGAAGTACGCCGACTCGAGCAGGATGGCCGTCGTGCCGTCGCTCACCTCGGATGCGCCGCCGCCCATGATCCCCGCGATCGCCTGCGGTGCACGGTGCGCGTCGCAGATGAGCAGCTCCTCACGCGTCAACCTGCGCTCGAGACCGTCGAGGGTCGTCATGCGCTCGTCCTCGCCGGCGAGCCTGACCACGATGCCGCGGCCCGCGAGGCGATCGAGGTCGAAGGCGTGGAGCGGCTGGCCGCTCTCGAGCATCACATAGTTCGTGACGTCGACCACGTTCGAGATCGGCCGCATGCCCGCGAGCGTGAGCCGGCGCTGCATCCACCGCGGTGACGGGCCCATCGTCACCGACGCGACGCGCGCGACGTAGCGCGGGCACCGGTCGGGCGCCTCGACGGCCACGGTGATCCCGCGCAGGTCACCGCCCGGATCGCTCGCAGGTGGCACGGGGATGCGGAGCGCCACGTGGAAGTAGGCCGCGAGGTCACGCGCGACGCCCACGATCGACATCGCGTCGGGGCGGTTGGGCGTGACGTCGAGGTCGAGGATCACGTCGTCGAGGCCGAGGACCTCGCGCACGTCGACACCGAGCTCGGTCGCCTCGTCGAGGTGCAGGATCCCCGAGTGATCGTCGCCCAGGCCGAGCTCGCGGGCCGAGCACAGCATCCCGTCGGACTCGATGCCGGCGATCTTCTTGCGCCCCAATGGGCCGCCCGGGAGACGAGATCCGGCGGCCGCGAACGGCACGACGTCACCCTCGGCCACGTTGTGCGCACCGCAGACGACGGTGGTCGTGCTGGCGCCGGAGTCGACATCGACGAGCGTGAGGCCCTTCGTGCTCTTGGGGTGGTCGCGAACGTCGAGCACCTTCGCCGCGACGACGCCCTCGATGTCACGGCCGGGCTCGTCGACCCCGTCGACGACCAATCCGAGCTGGTTGCACGCGTCGACGATCGCGGCCGTCTCGGCTTCGACCGGCGCGAATTCGCGGAGCCACGAGAGAGGGACGAGCACGGCGCCTCAGAACTGCGAGAGGACGCGGACGTCGTCCTCGAAGAACGTCTTGATGTGGTCGATGTCGAAGCGGTCCATCGCCATGCGGTCGAGCCCGAACCCGAAGGCGAAGCCGGAGTACACCTCCGGGTCGATGCCCACGGCGCGGAACACGTTGGGGTCGACCATGCCGCAGCCGCCCAGCTCGATCCAACCCGTGCGGCTGCACACGCCGCAGCCCGCACCGTCGCAGAACGTGCACGTCACCTCGAACTCGGCCGACGGCTCGGTGAACGGGAAGAACGACGGGCGAAGCCGCGAGTGCTTGTCGGGCCCGAAGTACGCGCGCGTGAACGCCTCGATCGTGCCCGCGAGGTCGCCGAACGTGATGCCCTTGTCGACGACGAGCCCTTCGATCTGGTGGAACACGGGTGAATGGCGTGCGTCGAGCGTCTCCTTGCGGTAACAGCGGCCGGGCATGACCGTGTAGATCGGCGGCGTGCGCGACTCCATCACCCGGATCTGCACCGGCGACGTGTGCGTGCGCAGCATCACCTGTTCGGGACGCCCGAGCTTCACGTAGAGGGTGTCCCACATCGAGCGCGCCGGATGCGCCGGCGGCATGTTGAGCGCCTCGAAGTTGTACCAGTCGGTCTCGACCTCGGGACCGTCGGCGACCTGGAACCCGAGGCCGATGAACACGTCCTCGAGCTCGCGCTGCACCTGGGTCACGAGGTGCAGGTGCCCGCGCCGGCGACCGTGGCCGCCTTCGGTGAGGTCGACGGCGTCGGCCGCGCCCGCGGCCTCGCGCTCCGCGGCCTCGAGCTCGACCCGCCGCGCCTCGACGATCTCGGCCAGCGCCGCCTTGTACTCCGAGACGGCCTTCCCGACGAGGGGACGCTCCTCGGGGGAAAGGGTCTTGATCGTCTCGTTGACCCGGCTCACCGGCGACTTCTTGCCGCCGAAGCGGCGATCGAGCACCTTCAGCTCGTCGGTCGACGACGCGGCGGCGATCGCCTCGCGCGCCTCCGCGAGACCCTGGTCGAGCACCGTGCGCGCGCCGTCGGCGCTCATGGCGTGCCGTCTTCTGGGTCAGTCTCGCTCTCGCTCGGGCGGCTGCGCGCGGCGGAGCTCCGCTTCGTTCCCGTCCGGGCGCGCCGCTGACGCGCCGCCTCGAACGCGACGACCGCGCCGGCCACCGCGACGTTGAGCGACTCCGCATCGCCCGCCATGGGCACCGTCAGCTCGCCGTCGACGTGCGCGCGCACCGCGGGCCTGATCCCGTGCGCCTCGCCACCGAGAACGAGCGCGATCGGCTCGGTGAGGTCGACGCCCTCGTAGCGCTCGCCGCCGCGCGTGACGGTGGCCAGTCGCCGCCGTCCGTGCGCGCGGAGCGCGTCGAGCACGTCCACAGGATCCTCGCCTTCTGCGACCGGGATGCCGAAGACGGCACCCGCCGACGACCGTACGGCCTTGGGTCCGAACGGGTCGACCGAATTGCCCGAGAACACTACTCCCACCACCCCTGCGGCTTCCGCGCTGCGCAGCAGCGTGCCCGCGTTGCCCGGGTCGGCCAGATCCACCGCGACGAGGAGCAGGCCGTCGCGCGCCAACGCGTCGAGCGGGATCCCGCCGGCACGCGCGACCGCGACCACGGGTTGCGGGGTCTGCGTGGAAGCGACGCGCTCGATCACGCCGGCCACCGTCTCCCGTACCGGTACCCCGGCTGCACGCAAGCGCCCGACCACGCCGGGACACGCACGGGGCGCGTCCGGACCGACGTACGCGCACACGATCGGCGCGTCGCGGTCGAGCGCGCCGTCGACGAGGCGCGCGCCCTCGAGGATGGTGAGCCCCTCGGTGCGACGGGCGCGCGCGTCGCGCACGAGCTCGCGCAGGTGACGGATCTCCGAGTGGCGCGGGCCGAGCGGCGCCGGCGCGCCGGCGGAGGCGCTCAGGCGGCCAGCGCCTCGCGCGCGGTGTCCACGAGCTTCGCGAACGCGCCCGCGTCACGCACCGCGAGGTCGGCGAGCACCTTGCGGTCCACGTCGACCTCGGCCGCCTTGAGACCGGCGATGAAGCGCGAGTAACTGATGTCGTTCTCGCGGCAGGCCGCGTTGATGCGCACGATCCAGAGCCGGCGGAACTCGCCCTTGCGCGCCCGCCGGTCGCGGTACGCGTACTGCAGCGAGTGCATCACCTGCTCGTTGGCCTTGCGGAAGCTCCGGCTGCGGGAGCCCGAGTACCCCTGGGCCGCCTCGAGCACGGCCCGGCGGTGCTTCTTCCCGTGGACCGAGCGCTTGACCCTGGCCATGTCGATGTCTCCTGTGCGTGAGCGGGTGGTGAGCGAGCGCCGCGTCAGCGGCCGAGCAGGCGCTCCATGTGCTTCTTGTCGCCGCCGGTGACCTCGGCCGGGCGCGCGAGGCGCCGGGTGCGCTTCGACGGCTTCTTCTCGAGGATGTGCGAGCGGAACGCCTTGCGGCGAAGGATCCGTCCGGTCCCCGTGATCTTGAACCGCTTCGCGGCGCCCCGGTGGGTCTTCATCTTCGGCATCAACGTGCTCCTGTGGCATCGGCGGCTGCGGCCGGTGTCTCCTCGACGGCGGGACCGGGCGGCGCGGGTGCGGTGTCGGGCACGCTCGCCGCCGCCGCGGCCGGCTCGCGGTGACGGGCGCCCGCGGGCTGCTGCTTCTTGAGCGGGTGCAACACCATCGTCATGTTCCGGCCGTCTTGGCGGGGAGCCGACTCGACCGCCGCGATCTCCGAGACCTGGTCCGCGATGCGGTCGAGGATCTTGCGGCCGAGCTCGGGGTGGGCCATCTCACGACCGCGGAACATGATCGTGAGCTTCACCTTGTTGCCTTCGCCGAGGAACTGCTCGACCTTCTTCATCTTCGTCTCGTAGTCGTGGCCGGAGATCTTCGGGCGGAACTTCATCTCCTTGATGACCACGTTCGTGGCCCGCCGCCGCGACTCCTTCTTCTTCTGCTGCTGCTCGTACTGGTACCGCCGGTAGTCCATGATCCGGCACACCGGCGGGTTCGCGTTCGGCGCGACCTCCACCAGGTCCAGGTCCTGCTCCCGGGCCGTCTGCAGCGCCTGCGGGAGTGGCTTCACCCCGAGTCGCTCGCCGTTCTCGCCGACGAGGAAGACCTCGCGGGCGCGGATCCGGTCGTTGATCCTGGCTTCCGTCACAGCAGCGATGTCCGCATCACCTCTCTCGCTCGGGATCCGCCTGCCGCAACGAGCAGGCGGCGGACACGGGAAGCGTCCGCCGCTTGAGAGACCGGGTGACACCCGGCCGGAGAGCAACGAACCCGGCACCCCGTCGCCCCGCAGCCATCACGCCGGACGTCACATCGGCGGATCACTCCGAGAGGGGGCCGGGTGGGGAAGAATCGCGCCGTGGCCCGCGTTCCGGACCGTTGGCCGTGTTCCACCCACTTCCCATGTGGACTGTCTGATCGAGGATACCAGCGTGAGCAGCCTCTGGACACCATACGGCGAGCACCAGCCCGAACCCGGCGGCGAGGAGGGCGGGGGCGGAGGACGCCGCGTTCCTCCCGGTGATGCCCCCGGTGGCGACCCCCGTGCGGGAGGCCCGGGCGGGGCTCGGGCCGACGTGGCGGGGCCCGGCGTCGCGGGCATGGACGAAGCCGAGGCCGACGAGGCCGAGATCAGGGCCACGATGGCGCGCCTCGCGGCGACGCCCGTCGCCGACATCGTCGCCAACCACGCGATCGGCCTCTGGCAGCTCGCGGTGCTGCACCTCGGTCTCGGAGGCGACGTCGAGCCCGACCTCGAGCAGGCCGCGCTCGCCCTCGACGCGATGGCCGCGCTCGTCGACGGGCTCGGCGACCGCCTCGGCGAGAACGCGGACGCATTGCGCGACGCGCTCGCCCAGCTGCGGCTCGCGTACGTGCAGGTGGCCCAGGCCGCGGGCGCGCCACCGGATGAGCCGTCGCCGGGATAGACCTGAGGGAGAGCTCTCGCACCCTCCCGCTCACGGACGGAGACCGCGGTCGTGCCGTTGCCCCTCGAGGACTACGCGCTCATCGGCGACACCCGGACCGCCGCGCTCGTCGGCAAGGACGGCTCGGTCGACTGGCTGTGCCTCCCGCGCTTCGACTCGGGCGCCTGCTTCGCCGCGCTCCTCGGTGACGAGCGGGCCGGGCGGTGGGTCATCGCGCCGGCCGGCGGTGTGCGGCGCGTCCAGCGGCGGTACCGGCCCGGGACCGTCGTCCTCGAGACCGAGTTCGAGACCGAGGACGGCGCGGTCCGCATCGTCGACGCGATGGCGACGCGAGGCCGCTATCCCGCGTTGATGCGCCTCGTGCAGGGCGTGCGCGGGCGCGTCCCGATGCGCATGCAACTGGTCCTGCGCTTCGACTACGGGTCGATCGTGCCGTGGGTGCGCAGCGAGGACGGCCAGCTGCGTGCGTTCGCGGGCCCGGACGGCGTGATCCTCGCGACCGACGTCGAGACGCGCGGCGAGGACGTCGACGGTGAGCGCACGACCGTCGCCGACTTCAGTGTCGCGGCGGGTCAGGAGATCCCGTTCACGCTCGCGTGGTTCCCGTCGCACGAGGACACGCCCGACGGCCTCGACGCGGTCAGCGGCATCGCCAGCACGGCCCTGTGGTGGGAGGAGTGGAGCGCGCGCTCCGCGTACGACGGCAAGTGGCCCGAGCTCGTGCAGCGTTCGCTCCTCACGCTCAAGGCGCTGACATACGGACCGACCGGCGGGATCGTGGCCGCGCCCACGACGTCGCTCCCCGAGCAGCTCGGTGGCGTGCGCAACTGGGACTACCGCTTCTGCTGGCTGCGCGACGCGACGTTCACGCTCTACTCGCTCATGGTCGCCGGATATCAGGACGAGGCGATCGCGTGGCGCGACTGGTTGTTGCGCGCCGTCGCCGGCGATCCCGCCGACCTCCAGATCATGTACGGCGCCGCGGGCGAGCGGCGGCTGACCGAGCTCGAGGTCGACTGGCTGACGGGCTACGAGCAGTCGAAGCCGGTGCGCATCGGGAACGCGGCGTCGGGTCAGTTCCAACTCGACGTGTACGGCGAGATGATGGACGCGCTCCACCAGACGCGTCGTCACAGCATCCTTCCCGACCGGACCGCGTGGGATCTCGAGCGGGTGCTCATGGAGTACCTGGAGTCGGCATGGCGTCGGCCCGACGACGGCATCTGGGAGGTGCGGGGACCCCGTCGCCACTTCACCCACTCGAAGGTGATGGCCTGGGTCGCGTTCGACCGCGCCGTGCACGCGATCGAGCGGTTCAAGCTCGAGGGTCCGATCGACCACTGGAAGTCGGTACGCGACGAGATCCACACCGAGGTGTGCGCGAAGGGCTACGACGCGGACCGCGGCGCGTTCGTGCAGTGCTACGGGTCGAAGGACCTCGACGCGAGCGTGCTCATGATCCCGCTCGTCGGCTTCCTGCCACCCGAGGACGAGCGCGTGCGCAACACGGTCGACGCGATCCAGCGGGAGCTCCTGCACGACGGGTTCGTCCGCCGCTACGAGACGACCGACGCGGGCGAGGTCGACGGACTCCCGCAGGGAGAGGGTGCGTTCCTGCCGTGCTCGTTCTGGCTCGCCGACAACTTGTCGATGCTCGGCCGTCACGCCGAGGCGCTCGACCTCTTCGAACGACTCGCCGGGCTCGCCAACGACGTCGGCCTGCTCGCCGAGGAGTACGACCCGTCGACGAAGCGGCTCGTCGGCAACTTCCCGCAGGCGTTCACCCATGTCTCGCTCGTGAACTCCGCGTGCAACCTGAGCGGCGGCGAACACACCCCCATGCGTCACCGCGCACGCCATCACGAGCCCGACTGAGAGCACGTCCGGTTCGGACGATTCCTGCTGTATGAGCAGGAAATCGTCCCGACTGCGGGGTCTCAACCCAGCAGCTTGGCCTTCTGGGCGGCGAACTCCTCTTCGCTGAGGATGCCTCGGTCGCGCAGATCGGCGAGCTTCTTGAGCTGATCGGCGACGTCGACGGGTGGCGCGGGCGCCGCGGCCGGCGCGGCCGCGACCGGGTTCACCTGGTGGATGTACTGACTCTGGCGTTCGACGAGCTTCTTCTGCCGCGCGTCACTGACGAGCGGCATGAGCAGCTCGCGCACCTGGTATGGACCCTCGATGTTGTCGAGGAGCACCTCACCACTGGTCTGACCGCCGACGTCGGACTGACCGCTGAAGCTGAACGTGGCGCCCTGCCCCGCGGCGAGGCTCGGGTCTTCGAGCCACAGCACCACGTCGCCGACGTCCTTGCCGCGCTGCATGACGTTCTGGCGCACGTCGATGTCCTTCACGGCCCATAGCGGCACGTGCTCGGAGCGCACACCGAGCACACCGCTCTCGATCCAGATGCGATCCTTCGTGATGCGATAGAACGCCTTGCTCACGCCGGTCGCCTTCGTGGCCGCGCTCTGGCTCTGGCCGAACCACAGCGTCTCGGGGTCGTCCTTCCACTGCTCGACGCGCTTGGCCTGCTGCTCGCCGAGCGTCGACTTCGCCTGGTCGGCGAGCTCCTTGCCCTTCGCGGTGGCCGACTCCGCGGCCGACTTGAGCCGGTCCTTCCACGACTTCTTCTCGCCCGGCTCGCCCACGCCCTCGGCCGCCGCCGCGGCAGGCGGCGGCGGGGGCGGCGGTGACGCGGCGGGCGGTTCCGGCGGCGCGAGCGCGACGCCGGCCGGGACGGGATCGGTGCCCTGCGCGCCCTGGTCCGAGACGTGCTCGGTCCAGCTCGCGCCGTCCCAGTAGCGCAGCTCGTGGGCTCCCGCGGGATCGCTCAACCAAGAGGCGGGTGTCGTCATGGGCGCCAAGTATGCCGGGCCGCGCGACCCGGCCGTGACAGGGAGCGGCGAGCGTGCGGGTCGCGTGATCAGGCAGGCGATCGGGCTCTGCCCGTCGCCGGGTCGTGCTGTTGGTCGGGAAGCGGCGAGCGCGCGAGCTCGACAGAGAGCATCACGCTTCAGCCGCGGCGGATGTCGACGGCCTCCCAGCGCCCGAGCGGACCGGGCGCGACGCCGAACGCCACCGCGGCGCCGACGGGCACGGTGCGCGAGCCGTCGGCGATGCGCGTGCAGTGGAACGGGTAGCGCGCCCCGTCGGCACCCTCGATCTCACCGAGCCCGCGCCGCTCGTCGAAGGCGAGGACCCGCCCGTGCATCAGTGGACGATCTTCGAGATCGGCAGCTCGATGATGCCGGTCGCGCCGTGGTCCTTGAGCGCGGGGATCAGCGTGTTGATCTCCGACTTCGCGACGACGGCCTCGACCGCGTATCCGTCCTCGCCGAAGAGCTTGGACACCGTCGGTGACTTCAACGAAGGGAGCAGTGCGACGGCCTCGTCGAGATGCGCCTCGTCGATGTTGAGCTTGACGAGCACGCGCCCGCGCGCCTCGAGCGCGCCGGTAAGCAGCGTCTGGAGCTGCTCCATCGCCTTGCGCTTCTTCGGGTCGGAGTAGGACTCGCGGTTCGCGATCAGCTCGGTGTAGGACGTCAGCACCGTGTCGACGATCTTGAGTCCCGCAGCGCGCAGCGCGCGACCGGTCTCGGTGATCTCGATCACCGCGTCCGCGATCTCGGGGATCTTCGCCTCCGTCGCGCCGTACGACAGCGTGACCTGCGCGTCGACCCCGTTGCGCTCGAAGTAGCGGCGGGTGAGGTCCGGGTACTCGGTGTGGACGCGCACCCCGTCGGGCAGGTCGGTCACCGCCGTCACGGTCGAGTCGCCCGCCACGGCGAGCACCATGCGGATGGGACGGGCGGTGGCCTTCGAGTAGTGCAGCTCGGTGAGGGTCACGACGTCGGCGCCGGTCTCCTCGATCCAGTCGCGTCCGGTGATGCCGACGTCGAAGAGGCCACCGGCGACGTAGCGCGGGATCTCCTGGGGACGCAGGATCGTGACGTCCTCGACGCGCGGGTCGTCGATCGACGCGCGGTAGTCGACGTCGGAGGAGCGCTCGACCGTGAGGTCCGCTTCCTCGAACACCTGGAGCGTCGGACGTTCGAGCGTGCCCTTCGGCAGGACGAGTCGCAGCACGGTCAGTGTTCTCCTCGGGTACCCGGGTGCGGCAGACGTCGCAGCAGCGCCGCCATCTCGATCGCGGTGCGCGCGGCCTCCGCGCCCTTGTTGCCCTCCTCGCCGCCGCAGCGCGCGAGGGCCTGGTCGAGCGAGTCGGTGGTGAGCACGCCGAAGGAGCACGGGACACCCAGCTTCAGCGCGACACGCGCGATACCGGCCGCGCACTCCCCCGCGACGAACTCGAAGTGCGGCGTGTTGCCCCGGATCACCGCGCCGAGACAGATGATCGCGTCGTACGCGTGCGTGGCCGCGAGCCGCTGGGCCACGATCGGGATCTCGAACGCGCCGGGCACCCAGTGCACGGGCACGTCGTCGCCCACACCGTGCTCACGCAGCTCGCCGAGCGCGCCGTCGAGCAGCAGCTCGGTCACGTGCTCGTTGAAGCGCGACGCGATGACCGCGAACCGCATCCCGCTCGCGTCGATGTCCTCGGCGTTCTTGCCGTACTCACCCATGCCGTCTCGCTCACTCACTCGCGACAGGGCTCCGGCCTTTTGCCTGCCGCTGCCCGCGTCGTCCGTTCGCTGGCGAGTGACCTCCGCTCGTATCCGATGGGCGCTCCCGCTCCCGCTCGAGTGGGCTTCGCCCAGCGGGGCCCGCTCCCACGCGTGTCCTCGCTCCGGTCACCGCGTTGGCTCGCATCATGCCTAGCTGGTCCCCAGGCCTTCGTCGTCGAGGTCGAGGAGGTGGCCGAGCTTGGCCTGTTTCGCCCGCAGGTAGGCGATGTTCTCCTCGTTGGGAGTGGTGCGTAGCGGGACGCGCTCCACGATCTCGAGCCCGTACCCGTCCAGACCACCGTACTTGGCCGGGTTGTTCGTCATGACGCGCATGGTGGAGATGCCGAGGTCGACGAGGATCTGCGACCCGATGCCGTACTCGCGCTTGTCGACCGGGAAGCCCAGCTCGACGTTCGCCTCCACGGTGTCGCGGCCCTGGTCCTGCAGGTTGTACGCGCGCATCTTGTGGCCGAGCCCGATGCCGCGGCCCTCGTGGCCCCGCAGGTACACCACGACACCCTCACCCTCCGCGGCGATCCGCTCGAGCGCGACATCGAGCTGGACGCCGCAGTCGCAACGCATCGAGCCGAACACGTCGCCGGTGAGGCACTCGCTGTGCACGCGCACGAGCACGTCCTGCTTGCCCGCCACCTCACCGCGTACGAACGCCATGTGCTCCACGCCGTCGAGCAACGACTCGTACACGTAGGCGGTGAAGTCGCCGTGCCGTGTCGGGATCCGCGCCTCGGACACCCGGCGGACGAGCTTCTCGCGACGACGTCGGTAGCGGATGAGGTCCGCGATCGAGATCATCAGCAGCCCGTGCTCCGACGCGAACCGCTCGAGCTCGGGCAGGCGCGCCATCGTGCCGTCGTCGTTCACGATCTCGGCGAGGATCCCCGCCGGGTAGCACCCGGCCTCCCGTGCGAGGTCGACCGCGGCCTCGGTGTGACCGGCGCGCTTCAGCACGCCGCCCTCGCGGTAGCGCAACGGGAAGATGTGGCCGGGACGCATGAGGTCCTCGGGCTTGGTGCGACGCTCGATGAGCGCGTGCACCGTGGTCGTGCGGTCGGCGGCCGAGATGCCCGTTGTCGTGCCGGCGCGCGCGTCGACCGACACCGTGAACGCGGTGCGATGGTGCTCCGTATTGTTCGCGACCATCAGCGGCAGCTGCAGGTCGTCGAGCCGCTCACCGAGCATCGGCATGCAGATCACGCCGCTCGTGTGACGGACCATGAAGCCCATGGCCTCGGTCGTCACCCGGTCGGCCGCCATGATCAGGTCCCCCTCGTTCTCGCGGTCGGCGTCGTCGACCACGATGACGAGCTCCCCGCGGCGGATCGCTTCGACCGCGGACTCGATCTGGGTGAACGGCATCGTGGGGTTCCTTCCTCAGGGTGAACTGACCGGTGACGCCTGCAACATCCGCTCGACGTACTTCGCGAGCACGTCGACCTCGAGGTTCACGGACGCGCCCGGTGTCTTGCTTCCGAGCGTCGTCACCGCGAGCGTGTGCGGGATGACCGCGACGTCGAAGCCGTCGGGGTGCAGTCCCGCCACCGTCAGGCTCACGCCGTCGACGGTGATCGAGCCCTTCTCCACCACGTAGTGCAGCAACGCGGCGGGCGCGTCGAACGTGATCATCGTGGAGCCGTCGGGTAGCGGCGCGCGTGAACCGACGGTGCCGACGCCGTCGACGTGACCCTGCACGACGTGGCCGCCCAACCGGTCGCCGACGCGCAGCGGTCGTTCCAGGTTGACCGGGTCCCCCGCCGCGAGCATGCCGAGCACGGTCCGGTCCAGCGTCTCGGTGACCGCGTCGGCCGCCCACCACCCGTCACCGAGCTCCACGACGGTCAGACAGCATCCGTTGACCGCGATCGACGCGCCGAGCTGCGCGTCCTTGAGCACGTCGCGGGCTTCGAATTCCACACGCGCGCCGCCTTCGTGCGCTACGACGGCGCGCACCCGGCCCAGCTCCTCGACGACCCCGGTGAACATCAGGTGACCTCGTCGCGGCGCGCCACGTAGTCGAGCCGGGCGTCGGCACCGAGCTTGGTCACGTCGACGAGCTCCCAACGGGTCGCGGCCGCCAGGGTCGCGGGTCCGGGGAACGCGAACGACGCCAGACCGGCGGGGCCGAGCAAGGTTCCGGCGACGTACGCGCTCAGCGAGTCGGCGAGGCCGGCATCCACGAGCGCGCCGTGGACCTGCGGACCGCCCTCGACGAGCGCTTGGAGCACGCCGTTCGCACCGAGCAGCGCGAGCGTGGCCGCGAGGTCGACGCCGCCGCCCGGACCGGGTTCCACCACCTCGACCTTCGCACCGGCCGCCCTCCAGCCGTCGAGCGCGGACGCGGACGCGCGTTCGGTCGTCACCACGAGCGTCGGCGCCAGGGTGGTGTCGAACAAGGGGCCGTCGGCGGGAACGCTCCCGCGCGCGTCGAGGAGGACCCGCGTCGGCTGGTGCGGCGGCAGCGGGTCGACGTCACGAGCCGTGAGCGCGGGACGGTCGGCCAGCGCCGTCCCCGCGCCGACGATCACGGCCTGGCTGTCGGCCCGGAGCCGGTGGCCGTCGGCGCGCGCGGCTTCACCCGTGATCCATCGCGACGTGCCGTCGGCGGCGGCGACCCGTCCGTCGAGGCTGGTCGCGGTCTTGAGCCACGCGTAGGCCCGACCCGTGCGGCGATGGTGCGCGTACGGCGCGAGGAGGCGGGCGGCCTCCGCCGCGCCGACGCCGACGTCGACGCGCACCCCGGCGTCGCGCAACGCCGCGATCCCGCGCCCGGCGACGCGCGGATCGGGATCCTCCATCGCGACGACGACGCGCGCGACGCCCGCGTCGACGAGCCCTTCCGCGCACGGCGGGGTGCGCCCGTGATGGGAGCAGGGCTCGAGGGTGACGTAGACCGTGGCACCCGCCGCGGCCCCACCTGCGGCACGCAGCGCGTGCACCTCGGCGTGGGGACCGCCCGGCGGCGACGTCGCGCCTTCGCCGACGACCGCGCCGTCGCGCACGACCACGGCTCCGACCCAGGGATTCGGCGCGGTACCACGCCGGACGCCGCGCGCGAGCTCGATCGCCCGCTGCATCAGCGTGGTATCGGCTCGGTCGCTCCGGCCTTCCACGTCACCTCCCGCCCTCTGGGCACGGAGACGACGCGGCACGGCCGCCTCGCGACCGACCGTTCGCCCTCTCCCATCCGGACTGTGACCGTCGGCCCAGGCTTTCGGTCCGCCGTGAGGCGGAGCCGGCACCTGGTCGACCGCACGGCTGGCTGCCGTGGGCTCGCGGGCTCCCGCACCGGCGCTCCGGTGCGGCCACCGCCGGTCGGGACTTCCACCCAACCCCGAGGGCCGTTGCTGTTTGTCTTGACTGGCAGGTCAAGCGTACCGCGGCGCGGTCTGACGGACAATCAGATCGCGATGTCTTCTCGCTCACTCCCTCGCTGCTCGGCTCCGGGGTTCACCTACCGCCGCCGCGTCGTTCGTTCGCTGGCGAGTGCACTGCGCACCTCCGTCGCTCCGTGCACGGCGGGCCTCGACCGTGCAGGGCGCGGACTTCAACGGCGCGCCGGCGCGTTCCACCTGCTTGCGCTGGGTTGAAGACTTCACCCCAAGCCCTGCCTTGTATGTGCGCGTTCGTCTCTCCACAATGAGGGGAAGGGGGTGGATGTCGGCCCGCGGACAGAAGAGGTGATGGCGATGATCGTTGCCGTCGCAGTGGGAGTGGCAGTCGTGCTCGTCCTGCTCGCCACGACCGTGGCGATCCGGTACGTACGCCGTCCCGGTCTCGAGGCCCTCGACCCCGATGCAGTCGCGTTGCCGAGTGAGCCCGTCGTGAGCCAGATCCGCATCCTTCGCAGTCCCGAGGAGCTGAACGAGGCCATCGAGCGGGCGAGCACGACCGAGCAGACGCTGGCGACGATGGCGTCGAAGCGCGCGGCGCGCTACTCGCGGTTCGCCGGATCCGACACGACACCCCGCCTGGGCGTCGAAGGACGGCCGTTGTCGGCGGTCAAGCGCCTTCCCATCGACGACGAGCACCCCGACCTGCCGCCCGGAACCGCCGAACCGGGGATGTAGGGGCCCGTGGCGGCGGCGCGCCGGCGTCCGCAGGCACCGGCGCGGGACGACTCGTCGTACGAGCGGGTCGACGAGCCGGTTCTCGAGGACGACGTCGAGTGGATGGAGTGCCTGATCGAGGGCGCGTCGCTCGCCGGCACCGCCGCGCAGCAGGTGCGGCTCGTCGACATCCGCCTTCGCACCGTGGACCTGCGAGACGCGGAGCTCCCCCACCTCGACGCCCGCGACTGCCTGATCGTCGACTCCGATCTCGCCAACGCGACGTGCGCCAACGCGGTCCTCACCTGGGTCGAGCTCGCGGAGACGCGTGCGACGGGGCTCGACCTCGCCGAGTCGACGTTGCTGCACGTCACGTTCCGTGATTGCAAGCTCGACCTGGCGGCGTTTCGCTTCGCGAAGCTGACCGATGTCGAGCTGCGCGACTGCGTGCTGACCGGTGCCGACCTCACCGGTGCCGAGTTGACGCGCGTGACGTTCCTGCGCTGCGACCTCACCGGCGCGGACCTGTCGTCGGCGCGTCTCGACTCGGTCGACCTGCGGAGCTGCACCCTCGAGTCGCTGCGCGGCGTCGGTGCGCTGCGCGGGGCGACGCTCGACGCGACCCAGATCCTCGCGCTGGCCCCGTCGCTCGCAGCCGAGCTCGGCATCGTGGTCGTGAACGACGAGCCGTAGCCCGCCGACCGGGTCAGTGCGGGCGGCCGCCCGCGAGCAGGTCGAGCGCGTGCGCAACGGCGGGAAGCACGACGTCGAGACACTCGACCGCGCCCTTGCTCGAGCCGGGCAGGTTGCACACCAGCGCGGCACCGACCGATCCGCACACCGATCGCGAGAGCATGCCGAAGGGCCGATCGGGTGCGTTGCTGGCCGCGCGCATCGCCTCCGCGAAGCCGGGCGCCTCGCGCTCGACGACGGCGCGCGTCCCTTCCGGTGTGAGGTCGCGGGGCCCGAAGCCCGTACCGCCCGTCGTGACGACGAGGCCGGCGAAGCCACTGGTCAGGTCGCGCAGCGCGTCGCGTACCGACTCGACCCCGTCCCCGACGACCCGCTGGTCGACGACGTCGAAACCCGCGTCGGTCAACCGCTCGACCAGCGCGCGTCCCGACGCGTCGTCACGGGTACCGGCGACCACGCCGTCGGAGACGGTGAGGACCTTCGCGGACGGCGTCACGTCGACGGCGGCCAGGCGGCGTCGCGGATGCGGCGGGCCGCGCCTGCGGGATCGTCGGCGTGGAAGATCGCGCTGCCTGCGACCAGGATGTCGGCACCGGCGGCAGCCGCGGCAGGCGCGGTCTCGATGTTGATCCCGCCGTCGATCTCGACCTCCGCCGACAGCTTGCGCTCGTCGATCACGCGACGCGCGGCGCGGACCTTGTCGAGCGCCTCGGGGATGAACGACTGCCCGCCCCAGCCCGGATGCACGCTCATGATCAGCAGGATGTCGACCTCGCCCAGGTACGGGTCGACCGCAGAGAACGGTGTCTCCGGGCTGCACACGAGGCCGACGCGCATGCCGAGCGCGCGCATCCGGTCGAACAGCGGTCGCGGGTCACCGAGCTCGACGTGCACGGTGCAGCTGTCGGCGCCCGCGGCGGCAAAGTCGTCGAGCAGCACACCGGGGTTGTCGATCATCAGGTGACAGTCGAGGTACAGGTCGGTGCGCTTGCGCAGTGACGCGACCACCGGTGGACCGATGGTGAGGTTGGGGACGAAGTGGCCGTCCATCACGTCGACGTGGAGGAGATCGGCGACGCCCGCGACCCGTTCGACGTCGTCGGCGAGGTTGGCGAAGTCGGCGGACAGGATCGACGGCGCGAGCTTCATGTCCCCGACCCTACCGGGAGCGAAGCGGAGCTCCGCCGGGCGAAGCCCCCCGGAGCGGGAGCGAGAGCGACCCATCGATTCAGGAGCGAAGCGGAGCCGATCTCATCACGAGCACGAACATCCCGTCGGTGCC
>DATBEZ010000027.1:0-100647 GCA_036558745.1 Acidimicrobiia bacterium
ACGTCGCGCGTGAACCCGGTGCGCACCGACGGTGTGCCGATCCCCTCGGTCGAGTTCGGGAACGCCGACACCGCGGGTGCGTACACGCCGAGGTCGGTGCCGCCGTGCTCGATGCGCACGCGCGCCGACGTCGTCGTCTTCTGCGCGGTCGTGGTCGTGTGCGCGCCCAGGTACGTCACCTTGTAGCCGGAGACGGTCGCCGACTCACCCGCTCGCAGCCGGACCTCCTGCTTGGTCGTGTAGCTCTGCGAGACGGTGATCGCGACCGCGACCAGCACGACGCCGACGTGGACGATGAGCCCGCCGTACAGGCGCGGGTTGTTGCGCACGGCGCGGCTCAACGCCAGTGGAGGGCTCTCGCCGTGCGCGCGCCGTCGCGCCCGCACGCCGATCCAGACCTGTCGCGCGACACCGGTCAGCGCGAACGCGCCGAGGCCGACCGCGAGCACCTGTGCGAGCCCCCGCAGGCCGAGCAGGACCGACAACACCATCACGCCGGCGCCGGTCCACGCGGGAACGGCCAGCCGGTGGCGGAGCACCTCGCCGCTCGCGGCCCGCCACGGCAGCGCGGGCGCGGCGGCCATGAGGAACAGCAGCGCGAGGCCGAGCGGGACCGTCATGCGGTCGAAGTAGGGCTGGCCGACCGAGAGCTGCTGGCCGTTGATCGACTCGGCGATGAGCGGGAACACCGTACCGAGCAGCACGACGAACGCGAGCGCCGCGAACGCGAGGTTGTTGGCCAGGAACGCGGCTTCGCGCGACGTGGGCGAGTCGATGCGCCCGGGCGCGTGCAGCTTGTCGCCGCGCCACGCGATGAGCACGATGCCGGCCGCCGCGCAGATCCCGAGGAACGTCAGGAGCCACGGGCCGATCGGCGACTGGGTGAACGAGTGCACCGAGTTCACGATCCCGGAGCGCGTGAGGAAGGTGCCGAGGATCGTGAGGCAGAACGTGGCGATCACGAGCGACAGGTTCCAGACGCGGAGCATCCCGCGCCGTTCCTGCACCATCACCGAGTGGATGAACGCGGTCGCGGTCAGCCACGGCAGGAGCGACGCGTTCTCGACCGGGTCCCAGGCCCAGTAGCCGCCCCACCCGAGCACCTCGTAGCTCCACCACGCGCCGAGGATGATCCCGATCGTCAGGCAGCCCCACGCGATCAACGTGGCCCGCCGTGTGTCGGCCAGCCAGCCCTCGCCGAAGCGACCGGTGATCAACGCGGCGACGGCGAAGCTGAACGGCACCGTGAAGCCGACGTAGCCGAGATACAGCATCGGCGGGTGGAACGCCATGAGCGGATGGTTCTGCAGCAGCGGGTTCGGGCCGTTCCCGGCGGCGGGCGCGGTCCACGTCCGGAACGGGTTCGCGGGGAACACCATCAGCAAGAAGAAGAACAGGGCGACGGCGAGGCCGGTCAGCGTCGCCCACGCGACGAGCGGGTCGGTCGCGCGGTGGCGGAACTTGTAGGCCACGGCCGAGAGGTAGCCGGCGAGGATGAGGCCCCACAGCAGGATCGACCCCTCCAGGGCGGCCCAGAGTCCCGTGATCGTGAACAGCAACGGCGTGGAGCGCGCGTTGTTCTCGGCCACGTACTTCAGCGAGAAGTCGTGGGTGAGCAGGGCCCACTCCATGGCGAAGACCGAGATCACCGCCGCGGCGAGCAGCCCGAACACGAACCGCCGCCCGAGGCGCAGCAGGTCGTCGTTGTCCGTCGCGAGGCCGACCGCGAGCACGATGATGCCGACGAGGCAGCACATCACCCCGAGGACGAGCCCGAACAGTCCGAGCTGAGCCTTCACGAAGCGTTCCTGGTGGGCGGTGCCTTGTTCACGTCCACGCTCGGCGGCGTGTAGCTCGCGCCGTGCTTGATGAGGATGCGGTCCGAGTCGAACACGAGGCCGCGGCCCCACCGTCCCTCGCACACGACCGGCGCGCCGGCCTTGAACAGCTCGGGCGGGTCACCTGTGTGAGCGATCTCGACCGTCTGCTTGCCGTCGGTGATCTCGAAGTCGACGCCGTCGTTGGTCTCGTGGATCGTGCCCGGCTCCACCGCGCCCGCGATGCGGAAGCGATGGTCACCGGTGGAGTTGCGTGCCTTCACCGCCTCCGAGACGGTGCGGAAGTACACGAGGTTGTGCGACAGGCCGCCGATGAGCAACGCCGCGATCGCGCCGACGCACAGCACCGCGGCGATCCAGTAGCGCAGCTTGCGGGGACGGCGCGGCGTGGGCCGCGGCTCCGTGGTCGTGACGGTCATCGGCGCGGATCGTCGGACGGCAACGAGCGGCGGGCCCGGCGGGTGCGCTGGGCGACGCGCAGCGCGTAGAGCCCGAGCGCCGCCCCGGTGATCGACCACGCCGCGACCACGTACCCGACGTCGGTCATGGCGTCGCTCCGACGGTCGGCTCGGCCGGCGTCGGCGCAGTCGCGTCGGCGACGCGCTCGGCGATCGCGGTCTCGAGCTCGCGCTCCTCCTGGCCCTCCTCGAGCGCCGCGAGGCGGTAACGCTTGTCGAGCAGGTACACGTAGAGGATCGTGAACGCGAGGACCCCGAGCCACAGCGTGAAGGCCATGACCCCGTGGATCTCGGGGTTGAGCTGCGGGTTGAACACGGTCGCCTGCTGGTGCAACGTCCGCCACCAGTTCACCGAGAGGTGCACGATCGGCACGTCGACGAACGCGATCAGCGCCGCGATCGCGCACCGCTTCCCGCGCGTCTCCGGGCTCGCGGGGATGCGCCGCAGCGACAGGTAGCCGAGGTACAGGAAGAAGAGCACCGCGGTCGTGGTGAGCCGCGCGTCCCACGCCCACCAGACACCCCACACCGGACGGCCCCACAGCGAGCCGAGCACGAGCGTCAGCCCGGTGAAGAGGACGCCCAGCTCCGCCGACGAGCCCGCGATGAGGTCCCAGACCGTCGAGCGCGTGCGCGGCCAGAGGTAGAGGATCGACGCGACCGCGGTCACGCCGAACGCGAGGTACGCGAGCCAGGCCGCGGGAACGTGGACGTACATGATCCGCTGCGCGTCGCCCTGCACGGCGTCGGGGGGCGCGCCCCACAGCCCGAACAGCGCGAGCAGCACCAGCGACGCGAGCGACGCCCAGCCGAGGGCGACGGAGACGGGTGCAGGCAGCAGCCGCCCCTGACTCGACCCGCCGCGCCCGGTCACCTCCGGTGACGTCGTCATGCCTCCTCCAGCAGCGGCCCGAAGGCCAGGAACCCCAACGTCGTGTAGATCACCGCGAACAACGCCAACAGCTCCACCCACGGCCAGGCCTCCCCCGCCGAGCCGTTGAGGCCGAGGCCGGCCTCGAACGCCCGGGTCGCTCCGAGCATCACCGGCGCCAGCACCGGCAGGAGCAGGAGCGGGAGGAGCGTCTCGCGCACGCGGAGCCCGGCCGCGAGCACGCCGTAGAGGGTACCGGCGGCGGCCAGCCCGAGGGTCGCGGCCACCGCGGCCGGAACGAGCACCTCGGCGGCCTTCGGCGTGAGGTCGTAGAACAGCACGACCCCGAGCCCGAGGACGACCTCGAGCGCGAGCAGCTGGAGCGCGACCGCCAGCGCCTTGCCGAGGAACATCGCGCCCGCGTCGAGCCCGGAGAGGCGCAGGCCGTCGCGTGCCGAGTTGGCCTGCTCGATGGAGAACGCGCGCGACACCGCGAGCAGCGCGGCGAGGAGCACCGCGACCCAGAACAGGCCCGGCGCAACCTTCGGCAGCAGCCCACGGTCGGGGTCGAGCGCGAACGCGAACAGGATCAGCACGATGAGCCCGAACGGCAGCACCTGGGCGAGCGTCACCCGCGAGCGCGCCTCGATGCGCAGGTCCTTGGCCGTGACCAGCCACAGCTCCGAGAGCAGCGTCACGGCAGCGCCTCCACCGTGACCGCCGGCGCCGGGGCCACGCCTGCGTCGACCGCCGCCGCGGCCAGACCCGTGACCTGCCCGGCGACGACCGCGACCTCCCGGCGCGCGAGCGCACGAGCCCGGTCGAGCTCGTGCGACGCGACGAGCACGGTGCGTCCCTCCGACGGCGCGGCCCGGAGCACCCCGTCGAGCACCTCACGGCCCTCGGCGTCGAGCCCGGCGTGGGGCTCGTCGAGGAGCAGCAGCCGTGGCTCGCGCGCCAGTGCCACGGCGAGCGCGAGACGTCGCCGCTGACCGGCGGACAGGCGCGCGTGGGTCACGTCACGCTGCCGCTCGAGCCCGAGACGGACCATCGCGCCTTCCGACGCGCCCCCGTCGCGTCCCGCGGCCCGCGCCGCGAAGCGCAGGTTCTCGGCGACGGTGAGGTCGTCGTAGCAGAACGTGTCGTGACCGACGAGCGAGAGCTCGCGTCGATGGCTGCGGCGGTCGACGGTCAGGTCGTGGCCGAGCACCTCGGCCGTCCCCGCGTGCACGGGCAGCAGCCCCGCGAGGACCCGCAGGAGCGTGGTCTTGCCCGCGCCGTTGGGCCCCGACAGCAGGACGATCTCGCCCTCGCCCACGTCGAGGTCGACCCCGGCCAGCGCGGGGAAGCGCCCGAGGAGGCACACGGCGGAACGCAGACGGACCACGAGGGGCAACACACGCCTCCGGAGATCGCAACCATGGTACGAATCGGGAACCGACCCGGGCGAACTCTGCCCATATGCCGCGTCCGGCGCCACGGGGTTGCGTAATCTCCCGGCCGTGCGCCGGGTCGTTGCGGCGACGGGGCGCGTCCTCGTCGCGGTCGGCATCCTCATCCTGCTCCTCGTCGCGTACCAGCTGTGGGGTACGGGGATCTACGAAGCGCGCCAGCAGTCCAAGCTCAAGAGCGAGTTCGCCCGGACGCTGCGCCACGAGGCGACGACGACCACGACCGCAGCGACCGTCCCGTCGGCGCCGTCGACCACCACGACGACCCTGCCCCCGCCGAGCGGCGGCGCGATCGCGATCATCCGCATTCCGAAGATCGGGGTGAACTCTGCGGTGGTCCAGGGGATCGAGCGCCCCGACCTGCGCAAGGGACCGGGTCACTACCCGCTGACGCCCATGCCCGGACAGCTCGGGAACGCGGCCATCGCCGGGCACCGCACGACGTACGGCGCGCCGTTCTACCGCCTCGACGAGCTGGCGAAGGGTGACGACATCTCGATCCGCACCGCCGCGGGCACGTACCACTACTCGGTCACGGGGCAGCTGATCGTCCCGCCGAGCGACGTGTCGGTGCTCGACCCGACGCCGGACGCGACGCTCACGCTCACGACGTGCAACCCCCGGTACTCGGCCCGCCAACGCCTCGTCGTGCACGCGACGCTCGTGCCCGACAAGAGTCCCCCGCCCGCACCCGCGCCACCGCCCCAGACCGTGCAGCGCGCCGCGGCCCGTCTGAGCAGCGCGGGCCTTTCGGGCGAGGGCGAGTCGAAGTCGACGACGCTGTGGTGGGGGCTCGCGGCGGCCGTCGTCGGCGGGCTGTGGTGGCTCGTGTTCCACCGTCACCCGCGGTGGACGACCTGGCTCATCGGCATCCTGCCGTTCCTGTTCGTGCTGTTCTTCTTCTACTCGCACCTCGACCGGCTGTTGCCCGCGAACTACTAGCGGCCCTCGAAACGCGCGGCGCGCTTCTCCGCGAACGCGGCCAGGCCCTCCTGCAGATCGGCGCTCGCGAACGCGCGCGCCTCGAGCGCGGCGATCTCGGCACGCGACGCGTCGTCGAGCAGCTGCCGGCGGGCGACGAGGTTGAGCGCGCGCTTGTGGCCCTGGATGGTCAGCGGCGCGAGGCCGGCGAGCTCGGTCGCCAGCGCGACGCCCGCCGCCCGCGCGTCGTCGACCACCTGGTGCACGAGCCCGAGTCGCAAGGCCTCGACGGCGTCGACGGAGCGTCCCGTGAAGAGCAGGTCGCGCGCGGTGGCCTGCCCCACGAGGAGCGCGAGGCGCGTGATGTTGGTCGCGCTGAGCAGCACGCCGAGCTTCGACGCCGGGATGCCGAGCTGCGCGCCCGGCTGCACGACGCGCAGGTCGCACGCGACCGCGAGCTGAAGGCCCGCGCCGAGCGCGTGCCCGTTGATCGCCGCGATCACCGGCGCCGGATGGTCGACGATCGCGTCGAGCAGGAGCTCGAACGCGGGCCGGAACGAGTCGGTCCCGGCTCCGTCGTCGGTCGCGACGTCGTCGAAGCGACGGGCGAGGTCGGCGCCCGCGCAGAACGCCTTGCCCTCGCCGGTCACGACGACCGCGCGCAGGTCCTGCGACCCGGGTCCCGTGAGGTGCGCGCGCAGCTCGTCGGCGAGCTCGGCGTTGAGCGCGTTGCGGCGGTCGGGCCGGTCGATGGTCGCGACGCCGACGTGCTCGCCGACGTCGAAGCGGACCGTTCCGTCGGGCACGCGTCAGCTCTCGTCGATGATGGCGATGAGGTCGCCCTCCTGGACGACGTCCTCGGGCTGCACGTGCAGCTCGCGCACGACGCCGGGAATCTCGGTCACCACCGGGATCTCCATCTTCATCGACTCGAGGATCACGATCTCGTCGCCCTCGGCCACCATCTGGCCCTCTTCGGCGACGACCTGCCACACGTTCGCCGTGATCTCGGCCCTGAGCTCTGCCATGTCTTCTCGCTCGCTCCCTCGCTGCAGGGCTTCGGCGTGACCTGCCGCCGCCCGCGTCGTTCGCTCGCTGGCGAGCGACCTCCGCTCCTCCGTCGCTCCGGTCGCCGCACGCTATCCGGGCGGGATCACACAGGTAGGACCCCATGCTTGCGCCAGGGGCGCTCGACGTGCTTGTCGCGCGCGACGCGCACGCCGCGGGCGACCGCGGCGCGGGTGTCGGCCGGATCGATCACGTCGTCGACCTTCGCGTGGCCGGCGGCCACGTACGGATCGATGTTCTGCCGGATCTCCTCCGCGAGCTCGAGCCGCCTCTCCGCGCGCTCCTGCTCGGGCACCGCCTCGAGGGTTCGCCGGTGGATGATCGCGACGGCGCCGTCGGGGCCCATCACCGCGATCTCCGCGGTCGGCCACGTCACGATGTAGTCGGCCTCGTACGCGAGGCCGTTCATCACGAAGTAGCCGGCGCCGTAGCTCTTGCGCAGGACGACGCTGATCTTCGGCACCGTCGCCTCCGACACCGCGAACAGCATCTTGGCGCCGTGGCGGATGATGCCCTGCTTCTCGACCGCGGACCCGACGACGAAGCCGGGCACGTCGTGCAGGAAGACGAGCGGGATGTCGAAGGCGTCGCACAGCCAGACGAAGCGCGCGACCTTGTCGGCCGCGTTCACGTCGAGCGCGCCGCCCAGCACCATGGGCTGGTTCCCCACGACGCCCACTGCGTGCCCGTCGACGTGCGCGAGCCCGGTCACGACGTTCTTGGCCCACTCCGGCTTCATCCACAGAACGTCACCGTCGTCGACGACGGCAGTGACGACCTTGCGCATGTCGTACGCGCGGCGGGGCGCGGTCGGCACGATCGCGTAGAGCTCCTCCACCCTGCGGTCGGGCGGATCGTCGGTCGGCCGGACCGGTGGGCGCTCCGCGTTGTTCGACGGGAAGAACGACAGGTAGCGGCGGACCACCCCGAGGCACTCGTCGTCGTCGGCGACCTCGAGGTCGGCGACGCCCGAGACCTTGGTGTGTACGGCGGAGCCACCCATCTCCTCCTCGGAGACGTCCTCTCCCACCGCGGCCTTGACCAGGTGACGGCCGCCGAGCGCCATCGACGAGGTGCCCTTCACCATGGGGACGAAGTCGGCGAGTGCGGGGATGTACGCGGTGCCGGCTGCGCAGTGACCGAGCATCGCCGCGACCATCGGCACGACGCCGCTCATCGCGACCTGCTCCCGAAAGAGCGCGCCCATGCCGGCGAACGTCGAGCCGCTCTGCGACGAGATGCGGGCGCCGGCCGAGTCGAGGAGCCACACCATCGGGATGCGCTGACGCAGCGCGAGCTCGCGCAGCCGCGTCACCTTCTCCTCGCCCACCGCGCCCATCGAGCCCGCCATCACGGTGAAGTCGTAGGCCGCGATCGCGACCTGACGGCCGTCGAGCTCGCCGATGCCGGTGACGCAGCCGTCGGCCGCGAGGTACCGCCCCCCCATCCCGGGGTCCATGTGGTCGGCGAGCATCCCGTACTCAACGAACGTGCCCGGGTCGACGAGCTTCTCGAGGCGCTCGCGCACCGTGAGCTTGCCGAGCGAGTGCTGGCGCTCGACGAGCTCCGGGCCTCCCATGCCGAGCGCGCGCTCGCGCCGCTCCGCGAGCGAGTCGACGAGTGGTCCCCATGCGTGCACGTCCCCGCCCTCGTGCGACACGGGTCGGTGCTCCTCGCTCATCGTCCCGTCCACTTCGGCGCGCGCTTCTCCGCGAACGCGGCGACGCCCTCAGCGGCGTCCTCGCTGTGGCTGGTGATCGTGAGCATCGACTGGAGGTACGCGAGGGCGTCGCCCGACGTCATGTCGAGCACGCGGTAGAACGAGTCGCGACCCCAACGCATGATGAGCGGCGACTTCGCCGCGAGCGTCGACGCGAGCTCGTCGACGGTCGCGTCGAGCTCGGGGACGGGAACGACGCGGTTGACGAAGCCGAGGCGCGCGCCCTCCTCGGCGTCGACGCGGCGCCCCGTCATCATGAGCTCGAGCGCCTGCTTGGGCGACAGCGCGCGCAGCAGCGGGACGCTGATCATGTACGGCCAGAGCCCGACGTCGATCTCGGGCGTACCGAACACCGCGTCGTCGGACGCGACGACGAGGTCACACGCGAGCGCGAGCCCGAAGCCGCCGGCGAGCGCGTAGCCGCGCACGCGGGCGATCGTGGGCTTGCCGAGCTCCCAGAGCTCGCGGAACAGCTCGGGCAGCAGGCCGCGCGCGTCGTGCGCCTCGCTCGCGGACGCGTCCGCGATGCCGCCGAGGTCTGCGCCGGCGCAGAACGCGCGATCACCCGCGCCCGTGAGCACCACCACCCGCACGCCTGGATCGGAGCGCGCGTGCGCGAACGCGTCACGCAGCGAGCGCATGACCGCGAACGACATCGCGTTCCGGCGCTCCGGGCGGTCGATGGTCACCCGGGCCACCGACCCGTCCCGCTCGTAGCGGACGTCCTGGAGATCCGGTTCGGGCACGGCCAGATCGTAGGTGGTCCGCGTGTCGGCGGCGGGGTGTCGCTAGCGTTTCGGTGTGGGCTTCATGGCCGTCGCGCTCGTGGTCGCGGTGCTGGTGGTCCTCGCCACGCACGGCAGTCTCCGCCAGCTCGCGCAGCTGCCGGTCGAGGGGTTCGGGATGCTGTTCGTCGCGCTCGGCATCCAGGCCGCGCTGAACATCGTCCACATCCCCAAGGCGCGTGTCGACGACGTCGGCTTCGGGCTGCTGATCCTCTCGTACGCCTGCATCCTCGGCTTCTGCTTCGTCAACCTCCGCCTGCGCGGCATGGCGATCATCACGATCGGCATCGCGCTCAACGCGATCGTGATCGCCCTCAACCAGGGCATGCCCGCGAACGGCCCGACCCGCGTCGACGCCCAGGGGCGGACGGTGTCGAGGGTCGCGACGTCGGTGAAGCACCGCCCCGAGCGTCCGGGTGATGTGCTGACCGTGCTCGACGACCGCATCGTCGTCCGGGTGCCCTTCCACGAGATCCTCTCGTTCGGCGACCTGATCCTCGCGCTCGGCCTGATCGACGTGTGCTACTGGGGCAGCCGCCGCGACGAGCGCGAGCGCCTCAGCGTGTTCGCGCTGAGCGAGCTGCCCGCACCGCCCCGTCCGCAGCCGTCGACGCCCGTCGCGGCCCCGGTGCCGCCGTCGACCGCGCTCGACGTGTCAGAAGCCGATACGGACGACGACGCCGAACCCGACGAGCCGTCGCCCCCCGAGATCGATCTCACCGCGGCGTTGTTCGGTGACCCGGAGGACGCGGCGTGGCACATCACGTCGAACGGGCGCGAGGTGGACGAGCCGGCACCGCCGGAGCGACCGCGCGTCGCACACCGTGACGAGCCGCGTCGCGACGCGCCACGTCGCGACGAGACCCACCACGTCGAGACGCCCGGCGGGTCGGCGCGCTCCGACGACGAGGTCGAGACCGCGCTCTGGCTCGCGACACCCTGAGCGGACGTCGCCCGTCGCTCAGACCGGTTGCACCTGGCTGCGCACGAGCACCCGCTCGAGCGCGGCGAGCACCTCGGTGTCGTAGAGGTATCCGGGCCCGGAGTACAGGGCCTCGATGGCGGCCGGCGCGTGGGCCTGGTCCCCGCCGGTCAGCTCGTCGAACGCGCTCGCGACCTTGAGGACCTGCCCCCCGAGACCGCGACGGCGCTCGGCCGGGTCGATCGGGCGGCGGTGCCGCAACGGCTCGACGGCGAGCAGGTCGCCCGCCGGCGCGAGATAGTCGGTCGCGCGGAGGATCGCGGCGCCCGCCTCGGCGACCTCCCACGGATCGGCGGGGCGCCCGAGCACCTCGGCGTCGTCGAGGCACAGGTGCCCGATGTGGTGCAGGAGCGCGGCGATCTCGAGCTGCTCGAGCTCGTTGTGGTCGAGCCCGAGCTCGCGCCCGACCGCGACCGAGAGCTTCGCGACCCGTTGCGCGTGGCCGGTGCGCACCAGCCCGCCGAGCTCAGGCGCGACCGACAGCGCGCGGATGGTCTGGTCGTAGGTGCGGCGGATCGACGAGAGACGGTTGAACGAGTACCACGTGGCGAGCAGCGGCACCGAGAAGATGAGCGGGCCCCAGAGGCCCATGCCGCGCCCACCCGCGCCGGCCTGACCGACCGCCATCAGCACGCCGCTCGTCACGAGCGCGAGCTCGGCCCGCCACGCGCGGAACGCACCCTCGATCCCGCGCCGGGCCAGCGCGGCAACGAGCTCGTCGAGACCGATCTGGGCCGCGCCCGCGGCGGCGAGCGACGCGAGCACCGCCCACTTCGTACGGCCGCTCCCGACGACGTCGACGCCGATGCGGAAGACCGAGTACGCGACGGCCGCGCCGAGCAAGCGCTGCAACGTGATCACGACACGGGACCGCACGTTCGCGGCCGGGCGCAGCACGGCGGCGACGAGCTCGGCCACGACGATGGTGACCGCGAACGCGGGCGCGCTCGCGAGCGCGACGACGACAAGCACCACCGCGTGCGACAGGGGCAGGGGCGGACCGCCGGTCGACTGGATCTCGAGGAGCTCGCCCACGACGATTCCCGCGGCGAGCAGCACCAGCGCGACTGCGTCGCCGTGGGGCGCGACCAGCGCGGTCAGCGCGGCGACGACCGCGCCGACGACGACGATCCCCGTGATGCGCGACGTCACGCGGCCCCGCCTTCGTTCGCCAAGCGGCGCGCGGGATCAGGCAGCAGGTCGCCCAGACCCGCGGAGCCGGTACCGGCCTGCGGCGGCGGTGTGCTCCAGTGATCGCTCTCGGCCTCGTAGCCCGCGCCGTAGTGCTCGCCGCGACGTTCGATCGCGGCGATCAGCGCCTCGACGCAGCGCGGGTGGAACTGGCGCCCGGAGTTCTTGCGCAGCTCGTCGAACGCGACCTCCTGGCTCAGCGCACGACGGTAGGAGCGCGTGGAGGTCATCGCGTCGAACGCATCGGCGACCGCGACGATGTGGGGCTCGATCGGCTGGCCGTACTCGTCGGAGACCGGCCGGAACCGCGCGTGCTCGCTCGACGCGCTCGGCGCCACCGGGGCCAGGAAGTCGATGCGGGTGAGGATCTCCATCGAGACCTGCTCGTGGCGGCGCACGCGCGCGTACTCGTCAGCGGTGAGGCGCCCGGGCTTGTTCAGCAGGTGGTTGGGGACGATCAGCTTCCCGACGTCGTGCATGAGCGCGGCGAGGCGCAGGCGCTCGAGGCGGGACGGCGGCAGGCTCAGCTCGGTGCCGATGTAGATCGCGAACTTGGCGACCCGCTCGGCGTGCCCGGCCGTGTACGCATCCTTGGCCTCGAGGGCGCGGATGAGGATGCGGATCGTCGCCTCGTGCGCGGCCCGCAGGTCCACGTAGCTCTTGAACGTGTGACGGGCGATGACGATCGGCACGATGAACAGCAGCACCGACGCGGGACCGATCTGCAGGTACAGCCGGCCCATGAACACGCCGAGCACCGCGAACGGGTAGATCTGCAGCATGCCGGTGCGCAGCAGCTGCGACAGCACCTCGCGCGCGCTCTTGTCGGTCGACGCGCTCACCACCGCGGTCACGAGCGCGACGTCGACGACCGAGAAGACGAACGCGGCGGGCAGCGAGAACAGCAGCAGGACGGGCACCGACGTCGTGCCCACACGCGCCAACGCGTCGAACGCGATCGCGGCTCCCAGCGTGGCGAGCGAGAAGTTGCCGAGGTTGAAGAGGATCTTGCGCCAATCGAGCGCGCGCACGTGGGGGAGGTAACACGCGCCGAACGCGCCGACGAGGAGCGGCCCCGTGAGGGTGTGCTGATGCTGGAACACGACGACCGACGCCATCGCGACCATGAAGCTGGCGCTGATGCTCGCCCGCTCCGGTGAGACGACGACCTGGTTCTCCGCGAACGCGAACAGGCTGCCGAAGAGCAGCACCGCGAGCGGCGACGGCGCGCCCGAGGCGCGCAGCGTGAACACACCCGCGCCGACGGCCGCGAGGCCGACGGCGAGGCAGATCATCTCCACTCGACTGGGACGACGATGCGTCACGGGGCGCGCTACCTCGGGGCTGGACACGGCAAGGCCCCCGTCGTCAATCGGTTACTTCCAGCCGACACCGGCGCCGCCGGCAAGCAGCAGCGCGGTGAGGGCCGAGGCGATTGCAGCGATTCGGACGTAGGCCTTCTTCACGTCGAAGACCCCCTTCACGGTGACCTCCCCGGCGCAGCGCTATGGCGCCGGAGGGAATCCGCTCCGCTCGGGTTCGTGCGTTCGGGGGCCTTGCCGTCTCCGGCCGTGGGATCACGGCCCTGGGCGTGGCGTGTTCCAATCCTCCCGATCGTCGGATGTGTTCGCTCTCGGTGGTTGTCGTCGCCTGACCTGCCCGCCTTGAATCCTGGTCCATCGCGACGGCAAACGCCACCCGCGGCCGGGCGGGCCCGACCACGGCGGGCAACGCTAGTTGACTTCCGTCACACAAGCCACGACCGTTGGGGGCCCCTGAGCGGGGCAAACGCGTTCCTTCCCTGACAGGGCGCGCGGGGCCCTGCGTATCCTGGGAGCCTCGGCGGGGAGGCCGCGACGTGGGAGAGACGCAGCCGGATCTGGAGCTTCGGGAGCTGGAGCGCGAGCTGTGCCGCCTCCCCGACATCTCCGCGGCACGGATCGTGGTCGACGAGACCGGGCTGCCGGCCGAGGTCCACGTCCTCGCGCTGCCGGGCAAGCATCCGAAGCAGGTCGTGCGCGACATCCAGTCGGTCGCGCTGGCCTCGTTCGGCATCGAACTCGACCGCCGCATCGTGTCGGTCGTGCAGTTCGGCGCCGAGGGCAACCAGGCGACGGTGGGTGGCGTCGCGCCGGCGGTCCGGCCCGTGATCGGGGGTATCGCCGCCGAGGTGACCGGCCTGCGCTCGCTGGTGCGGGTCACGCTCCAGCGCGGCGACCAGGAGACGGTCGGCTTCGCGGAGGGTTCGATCGCGTCCGCGACGCGACATCGGCTCGTGGCCGCGGCGACGCTCGACGCCCTGCGACAGCTCGACCCGGCCGCCGAGTGCCTCGACGTCGAGAGCGCGCAGGTGCTGCGCGTGGGCGTCAACGAGATCGCGGTCGTCACGGTGGTGTTCGTCGTGCCGCCGGGCGAGCAGCTCATCTCCGGGTCCGCGCTCGTGCGCGGTCACCAGGAAGCCGACGCCGTCGCCCGCGCCGTGCTCGACGCGACGAACCGCCGGCTCCCTCAGCTCACGTAGGCACCCTCGCGCAGGTCCCGCGTAGCGTGTGAGCGTGCCGAACCCCCTCGCCGTCGTCGTGTCGTTCCGTCTGGGCGGCACCGACGGCGTCTCGGTCGAGGCCGCGAAGTGGGATTACGCATGGCGCGCGCTCGGCTTCGACGTGCGCCGCGTCGCGGGCGAGCTCGACGAGCGGCCGCAACGCGGCGACGTCGTGCTCCCCTGGCTCGCGATCGACCCGCCCGCGGGCCACACGGAGCCGCGCCCGGACGAGCTCGCCTCGGCGGTCGATCGCGCCCAGCTCGTCGTCGTCGAGAACGCGTGCTCGTTGCCGATGAACCTCGCCGCCAGCCGCGCCGTCGCCGCGGTCGTGAGCCGGCGGGGCGGACCGGTCGTGCTCCACCACCACGACCTCCCGTGGCAGCGCGACCAGTACGCCGGTGTCACCGACCTTCCGCCCGACTCGCGCACGACGCTGCACGTCGTGATCAACGAACGGTCGCGCGCCGGTCTGCTCGATCGGGGCATCGACGCGCAGCGCGTCGTGCACGTCCCCAACTGCTTCGACGCCGACACCGGTGCTGCCGGCGAGCGCGACGCGACCCGCCACGCGATGGGCTTCACCCACGACGAGCTCGTGGTGCTCCAGCCGACGCGCGCGATCCCGCGCAAGAACGTTCCGGGCGCGTTGCGCTTCGTCGAGGAACTGCAGCGCAGGCTCCCCCAACGCCGGATCCGCTACTGGCTGACCGGCCCCGCGGAGGACGGGTACGGCTCCGCGCTCGACGCGGTGCTCGCCGGCGCGCCGGTCCCGGTGAAGGTCGGTCGGGTCGATCGCGCGGTGGACGCGTACGCGGCCGCGGATCTCGTGCTGTTCCCGTCGACGTGGGAAGGGTTCGGCAACCCGCTCGCAGAGGCCGCGATCGCGCGCCGCGCCGTCGTCGCGGGTCCCTACCCGGTGCGCGACGAGCTCGCCGCGCTCGGGCTGTGGTTCCTTTCCCTCGACGACCCGTCGGCCGCGGCGACGTGGCTGCGCGCGCCCGATCCGGCCCGCCTCGACGCGAACGTCGCGTGCGTGCGCCGCCACCTCTCCGTCGCGTCGCTGCCCGGACGGCTCCGCGACGCGCTCACGCGGCTCGAGCAGCCCGGACCGCACGTGGCCGTGCCGGCAGACGCGTGAACGCGCCCGACCCGGTCGTGGCGCGGCGGGCCCGGCTGGCCCGCTACGTGAAGATCGCCAAGCGCGCCGGGTACGGCGCGCTGGCCGTCGCGATCGTCGCCTTCGCCGCCGGTCTGGCGACCGGGTTCCCCGGTTGGCTCGTCGGCCTGAGCATCGGCGGCCTCGTCGCGTCCTGCATCGTGCTCCCCGTCCCGATCGTCATGGGCTACGGCATCCGCGCCGCGGAGCGAGAGGAGCGCGGGGGACGATCGGGTCATTAGTCCCTGTCCTCCGGCTGACGGCCGCGCCTCGTCCTCCTCTACGCTGGACACGCCACGTCGCCGCCGCGCGACGCATGACTTCAGGAGGCACCATGCCGAAGGCCGCCGTCTGCAGGGAGATCGGGTCGCCGCTCCAGATCACGGACGTCGACCTGCAGTCGCCGAAGGCGGGCGAGGTGCGCGTCCGGCTCGGTGCCTCCGGCGTCTGCCACTCCGACCTCTCCGTCGTGAACGGGACGCTGCTGAGCCCGTTGCCGTCGGTGCTCGGCCACGAGGGCGCGGGTGTGATCGAGGAGGTGGGCGAGGGCGTCGACGACCTGAAGGTCGGCGACCACGTCGTGATCTCGTGGGTGCCCCAGTGCGGCACCTGCTACTTCTGCCAGCACGACCAGGGCGAGCTGTGCGAGTCGGGTTCGGCCGCGGCGATGAGCGGCGGCCTGCTCGACATGACGTCGCGCTTCTCGGCCGGTGGCCAGCCGCTGTTCCAGATGGCCGCGTCGGGCACCTTCTCGGAGGAGACGGTCGTCCCTGCGATCGGCGCGGTGAAGATCGCGAAGGACATCCCGCTCACGTCCGCCGCGCTCATCGGCTGCGGCGTGCTCACGGGCTTCGGCGCCGCGGTCAACACGGCCGACATCCGCAAGGGCGACACCGTCGCGGTGATCGGCGCGGGTGGTGTCGGCCTCAACGTGATCCAGGGCGCGCGCCACGCGGGAGCGGAGCGGATCATCGCGGTCGACATGAACGACGGGAAGCTGCAGACCGCGCAGAAGTTCGGCGCGACCGACCTCGTGAACGCGGCGAACGGCGACCCCGTGAGCCAGGTGATGGAGCTGACCGGCACGCGCGGCGGCGCCGACGTGACGTTCGAGGTGATCGGCCTCCAGGACACGATCGAGCAGGCGTTCAACATGGCCCGCCGCGGCGGGCAGGCCGTCCTCGTCGGTGTGCCGAAGATGGACGTGATGGTCAACATCCCGGCCGCGCTCGGGTTCGTCATCATGGAGAAGCAGATCCGCGGGTGCTGGTACGGGTCGTCGAACGTGCACCGCGACATCCCGACGCTCACGAAGCTCTACGGCGACGGCAAGCTGATGCTCGACGAGCTCATCTCGGCCGAGATCTCGCTCGACCAGGTGAACGACGCCCTCGACAACATGGGCTCGGGGTCCATCGCCCGCTCGGTCATCAAGTACTCGTAACCCGATCACGACACGGGAGTCGGCAATGCGGTACCGCAGGTTCGGGACGAGCGACCTCGAGGTGTCGGAGGTCGGCTTCGGCGTCTGGACGATCGCGACCGACTGGTGGGGCGTGGTCGACGACAAGGCCGGGCTCGTCCACGCCGCGCTCGACGCGGGCGTCAACTTCTTCGACACCGCGCCCGCGTACGGCGAGGACGGGTTCGGCGAGCGCATCCTCGCCGAGCTGCTGGGCCGGCGCGACGACGTGCTGATCACGACCAAGTGTGGCTACGACATCCACCAGCCCCGCATCGCGGGCCAGTCGGAGCGGCCCCAGGACTGGTCGGCGGCCGGCGTGCGCCATCAGGTCGAGGAGTCGCTGCGTCGTCTCGGCCGCGACCACATCGACCTGCTGCAGCTGCACAACGTCCGCATCGACCCCGTTCGCGACGACGCGCTGTGGGACGAGCTCGGGCGTCTCCGCGACGAGGGCAAGGTACGCGAGCTCGGCGTCGCGCTCGGTCCCGCGATCGGCTGGGTGCGGGAAGGCATCGAGGCGGTGCAGCGGCGCGACATCGTCGCGTTGCAGACCGTCTTCAACATCCTCGAGCAGGAGCCGGGCCTCACGTTCACGCGCGAGGAGAAGGTGCACGACGGCCGGGTCGGAATGATCGCCCGCGTGCCCCATGCCTCCGACGTGCTCTCCGGCAAGATCACGCGCGATGCCGTCTTCGCGCCGGGCGACCACCGCGGACACCGCAACACCGACAACATGCTCGACAACTTCGAGAAGGCCGAGCGCCTCGAGTACCTGTGGGCGCCCGAGACCGGTCGCACCGTCGGGCAGGCCGCGGTCGCGGGCATCCTCGCCTTCGACGCGTTTACGACCGTGCTCCCGACGTGCGTCACCGCGGACGAGGTGCGCGAGTACGCGGCTGCGTCGGAGCTGCCGCTCGGCGCGGACGAGAAGGTCGAGCTCGACTCGCTCTGGTCGCGCAACTTCGACCACGAGGACCGCTTCGTCATGCCGCTCAAGTCGAGCGTGTGACTCGTCATGCGGCTTCCTGCTGAGCAACGTCGCCGGCAGCTCCTCGACGTCGCGTGCGACGTCTTCGCGGCCGGCGGCTTCCACGGAACCTCCATGGACGAGATCGCGGAGGCCGCAGGCGTCACGAAGCCGGTGCTGTACCAGCACTTCCCGTCGAAGCGCGCGCTCTACGCCGAGCTGCTCGGCGACGTCGAGACCCGGCTGCTCGAGCGCATCCGCCGGGCGACGTCCGCGGCCCGCAGCGGGCGGAGCCGGGTCGAAGCAGGCTTCGCGGCGTACTTCCGTTTCGTCACCGACAACGCGTCGGGCTTCCGTCTACTCTTCGGCGCGTCAGTCCGCAACGACCCTGCGTTCTCGATCGTCGCCCAGCGCACGATCGACGAGATCGCCGACATGATCGCGGCGCTCATCGACATCGACGTGACGCAGGAGCACCGCATGGTCCTCGCGCACGCGCTCGTCGGACTCGCGGAGGCCACCAGCCGCCGGCTGCAACACACGGGCGCCGAGAAGGATCCCGAGATCCTCGCCCGGTGGCTGGCCGAGCTCGCGTGGTTCGGGCTGCGCGGCGTGCGCACCGGCGTCGAGGGTGCGGACGACGTCGAAGCGGCGCTGCCCGGCTGAACGCGACGCGCGCGTCAGCCGTAGACGCGCGGCACGGGGCGACCGCGCGCGTAGGTACTGCGCTCGTAGTTCGAAGGCCCGTCACGTGTGGGGAGCGCGACCTTCGGCGGGAGCACGTCGGTGTAGGGCAGCAACGACAGCAGATGGTGGATGCAGTTCAGGCGCGCCACCCGCTTGTCGTCGGCCTCGACGACGTACCACGGCGAGTCCGGGATGTCGGTGTGCTCGAACATGTCGTCCTTGGCCCGGGAGTAGTCGTCGTAGTGTGCCCGCGACTCCACATCGATCGACGAGAGCTTCCACCGCTTCGTCGGGTCGTCGATACGGTCCTGGAACCGCCGCCGCTGCTCCTCGTCGCTGACCGACAGCCAGTACTTCACGAGCCGGATCCCGGCGCGCTCCAGCATCCGCTCGAACTCCGGGCACGAGCGGAAGAACTCGGCGACGTCCTCGTCGTCGCAGAAGCCCATGACCCGCTCGACGCCGGCGCGGTTGTACCAGGACCGGTCGAACACCACGACCTCACCCGCGGACGGGAGCTGCGAGACGTAACGCTGGAAGTACCACTGCGTCTGCTCGCGCTCGGTCGGCGCGGGGAGGGCGGCGATGCGCACGACGCGCGGGTTCAGACGTTCGGTGAGGGCCTTGACCATGCCGCCCTTCCCGGACGCGTCGCGACCCTCGAAGATGATGACGACCCGCTCCCCCGTGGTGTGCACCCAGTACTGGAGCTTCACGAGCTCGGTCTGGAGCTCCTGGAGCTTCGCCATGTACTCCTTGCGCTTCACACACGGATTCTGCCGTGTCGGTCAGGGTCCGACGAACATGTACCCCGCGCCCCGCACCGTCCGGATGCAGTCGGGCAGTCCCGCGGTCGCGAGCTTCTGGCGGATCCTTCGCACGTGCACGGCCACCGTGCGCGCGTCCCCGCGGCCCGGCCCCGCGTCCCATACGTCGTGGAGGAGCTCGTGCACCGTCACCGTTCGACCCGCGCTGCCGGCGAGCTGGGCGAGGACGTCGAACTCCTTGGGCGCGAGGTGGATGGAAGTCGTGCCCACCGTGACCGTGCGGTGCGCCACGTCGACCACCATGGGGTCGAAGCGCAGGATCGGGCCCGCGGTGGCGAGCCGGTGACGACGGATCAGCGACCGGACCGTGTGGACGAGCGACGACGCCACGACCGGGCGCACGAAGAACGCCGACGCGCCCGGCAGCCGCTCACGTTCCGCGTGGCTGCCGACCACTGCGGCGGGGATGCCGGCATCGGAGAGCTGATCGACGAGATCGATCGCGTCACCGTCCGTGAGCCGGGTGTCGACGAGCGCGACGTCGGGGCGCTCCGCGTCGAGCGCGGCGCGCACGTCGGTGGCGCCACCGGTCACGCGGACGCGAAAGCCCTCTTCCTCCAGCACGCCGGCGAGCAGCTCGCGATCGGCCTGATGACCACTGGCGAACACGACAACAGGTTCGTCGTCCACGGGGCGCCTTCACTCCCATCGCGTCGCGTCGCGACACGACTCTTGTGGTACCCCTCTCCTCGGCGGTGATGCGCGAATTCAGGAGTCGGCGGAGGGAATGCAACGATCCGCCGTGACACGGCGTGTGTCAGTCCGTCACCACCGTGCGCGGCTGGTTCTCCTGCGGGTCCACAGGAACACCGCGCGATGGAGCTGCTCCAGCTGTGACGGGGTGAGCCCGAGGAAATGCAGGCCATAGAGCTCTCGCGCCGCGGACTCCACCCGCCGCACGACGCGCGCCCGGACCTGGAACGTGGTCTCCGCGTTCCGGCTGACCTCGATGCGCAACAGGATCGTGGAGCCGACCTCGAGCTCCCTGCCGACGAGCTCGATCGCCGCCCCCGACACCGAGACGTCGCGCAGGTTGCAGCCGACCCAGGCGGCCTCACCGGCGTCGTCGAGGAGGTAGAAGCGGACGGGCTGGTCGAGGCGCACGCGGTAGCCGTCGCGGCGCGTCAGCCCGGAGTCCTCCTCCGGTCGGTCGTGCGCCGCGTCACCCATGGGTCTGCTCGTGTTCCTCGTTCCCGTGACGTGATCGTCATCGCCTCACTCGGCGGGTGCGGGCACGAGTTGAGCGGTGCTAGGAAGGCCACATGAGCAGCTCCGCGAGCATCGACGGCACGACGATCGACGGCTGGACCGCACCGGGGTTCGAGAACGTCCGCGACGCGTTCGAGCGCAACTTCAAGGACGGGCGCGAGGTGGGCGCGGCGTTCTCGGCGTACCACCGCGGCCGTCAGGTGGTGGACCTCTGGGGCGGCGTCGCCGACCGGGCGACGGGGCGGCCGTGGGAGCGCGATGCCGTGGTCGTCGTGTTCTCGACGACCAAGGGTGCGACCGCGGTCTGTGCGAACCAGCTCGCCCAGGACGGCCGCCTCGATATGGACGCCCCCGTCGTGGCGTACTGGCCCGAGTTCGGCCAGGAGGGCAAGGAGCGCATCCCCGTCAACTACCTCCTGTCCCATCGCGCCGGCCTGGCCTGGGTGGACGAGCCGCTCACGCTCGAGCAGGCCCTGGCGTGGGAGCCGATGATCCACGCGCTCGAGCACCAGCGGCCGGCATGGGAGCCCGGCACCGCGCATGGCTACCACGCGATCACCTACGGGAACCTCGTCGGTGAGGTCGTGCGGCGGGTCACGGGCCGCACGGTCGGCACCTACTTCCGCGAGGAGATCGCCGAACCGCTCGGCCTCGACTTCTGGATCGGCCTCCCCGAGGAGCAGGAGCGTCGCGTCGCGCCGCTGGTCGGCGACATCACCGGGAGCAGCTCCGATCTCGACGAGGACGCGCGCAGCTCACTCGCCCAGCTGATGGGTCCGGACTCGATGCTGGGCAAGGCGTTGACCGCGGGCGGCGCGTTCGCCGACGACGGGATCTTCAACACGCGCGCGGTGCACGCGGCGGAGGTTCCCGCCGCGGCCGGCATCGCGGACGCGCGCTCCATCGCGCGCCTCTACGCCGCGTGCATCGGCGAGGTCGACGGCATCCGTCTCCTCACGCCGGAGCAGCTCGCGGACGCGACGACGCAGCGCACCGAGGGTCCGAACCTCGTGCTGCTCGGTCTCGATCTGCAGTTCGGGCTCGGCTTCATCGTTCCGTCGACCCTCGTGCAGCTGGGCGGGCCGCGCTCGTTCGGACACTTCGGCGCCGGCGGGTCGGCCGGTTGGGCCGACCCGGAGGCGGAGCTCGCGTTCGGCTACACGATGAACCGGATGGACATCGGGCTCGCCGGTGACCAGCGCAGCTACGTCCTGATCAACGCGTGCTACGAGGCGCTCGCCTGACGCGACGCCCGCGCTTCAAGATCGCGCTCGCGCCTGCCGAGTGCTGTGGCATGACCACAACGGACGTTCGCGCGCCCGCGCCTCGAGGCGGCCTGACCGGGTTCCTCAAGGACAACGGCGTGCTGCTGCTCGGGCCGGTCCTCTGGCTCGTGTCCACCGTCGTGTACGTCGTCGCGCACGGCACCTCGGGATGGGAGGTGCAGGCGCTGCGCAACGGCCTGATCTACGGAGTGGGTGTCGGCGGGCTGGTCGCCGCCCTCGGGCACACCGTCTTCGCCGACCAGGTCGCGGCGTCGATCGGCTGGCCGATCCACACCGGGTTCCAGTTCGAGGTCGCGATGACGAACCTCGGCATCGGTGTCATCGGCAACTGGTGCGCGCTCACGAACGACCGGGGGTTCTGGCTCGCGACGATCGTCATGACGACGGTGTTCCTCGTCGGCGCGGCCGCGGGTCACCTGCGCGAGATGATCACGAAGAAGAACTTCGCCGTGAACAACGCGGGCTTCATCTTCTACTGGGATCTCGTGCTGCCCGCCGTGCTCATCGCGCTGTACGTCGCGACCTCCTGATCGGCGTCCCGGTCGCGCCGGCGCCGCAGCGTGACGGCGAACGTCGCCGCGTACAGCGCGCGGCGAGGGCCATCACCGCGAAGCTGGGTGGCACGTCCGGCGCGAGGTAGGCGACCAGGAGGCGACCCAGACCGCGGGCACCGCGAGCGCGGCCGACAGGACCATGGCGCGGTACGGACGGTCGGTGAGGCGCCGTGCGGCACCCGCGGGCGCGGCGATGAGCCCAACGAGCAGCGGCGCACCGACCGCCTGGCTGGCCTCGGCCGCACAGACGCCGACGAGCGCGAGGAACGCGAGACCGAGCATCCGCACCGGCACCCCGCGCGCACGGGCGACGGCCTCGTCGAGCATGGCGAAGAGCAACGGTCGCGCGATCACGAGCATCACCGCGCACACCACGACGCCGACGACCGCAGCGAGCACGGCGTCCGGTCCGCTGAGCCCGAAGATGGAGCCGAAGAGCACATTGACCCCGGCCGTGCTGTTCCCCGTCCCACTCGACGTGGTGTAGATCGTCGCGAACAGCACGCCGAGCCCGAGCACCCGTGAAGACGATCCCGATCACGACGTCGTCGGCTCGGCCGCGCGAGCCGAGCAGCCCCATCACGACCGCCACGGCGATCGACGCCGCGAACAGCCCGACCCGGACGTCCAACCCCGCAGCCGGCGCCGCGAGCGCGCCGGTGAACGCGAGGTGGCTCAGCGCATCCCCGCTGAACACCTGGCTGCGCAGCACGAGGAACGAGCCGACCAGCCCGCACCGGCATCGCGGCCGCGGCGACGGCTCGCCGATTGGACTTGTCGAGCCCGGTCCAATCGGCCACCATCGCGTGATGACCGCCACGCCCGCCGCACGCCCGCCGATCGGGACGGTGCAGCTCACGGCCCTGCTCGACGGCGACTCCTGGCGCAACGCAGGCCACGGTCCCCTCGCCCGGCGGCTGGCCCACGTGGTGCGATCCCGGATCAGGAGCGGGCTCCTGCCGGAGGGCACGGTGCTGCCCCCGGAACGCGCGCTCGCCCGTGCGCTCGACCTGAGCCGCTCGACCGTCGTGGCCGCGCTCGACGAGCTGCGCGCGGAAGGCATCGTCGACTCGCGCCACGGCAGCGGGACGTGGGTCGCGGCGACGGGCCACGGCGAGGACGCCGGCGTCGTCGCCGACCGCCTGCTGCGCGGAGGCTCGAACCTGAACCTCGCCGCGTCGGTGCCGGCCGACGCGTCGCACCTGCCGGACCTGAGGGTGGACGTCGCCGACTTCGTGTCGGTCACGCCCGCGCACGGCTACGCGCCAGCGGGTCTGCCCGCGCTTCGCGACGCGATCGCGCAGCGCTGGCGCGCCCTCGGCGTCCGCACCGTCCCCGCGCAGATCCACGTCACCAACGGAGCGCAGCACGCGATCGATCTGGCGTTGGGCGCGTTGACCCGCCCCGGTGACGTCGTCGCGCTGGAAGACCCGACCTACGTCGGCGTCTTCGACGTGCTCGACGCGCGTGGTCTGCGTCCGCTCCCGATCCCGCTCGACGCGCTCGACGACGACGGGCTCGCGCGTTTGTGTCGCGCCGGTCGCGCACGGGCGCTCTTCCTCGTTCCGGGTGTGCACAGCCCGACGGGTCGCGTGCGTCGCACGTCCGCCGTCCGGCGACTCGCACACGAGCTGGACGAGCTCGGCCTTCCTGTGGTCGCCGACGAGACGCTGTCGGACCTCGCGTTCGACGGTCGCCGGCCGCTCTCGCTCGCAGCCGCATGCACGCGCGCGCCGGTCGTGACGGTGGAGAGCACGAGCAAGGTCGCATGGGGCGGCCTGCGGGTGGGTTGGCTGCGGGCCGACCGGGACGTGATCGAGCGCACCGTTGCCGAGCGCTCCCGACACGACTTCGGGACCGCGATCCCGTCACAGCTCCTCGCCCTCCGACTCTTGCGTGATCACGACGAGCTCGTCGCGCGCCGCCGAGACGCGCTCCGGAGCGCCGCCGCCACGATGACGAGCCTGCTCCGTCGGGAGCTGCCGGGCTGGCGTTTCGTCGCGCCGGCCGGCGGGCTCTCGATGTGGGTCGACACGGGCATGGACGCGGCGCGGTTCTCGGAGCGCGCGCTCGAGCACGGCGTGACCGTGGCGGCCGGCTCGTCGGCGTCACGCGGGCACGAGGCCCATACGCACCTGCGCCTCTGCTTCGACCGGCCCGCCCTCGAGCTGGAAGCCGCGATCACGCGGCTCGCGCGCGCGGCTCAGACGTAACGGTCGATGGCGGCCTGCGCCGCGCCGACGTAGTGGCCGCCGAACTTGATCGCGTGGACGACGAGCGGCGCGATCTGGTGGAGCACGACCCGGTCCTCCCAGCCGGACGCAAGCGGGTGCACCTCGTCGTACGCCGCGTACGCGTCGGGCCCGAAGCCACCGAACAGCCGCATCATGGCGAGGTCGAACTCGCGGTGACCGCCGTGCGCGGCGGGGTCGATCAGCCAGCTGCGCCCTTCCGCGTCGACCAGCCGGTTGCCGGCCCACAGGTCGCCGTGCAGGCGCGCGGGCGGCTCGTCGGCCGCGCCGAAACGCTCGAGCGTCGGCGCGAGGCGTTCCAGCGCGGCGATCGATGCATCGGGCAGCGCGCCGGCCCGGCGCGCGAGCCGCGCGAGCGGCAGGAGCCGATCCTTGGCGTAGAACTCGGCCCAGGTCGCGCACGGGTCGTTCGGCAGCCCGCGACTGCCGGTGGTGCGGCGATCCTCGCGACCGAAGCTCGGCGCGCCGGCCAGGTGCAGCTGGGCGAGTCCGATCCCGAGGTCGCGCTCGGTGGACGCGCGCGGGCGACCTTCGTCGATCCACTCCAGCACCAGGTGGTTGGGAGGCTCGTCCGAGACGGCGAGCACCTCCGGCACCGGGAGCGCACCGGCCGCGCGCAACCACGTGAGCCCGGTCGCCTCGGTGGTGAAGAACTCGGGCGGCGCGCCCGGATGCGTCTTCGCGAACACCCGGCGCCCGTCGTCGAGGTCGGCCGCGTACGAGATCGCGACGTCACCGCCGTGCACGCGTGACGCGCGCGTGATCCGCGCGTCGAGCGAGCGTTCGAGCGCTTCTCGGAGGCTGGTGTCCACCGCGCAACGGTACCCAGCCCGGTCGCGGCGGGATACGGTCGCGCTGCTTGGTGACGACCGACCAGGACCTTGTGCTCCCGTCGCCGTGCCTGGTGGTGCTGGTCGGCCCGTCGGGAGCGGGCAAGTCGACGTGGGCCGCCACACACTTCCGGCCCGAGCAGATCGTGAGCAGTGACCGGCTGCGCGCCATGGTCGGCGACGCCGAGGACGACCTGGCCGCGAGCGTCGACGCGTTCGATCTGCTGGAGCGCGTCGTCGACCACCGCACCCGCCGACGGCTCACGACGGTCGTCGACACGCTGGGCCTGGACGCGAGCCGGCGGGCACGGTGGCTCGAGGTCGCGCGCCGTCACGACGTCGCGACCGCGTGTGTCGTCTTCCCCGCGACGGTCGCGACGTGCCGGCTCCGCAACCGCGAAGCCGGTCGGGCCGTGCCCGAGCGCGTGCTCTCCCAGCAGGTGCGGCAACTGCGCGAGCAGCGCGACGAGCTCGATCGCGAGGGCTACGACGTCGTGTTCGAGGCGACGGCGGTGCGCACCGCGCCGCGGAAGGTCGCGGTGGCGGCACCGCTCGCCGAGCGCCAGCGCGAGGACCCGGTCGGGCTGCAGTTCGGGTTGCAGCTCCCGGCCCACACGTGGCCGGGAGGCCCGGCCGAGATCGGCACGCGGCTCGCGTCGATCGCGCGCGCCGCCGAGGACGCGGGATTCTCGAGCATCTGGGTGATGGACCACTTCCGCCAGATCCCGATGCTCGGTCCGGCGTGGCACGACATGCTCGAGAGCTACACCGCGCTCGCATACCTCGCCGGCGTGACCCGGCGGGTGCGCCTCGGCACGCTCGTCACCGGGATCACCTACCGGAACGTCGCGCACCTCGGCAAGATCGTCGCGACGCTCGACGTCCTGTCGGGAGGACGCGCGGTGTGCGGTGTCGGGCTCGGCTGGTACGAGGCGGAGCACCGCGCGTACGGATGGACGTTCCCGACGCTCGACGAGCGGTACGCGTTGCTCGAGGACGCGCTGCAAGTGCTGCGGCTCCTGTGGGGCAAGGGCACGCCGTCGTACGAGGGCCGGGTCGTCTCGGTGCCGGAGGCACTCTGTTACCCGCGGCCGCTGCAGGAGCACGTGCCCGTCCTCGTCGGCGGCAACGGCGAACGGCGCACCCTTCGCCTCGCCGCGCAGTACGCGGACGCGTGCAACGTGATCGGCGACGTCGACGTGGTCACACGCAAGGTGGACGCGCTGCGCCGGCACTGCGACGCGTGCGGTCGCGACCCGTCGAGCGTTGAGGTCACCCAGCTCTCGACGACGTTGATCGGACGTGACACCGCCGAAGTCGCGGCCGCGATCGACCGGCTCCGCCCACGCCGCACGAGCGCCGAGCGCTACGCGGCCTCGGTGAACGCGGGCACGGTGCACGACCAGATCGGCCGCTTCCGCGCCCTGGCCGACGCCGGCGTGCAGACCGCGATCGTCAGCGTCCCCGACGTCGCCGAGCTCACGCCGCTCGAGCGCTTCGCCGACGTCATCGCCGCCTTCGCCACCACCTGACCCCCGCTCAGTTGGGACGCTCATCGGCGCCATGAGCCGATGAGCGTCCCGATCCTTCAGGCCCTGATGGCCCCGCACGGCTACCTACACGGCGGGACCGTGGTCAGCGTCGCGGACTCGCTGTGCGGCTACGGGACGATCGTGAACCTGCCCGACGGCGCGAAGGGCTTCGTCACCGTCGAGCTCAAGACCAACTTCCTCGGCACGATCCGGGGTGGCGCGATGGTGTGCGAGGCGACGCCCGTGCACGTCGGGCGCACCACGCAGGTGTGGGACGCGATCGCGCGCGACGAGGCGACGGACCGGATGCTGGCCACGTTCCGCTGCACCCAGCTCGTCCTCTGGGAGTGAGCACCGCGCGAATTCGCACGGTGCGTGGTGGCTCGCGGACCGTCCCTCGATCGTAACCCGCGCGGGTGTAGAACCGCGCGCAGCGGGGCACGATGCGCGCCATGCGGCGCCGGACGGACGGTGGGGTGCGATGAACGGTCGCGGAAGGTGGCTCGCGTACGGCCTCCTCGTCGCGTTGATCGCGACGGGCTGCTCGCAGTGGACGACGTATCACCACGACTCCGGCCGCTCGGGCAACGACCCATCCGCGGCATCGACCATCGTTCCGGTCGCGCACAAGTGGACGTCGCCGTTCCTCGACGGCTTCGTGTTCGCGCAGCCGCTCGTGTACCACAACAAGGTCTACGTCGCGACCGAGCACGACACGGTGTACGCGCTCGATCTCTCGACCGGCGAGGTCGTGTGGAGCCGCCATCTCGCCGAGCCGATGCGCGCGACGTCGGTGGTGTGCCCGCTGAACATCGATCCGCTCGGCATCACCGGCACGCCAGTGATCGACACCGCGTCGAACACCATCTTCGCGGTGACGGCCGAGCTCGGCCCGCCGGTCGCGCACCGTCTCTACGGCCTCGATCTCGACACAGGTGCGACGCGCGTCGACGTGTCGGCCGACCCGCCCGGCACCGACCCGACGATGGACAACCAGCGCCCGGCGCTCGCGCTCGGGAGCGGGCGCGTGTACTGGGGCTACGGCGGTGAAGACTGCGGGCAGTATCACGGCAAGGTCGTGAGCATGACGACGGACGGCACCGATCCGATCGTCTACGTCGTGCCGACGACGAACCGCGGCTCGATCTGGAGCCCGTCGGGACCGGCGATCGACAGCGATGGCAACGTGTGGGTGACGACCGGCGACGGCACCGAGACGACGAACTTCGACCACAGCACGAGTGTGATCAAGCTCTCCCCCACGCTGCAGGAGCTCGGCTTCTTCGCGCCGAGCAACTGGGCGTCGCTGAACAGCTCCGGGCTCGAGCTCGGCTCGACCGGACCGATGATGCTCCCGGGCGGCTTGGTGTTCCAGGTCGGCAAGAGCGGCACCGCCTACGTGATCAACCAGGCCGCGCCGGGCGGTATCGGCGGTCAGGTCACCTCGCTGTCGCTCGGCTGCGGCGCCTACGGCGGCAACGCGTTCGCCGGCGGCATGATCTTCGTCCCGTGCACGACGGGCACGCGCGGCGTCGCGCTCGACGACGGACCGACGTTGCGCGTGGTGTGGCGCGGACCGGGCGACGCGAACGGCTCGCCGACGTTCGGCGGCAACGCGGTCTGGGTCATCGGTGTCGACAGCGGCACGCTGTACGCGCTGAACCCGACGACCGGCGCCGTGCTGCAGTCGATCGCAGCCGGCCATTCCCGGCACTTCACGTCACCAACGATCAACGGCGACACGGTGATCGTGGCGACCGACCACATGGTCCAGGCGTACGAGCACACCACCTCGCCCTAGCAACCTCCACCGTGTGCGACGGTCCGTGAGATCGGCGAGGAGGAGGGGCTGAACTCCTCCGATCCCCCGGCGACCTGCCGAGAGACCTGGGATGAATCGGCGCGCACTGGCAGGGGCCGCGGCCGCGATCGTCTGCGCGACGGCGTCGGCGGCGTCGGGTGGGATGCTGCTCGCGAGCGCGGTCAAGTCCGGTCCGTCGGGAGCGGTGCGCGCGACGATCACCTTGGTGCACGCGGCGGCACGTCAGCTCGACCACGTCGACGCGGTGCAGACGACCTACGGCCTGACGACCGGCGTCGCGACCGACCTCCTCGCCCTGCACGCCCTGCGAGGTGCCGACGACGGCTCGCTCGACCAGCTCCGGCCGGCGGCCGACGCGACCGTGCGCAGCGTCACCCGTTCCCAGCTCGTCGACATGATCGGCACGCTGCAGAGCCAGCTCGCCGATGCGGCACGCAAGCTCGAGGTCCCGCACGATGCCGAACCCGCCGTCCGTCGCGTGACCGCGCCGTTCGACCCCGCGGTGGTGCGGGGCCTCCGCGCGGGAACCCTGACGCTCGACGCCGCGCCGTACGCGAGCGCGCTGCAATGGATGCAGGGCGAGGTGACACGCGCCCGCGACGAGGCGTCCCAGGCGCGTCAACAGATCCAGCATGCCGCGCTGCCGGCGCACGGATCACGCAACCTCGCCCTGCTCGCGCTCGGAATCGTCATGATGGCGTGCGCGGCGGGCCTCGCGGTCGTCGTCGTGGTCGGGGCGATGCGCCAGAGCGAGCTGACCAGGGGCGCGTTCACCGACGTGTTGACGCGCACGCCGAACCGCCGCCGGCTCGAGGACGACCTCGACGCGCTCGACGCCGCGGCGGCTACCGACGTCGCGGTGCTCATGGTCGACATCGACCACTTCAAGAAGCTCAACGACCTGGCCGGTCACACGTCCGGTGACCGCGCGCTCACGCGCGTCGCGGGCGTCGTGAGCGCGTGCCTGCGTCAGGACGACACCCTCTACCGCTACGGCGGTGAGGAGTTCTGTGTGCTCCTTCCGGGTGCGACGAACGAGGCCGCGGTCGCGGTCGCCGATCGCATCCGGGCCGCGGTCGAAGCGGTCGCCGTCGACGGTGAGGAGCGCCTTCCGGCCGGGCGACTCACGGTGTCGGTCGGGGTCGCCACGTGCGGGTCCCCCCGCGACGGGCTCCGGGCCGCCGACGACGCGCTCTACGAAGCCAAGCAGCAGGGTCGGAACCAGGTGGTCGCTGCGGGCGTGTGAGGCTCGGCCCGCTCCCCGGACGGGGAGCTCTCAGGTGCTCAGTCGTCGGAGCCGCTGCGTTGGCGGGCCCGCTCGTGGGCTTCCGCCCTCGCCTTGTCGATGCTGTCGGGAACGCGATCGGCGCCTGCCCGCTCGCGGTCGAGCGCTCGTCTCGTGGTCTTCTGCGACGCATGCTCCGACGTGCGCCCGGTCGTGGTCTGCCGCTTGGCCATCCGGCGAACCTATCTCGCGCCGCGCGCACTGCGCCCATTCGACCCCGCGACGCGCCGGAGCCGGGCCCGGAGGCGACCGTGACCGCCGTCATGTCGCCGGGTCCCGGCGAGCCATCGGCCCGGCTCGGCACCGCGTAGCCTCGACCGGTGCTCCGCTCCACGGGATGCCCGTCGCCGCGTCTGGGTATGCCTTCGGGATGACCGGACCCGAGGCGTTGCTCATGGACGTCGGCGGCGTGTTCCTGCTGCCCGACCACGACCGGATCCGTGGCGCGTTCGTACGGGCCGAGAGCACGGTGTCCCCCACCGACGAGGCCTTGGACCGGGCGCACTACGTCGCCGCCGCGGGGTTCACGACCGCGGTCGACGCGCTGGACGACTGGGCCGCGTGCTGGCAGGCGTATCTCCGCGACTATGTCGACGCGTGCGCGGTGCCGCCGGCGGAGCGCGACGAGGTGCACCGCCACCTCGACAGCGAGTTCGCCGACGCCGCGCTGTGGTCGAGCGTCGTGCCGGGCGTGCGCGAGGGTCTCGAGCTCGTCGCCGGTACCGGCGTGCAGCTCGGCATCGTGTCGAACGCCGACGGCGTGATGGCCGAGCGTCTGCGCGGGCTCGAGCTCCTGCAGGTCGGTCCGGGAGTCGGCGTGGAGGTGGGGTGCGTCATCGACTCGGGCGCGGTGGGCGTCATGAAACCCGATCCGCGCATCTTCGAGCTCGCGCTCGACGCGCTCGGCCTCGAGGCCGAGGCGGCGTGGTACCTGGGTGACATCCCCGGCATCGACGTGGTCGGCGCGCGGCGCGCCGGTCTTCGGCCGTTCCTGATCGACCCCTCGGGTCTGCATCACGACGCCGACTTCGACCGTGTCGACTCGCTCGCCACGATCGCGGGCCGCGTCACAGAGGCGCGGCAGGTGCGCCATCGGACCGAGGGCGAACGCCGCTTCGGCCTCGCGTCGGCGCGCGCGGCCGCGGGAAGTGACGAGGACATGGCCCGATGGGTCGGCGACTTCCTCGCCAGTCGCGGGAGCGACAACGCCACGCTCGCGTCGGGGCTGGCCCAACGACCCCACTGGTGGGCCGGCCCGCTGCGCGTGCGCGTCGACGACCTGGTCCGTCTCGCAGGCCCCGAAGGTGACGATGTGCTCTGCCCGGTCGAACCCGAGGAATGGGAGCACGACGTCGACGACATGGCCTCGCACCTCGACGACGGATGGGAGCCGCCACCCCTCATCGCAGAGTTCGACCGCGGCCGACTGCTCCTCCAGGACGGTAACCACCGCTACGAGGCACTGGTCCGCTCCGGCGAGCGCGAGGCCTGGGTCATCGTGTGGTTCGACGACCGCGCCGAACGCGACCGCTTCGTCGCCGCGCAACCCGCGCCGATCGCGTAGGTCGACGAGCGCGGCCGCGGGTCGAAGAGGTCGAGGAGATGGCAGACCCGAACTGGGCCGAGCAGGTCACCGCGATCGCGACCGCCGTCGGCGCCATCGGTCTGGTCAGCGCGATCGGCGCGACCTTCTTCGCGGCGCGACAGGTCCGCGAGGCGCGCCAGACCCGCCAGGCCCAGACCGCCGCCGACTTCCTCCGCCGCTGGGACGAGGACGCGCTGGTCGAGACGCGCCGTCTCGTCGCCGGGTACGCGTCGAAGGAGGAGCTGCGCGCCGCCTTCGCGCGCTTCCGGGAGACGAACGCGCGCGAGGCGTACGTGCTGTACCGGGAGCTCGACTACTTCGAGCAGCTCGCCGCGTTGGAGCGGCTCGGCGCCGTGCACCTGGACCTGATCGACGCGTTGCTCGGCGTCCGCCTCGTCGACCGGTGGGACCTGTGGCAGCCGTCGGTGACCGACATGGGCGAGGACGTGTACCCGCTGTTCCGCAGGCTCGCGGAGCGACTCCGCCAGACCTACCGCCCGCCGGCCCGTTCATCGCTTGCGACACACCGGCGCGGGTCCGCACACTGAGTCGTCTTCCGACCCGGGAGGGTGTGTGTCCACGAGGGTGCCCGCCGCAGAGATCCGCGCCGTGTGACGAACCCGGTGCGACCTGGCGCGAACCGGCTCGCCGGCGCGCCGTCGCCCCGGCACGCGACGCTGTCCTCTGTACGGCATCACTCGGGAGGTACCCGGTGTCGCGCGACCAGCGCAACCGTTCACACATCCGCGTCGCGGGCACGTTCACGTGCGGGCACTGCCACGCCAGCATCCCGCTCGTCGCGTCCGGAACCCGCCATCGCAACCACTGCCCGCAATGCCTGTGGAGCCGTCACCTCGACGACATCCCCGGTGACCGGGCCGCGGACTGCGCGTCGCTCATGGAGCCCTTGTGCATCGCGGTGCGCGGCGACGGCGAGTGGCTCATCGTCCATCGCTGCACCGGTTGTGGTGACCTCGACCTCAACCGGACGTCGGGCGACGACAACCCGCTCCTCCTCGTCCGGCTCGCGGTCCGTCCGATCGCGCAACCGCCGTTCCCACTCGACTGCCTCGCCGAGCTCTGAAATGTGCTCAGGATCGGCGCGGCGTCATGAACCGTTGCCCTCGGCCACCGTGATCGCCCACGCCGCGTTGACGAGCCCGATGTGGCTGAACGCCTGGGGGAAGTTCCCCAGGAGCTCGCCGGTGACGGGATCGACCTCCTCGGCCAGCAGGCCGACGTCGTTGACGAAGACGACCGCGCGCTCGAACACCTCGCGCGCACGTTCGGGCTGTCCGGTTGCCGCGAGCGCCTCGGCGAGCCAGAACGTGCAGAGCAGGAACGTCCCCTCTTGTCCCTCGAGCCCGTCGTCGGCGCGGTAGCGGTAGACGAGACCGCGCTCGTCGGTGAGCCGTTCGGCGATCGCGTCGATCGTGGAGAGGACGCGCGGGTCGTCGGTCGGCAGAAACCCGACCACGGGGATGAGGAGGTTCGACGCGTCGAGCTCGGACGATCCGAACGACTGCGTGAACGCCTTTGCCTCGTCGCTCCAACCCTTCGTGACGACGGCCTCGTGGATCTCGTCCTGCACCCGCCGCCACTCGGAGACGCGATCGTGCGCCTCGAGCCGGTCGGCGAGCGCGATCGCGTGCTCCAGCGCCACCCAGCACATGAGCTTGGAGTACACGAAGTCGCGCGGCTCACCACGGATCTCCCAGATGCCGTGGTCCTTGTCCTGCCACCGTCGGGCCGCCGCGTCCGCGACGGCCACGAGGAACCGCCTCGTTGCGGGGCCGTGGTCGGGTACCCGGTCCGCGACCCGGCGCACCGCGCCCAGGAGCTCGCCGTACACGTCGACCTGGCGTTGGCTCCACGCTCCGTTCCCGATCCTGACCGGTGCGCTGTCGCGCCAGCCGCGCAGGTTCGGGAGCTCGCGCTCACTCAGGTCGCGCTCACCCCCGATCCCGAACATGATCTGGAGGTCGCGGCCGCGCTCCAGCGACGACGCCGCCGACACGGTGATGTACTCGAAGAACTCGTTCGCCTCGTCCGGGCACGCGGCGACCCAGAGTGCCGCGATCGTGAAGCTCGCGTCACGCACCCACGTGTAGCGGTAGTCCCAGTTGCGCGTCCCACCTTCCGACTCGGGCAACGACGTGGTGGCGGCCGCGCAGATCGCGCCGGTCGGTTGGAACGACAGCGCCTGCAGCACCCGGCCGCTGTGGTGCACGAGGTCGCGCCACGGCCCCTCGTAGGCCTGGTGGATCTCCGACCACGACGTCCACGCCGCGACCGTGCCGTCCAGACGCTCCGCGATCTCGTCCTGGGACCACACCCGTGCCTCGGCACGGTCGGCGCGCTTGCGATGGTGCAACGCGAACCCGGCCCGCTCCCCCGCCGTGAGACGGAACCGGGCTCGGCCCGTCGACCCGTCGATCGTCACGCCGACCGGGGACGAGAGGACGAGCACGTCGGCACCGCCGTGCGCGAGCACACCCCCGTCGACCGATTCGAGCAGCGGATCGATCACGCCGTACTCCGGGCGGGGCGCGTACTCCATCGCGACGTCGACTTCACCCTCCACGCACGTCGCGACGCGCAGCAGCAGGTTCGGGACGTCGACCCCGAGCTGGTGACCGCGGTTCCCCGGTCCGGTGCAGAGCGCGTCGGTGAGGCGCAACACCCCGGTCGCGGTCTCGAACCTGGTCTCGAGCACCATCGTGCGCTCGACGTAGCGGCGCGAGACCTCGAGCGGGTCCGGTGCGGCGATCGACCAGTGTCCGGCGTCGTCGTCGAGCAGGCGCCCGAACACCGAGGAGCTGTCGAAGCGGGGCACGCACAGCCAGTCCACGGATCCGTCGCGGGTGACGAGCGCGGCACCGTGCCGGTCCGACAGGAGCGCGTGGTCGGCGATGGGGACCCTGCTCATGCGTGACATCGTTGCATCCGCGACCCTCTCGCCGCCGCGGGGCCACGCTGACGGAGTCCTACGCTCGTTCAGCGTCCCAACACGTGAATGGGGGTTCGGTGACCGAGAGCTACGACGTGCGCCCGATCGGTTGGGTGGACTCGCCACTCGTCGATCCCGCTGACGCACCGCGACAAGGCGACGAAGGCGCGCCCGACGCGTGGCTGGTGCTCGACCCTGCACTCGCGGCAGCCGCGGCCGACCTCGCAGTCGGCACCGACGTCATCGTGCTGACGTGGCTCGATCGCGCCGACCGAGACGTGCTGCGCGTCCATCCGCGCAGCGATCCGGCTGCGCCGCTACAAGGCGTGTTCAGCACGCGCTCGCCCGATCGACCCAACCCGATCGGGTTGCACACCGTGCGCATTCTCGCGATCGACGGGGCCCGACTGCGGGTCGGCAACCTCGAAGCCCTCGACGGGACGCCCGTGCTCGACCTCAAGCCCGTGCTCGGGCCGATCGACACGCGCTGAACGTCGCCGCGCTCAGCGGGTCGCGATCGAGCCGAGGAAGATGACGACGTTCCCGGCGATCATGACGGCGACGACCGGATTGCGGAGCGCGCGCACCAACCCCGCGTGCCCGGGGTCGTCGGGCGCGCTCGCGAGTCCCGAATGCTGGCGGCGCAGGATGCCGACACCGACGAGCGCGATCGTGAGCGCGGCGACGGTCTCGACCAGCGCGGCGAAGATCGAGAGCGGGCTCGCGTTCCCCCGAACGAGGCTGTCGCTCAGGAAGCTGCGGTGCGGGGTGAAGTGCACGAAGAGGTACCCGGCGGCGAGCCCGAACCCGGCCGACGCCGCGGTGAGCGGCGCGAGCGGATGGCGTGCGAAGGCGAGCACCACGACGAGGACCTCGACGATGATCGCCGCGCTGCCGACCCAGAACACGCCCGCCGACACGGAGCCGCCCCCGCGCCGGAGATGGTCGAAGTTGTGGATCAGCACCGCGACGGCGAAGAACGCGGCCGCGGCCAGGAGCCGGCGTTGGTCCGCCGCGCTCGTCTCCTCGATCGCCGTCCGGCCGACCGTGCGTGCACCCGGGTCCGCCACCGTGCACCCCCTCGGAGCGTGCCGCTACTCTTGATAGAACGATCTTTCTAGTCCACCGCCGCCGGGCGCAAGTCCGAGCGCACGAGTCGAGGCAGCCATGACCACCACGTCGACACGGGAGCGCATCGTGCGGGCCGCCGCCGAGGCCTTCCAGCGTCAGGGGTTCACCGGCACCGGGCTCAAGCAGATCTCGACCGAGAGCCGGGCTCCGTTCGGCTCGCTGTACCACTTCTTCCCGGGCGGCAAGACCGAGCTCGCGGGCGAGACCCTTCGCTTCGCCGGTCTCGGGTACCAGCAGCTGGTCGAGGCGGTGTGGGACGCGGCGCCCGACGTGGTGAGCGCGGTGCGCGTCGTGTTCGACGGCGCCGCGGAGACCCTGCGCGCCAGCGACTATGCGGACGCGTGCCCGATCGCGACCGTCGCGCTGGAGGTGGCGAGCACCAACGACACGCTGCGCGCCGTGACCGCCGAAGTGTTCGACGGCTGGCTGGCGTCATTGACCGCGCGACTCGAAGCGGGCGGCGTTCCACCGGCACGGACGCGTGAGCTCGCCATGCTGATCCTCGCGTCGCTCGAAGGCGGGTTCCTGCTCAGCCGGGCCGCGAAGTCCACCGAGTCGATGGAGGCCATCGGCCGGTGCGTCGCGACAACGGTGCAGGCGTCCCTCGACGACGCGCCCGCGACTACGCGGAAGCGTCGGTCGGCGCGTGGACGGACGGCAGGCCCATCGGGTTCGGGAACGGGATGACCCGCGCCTCGACGACCGCGCGCGCCAGCGGATCCAGCAGCTCGAGCAACGACGCAGGATCGAGCTCGGTGAAGGGCGCCGCGGCGAGCCTGTCCGTCTCCATCTCGACCCGCTCGCGCGCCTCCAGACCGACGTCAGTGATGCCGCCGTCGCGCCGAAGGAGCCCCCGCTCCACGAGGCGTGCGGTCGCGGCCGCCCATTCGTCGGCCGACCAGCCCCGGTTGTCGCGCAGCACCTCGATGGGAACCTGACGGTCGGCCGCGAACAGCACGTGTGCCTCGCAGCCGTCGAGGTCGGCGACGAGGAGCGACGCCACGTGCCCGTCGCCGCGGTGCTCGCGCAACGACGTGCAGTGCTGCCACAGCGCGGCGACCGGATCGGCCGGCAGTGGTACGGCCTGGTTCGCCGCGAACAGTGGACGACCCGACGCCGAGCCCTCGTCGACCGCGCGCTCGAGTGACGCGTTTGCCGCACCGGCGACGCGCTCCATGTCGGAGGACACCGCGCGCAACGCGCGGGCCGCGGCATCGGCACGTGTGGCGACGAGGTCGTCGGGCGAGGCGTACCGCCACGCGTCCGGGATCGACCGCCCGACCATGGCGGGCGCGAAGTTGAAGAACGTCGCCTCCACCGCGGCCGCCCCGACCGCGCCGAGCGGCGCGGCCCGGAAGCCGAAGTACCCCATCCAGAAGCCCTTGAGCCCGGCGCCGGTCGCGGCCTCGCGCGACTCGGCCGAGAAGTAGGTCACGGCGTGGATCGTCTCGACCCGCACCCACAACGCACGGGCCCAGCCTGGTGTCCCGGCCGTCACCGGCGGATCTCGGAGTCACGGCAGCTCAACACTCGGTGAATCGTCGCGCCGATGGCCAAGCCGGCGCCGTCCCGAGCACGTAGCGTTCGGGTATGGCAGGTGAGATCTCACGTCGCGCGTTCTCGACCGGTGTCGCCGCAGGCCTCGGCCTCCTCGCCACGGGATGTCGCTTCTTTCCCGGCGGGCCCGGCGCCGGGTCCGGTGGCAGGCGGCCGGGGAGGCGCATCCGCCAGCCCGGCGACCGTCCCGACGCCCGCCGCCCCGAGGGCACCGACCTGCTCCCGGGCATCGAGCACATCGTCATCTACATGCAGGAGAACCACTCCTACGACTCCTACCTCGGTGCGCTGCGACACGGTGACGGGTACCAGTTCCGGCGCGGCGTCCCGGTCAACGCCAACCCCGACCCGAACGGCCAGCTCCTGCGCGTGTTCCACGCGCCCGACACGTGCCAGAGCGGCCGCGGTGTGTCGCAGTCGTGGAGCTCGACCCACACCCAGATCGACAGCGGCCGTATGGACGGCTTCCTGCGCGACGGCAACACGAACGCGATGCGCTACTGGGACCGCTCCGACATCCCGTTCTACTGGTCGCTCGCCGAGACGTTCCCGGTCTGCGACCGTTGGTTCGCGTCCGCGCCCGCGCAGACGTACCCGAACCGGCTGTACCTCCAGGCCGCGACGTGCCAGGACCTCATCTCGACCGACACCGCGAAGGTCGTCGCGATGCCGCGACCGGCGGGCGGGACGATCTGGGAGAAGCTGAGCCAGTTCGGCATCTCGTGGATCGACTATGCGTTCGACCTCCCCGACATCGCGCTGTTCCCGTACCTGTTCACCGCGAACCGCGACAAGGTGCGGAACTTCCCGCAGTTCCTTGCCGACTGTCGAAGCGGCGCGCTCCCGCAGGTGTCGATCGTGAGCCCCGGCGTGACCCGCTACAGCGAGGAGAATCCGGCCGACGTCCAGCTGGGCGAGGCCTACAGCTCGTCGATCATCAACGCGGTGATGCACAGCCCCGCGTGGCCCAAGACCGTGTTGCTGTTCATGTACGACGAGCACGGCGGCTACTACGACCACGTCCCGCCCCCGCCCGCGATCCCGCCCGACGACATCGCGCCCGCGGTGGCGCCGGCACCGGGCGCGCCGGCGGCGTGGAACATCTACGGCATCCGCGTGCCCGCGTACGTGATCTCGCCGTTCTCGAAGCGCCACTACGTGTCCCACGTCGTGCACGACCACACGTCCGTGCTGCGCTTCATCGAGACCAAGTTCAACCTCGGCGCGCTCACGCGCCGCGACGCGAACGCGTCCAACCTGCTCGACTGCCTCCAGCTCCACGGGCGACCGCCGTTCCTCGACCCGCCGGAGCTCGCGGCCCCCGGCCTGCCCGCGACGGGGAGCCGGTGCACGCCCGACGTCCCACCCCCGCCGACCGAAGCCACCGTCGCCGCGACCGCGACGCCTGCCGTGGCCACGGTGACCGCGCACGGCACCGCCGCGCCGGTCGGCTCGGCTCGCTACGAGCGCCAGAAGCTGCTCGAGCACGTGGTCGGGACCGGTCACCTGGTCTGACCCGGGCGCGGGCCGCCCGGGCGCGGATTGAGACGGGCGAGGCGGCGGGCAAACCACCCGAGGGGAAACCTTCGTGCGGGGAGCCGTGGGCACGACGTCGAGACCGCAGGAGCACCGGGCGCGAACCCGTCGCGAGCGACCGCAACGCGCCGCGCCCGAGCGCGGCATCCCGCTCGCCCGCCACCTCCCGGCACCTCTGCGCACGCGCGTCCGGCGTGCCACGCGCACCCTCGGGGGCGTCGCGACCGCAGAGACCGTCGTGCTGCTCGCGCTCGTCCTTGCGCTCGACAGCGCGGACCGCGCGTCGCTGGGCGCGCTGGCACCGGGCATCCGGTCCAGCTTCCACATCTCCAACACCCAGCTGGGCCTGCTCGCCTCCGCGTTCAGCATCGTCGGTGGCCTGGCCACCGTTCCCGTCGGGGCACTGACCGACCGCGTCCATCGGGTCCGCCTGCTCACCGCCAGCATCGTGATCTGGAGCGCGGCGATGGTCGCGTCGGGTCTCGCGGTCACCTTCCTCATGCTGTTCGCGGCGCGGCTGCTCCTCGGTGTGGTGACCGCGACCGGCGGACCCACCGTCGCGTCGCTGACCGGCGACCTGTATCCGCCGAGCGAGCGCGGCCGGACACTGTCCTGGATCCGCAGCGGTGAGCTCGTCGGCGCCGGGTTCGGCTTCCTGCTCGCGGGAGGCGTCGCGGTCCTGTTCGGCTGGCGCGGTGTGTTCGTCATCCTCGCCGTCGTCGGACTGCTCGTGGCGCGTGGCGCGACCCGGCTCCCTGAGCCACCGCGTGGCGCGCAGGGAGGAGCGGGCACGGCCCGTTCACCCCGTGACGAAGCGCGACGCGGTGACGTCACCGGCCAGCTCGTGCACGAGTCCGACATCGGGATCGACGAGACGACGATCGTTCGTGACGACCCCTCGGAACAGTCGTTGTGGTGGGCGGCGCGCTACGTGCTCCGCGTGCGCACGAACGTGATCGTCATCGTGGCGTCGTCGATCGGCGACTTCTTCTTCGCCGGTCTCCAGCTCTTCGCGGTGGAGTTCGTGATCCACCAGTACGGCATCGGCAAGTACACCGCGACGGTGCTGATCCCCGTGGTCGGCATCGGCGCGCTCACGGGGATGCTCGTCTCCGGACGGATCACCGACCGCCTCCTCGAGCGCGGCCACCTGAACGCGCGCATCGCGGTGAGCGCGTGGAGCTTCATCCTCGGCGCCGCGCTGCTCGTCCCGGCGTTCCTGAGCCGCTCCCTCTATCTCGCGCTCCCGCTCTTCGTGCTCGGTGGCGCGTGCCTCGCTGCGCCCAACCCACCGATGGACGCGGCACGCCTCGACGTGATCGACCCGCGGCTGTGGGGACGCGCGGAGGGCATACGCACGCTGTTCCGCATCCTGGCGCAGGCTCTGGCGCCGATCACGTTCGGTCTCCTCGCCGACGCGCTCGGCGGGGGCCGCGACCAGGGTCTGCAGCTCGCCTTCCTGCTCATGACGCCCACGCTCGTCGCCAACGGCCTGGTCCTGCTCCTGGCGCTGCGGACCTACCCGCGCGACGTCGCGTCCGCGCAGGCGTCGGCGGACAACGTCGGGGCGAACATGGGTGACGGGCGATGAGTTCCGCGGCCCGGGTCGGTCGTCACGGTCATGGACGCGACGAACCTGGCCGACCTCTACCACCTTCCCCTGCTCGACTGGGCGCCGATCGGGGCCCGGCTCGACGAGGGACTGACCCAGGCACCCGACACCGGCGGCCCGAACCGTCACACGTGCTGGCTGGCCACGATCGACCGTGACGGGCGCCCGCACGTCACCGGCGTCGGGGCGCTCTGGACCGACGGTGCCTTCTGGTTCGAGACCGGCGACGGCACCCGCAAGGCGCGGAACCTCGCGCGCGACCCGCGTTGCACGCTGAGCGTCTCGGCACACGACTTCGACCTCGTGGTCGAAGGCGAGGCCCATCAGGTGACCGATCCCCCGACGGTCGCCGCGATGGCCGCTCGGTGGGCAGCCGGAGGTTGGCCCGCGCGCGTCGACGAGACGGGTCGCGCGCTCACCGCGGACTTCAGCGCGCCGTCCGCCGGTCCGCCGCCGTGGTTCGTCTATCGCCTCACACCGTCGAGCGCGACCGCGCTGTCGACGGTCGAGCCCGGTGGCGCGACACGCTGGCGCTTCACCGCCGAGCGGTCCGGCTGAGCACGATCACGCGGGGTTGAGGCCCGCCGCAACCGGCAGCTCGACGTGCACGGCGTCGAACTCGATCTGGCCGCCCAGGCGCGGCTGCGCGTACGCAACCGTCGTCGGGACGAGCTGCAGCGTGAGCCGGGATCCGGGACGGGCCGCGAAGGCGATGATCTCGAGCGGGACCGTCGCGGTGTGCGTCTGGCCGTCGAGCGTGAGCGCGACCGGCGTGATCTGGTTCCCGACGACGATGCCGGTGGCGTCGTCGACGACCTGCGCGAACACCGCAGTCGGACGTTCGCCGGCGGGCGCGGTGCCGCGGTAGGTGATGCGCAGTTGCGGCGCGCCGACGACGACCGCCGCCCGTGATCCCGCGGCGATGTCGACGTCGAGCGCGTTCGACGCGCGCCCCGGTGTGATGATCCCGGCGACGCTCGCGAGCGGGTCGCGGCTCGTGGACGTGTTCGCCGGGCCCGACCCGCCCGTCGCGACCAGGTTCAACGTGCCGTGGCCGTCACCGACGAGCGGAGCGCCGGTCGGCAGCGGATAGTCGGCCGCGGTGTAGCGGACACCGTTCTGGTCGATGAACGCGAACTTCGCCACGGTGGCGACCGACTGGTCGCGCTGGACGTACCGCGCCAGCCACGCCAGCGTCGCCTGCGCGACCGTCGTCGGGTCACCGGGGTTGGTGAGGCACACGCCGTGACCGCCGCAGGTCCACAGCATCGCGGTCGGAACGCCGGTGCGCTTCACGAGGTCGTAGTTGGTCACGGCCTCCTGGAGCGTGAACAGGTTGTCGGACTCGCCCTGCACGAACAGCGTCGGGACACGGATCTGGCTCACCGCGTCGCCCGGTCCACGTTGCGCGAACCAGTCCACGTCGACCGGGTCGACCGTGCCGTGCGTGTTCGCGTACGCGTTGCCGGCGGTGATGTGCGGATCGAGCGAGTGGCCACGGGCCGCCGCGTACAGCAGTGTCGACCAGCCGGCCTTGTACACACCGTTCTTCGCGAGGCTCGTCGTCAACGAGTGCCACGCCCACGACGGGACGATCGCGTCGACCCGGCAGTCGATCGGCGCGGTCGTGAGCTGGATCCCACCGCCGTACGACACACCCAGCATGCCGAGCCGGGGGTCACGCGTGCCGTCGAGCTGCACACCGGGCTGCGCGGCGACCCAGTCGATGATGCGCTGGACGTCGCGGCCCTCGAAGGCCGGGCTGTCGACCTCGATGGTGCCGCCCGAGCGCCCGAAGCCGCGCGGGTCCCACGTGAGCACGTTGTAGCCCGCGTTCTGGAGCGTCCGGATGGAGAGCGATCCCGGGACACCCGCCGTCCTCGTGTTGGTGTCACCGGCCATGCCCCAGCCCGGACCCATGAGCAGCGTCGGCGCGGTGGAGCGCCCCTGGATCGGGAACCAGTGCACCCGGATCTTCGTGCCGTCGAACGAGGTCAGGTCGCGATCGCTCGCCACCCCGGCGACCGGAGTCGACACCGGTACCGCGGGATCGGCGGCGGGCGGCCGGCAGCCGGCGTTCGTGGTCGTCGCCGGCTTCCGTGCCGCGGCGGCCTTCCCGGAGCTGGAGCAGCCCGCCGCGACGAGGACGACCGCGGCCAGGAGCGCAGGCAGCGCTCGCATCGATGAGGTGTGGCCCACCCTGACCCGTACGTCCACGTCGTCCCCTGGGATTGCCCGCGTGCTGCTCAACCGACCAGACCGACGATACGCGCGAGTCGCTCCATCGACACCAGCCACGCGTCGGGATCCGTTCGCCACGGCGCCGCGACGACGTGCTGGATCCCGGCCGACTCGAACGCGTCGCGCTCCGTTGCGATCTCGTCGGGATCCATCCCCTGCGGGTCCCAACCGGTGCGCAGCGAGATCGTGAAGGTCGACGGGTCGGGATGGTCGCGGCGCAGGCGCGCGATCGGATCCACCACGGTGTCGGGCTTCAGCCCGATGAGCTGGAAGCCCCGTCCGACGCGGGCCGCGCGCCGGTACGCGGCCTCGCTGCCGCCCGCCATCCACAGCTCGATCGGATGCGACGGCTTGGGCAGCACGCGCAGCTCGTCGAACGCGTAGAACTCGCCGTGGTACGTCGTCGGGTCGGTCGTCCAGCACGCGTGCAGCACGTCGAGGATCTCGTCGGTGCGCTTCCCGCGGGTGTGGAAGTCCTGACCGAGCGCGGTGAACTCGGCCTCGCTCCAGCCGACCCCGATCCCCAGCTTCAGGCGGCCGCCGCTCAGGTTGTCGAGCGACGCCGTGGCGTTGGCCAGCCACAAGGGTTGGTGCTGGCTCGCGACCAGCACGCTCGTGCCGAGCCCGATGCGCTCGGTCGCCGCGGCCGCCCACGCGAGGCTCAACAACGGGTCGAACAGGTACGGCGACGGGTAGCCCTGCGACGCGGGCTGGACGACATGGTCGCTCACCCACACGTCGTCGAACCCGACCTCTTCGGCGAGGCGCGCCGCGCGCGTGATCGCGTCGGCCCCGGCGGCGCGACCGAACTGGGGAAGATGGATGCCATAGCGCACGGCGGGAGTCTCGCGCCCGACGCGCCGGCCGAGACACGCGGCGATGGACCACCCCGAGGACGAGGACACCGGCGACATGGAAGAGTGTCGCCGTGCCGTACGCCTTCGACCCCGAGCTCGCGCCGTTCGTGGACCTGCTGCCTCAGGGCGAGATGACCGACGTGACCAAGGCCCGTGCCGACATCATCGGGCTCGTCGCGTCACTCAACGACGCGGTCGACACGACTGGCGTGACGATGACCGACCACGAGGTGTCGTCCGGTGGCGTGACCGTGCCGGTCAGGGTCTACTCCCCCGCGTCGCCGCCTCCGGCCGGGGGACGGCCCGCGCTGCTCGACATCCACGGCGGCGGGTTCGTCGTCGGTTCGATCGACATGGAGCACGCGTTCGCGACACATGTCGCACGCGAGCTCGGCGCGGTGGTCGCGACCCCCGAGTACCGCCTCGCGCCCGAGCATCCGTTCCCGGCCGGTGTCGACGACTGCTACGCGACGCTCCGCTGGCTCCACGAGGATGCCGCGTCGCTCGGGATCGACACCGCACGTATCGCGGTCGGCGGCCAGAGCGCGGGCGGCGGGTTGGCCGCGGCGATCGCGCTGCTCGCGCGCGACCGGGGTGGCCCGCGCCTGTGCTTCCAGTTCCTCGGCATCCCCGAGCTCGATCACCGGCTCACGACGACGAGCATGCGGACGTTCGTCGACACACCGCTCTGGCACCGCCCGAACGCGGAGCTGAGCTGGCGCTACTACCTCGGCGACGACACGGGCGACGTATCTCCGTACGCCTCCCCGGCCATCGCGCCCGACGTGAGTGGCCTCCCACCCGCGTACGTCACCACGATGGAGTTCGACCCGCTGCGCGACGAAGGGATCCTGTACGCGCTGCGCATGATGGAAGCGGGCGTCTCGGTGGAGCTCCACACCTTCCCGGGCACCTTCCACGGCTCGGGTGTCATGACGACCGCGGCGGTGTCGCGCCGCGCCCAGGCCGAGCTCATGGAAGCCCTCCGGCGCGGGCTCGGAGTCGCGAAGGACCGCTGATCCGCCGCCCGCCCCGGGACGAAGAGCTTGCGGTTGCCCCGGGAGGGACGTGCGATGGACGACCTGCGGATGCTCCGGCGTCGGTTCGACGAAGAGGTGGTCAACGGACGGGATCTCGACGCGGTCCCGGACTGGTTCACCGACGACTACGTCGATCATGTCGACATCCCCGGCCTGCCGCCGGGCGTCGAAGGCGTCGTCGCCCGTCACCGCATGCTCATCACCGCGATGCCCGACCTCCACGTGGAGGTTCACGAGGTGATCGCGCAGGGCGACACGACCGCAGCGCGCTTCACCGTCACCGGCACCGACACCGGCGGCTTCATGGGCATGCCGGCGACCGGGAAGGCCGTCAGCGTCACCGGGATGGACTTCATGCGCTTCCGCGACGGTCGCATCAGCGAGCACTGGGGCGAGATGGACATGATGGGCCTGCTCCAACAGCTCGGCGTCGCCTGAACGGGCGGAGTATCACGTCGACGTGGCCCGGCGACAGCACAACGTGAGCGAGCGGCGCACTCGAGGTCGTCTGACGATCGCACCCCGCTCGCCGACTCGGTACCGTGGCGTTCCGTCGGTGGGAGGAGGCTGGTGGCGACCGAGACGGCAACGCGGCGATCCCTGGGGATCCCTCTGAGCGTCCCGCAGTTCGCGGCGCTCGTCTGCGCGGTCGGGATCCTCTACGCGCTCGGCGCCGAGAGCGCGTTCTGGTTCGCAGGGTCGGTCGAGACCGGGGTGGCCTTCTTCCCCGCCGCCGGTCTGACGCTCGCGGTCCTCGCCGTCACCAAGCGCAACCGTTGGATCTTCGTGCTCACCGCGGTCGCGGTGGCCGAGGTCACGGTCGATCTCCGCCACGGCCAGACCGTGTGGATGGCGCTCGGGTTCGCCCTCGCGAACACGGCCGAGCCGTACGTGGGCGCCTCGCTGCTGCGCGGGACCGCCCTTCGCGAGCGGTCGTTGCGCGCCCACTTCTTCCACTACCTCCTGTGCGCGACGGTCGCCGGGCCGCTCGTCGGGGGCGCCATCGGCGGCGCCACCACGACCCTCGCGGGTACCTCGGAGACCTGGGCCTGGATCGCGACCAAGTGGGCCATCGGCGACGCGCTCGGCGTGCTCGTCATCGGGACCTGTCTGCTCTCCTGGGTCGGCCGGTTCCGGTTCAACGTCGATCCGACCGTGCCGTGGCGCGACTACGTCGCGTTCCCGCTCCTCGCGGGCGCGGTCACGGTGACCACCGTCCTGCTCTGGGATCAGCCCGTCATCTACATCGTGCTGCCGGTGTTGATGTGGGCCGCGGTTCGCGGCGGCTTCTCGCTGACGACGACGACCGGCGTCGCGGTCGCGCTCGTCGCCGAGTTCGCGGTTGCGTTCGGCCACGCCGGGAACGCCGTCATCCCTGACCACTCGGCCGCGACGCAGCTCCTCTACCTCCAGCTCTTCCTGGCGGTGGCGCTGCTCTCGGCGCTGGTCCTCGCCCTTGAGGTCGCCGAGCGGATCGGGGCGGAGCGTGCGTTGCGCAAGCGCGAGGAGGAGCAGCTGCTCGAGCGACTCGCCGCGCTGGACGGCGCGCTCGACGAGCGTCGCCGCATCGCACGCGACGTGCACGACATCGTCGGTCACGCGCTGAACGCCGTCGTCCTCCAGGCCGGCGGAGCGCGGCGCGTGTTCGACGACGATCCGCCGCTCGCGCGCGAGTTGGTCCAGTCGATCGAGACGACGAGTCGCGACGCTTTCGGAGACCTCGACGCCGCGCTGGGACTCGTCGACAACTCCCCCGAGCTGACCCCGGGTCGCTCCATCGCCGACGTCGCCTCGCTCATCGACACCCTGCGCCACGCCGGGCTCGACGTCGACCTCACGATCGGCGGCGATCGTCGCGCGCTGCCTCGACTCGTCGAGTGGTCCGCTTACCGGATCGTGCAGGAGGCGCTCACCAACGTGCTCAAGCACGTCGACCGCGGCCGGGCCAATGTCTGCATCGCGTACGAGCTCGACACACTCGCGGTCGCGATCGTCAACGACGGTCACACCCGCAACGGCAAGCTGAAGAACGGCCGCGGCGTGATCGGCATGCGCGAGCGTGCATCCGTGCTCGGCGGCAGCATCGAGATCGGGCCGGACGCGAACGGGGGCTTCGCCGTGAAGGCGCGCATACCGATCGGCCAGCCGTGAGCGAGGAGGCCGCGCTCCGGGTCCTCGTCGTCGAGGACGACGTGCCGACGCGGATCGGCATCCGCACGATCCTCGACGCGGAGCCCGACATCGCCGTCATCGGTGAGGCCGACAACGGGATCGACGCGTGCCGTCTCGCGCTCGAGAGCGAACCGGACGTCGTCCTCATGGACGTGCAGATGCAGCAGCTCGACGGCATCGGTGCGACCCGTCGCATCACCGAGGAAGCGCGCGACGACGCACGGCCGCGCGTCATCGTGCTGACCACCTTCGACTACGACGAGTACGTCTACGGTGCGCTCCGCGCCGGTGCGAGCGGGTTCCTCCTGAAGCGGACGCCGGCCGAGGAGCTCGTCGACGCGGTGCGCGTCGTTGCCAACGGCGAGGCGCTGCTGAGCCCCGAGCTGACCCGCCGGCTCGTCGCGGGCTTCTCGCGTCGCGAGGCGGGCGAGCGGTCCACGGTGATCGACAGCCTCACCGACCGCGAGCGCGAGGTGCTGCTCCTCATCGCTCGTGGTCTCTCGAACCGGGACATCGCGCGCTGGCTCATGGTGAGCGTCGAGACGGTGAAGACCCACGCGAAGCGCATCTTCATGAAGCTCGGTGTGCGCGACCGCGCGCAGGCTGTGGTGATGGCGTACGAATCAGGACTGGTCGTCCCGAGCACCTGACGGAATGCAGCCGATACACCATTCGCAATGACGGTGTGTCACCGCGATGAATCACTCTCCGGGGTGATGATTCCGCTGCCGCGCGACGCCCATGCTCTTGAACGGTGTTCCATGTCGTTCGAAGCTCGAGCGGCCGGTGAGCCCGGGGGAGCAAGCACGCGGCGACGCGCGCAGCGCGGGATCCGGTCAAGTCGGCAGCGCACAACATGACGTCGTCGAGGGGAGGATCACCCCGCCGCGCCCGCGTCGACTCGTCAGCCGGCCGCGCCTCAGTGCGCTCCTGTCGGGAGCGACACGCGCGCGTCTGACGCTCGTGACCGGTCCGGCGGGAACCGGGAAGACCACCGCAGTGAGCGACTGGGTCGAGCAGCTCGGGTGCCCGGTCGCGTGGCTCACGGTCCATCCCGACGACAACGACCCCCAAACGTTCCGACGCGACGTGATGTCCGCCCTCGAACGTGCGGCCCCCCCGCGCGCGACGGCTGCTGACGAGGTCGTGCCGCTCTCCACCGGCGACCTCGTCGCGGCCGTCGCTGCGCGTCTGGGCGCGTCCGAAGGACATGTCGTGCTCGTGCTCGACGACCTCCACGTCGTGCGGAACCGTGCCGTGGCACGACAGCTCGAGGCGCTCGTCGAACGCCAGCTGCCCGGGCTGTCGATCGTGGTCGTGACGCGCAGCGATCCGCAGCTTCCACTGGCGCGCTGGCGCGTGCGTGACTCGGTGTGCGAGATCCGACACCGCGAGCTCGGCTTCACGGTCGACGAGGCGCGCTCGTATCTGGCGGGGTTTCCCGAGCTGGAGCTCGACGACGCCTCGGTGCGCCTGCTGACCGAGCGCACCGAAGGATGGATCGCGGGTTTGCAGCTCGCGGCGGTCTCGCTGCGCCACGCCGACGAACCGGGCGCGTTCATCGAGCGCTTCCGCGGAACCGACCGTTACATCGCGGACTTCCTGCTCGACGAGGTGCTCGCTCATCAGACCCGGAGCGTCAGGGACTTCCTCGTCGACACGTCGGTGCTCGACCGCTTCGATCAAGGGCTGTGCAACGCCCTCACGGGACGGGATGACGCCCAGTTCCAGCTTCGCCGGCTGGAGGCTTCGAGCCTTTTCATCGTCCGGCTCGACCCGGAAGGACGCTGGTTCCGGTACCACACGCTGTTCCGTGACCTCTTGCGGTGCGAGCTCGAGCAGCGACACGCCGAACGTGCGCCGCTCCTCCACCGACGGGCCGCGGCTCGCCTCATGGAGTCGGGGGACCTCGTCGGCGGGGTCGAGCACCTCCTCGCGGCGGGCGACGCCGACGCCGCCTTCTCGGTCGTGGTCGGCGCGGGCGCCGATCCCGAGACCACGCGCCCATGGGTGCGCGAGGTGCTCGACGCGTTCCCGCCGGCCTTCGTGGCCGCGGACGCGGAGCGGATGCTCGTCGTGTCGGACATGCTCCGTGACCTCGGCCGTCTCGACGACTCGGCGATGTGGCTCGAACGGGCGGCCGCGGGGTCGACGCCCGGCGAGGCGATGGTCGGGCGCGCTGCGGTCACCTCGTCGTGGGCCAAGTGGCACCACGCCGCCGGGGACGCACACGCCGCGATCGAACGGGGCGAACCACTCCTCGACGATCTCGGGAACCGAGCCCAGCACGACGAACGCTTCCTTCGCGGTCTCGGACTCGACCTCGCGCGCGCGTGGCTGCTCGTCGACGACGTCGGCGCGGCGCGACGCGCGATCACGGTCGAGCTGGAGGGAGACCTCCTGGATCCGGCGGGCATCGAGCTCGCGGTGCCCGCGCTGCAGGCCCGGATCGCCGCACGCGAGGGTCGGCTCCGCGTCGCGGAGGAGACGGCCGAACGTGTGCTGCGAACAGCGGACTCGTTGCACGTCGACCGTCATCCCGCGGTGCTCGACGCCCTCCTCGCCCGCGCGCGGGTCCACCGTGAACGCGACGACGCGGCAGCCGCGGCCGAGGACCTCGACCGGCTCCTCACGCTGGCCGGTCGCCGTCGCTCGCTCCCGTACACCGTGTCGGGGCGGGCCGAGAGGGCGTTGATCGTCGCGACCGAGTCTGGTCCGGACGCGGCGCTCGAGCAGCTCCTCGCCTTTCGAGACGCGCTCGCGTCACCACTGCCGCCCACGCTCGCTCACGTCCTCGACGTCGTCGAGGCCGGACTGTCGATCCGCGCCGGCGAGCTGGAGCGCGCCGCGCACATCGCGACGAGGTCGCAGCCCGGCCTGGACCGCGAGCTCCTCCTGGCCGCGGTCGAGTACCGGGCGGGCACGCACGCTCTCGCGCGAGATCGGCTGCGCAACGTGGGGGCCGTGCACCTGTCGGATCGGATCCGGGTGCAGCTGATGATCGGCGTGTGCTCCGACGATGCGGACGAGCTCGCGCACCGGGTGCGGGCCGCGGTTCGTCTCGCGGCGCCGGAGGGCTTCCGACGCGTCTTCGCCGACCTGGCCGATCCCGGTGTCGCGCGGGCCCTGCGCTCCCTCGCGACGTCGGCCGAGGCCGCCGCGCACACCACCCGGCTCGTCGACCGTTTTCCCTGGTGGTCGCCCGTGACGACCGACGTCGCGATGGTCGAGCCGTTGAGCGAGCGCGAGCAGCTCGTCGTCCGCTACCTCCCGACGGAGCTCAGCCACCCGGAGATCGCGTCCGAGCTCGTGATCTCGATCAACACGCTCAAGACCCACATCCGCAACGTGTACCGCAAGCTCGGTGTCAACACCCGCGCCGACGCGGTGCGCGAGGCGCGTCGCTTGCGGCTCCTGCGGCCCTGACCCGGGCTCGCCGACGTCCTCGCCGATTTCCTACGCGGCCACCTCGTCGTGCGCGTGCGCGTTCCGGGTGCCTGCCGGTCCCCGCTTCGCAGCGCGCCGGACCCGAACGACGATGCCGGGCCGCAGGAGCGACGGCGGCGGCGCCTGCAGGTTCATCACGTCGACGAGGGCCTTCGCGACGACGGGGTCGTGCTGCGAGGCGACGAACACCGTGCGGATGTAGCGGTTGAGCGCGTCGGTGAGCGGCGGCTTCGGACCGGTCGTCTCCTCGAACAGGAAGTCGGCTCCGGCTGCGATCGACCACGGGATCGACACCACCTTCTTCGCGGCGCGGTAGAAGTGGGCCGCCAACGTGGCGGAGTCGGCGCCTTCGCGGTCGAGACAGCGGGCGAGCGCGCTCGTCTGCAACGCCGCCGACGTCATGCCCTGCCCGTAGATCGGGTTGAAGCTGCAGATCGAGTCGCCCAGCGCGACGAACCCCGCCGGGACCCGGTCGAGCTTCTCGAAGTGGCGCCACTGGTTGGAGGGAAGTCGGTGCGTGACGACCGGTGTCAGCGGCTCCGCGTCGCGGAGCACGCCGGCGATGTCGCCGGTCGGCAGGCTCTCGGCGAAGGCGAGGAAGCCGGCGTCGTCGGTCGGCGCGTGATCGCCGTGGAACCCGCACAGCGTGACCATCCACCGATCGCCTTCGATCGGGAACAGCACGGCCAGGCGCTTGCCCTCGGGCGGCGTCTGGATGCTGACGGCGAACGCCCAGTCGCGTTCGGGGTCGGGCTCGCGTCGCAGGAGACGGGACGCGTAGCCCATGTCGATACGGACCTGCGAGACCTCGGGCTCGGGATAGCCGAGGCCCGCGAGCCACCGACCGGCCTGTGAGCCGCGGCCCGAGCAGTCGACGACGAAGGTCGCGTCGAGCGGGCCCGCGCCCCCCGGTCCCTCGATGTCGACGCCGACCACTCGTCCATCACGCGCAAGGAGCGAGCCGACTGCGACGCCGTCCTCGATCTCGACGTTGCCCAGCGCGCGCACACGCCGCCGCACACCGTCCTCGAGGTACGGCCGCGACAGCAACGAGCCGAACACGTCCTCACCGTGGCGGACGCGGTAGCCGCCGAACTGCCACCACCGCGCATCGGCGATCTGGCGCCCGTAGAACGCACCACCCGCGACGAGCTCTTCCATGAGACCCGGGAAGAGGTCGCGGATGACGCCCTCACCGGCGGCGAGCAGGCCGTGCGCGTGGCGGCCCTGGGGAACGCCCTTGCGCGTCGCGCTCTCGCCGGGCAACGCGTCGCGGTCGAGCACCGTGACGTTCGTGAACCGCTCCGCGAGCACCCGGGCCGTGAGCAAGCCGCCCATGCTCGCCCCGATGACGACCGCTCGACCGTCGTGACGCCGTCCCACCACAGACCTCCCCAGGTACCGATCGGTCGATGGTTCGCAGCGGCGGCCGCCCGCGGATCACCTCAGGCGCTGGAACGGCGCTTGGACCGGCGGGGTCGCCGGCCGACCGCGGCCTCGGGGTTGGACGCCGTGACGACGCCGCCCTTCAGACGGCCCAGCACGAGACCCCACGCAGCCTCCATGAACTCGGTCTGCGCGGGGGTGTCGACCAGTTGATGGACCTCCACGCGGGAGCCCGCGGGGTTGCGTGCGTGCACCCGGAGGTAGCCGGTGAAGTCGCCGCCGGGGACGGGCACGTTGTCGTCCTCGAAGTCCCATCGCATCGCGATGAGCTCGGGCGGGCACACCACGTCGTAGGTCCCGCGCACCTCCGTCCCGAACTCCATCGTGGCCGCGAAGCGCCCGTTCTCGATCGTCACGGGCACACCGAGCCAGCGCGAGTACACCGCGGCGTCGGTGAAGGCGGCGAATGTCGTTGCCACGTCGGTGTCGACGTCGACCGCGACGACCACGGCCGACACGGCGCGCGCCTCGGAGAGGTCGCGCTCCGGGATCTGGTCCGCGATCGTCCACTTGTCGGAGCCCTCGAGCGCGCCGCGCAGTCCGACGAGGGCCTCGGGCCGTGCGCGGTAGCGGCGCGACGTCCCTGCCGCGCGCATCCGCACGAGCCCGGCCTCGCGCAGCATCGCGAGGTGCTGCGAGATCGTCGGCTTCGTCACCGAGAACGCGGCCGCGATCTCGCCCGCCGCCAGCTCCCGATCCCAGACCAGGGCGAGGATGTCGCGCCGCACCGGTGACGAGAGCGCGGCGATCGTCGTGTTGATGTCTCCCACGCTTGCCCTCCGACGCCACCCGACCATATTGTTCGGCGTACACCTAATTTAGCGACTACCGAACATCGCTGGTGCCCAGGCAGGAGGAGCGATGCCCAAGACGGACGTCTGGCCCGTGGTCCACGCCGAGCGCAAGGCGCTCGCGGCCGACCTCGGTGGGCTGCGCGACGACCAGTGGGACCAGCCGTCGCTCTGTGGCGACTGGACCGTGCGGGACGTGCTCGCGCACATGACGGCCACGGCGGAGATGAGCGGACCGCGCTTCTTCGTCAAGATCGTGGGCTCGGGTTTCAGCCTCGCCCGGCTCCAGAACCGCGACATCGCGCGCGTCCGCGGCGCCACCCCTGCCGACACGCTCGCGGCGTTCGAGCGTCAGGTGGAGACGTCCGGCGGACCGCCCGGGCCGGCCGAGACCATGCTGGGCGAGACCATCGTGCACGCGGAGGACATCCGTCGCCCGCTCGGCATCGCGCACGTCTCCCCGCTCGAAGCGGTGGCGCGCGTCGCGGACTTCTACGCGTCATCGAATCTCGTCATCGGCGGCAAGCGCCGCGTCGCGGGCCTCGCGCTGCGGGCCACCGACACCGACTGGAGCCACGGCGACGGGCCGACGGTCTCGGGGCCGGTTCTCTCGATCGTTCTCGCGATGACGGGTCGCGCCGTCGCGCTCGACGACCTCGAAGGCGATGGCGTCGCGCAGCTCCGCGCACGCATGCCCTAGCTCGGCCGTCCCCACACGACGCCGACGAGACCACAGGAGGATCCCCCGTGCCGAAGTACCTCGTGCTCTACCGAGCCGGCGTTCCCGCCGACGCCCAGATGGCCGATGTCACGCCCGAGCAGGCACAGGCCGGCATGGCCCTCTGGATGCAGTGGGCGGAGAAGGCGGGCGACTCGATCGTCGACCTCGGATCGCCGCTCGTGCTCGCCGGCACCGTCGGTGACGGGACCGACGGTGACATGCCCATCGGTGGGTTCTCGATCCTGCAGGCCGACTCGCGCGACGCGGTCAAGGCCCTGCTCGCCGAGCACCCGCACTTCCACACGCCGGGGAAGTCCGCGATCGAGATCCACGAGTTCGCGCCCATGCCCGGCACCTGAGCCCACAATCCCGGGTTCCGACACGATGCGGCGCTATGACGCCGCATCGTGTCGGAACCGGGCTCTCGGGGAGAAGACGAGGTCGACCGTGCGGTCCACCGTGGCGTGCACGTCGGCGATCGTGGTCCGACCGAGCGCCCACGACCGGAGCTTGGCCGCCATGACCATGCTCGTCGTCTCCACGATCGCGGCCGCCTCCTCCGGCTCGGTGTCGACGAGCGCCGCGGTCATCGCGTCCTGGTGACGGTCTGCGAACCGTGCGAACAGCCGGCGCGCGTTGTCGTCGTTCGAGCTCTCGAGCAGGATCTCCGCCCGCAGGAACTGCGGGCGGCGCTCGAACGCGCGGACCGCGCGGTGGAGCCGTCGACGCACGCGCGCCTCGTCGGACTCGGCGCGAGCGTCGTCGCGCTCCGACGCGAACGCGAACGTCTTCGCCCACTCGAGGAGCACGGCCGCGTACAGGTGCTCCTTCGACGTGAAGTAGCGGTACAGCGTCCCGAGCGCGACACCGGCCCGTTGCGCGACGTCGCGGATCTGGATGCGGTCGTACTCGGCGCCGTCCTCCAACAGGTCCAGCGCGGCCTCGACGATCCGGTCGCGCCGACGCCGGAGGTGCGCCGGGAGGAGCTCGGGATCAGGAACCTCGCCGTCGTTGCGGCTCTCGGCCGTCGCGGATGACCTCGCCACGTCGACGCCTCAACGCGGCCGCGGCGTGACGAGCGCCCGCGCGTTGTCGTGCATGATCTTGCGCACGTCCGCGTCCGGCAGGCCGTCGATCTCCTTCTCGAAGCTGACCGGGTCGGAGAGTCCCTCGGCGTGGGGGTAGTCGGAGCCGAACACGACACGCTCCGCGCCGACGCGCTCGACCAGCTTCATCACGTCGTCTTCGAAGAACGGCGAGATCGACACGTGGTCGAGGAAGAGCTCGTAGGGGTCGGCCTTGAAGACGCCGGGCACCTGGATCGCGATCGTGCGCAGCTTGCCGAGCAGCGGCGCGACCCATCCCGAACCGGTCTCGATCGTCGCGACGCGCAGGTTGGGGAAGCGCTCGAACAGCCGGTCGGCCATGAGCGAGGCCATCATGTCGTGGATGGGGCTCGCGGAGAGCAGCCGCTTCAGCGGCGGGATGCGGAACGACTCCGTCTCGCCGGTCAGACCCCAGATCTGCTCGTAGGGCGCGTAGCTGGAGTCGCCGCCGTGGATCACGAGGGTGACGCCGGCCTCGTTCAGCCGCCCCCAGAACGCGTCGTGGGCAGGATCGCCGGGCGTGCGACGACGCGCAGAGCCGTACACCGACGCGGGACGCATCAGCACGACGCCGATGTCGCGCTCGAGCGCGTACTCGAGCTCCTCGACCGCCCAGTCGACGTCGACCAGCGTGAAGTACGGAGCTCCGTAGATGCGCTGCTCGAAGTTGAAGCCCCAGTCCTCGTCGAGCCAGCGGTTGAACGCGCGAAACGCCGCGAGCAACGCCTCGGGGTCGCGCTCGAGCGCGGTCTCCATGCCGACCCCGAGGGTTGGGAGCATGATGCACGCTTCCAGGCCCTGCTGGTCCATGAGCTTGAGGCGCGCGGTGCGGTCGCGGTACTCGGGCCGCTCGCCGATCGGCTCGAGCTCGCCGAACGCCTTGCGCATGTCGCCGACGCCGGCCTTGGCGCGGAAGTAGTCGGACAGCGCGCCCGGCTTCGACACGTTCTCGAACGTCGGGTTCGGGATGAAGCGGTTCACCGAGCCGCCGACGAGGAGCCGTTCCTTGCCCTCGACCGTCGCCCACTGCATCGTCCGCTTGCGCATCGACGGATCGAGGTGGCGCGTGAAGGCGTCCTTCGGCTCGTAGAAGTGGTTGTCGGCGTCGAAGACCGGGAAGTCGACCATCGGAGTCCCCTCGTCGCGATGTCGCGGTGTCGTGTCGTCGGCGGGCGGGCGCCTCGCCGCGGTCCCGACAGACTAGAACACGATTCCAGTTCTCGTCCAGCCCCCCGGACCAGGTCGCCTCGCGGTCGGGACGACGCGTCGGCTCAGCCCGGACCCTGGCCCAGCGTGATCCGGTTGCCCTCCGTGTCGATGACGGCCACGAGCCGAGCGCCGCCTTCGACGCGCCCCTCACCCCGCCGACCGCCGGCGGCTTCGACCGCCACGAGAGCCGCGTCGAGATCGGCGACGTGGAAGCCGAGCCAGCTCTCGCGCTCGTCGCCTGCGCCGCCGCCGTGGAGCGCGATCGTCGTGTCCCGCCAGCGCAGCTCGGTCCAGAACTCCGACTCGAATTCGACCGCCAGACCGATCGTGTCGCGGTAGAAGCCGACGGCCCGAGCCATGTCCTGCACCGGCAGCATGAGGTAGACCTTGCTGATCTCCACGGCGACACCGTAGGCGCCTCGGTCACTCGCTGCTCCGGCCGTTCGCACCCGAGCTCAGTCGCGGGCGAGGAGCGCGAAGTTGCCGCCACCGGTCGGCGGGCCCATCGACACCGCGAGCGCGACCTCGGGATCGCGTGCGGCCCGGCACGTCTCCGGTTGGTGAGTATGCGCACGGCCGGGGCACGCGTCCGCGACCTCGCCGCGGAGCTGACGGACGGCCTCGATCGGACGCAGCAACGCGGGCGCGCCCATGTGGCTGAAGCTCAGGCACCCACCGTCGGTGCACGTCGGGAAGCGCCCGTCGACACCCATCACGCCGGACGCCGCGAACTCGCCGCCCTCACCGCGCCCGCAGAAACCGAGCATCTCCCACTGCATGACGACCCACGACGCGAAGCCGTCGTAGAGCTCCACCACGTCGACGTCGTCACGCTCCACTCCGGCCATGGCGAAGCCGCGGTCGACCCAATCGGTGGGAAAGGGACCACCGAGCTCGTGCTCGAGCAATGGAGGCTCCACGTACGCGGGATAGCAGAGCTGGTCCCCACCGCCGAGCACGACGACCGGCGCGGCGCGCAGGTCGCGGGCGCGTTCGAGCGTCGTCACGACGAGCGCGGCACCGCCGCAGTTCACCTGCGCGCACATCAGGCGTGTGAGCGGATCCGCGACCATCGGCGATGTGAGGACGTCGTGGACGGTGTACGGGCCCCGACCGGCCATCACCGCGTCCGGGTTCACATGTCCATGGTTGCGGATCGTCGCGGCCACGGCGGCGAGCTGCTCGGCGGTGGTCCCGAACTCGTGCATGTGACGCCGCGCCGCGAGCGCGAACTGCGCGGCGGTGTACGAGCCGGTCCAGGCGGTGAACTGGTCCGACGGTCGTGTCCACGGCGCGGTGCGCGGGTCCGACGGCGTCGTCGCGGCCATCCCGATCACGAGCGCGGCGCAGTCGATGAACCCGCTCCGGACGGCCGCGGTCGCGTCGAGCAGCGCGGACACGCCGGTGCCGTTGCCCGAGTTGACCCCACCGGTGAACCACCGGATGGGGATGCCGAGCTGGCGGGCCCACATGGTCTGGCGCGAGTTGCCCGGCGGATCGGCGAGGTTGGGCCACGCGTCGACGAGCGGAAACACGCCCTGCAGGTCGTGCTTGCCGAGCCCGGCGTCATCGAGCGCGCGCTGGAGCGCCTCGAGGGCAAGGCTCAGGCCGCTGCGGCCGTCGGCGTCGCGCGTCTGGACCGTCGTACCGACGCCGACGACCGCGACCGGGCGGTCCATCACGCGGGCGCGAACGGGTACACGGTGATCTCGTCGTCCACCCGCTCGAAGCGGACGGCGACGGGCATCCCGATCCGCACGTCGGCAGGATCGACGTCGACGACGTTGGTCAACATCCGCGGTCCCTCGTCGAGCTCGACGACCGCGAGCACGTACGGTGCCGGGAACGCGCGCGGATCCATGGCCCGGTGCACGACCGTGAAGGTGTGAACGGTCCCCCGGCCCGACATGACGTCCCACCGCGCCCGCTCCGACCAGCACTCGGGACACGCGGCGAGCGGCGTCCACCGCAGGCGACCGCAGTCGAGGCAGCGCTGGACCCGCAGCTCGCCGGCGCGCGTGCCGGCCCAGAACGGCTCGGTCAGCGGTGTGAGGGCGGGTCGCGGGCGGGCGACGGTGTCCGGCATCGCGGCCCGGTCTACCAAAGTGCGGACGAGCGGCGCCGTTGGCCGGAGGCCGGGAAGGCGGTGTGAGGGAGCCGAAGGAGAGTCGCGATCAGCGCGACGTCAGGAGATCGCGCCCGACACGACGAGCACGATCTTGCCGATCGCGCTGCCGTCGGCGACGTAGCGCAACGCGGCCGCGGTGTCGTCGAGCGCGAAGCGCGCCCCGATGTGCGGGAACGCGCGGTGCGCGGCCATGAGGTCGAGCAGCTCGGCCTCGTTGCGTGCAAGCTCGTCGGAAGCGTGGGCCGCGAAGCCGAGCATCTCGAAACCGACGATCCGGATGCCCTTCAGCAGCACGAGGTTGAGCGGGATGCGCGGGATGACGCCCGATGCGTACCCGACCGTCACGAAGCGCCCGCCCCACCGCAGCGACCGCAGGGCCGGCTCGGCGAGGTCGCCTCCGACCGGGTCGACGACGACGTCGGCACCGTCGGGCAGCGCGTCCTTCAGCGCCTGGCGCAGATCGCCGGCGCGGTGGTCGACGAGGCGCGTGGCCCCGAACGCGCGGGCGGCGTCGAGCTTCTCGGCCGACGACGCGACCGCGGTGACGGTCGCGCCGAGCAGCGCGCCGAGCTGGACCGTGGCGAGCCCCACGCCACCGCCCGCGCCGAGCACGACCAGCTCGTCGCCCGATCGGATGCACGCCACCGAGCGCAGCACGTGGTAAGCGGTGCGGTGAGCGACACCGAACGCCGCGGCCGACACGACGTCGACATCCACGGGGACGACAGTGACCGAGGTGGCCGCGACCGCAACCTCCTCCGCGAACGCGCCCACCATCACGCTCCCGAACACGCGATCACCGACGCGCACCGTCGTGACGTCGTCGGCGACCTCGACCACCCGCCCCGCGAACTCGCTCCCCGGCACGAACGGCGGGGGCACTTTGATCTGGTACTCCCCCGCGACCACGAGCACGTCGGGAAAGTTCACGGCCGCGGCGTCGACCCGTACCCGCACCTGAGCGGGCCCGAGCGCGGGCGGGTCGACGTCGTCGATCTGCACGACCTCGGGCGCGCCCCACGATGGGCACACCGCCGCCCTCACGGTCGGTTCACCGACCGCGCCAGACGGGCGCGCGCTTCTCGATGAAGGCCTGCGCGCCCTCCTTCGCGTCCTCGCTCGCGAAGACCCGCGCCTGGAGCTCGGCGAGGCGCGCCCACGCGGCCGCGGTGTCACTGACGCCGAGGCGCACGAGCTCTTTCGTCGCGCGCACCGCGAGCGGCCCGTTGGCCGCGATGCGATCGGCGTACCGGAGCGCGACGTCGAGTACGTCGGCACCGGGCACGACCGCGTTGGCCAGGCCGAGCGCCAGGGCGCGCGCCGCGTCGATGTCGTCGCCCGTCAACGTGAGCTCCAAGGCGATGCTGAGCGGCACGCGGGTGCCGATGAACGTGCCCCCACCGGCCGCGAGCAGGCCGCGCTTCACCTCGGGCAGCCCGAGGCGCGCGTGGTCGGCGAGCACGATGAGGTCGCACGCGAGCAGCAGCTCCAACCCGCCCGCCATCGCGGCGCCGTTCGCGGCCCCGATCAAGGGCACTTCGACCTGACCCCGGATGAGCCGGTTGTACGTGTCGAGCCCCTCGCCGCGCTCGATCGCGAGGTCGCCGCCGGCGAAGGCGCGCAGGTCCATCCCCGCGCAGAACGCACGATCACCCGTGCCGGTCAGCACGATCGCGTGCACGTCGGGATCGGTCTCGCCGGCGCGGATCGTCGTCCCGATCGCGTCGACGAGCGACCCCGTCAGCGCGTTGCGGGCGTCGGGCCGGTTGAGTCGCGCGACGACGACGTGACCACGGCGCTCGACGACGAGCTCGTCGCGGTCTGACCCGTCGCGGTCGTTCTCGTCGCGGTCTCTCACCGGTCGTACGGCGTGCTCTCCGCGAGCTCCGCGGCACCCTTCATGAGGTCGAGGACGATCGGGCCGAACGCCTGGAGCTTCGGGTCGACGCCGGAACGCTGGTAGCCCTGCTCGAGGACGACCGCGAGCTTCCACTTCGCGAGGATCACGTAGTAGTCGATGTCGTCGACCTGGCGTCCCGACACGCTCGCGTAGTGGTCGAGCACCCGCCTGCGCGACGGCATGCCGCGCATGTCGACGTAGCCCGACGACGACGCATCCGTGCTCTCGGTGTCGTCGGGCCAGCTCTGCACGACCCATCCGAGGTCGAGCTTCGGGTCGCCGACCGTGCCCATCTCCCAGTCGACGATCGCGGCGAGTCGCGCGGGCGCGCCGTGGTGGTACATGACGTTGGCGAACTGGTAGTCGCCGTGCATGAGCCCGGGGATGTAGTCGATCGGACGATGCACCTTGAGCCACGCCGCGGCCTCGTCGAAGCCCGGGAGCTCGCGGCCTTTGATCCGTTCGAGGAACGCGGTCCACCGCTCGACCTGCCGCTCGTGGAACCCGTCGGGACGTCCGAGGTCCGCCAGACCCTTCGCCCGCCAGTCGACGTTGCCGAGCAGCGCGATGCCCTCGACCAGTTGGTAGGCGAGCCCGGCGCGCGTGTCGAGGTCGGTGTCGAACGGCGGCGGCCACGCGCGATTCTCGAGCCCCATGGGCGACCACCCGTCGACGAAGCCCATGAGGTAGAACGCGCGCCCGAGCACACCCGTGTCCTTGCACGCCGCGATCGCGGGCGTGTGGGGCACGTCGGTGCCGTCGAGGGCCTCGATGATCCGCCACTCGCGCAGGATCCCGTCGTCGCGACTCGCAGGTGCGGTCGGCGGCGGGATGCGCAGCGCACCGTGCAGCTCGCCCCGGCAGATCTCGTAGATCTCGTTCTGCGAACCGCCCGAGATGAACCGCTGCTCGATCGGCTCCCCCTTGCCGGGCAGCCCCTCGTCGTCCATCCACCGTGCGAGCCGGTCGAAGTCGATCACAGGTTGCCGACCTCCAGCTCGAGGAACTGCGCGTACTTCGCCTTCGCGTCGTCGATCTTCCCGGGGATCCACCCGGTCGGCCACATCCCGTCGGTCCCGCGGTAGTCGCGCAGGAGCTGGCGGGCCACGGTCACCTTGTGGACCTCGGTCGGCCCGTCGGCCAGACCCATCACGCCGGCGGCGTGGATCATCCCGAAGAAGGGCATCTCGTTCGTCGTGCCGAGCGCGCCGTGCACCTGCATCGCACGCCAGGCGATGTCGTGCAGGACGGTGGGCATGACGACCTTCGCGGTCGCGATGTCCTTGCGCACGCGCTTGTAGTCGTTGTACTTGTCGATCTCCCACGCGGTGTAGAGCACGAACAGGCGGAACTGGATCAGCTGCGCGTACGAGTCGGCGATGTAGCCCTGCACGAACTGCTTGTCGGCGAGGAGGCTGCCCTGCGTCTCGCGGCTGAGCACCCGCTCGCACATCATGTCGAACGCCTTCTGCGCCATCCCGATGGTGCGCATCGCGTGGTGGATGCGGCCGCCGCCGAGACGGGTCTGCGCGATGACGAAGGCCTGCCCCTCACCACCGAGCAGCGCGGAATCGGGAACGCGCACGTCCTCGTAGTGGATGAGCGCGTGGGAGCCCTCGTTGAGCCGTTCGCCGTGGAGCCCGACGTTGCGCACGATGTTGACGCCCGGCGTGTCGGTCGGCACGAGGAACATCGACATGCCCTTGTAGGGGGTGACGTCGGTGTTGGTGACCGCCATGACGATGAGGAACGACGCGGTCTTCGCGTTCGACGAGAAGTATTTCCATCCGTTGATGATCCACTCGTCACCGTCCTTCACGGCGCGGGTCTTGAACAGCGTGGGGTCGGCACCGGCGTGCGGCTCCGTCATCGAGTACGACGAGAACAGCTCGCCGTCGAGCAGCGGCTGGAGGTAACGCTCCTTCTGATCGGGCGTGCCGTAGTGGGCGATGATCTCGGCGTTGCCCGTGTCGGGTGCCTGGGTGCCGAAGACGAGCGACGCCCACGGCGAGCGACCGAGGATCTCGTTCAGCAGCGCGAGCTTGAGCTGCCCGTGTCCCTGGCCGCCGAGCTCGGGCCCGAGGTGTGTCGCCCACAGTCCTTGCGCGCGCACCTCGTCCTTGAGCGGATCGATGATCTTGCGCTTCGCGTCGTCGAGCGGGATGAACTGCTGGTGCGGGAACAGGTAGTCGAGCGGTTCGACCTTCTCGCGCACGAACTCCGACGCCCAGTCGAGCTTCTCCTGGTACGCCGGCTCGGTCTCGAAGTCCCATGCCATGAGCACCACTCCCCTCGGTCGCGGCCGCAGACTATGCTTCTGCACATCCAGAACGCAATTCTGAACGACGAGGGTGACGGGGACATCGCGTCCCGGATCGCGCGACAGACACTCGCACGTCGCGGCGTCGCGTACACCGACGAGGTGCGCCGGCTGCTCGACGCCGCGCTCGAGGTCATGCGGCGCTGTGGGACCTCGTCACGTCCGCGCGTCGCCGACATCGTCGCCACGGCCGGGCTCTCGAACGACGCCTTCTACCGGCACTTCGCGTCCAAGGACGCGCTCGTGGCGGCGGTGCTCGAGGACGGGAGCGCGCGGCTCCACGGCTACCTCGGCCACCAGATGGCGAAGGAGACGACCCCCGAGGGTCGGGTCCGGCGGTGGGTCGAAGGGGTGCTGTCGCAGGCCGACGAGGAGATCGCGGCCACGACGCTCGCGGTGCTGAGCAACGGGGGCGGTGTCGGCGACGGCCGCGCGTCGGGCCGGCACTTCGCGAGCGGCGATCTCGCAGAACTGCTCCACGAGCCGTTCGCGGCGCTCGGCAGCTCCGATCCCGAGCTCGACGCGTCGGTGATGACGCACGCGGTGCTCGGCAGGCTGACCGACCATCTCTGGCAGGGCACGCAACCGTCGCCGGAGGAGACCGAGCACATCATCGGTCTGTGCACGGCCGCGGTTGGGGGCGCGCACCAGAGTCGACGGCGCCGCCCGGCCACGACAAACTCGGGGACGACGCGGTCGCGTGACCGTGCGAGACAGGAGTAGATCGGCATGGGCCTCTTCGACGCGTTCCGCTACGACGGCAAGCGCGCGCTCGTGGTGGGCGGCGCGTCCGGTATGGGCGCCGCCGTCGCCGAGCTCGTGCAGGACGCCGGTGCCGACGTCACGGTGATGGACTACGCCGACGTCAAGCTGAAGGGCGCCAAGGCGATCAAGGTGAACCTCGGCGAGCAGGCGTCCATCGACCAAGCGCTCGAGCAGTGCGACGGCCCGGTGCACGCGCTGTTCAGCTGCGCGGGCGTCGCCGACGGCACGCCGGGCATCGAGAAGATCAACTTCATCGGCCACCGCTACATGGTCGACCGCCTGGTCGAACGCGGTTCGCTGTCGAGCGGGAGCGCGATCGGGTTCATCTCGTCGGCTGCGGGGCTCGGCTGGGAGGCGAACCTCTCGATCCTCAACGAGTATCTCGACACACCCGACTTCGACGCGGCCGTGAAGTGGATCGAGGCCCACCAGGACGCCGAGTTCATGATGTCGGGCTACATGTGGAGCAAGCAGGCGATCTGCGCCTACGTCGCGCGCGAGGCGATGAGCTTCCTCAAGCAGGGCATCCGCATCAACGCGATCTGCCCAGGCCCGACCGACACGCCGCTCGCGCGCGCCAACGCCGACATGTGGCTGGGGTTCGGCTCCGACTACCGCGACGAGGTCGGGGTGAAGGCGTCGACACCGCTCGAGCAGGCGTACCCGCTCGTGTTCCTGTGCAGCGACGCCTCATCCGTCATCACGGGCCAGACGTTGATCACCGACTCGGGCTACTTCCCGTCCGGGGTCACGGGCTCGTTCCCGCCCGCCACACCCGTCGCCACCTTCCTGCTCGGCCGCGCGTAGCCGTCGACAACGCGAGATGCGGCACTCACCGTCGGAATCCGACGCTGAGTGCCGCATCTTCGCTGGAGGGATCAGCCGATGGCGGAGCGGGTGAAGACGCGGGTCGCGAGCGCGAGCACCGCGACGGCCGAGACCGCGACGACCGCGAGGCTGAGCATTGCCATGACCGTCGGGTCGCTCATGCCCCAGATGTCGTGCAGCCCGTGGCCGTGCGGGTCGACGAGCCCGTAGCGCATGAGCGCGAGCGCGTGGGTCAGCGGGAGGAAGCGCGCGAACCACGTGAGCCACCACGGCATCGCCGTGATCGCGAAGAAGCTGCCCGCAAAGAACCACGGCAGCAAGGCGACCGGTGGCGCGGCGCCGACGTACTCCTCCTGCTTCTCCATGCGGGCGGCGAGGATCTCGGCGAGCCCGTGCATCAGCACGGCGATGCCGAGGACCGCACCCGTCGCCCACACCCACCCCGAGACGGCCGTATCGAAGGTGGCCCCGCGCGCGACGGACGCGCCCACGAGCGCGACGACTTGGAGCATGCTCACCGCAACGGCCACCGCGAGGTTCCCGAGCACCATCATCGTGCGCGGGGTCGGCGCGGCGAGCAGGTCGCGCTGTGCACCGCTGTGACGGTCGACGATGATGCCGATGCCGCCGAGCACGCAGCTGAGCGGCACGAGCAGCGCGATGGTCCCGACGGCGAGGAAGCTCTGGTAGTCGATGCCGGCCGTCGCCGGGATCGTCTTCGCGAGCGCCGGCGCGATCACGTCCGCGAAGAGGATCGGGGTGAGCAGCGGGACGAGGATCTCGCGCGGTGTGTGCGCGCTCAGCGAGAACCGTCGTCGTGCGAGGGTGCGGAACGCGGCCGATCGGCTCGGCCGGGTACGGACCGGCGCCCGGGTCCTCGGCGCCCTGATCGTGGGGGTCGTGATGGTGGTCAACGGAGCTCCTTCGGTCAGGCGGCGAGACGGCCGCCGGTGAGGTCGAGATAGACGTCGTCGAGCGTCGGCGGGCGTGACGACGAGGCGACGACGCGGAAGTCCGACACGTCGAGCGCGTCGAACACGTCGCGAGTGGTGACGCCGCGCAGCGGCAGCGTGAGTGTGTTGCCGATCGCAAACGCGTGGTCGTTGGTGAGGCTGCGCTCGCGCAGGAACGCGAGCAGCAGGCTTGCAGGCGCGTCGACGGTCAGCTCGACGATCTCGTCGCCCAGCGCGGTCAGGAGCGACCGGGGACGGTCCAGCGCGACGATCGCGCCGTCGTGCATGATCGCGACGCGGTCGCAGAGGCGCTCGGCCTCGTCGAGGTAGTGCGTCGTGAGGACGATGGTCATGTCGACCGTCGTGCGCAGCCCCGCGATGACGTCGAGGAGCTCGTGGCGGATGCGCGGGTCGAGCCCGACGGTCGGCTCGTCGAGGAACAGGACCGACGGCTCCGACAGCAGCGACCGGGCGAGCTCGAGCCGGCGCCGCTGGCCCCCGCTGTAGGTCGCGACCTCCCGGTCGACGAGATCGGCGAGCCCGAAACGCGACACGACGTCGTCGACGCGTGCCGCGATCCGATCCGGCGCCAGACCCCACAGCCGGGCGTGGAGCTGAAGGTTGCGCCGGCCGGTCAGCGACCGGTCGACCACGGCGTCCTGGAACACCACTGCGCTCGCGGCCCGGGCCCCGATCGGGTCGCCGACCACGTCGCACCCGCCGACCTGCGCACGGCCGGCCGTGGGCGTGACCGTCGTGGTGAGCATGCCGATCGTCGTCGACTTGCCGGCCCCGTTCGGTCCGAGCAGACCGAACACCTCACCGCGCGCGACGTCGAAGCTGATGCCCTTCACGGCTTCGACGCCGCCGCGGTACGTCTTGCGCAGCTCGGCGACCTCGATCGCGCTCGCGGCGCCGTTGCGGCCCGGATCCATTCGTTCGTCTCCTCGCTCGTCGTGTGCTTCGACGGCAAGGACGATGCGAACGGGCCGTTTGTGACACCCGAACGCGAAGATGCGGCACCCACCGTCGGATTCCGACGGTGAGTGCCGCATCTCGCAACTGGAGTTAGCGCAGAACGTCGGAACGGGCGCCGACGACCGCGAGGTTGAACGCGTCGACGGGGCGCAGGAAGCCGGCCCTGGCCGAGTCGATCGTCGCGAGGATCCACGCGAACGCGAACCCGCCGTGGTTGCGGTACCGCGCCGTGAGCTGCTGGTTCGTGAACGGCACCGTGGTGCCGAAGATGTTGCAGAACTGGGTCCCGCCGGTCTGGCCGAGACCGCTCAGCTTCGCCACCGGCGCGTCGACGGCCGGCGTCCGGATGCCGCCCCGCACGATGCCGTCGGGCCCGACCACGAGCTGCGGCGGTGTCGTGTTCGTGGTCTCCATGCGCGGCGACGCGGGCGGGTGCACGCCGCTCGCGATCCAGCGGTTCACCGCCGCGATGGCGGCGCGCAGCACGAACGTCTGCGGCCCGCTGTTGATCGGCAACCCGCACGTGAACCCGGTCGTGGGCGTGTTCGTCGGATGCTGCATCGACGCGAACCACGCGGCGACCGACTGCAGATCGCCCATGTCGGTCGCACCGGTTTGCAGTCCGTAGAGGTCGAAGTGCGCGGTTCCGGTGACCTCCCACGTCGCGATGCGGCGCGTGTCGGGCTGGCGTGCCGCGAGGAAGCCGAGCTCGATCAGGTCGGTCTCGGTCTCGAACTGGAGCACGGGAACGCGGAGGTCGGTGCGGATGAACGTCGGCGTCGGCGTCCCTACCGTGGCCAGCGGTGCCTGCGACAACGGCGCGCCGGACGCGCCGCGGCTGTGCACGAGGAAGCCGTCGTAGACGTGCGCACGCGGGTGTACCGCGTCGATGTAGGTCACGAGACGCCCGGCCGACTGCGACTCGCCCACGCCGATCAGCCGCTTCAGATGGAAGCCACCGAGCACCTTCGCCGTGTTACGGACCGCCTCGCCCGCCTGCGAGAACATGTCGTACGAGTAGCTGTCACCCGGATGGGTCAACGACGCGTACCGCACGGGGTCGCCGAACGCGGGACTGGCGTTCGCGGGGTTCTTGAGCGCGTTCAACCCGACCGCCTGGGCGGAGACGCCCACCCAGGCGTAGCCGGCGCGGATCAGCTCGTCGTGCATGTGGATCCAGTCGGGACTGGCGTCGACACCGCCGGTCACGTTCAGCCACTCGACGACGACCGTGCCGTTGAAATCCCGTCGCCTGATCGGCCGGTCCACGACGATCCGCGTCTTGTACGTCGCGTGCGACGACGGCACGACCGACCACCGGCCGTCGCTCGTGAGCGGCGCGCTCGGCGCGTACGCCGTGGCCGTCCCGCCGACGAAGAACTCCTGCTGCGTGTAGCCCACGCTCGCGAGCGGGAACGTGGTGTGCGCGAACACGATCGGCACCCCGTTGCCGCCCGTCACCGGGCCGCTCACCATGGGCGAGGCCGAACCGGCCCGCGAGCTCGGATCGGCGCCGGCGACCGCGGTCCATCCCGCGACCAGCATGAGCACGCACACGACACTGCACACCACGCGTCGGACCACGACCATCCCCCTCCGATCGGTGCCGATGTGCACGTCGTCGCATGGTCGTGCGCGAATGGTTCGTCAGGTCATGGCATGACTGGCATTCCATGCCAACGACGGCATCGTGCGACGCTACGTTCGGACCGATCCGCTGTCAACCACGCCGTCCTGGCCCGGCAAGCAAAGCTGACACCCGTGTTAGTTTCGGTCCCCCAGACACTTCGAGGGGGCACCGTGGCCGGCGAGTTCGAGACCCTGCTGTACGAGGAGCGCGACGGCGTCGCCATCGTGACGCTGAACCGCCCCGACGTCCACAACGCGTTCAACAGCGTGATGCAGCAGGAGCTCAAGGCGGTCTGGCGATCGCTGCGCGAGAACGACGACGTGCGCGTGGTCGTGCTGACCGGTGCGGGCGAGAAGGCCTTCTGCACGGGCATCGACCGCGACGAGGCGATGGGCGGCTACATCGACCCGGAGCGTCGCGACAGCGCACCGTTCTCGGGCCGCGTGTCGACGCCGTTCATGTTCAACGACCCTGGCGGCAACATCAACCCGAAGCAGAACGACATGTGGAAGCCGGTCATCGCCGCGGTGAACGGCATGGCGTGCGGCGGCGCGTTCTACATGCTCGGCGAGGTCGACATCATCATCGCGGCCGAGCACGCGACCTTCTTCGACCCGCACGTGAGCTACGGCATGGTCGCCGGGTTCGAGTCGATGCACATCCTCCAGAAGCTCCCGCTCGGCGAGGTGCTGCGCGTCGCGCTGCTCGGCGCGAACGAACGGATGTCGGCCGAGCGGGCCTGCCAGGTCGGGCTCGTGTCCGAGGTCGTCCCCGCGGGTGACCTGCTCGAGCGCGCGCTCTGGGTTGCCGACGCGATCGCGTCGGCACCGGTGCTCGCGATCCAGGGCACGGTCCGAGCGGTGTGGATGGCCAACGAGCTGTCGCGCCAGCAGGCCCTCAACCAGGTGTCGATGCTGGTCTCGCTGGGCACGGCGCACGACAACATCGCGAGCGGACAGAAGGCGTTCGCGTCCGGGCAACGCCGGGAGTACCGCGTCCGCTGACGCGACGCCGGCCGTCGAGCCTCCGGCTACGCCAGCCGTTCTTCGATCAGTCCGACGCTATCGAGGTGTGCGCACGCGGCGGTCGCCCGCTTCGTCGCGCCGAGACCGATGCTGATCGGCTGCCACTTCGAGCCCATGCCCGCCGTGGACGTCGCCGCGACCCACGAGTAGACGGCGTGCAGCCGGTACTGGTCCCAGGCCTCGCCGGGATCGAGCGCGACGCCCTCCACCGCCACCAGCTCGCAGTAGCGCTCGACCAGGTCGCGCTCGATCGTCTCGCGAACCGATGCGGGCACGGAGTTGCACAGCACGTACGCGACGTCGCGCATGCCCGGAGCACGGCACACGACCGCCCAATCGAGGAAGCCGGTGCGCCCGCCGACGCCGCCCGTATCGTCGCGGACGTCGACGAAGAGGTTCCCCAGGTGCGAGTCGCCGTGCACGAGCGTGCCTGCGCCCTCCTGCCAGAGCTCAACGATGTCGGGGGCGTGCGCGAGGTAGGTCTCGGTGATGCGGTGGAACGACTCGTCCAGCTGGTCGCCGATCGCGTCGACGGCGCGCGTGATGAACGTCCGGCCGCCTCCCCCACCACGCATCCCGCGCTCGGCGAGCCACGCGAGGTCGCCGTCGGACTCGAAGCGGTCGGACTCCCAGAACGGCGCGTGGAGCGCGGCGAGCTGCTCGACGATGTCACGCGCCCGCATCGCGACGTCGGCGTCGTCGGGGCTGGGGAACCGGCAGCCGCTCGCCACGAGGTCCTCGAGCACCATGACGTAGCCGCGGCCGTCGGTCTCCGCGAACCACACGCCCGGGACGCGCACGCGGACCTCGCGCGCGAGGTCGCGGTAGAAGCGGGCTTCGGCGACACCCATGCCGGTCTGGTCCACGAGCGTTCGCTGCCGCTCGTCGAACGGCGGCAGCTTCACGAACACGGTCGGAGGCAGCTCCGGGTCACCGCGCAGCGCCACCCGGGCCCGGCCCGTCGTTCCCGAGCTGCGGTCGAGCACCGTCGCCTCGGTGACGTCGAGACCGAGCGCCTGGGTGAACCAGGGCGCATCCAGCTCGTCGACCTCGACGGGCAGCTTCACGTGGTCGTTCACGTCGGGTACTTTCGCAAACCGGGCGTGCGGGTGCGACAGAGCGGGGAGGGCAGGTCGTGACCACGACGAACGAGCGGGACCTCTACTACGACCCGTACGACTTCGAGATCGACGTCGACCCATATCCGGTCTGGGGTCGGATGCGCGACGAGGCGCCCCTCTACTACAACGAGAAGTACGACTTCTTCGCGTTGAGTCGCTTCGACGACGTCGAGCGCGGCCTCGTCGACTGGGAGACGTACCGCTCGGGCAAGGGCTCGGTCCTCGAGCTGATCCGCGCCAACATGGAGATCCCGCCGGGCATCATCCTCTGGGAGGACCCGCCCGTCCACGACGTGCACCGCGGGATCCTCTCGCGGGTCTTCACGCCGAAGCACATGCTCGCGATCGAGTCCCAGGTGCGCGAGTTCTGTGCGAGGACGCTCGACCCGCTCGTCGGCTCCGGTGGCTTCGACTTCGTCACCGATCTCGGCGCGCCGATGCCGATGCGCGTGATCGGGATGCTGCTCGGCATCCCGGAGAGCGAGCAGCAGGCGATCCGCGACCGCCTCGACGAAGGGCTGAAGCTCGACGAGAACGGCGTGCCCAAGCCGCTGCCGCCGGTCGACGCCGAGTCGGTCGGGGCGATGTTCGCGGGATACATCGACTGGCGGATGGAGCATCCGTCCGACGACCTGATGACCCAGCTGCTCGCCGCGGAATTCGAGGACGAGACCGGGCGACATCGCAAGCTGACGCGCGAAGAGGTCCTCACGTACGTGAACCTGCTCGCGGGCGCGGGCAACGAGACGACCACGCGACTCATCGGCTGGACCGGCAAGCTCCTCGCCGAGCACCCCGACCAACGGCGAGCGATCGCAGCCGACCGGTCGCTCGTCGCCAACGCGATCGAGGAGATACTCCGCTACGAGGCGCCGTCTCCGGTGCAGGCCCGCTCCGTCGCCCGCGACGTCGAGCAGTACGGCGAGGTCGTGCGCGAGGGCAGCGTCATGCTGTTGCTCAACGGGGCCGCGAACCGCGACGACCGCCGCTTCGCCGACGGCGAGCGCTTCGACATCCACCGCGAGATCACGCATCACCTCAGCTTCGGCTACGGCCTGCACTTCTGCCTCGGGGCCGCGCTGGCGCGACTCGAGGGCCGTGTCGCGCTCGACGAGGTGCTCCAGCGCTTCCCCGACTGGGAGGTGGACTGGGACCACGCGGTCCAGGCCCGCACCTCCACCGTCCGCGGCTGGGAGCACCTCCCCGTCGTGACGTCGTGACGGCGTGAGCACGATGGGCGAGCAGCTGAACGAGATCGGCTTCTACGTCCTCGCCGGCGCGCCGAAGTCGCCGGCGGACCTGATCGACGAGGTCGCGGCCGCCGAGTCGCTCGCGCTGGGCAGCGCGTTCATCTCCGAGCGGTTCAACATCAAGGAGGCGGCGACGCTGTCGGGCGCGGTCGGTGCGGTGTCGCGGACGCTGGGGATCGCGACCGCGGCCACGAACCACAACACGCGCCATCCGATGGTCACCGCGTCCTACGCGACCACGATGCACCGGTTGACGAACGGCCGGTTCACGCTCGGGCTCGGCCGCGGCATCGCGCCGCTGTTCGACGCGTACGGCATCCCCCGCATCACGACCGCGCAGCTCGAGGACTTCGTCGGCATCCTCCGCCGCCTGTTCCGCGGCGAGGTCGTGATGGGCCACGACGGCCCTGCCGGTTCCTACCCGGTGCTGCACCTCGACGCGTCGTTCGACGAGGACATCCCGATCGGGTTCGTCGCCTTCGGTCCGAACTCCCTCGCGTTCGCGGGTCGGGCCGTCGACATGGTCGTGCTGCACACCTTCTTCACCGACGAGACGACAGAGCGCTGCGTGCGCACCATCAGGGACGCCGCTGAAGGCAGCGGACGCGACCCGGCGTCGGTGCGGATCTGGTCGTGCTACGCCACGGTGCACGACGGTCTGCCCGAGGCGGTGCGATTGAAGAAGACCGTTGGCCGGCTCGCGACCTACCTCCAGGGTTACGGCGACCTGCTCGTCGACACCAACGGCTGGGATCCCGACGTCCTGGCGCGCTTTCGCGCTGATCCCGTCGTCGCGTCGTTTCCCGGCGCGATCGACGCCAAGGCCGACACGGAGACGCTCGAGCACATCGCGACGCTCGTACCCGACGAGTGGCTCGAGCCCGCGGCGACCGGCTCGCCCGAGCGCTGCGCGCAGCGCGTGCTGCGCCAGTTCGACCTCGGCGTCGACGGCGTCATCATGCACGGCGCGACGCCCGACGAGCTCGCGCCGGTCGTCGCCGCCTACCGGGCGATCCGGCCGGGAGAGCGCTTCGAGAAGCTCGACCCGAACCCCGGTCGCTGAGGGTTCACGCAGCCATGAAGCACGCGGCCGTCTATCCACTGGTCACGCATCCGGTCGACCCGATGCTCGTGAGCGGGGATTCGGTGGCCCGCTTCGCCCGCGCCGCGGAGGCGGCCGGGTTCGACGGCATCTCGTTCACCGACCATCCCGCGCCGTCGCACAAGTGGTTGACGGCCGGCGGTCACGACGCGCTCGACCCCTTCGCGGTGTTGTCGTTCGTTGCCGGCGTGACGACGGATCTGAAGCTGATCCCGCACGTCCTGGTGCTCCCTTATCGCAACCCGTTCGTCGTGGCCAAGGCCGCGGCGACCGTCGACGCGCTGAGCGGTGGGCGCTTCGTGCTCTCGGTCGCGACCGGGTACCTGCGCAGCGAGTACCGCGCCCTCGGCGTCGAGTTCGAGCGTCGCAACCAGCTCTTCGACGAGGCGCTCGACGTCCTGCGCGGCGTGTGGAGCACCGACGAGTTCAGCTACGAGGGGACGGGTTTCGTCGCCGACCGGCTGACCGTCAACCCGAAGCCCGCGCACGTGCCGATCTGGATCGGGGGCAACAGCGCGCTCACACTGCGTCGCGTCGCGCGCGTCGGCGACGGTTGGAACCCGTTCCCCGCGTCGGCCCAGCTGGCCAAGACGGCGCGCACGCGCCGGCTCGAGACGCTGGACGAGCTGGCCTCGATGCTCGACGACCTGTGGCGCGAGGTCGAGTCGGCCGGTCGCGACCCGGCCACGATCGACGTGCAGTACAGCACCGGCCTGGCCGGCCCGGGCAGCCGTTCGTTCTCACCCGCCGCCCAGCTCGACGCGCTCACGAAGCTGGCTGCGCTGGGCGTCACCTGGAACAGCGTCGGCGTTCCCGGGATCTCGCTGGACCATGCGATCGAGGCGCTCGAGGCCTACGGAGCCGAGGTCATCGCGAAGGCAGCGTGACGCGCGGCCGTCACGGGTTGAGGCGCAAGGCCGCGAGCCGCGGATTGCTCCCGGCGCCGACCGGGACGAGCACGAGATCACCGGCGACGGCCGGCCAGCCGTTGATGCCGCCCCCCATGTCGCGCTGCCAGACCAGCGCGCCGGTCGCGCGGTCGTAGGCGAAGAGGGTGCCCGTGTAGTTCGACGTCAGCACGAGGTCGTTCACGACCGTCGCCGCGCCGAATGGATCGCCCGGAACCTTGACGTCCCAGCGCACCTTGCCCGTCGCGGCGTCGATCGCGACGAGCTGGCCGTCACCGTGTCCGAGCTGCGAACCGATGTAGCGGGGCGCGTCGGGAACGAGCGTCGTCGGCTCGTCGAGCGTTGCGACGTACACCGTTCCGTCCGCGGATGCCGGTGGTGTGATCACACCGCCGAACGTCCCCGGCAGCACGTCGGTCGGGCCGGTGAGCGCGTCGAGGTCGTCGTTGCGATGGACACCGACCGGCGTCCGCCACAGCAACGCACCGGTCGTCTGGTCGAGGCCCACCACGACGCCGCCCTTCCCGGTGCCGACGACGATGCGCCGCGTGCCCGCCTTCTCCCTGACGTCGACGAGCATGGTGTGGATGAAGTCGCGATCGAAGAGATCGTGAGGATGGGCCTGGTAATACCACTGCAAGGCGCCGTGCCCGGTGGTCAGCGCGATGGTCGACTCGCTGTAGAGGTTCGGTCCCGGACGACTCGAGCCGTTCGGAAACCGTTCCGTGCCTGCGAACGGAGCCGGGTTCGCGGTACCGAAGTACGCGACACCGCGCGCGACGTCGATCGACGGCGGGTACCACGCGCCGCCACCGGAGTTGATCGTCGGGTTGCCCCAGAGGTCGTTGCCCTGAACGGTGTCGAACGACCACACCGTCGCGCCCGTGCCCGCGTCGAGCGCGAACACCGTGCCGCGGTCGCCGCCCTTGAATTGGCCGTTCAGGCTCACCGGAACCGTGCTCACGAGAACCTCGTGCCCGAAGACCGTGGGCTGGATGTCGACGCCTTCGGTCGGGGTGCGATTGAGGCTGCGCGCCCAGAGCTTGCGACCGGTCCCGGCCTCGTACGCGGCCACACCCTTGCTCGTCGTCGCGAACACGCTCCCCCACCCGATTGCGACGCCGTAGGGACCGATCCCGAATTCGCCGCCGCCCGCCTCCCAGCGCACCTGTCCCGTCGCCCGGTCGATCGCACGCACGGTGCCGGTGGCGTCCTCGACATAGACGGTGTCGCCGACGACCAGTGGCACCGTCGACGCGCCCGCGACGAGCGGGACGCTCCAGACCGGCGTCAACCTCGAGACGTTGGAGGCGTTGATCGGCGAGGTCGCGGCGCGCCGTGAGTTGGCGTAGTCGAAGCCGGGCAGCGGCCAGTCCCCGGCGTGGTCCCGGACCTCGGGTGGGATCGCCGTCGACGCGGCCGATGCGCGTTCACGCGACGGCTTCGCGTGCGTCGTGCTGCTGCCGCCCGAGCAGCCCGCGACCGCAGTGACGAGCACGACAGCGAACGCGACGATCGGACGAGGCGTGCCCGTGTGCTCTGCACGTCGGCGAGACATCCGCCGGATGCTAGGGGACGAGCGCTACTGGCGCGCGTACGGCTTCGCTTGCGCGACGGTCGACGGGTTCCCGTCCCAGCAGACGAACGGCTTGCCCGGAGCACCCCATTGCGGGACGAACTTGCCGTTGCGCACCGCGGTGAACGCTATGCACGAGCGCGGGTAGTGCCGGTCGATGTGCTGCTTCGTCCAGTCGAGGGGCGGCGCCATCCCGCCGGCGTCGTAGGCCGTCTCGCGGTTCAGCGCGTCGATGACCTTCTGGCGGGAGAAGCTCGGCCCGGCATCGCGGAGCGCGGTCACGAACATGTCTGCGTTGATCCAGCCGATGCCCGAGTTCTCGGTCGTCGTGTATCCGGCCTTGTCCATCCAGGTGATGTAGTCCTGGAGGGCGGTGAACTTCGGCGTCGTCTCGACCGGGGCCTGCTGCACGAGCACGACGGAGCCCTGGAAGAACCCGCCGTTCTTGGCCATGAAGTCGTGGTCGTACGCGTTCTGGAGGATCATCACGGCCTGGAGGCCCTGCTGACGCATCTCGCGCGCGAGGGTCAACGTGCCGTTGTTGTCCAGACACGAGACGACGGTGTCGACGTTGTCGTCCACCATGTGCTTGACGTCGGCGCTCATGTCCGTGCCGCCGTACGGCAATGCCTTCGTCGCGTAGACGATCTTCGCGGTCGGGTACTTGTCGAAGCTGGCCTTGAGCGTGTCCACGCACTGCGCGGAGGCCGGGACGTTGTACGCGAGGACAGCCATGCGATGCTTGTGCAGCTTCTGCGCGACGTAGGGCCACCAGATGTAGGGACAGCCGGTGCCGTTGCACAGCGCGCCGAGGTTGCCGAACAGGTTGGCGGGACCGCTCCACTCGTCGGTGATGCCCCATCCGTAGGTCGGGATGCCGTTCTGGACGAGGAGCGGCGCGCCGCTGAAGGAGAACGGCGTCGCGACCGGCAACACCGCGAACGCGTTGTCCTGGTCGATGATCGCCTCGACCTCGCGCTTGTTGTTCGCGAGCTGGTCGTCGTGCCGGTTGACCAACACCAACTTGCGGCCGTAGACGCCACCTTGGCTGTTGACCATGTCGAAGTAGGCCTGCACGCCGTCGGCCGCGGTGCCGTACAACCCGCCCACGGGATTCGTCGTCGACGTCACGCCGCTGACGCGGATCTCGGTGGGCGTCACGCCCGGCGCGTCGACGGGCGGGAAGTTGCCACCCTGTATCGACGTGACGCTCCCGCCGTCCGTGTGCGTCGTCGTCGCGGTTCCGGAGTGTTTGGTCGTGCCCGCGTTCGAGTTCGCGCACGCGGCCGCGGCCAGCGCCACGACCGCGAGCGTCGCAATCCAACGAGCACGCATCGGCAGAACCCCCCGTTCCTGCTGTGCCCACCGGAGCCGAAGCGCGAAACCTAATATTTGCTACGGTGGTCCGCAAGGCCCGAGAGGCGTACGGCCGGGTGGTCCGGAGGAGACACGCGTGTCGGTGGATGGCACACGCCGAGCAGAGATCCTCGAGACGGCGGCGCGGCTGTTCGCGACCGGCGGCGTGCGCACCTCCCTGCAGGAGATCGCCGACGCGTGCGGGATCCTGCCCGGGAGCCTGTACCACCACTTCGAGTCGAAGGAAGCGATCATCATCGAGTTGATCGAGCGCTACCAGGCGGACCTCGATCACGTCGCGGAGACGGCACTCGACGATCTGAAGCGGACCGACGCGCGCGCGGCGCAGGACCGTGTCCTGGCCCTGGCCACCGCCGTCGCGGCCTGTGCCGTGCGCAACCGCGCCGCCCTGCTGCTCACCTTCTACGACCCGCCGACCGTGGCCAGCGACGAGCTCGTGCATCTGGCGCGCCGGTCGCCCGCGGCGGTCGAACGCGCGATGCTCGACACACTCCGGCTCGCCCAGTCGAGCGGATACCTGCGGTCTCGCATCGACGCGTCACTCCTCGCTGACCGACTCGTGCAGGCGATGCTGCACATCGGCATCGGTGTGTCGCACGAGACGCCCGGAGCGGAGCAGGTTCCTGCGTTCCGGTGCTCGATCCTGCTCAACGGCGTCGCGGGGCGGCCTCCGGCCGACAGCGCGTTGAACCGCTCCGAGGCCCTGCAGGCCGCCGACCGTGTCATCCGGTCGTGGGACGAGCGTGACGGCGGCGCCGAGGGCGAGAAGGCCGCGCTCATCCGCTCGGTCGCGCGAGCGGAGTTCGCGCGCCGGGGCTACGAGGCGACCACGATCAGGGACGTCGCCGCCGCGGCGGGCCTCAGCACCGCCGCGGTGTACCGGCTGGTGCGCTCCAAGGACGAGCTGCTGATGTCGATCATGCGCTCGTACTCCGACAGCGTCACCGAAGGTTGGGACGCAGTGACGACCTCGAAGGCAACGGCCGTCGAGAAGCTCGACGCGCTGATGTGGTTCAACATCAACGTCCTCGACCGGTTCAGCGAGGAGTACAAGATCCAGATCGCGTCCCTTCCCCGGCAACCACCGACGAGCACGAACCTCGGGATGTCGTTCCCGGCCCAGCTCCGGAAGGTCAGGACCGTGTTGAACGAGGGTGCGCGAGCCGGCGAGCTGCGCATGGAGAAGTCGTCGGCCGACATGCGGGCCCGATCCGTGTTCGCGCTCCTCTGGATGCCCGAGAACATCGTGCGCCAAGGGACGCGCGGCGCGCTCGCGCTGGCGCGCGACACCGTGCTCCGAGGGGCGGCCGAACACGCGAAGCGCTGAGACGCGCCCGGTCAGCGCCCTGAACCCGGCGCCGCTTCGATCAAGCCCAGGACGTGGGAGGCGCCGAGCGGTTGGTTGCGCACCGTGACGCCGAGCGGCGCGAGCGCGTCCGCCACCGCGTTGATGACCGCGGGCGGCGCTCCGATCGCCCCGCCCTCGCCCATGCCCTTGAAGCCGCCGGGGTTGGTGGGCGAAGGAGTCTCGATGTGGCCGTACTCGATCGCGGGTACTTCCGCTGCGGTCGGCAACAGGTAGTCGAGGAACGTCGTCACGAGCGGGTTGCCGAGCTCGTCGTACTGCAGCTGCTCGTAGAGCACGCCGCCGATCCCCTGGACGACGCCGCCGGCGATCTGTCCCTCGACGACGCTCGGGTTGATCATGACTCCACAGTCCTCGCTCACAACGTAGCGACGGAGCTCGACCGCGCCCGTGTGGCGGTCGACCTCGCACAGGCAGATGTGGCACGCGTTGGACCAGGTGACCCACGATCCGGGCGTGTACCGGGCCTGCGCCTCCAAGCCGAGCGGCTGGCCGGGAGGCAGGCTCGCGGGCTCGAAGTAGGCCGTGCGCGCGACCGCGGCGACCGTCGTTCCCCGCGACGGTGTGCCGACGACGTGGATGTGCCCGTCGACGATCTCGAGATCATCCGCGGCCGCTTCCAGCTCGTGCGCGGCAATGGCGATCATCTGCTCGCGTACCGAGTGCGCGGCCTCGCGCGCGGCGCCGGTCGCGATGACCGCGCTCCGGCTGCCTCCGGTGCCGGGTCCGATCGGCGCGGAGTCGGTGTCGCCCTGCAGCACGCGCACGTGGGTCACGTCGAGACCGAGCTCATCAGCAACGACCTGCGCGAGGGTGGTCTCGAGGCTCTGGCCGTGGCCGGCCGCGCTCGTGGTCACGTCGGCACGACCGTTCGGGCCGATGCGCACGGTCGCGCCGTCGGTCGCCATCCACGTGAACGCCATCGCCGACGGCTCTGCGAACAGGCTGACCCCGATCCCGACCAGCCGCCCGTCGGCGCGCCAGGCACGTTGCTCCTCGCGCAGCTGCTCGTAGCCGATCAGCTCCGCGGCCTGCTCGAGGGTCGCCGCGGCGGTCATCTGGTCGTAGACGACACCCGTCGGCAACGCGTACGGCAGCTCGTCCTCCCGGATCACGTTGCGGCGCCGGAGCTCGAGCGGGTCCAGGCCGAGCCGTGCCGCCACCCGGTCGAGCATGAGCTCGCGTGCGACGGTCTCGATCATCCACGGCCCCCGGTACGCGCCGCGTCCCGCGGTGTTGGTGTGGACGGTGCGCGCAGAGGCCGCGTACGCGGGGACGCGATACGGACCCGGGAACACCATGGTCGAGAAGATCGCCGCGCTGCTGAACGCGGCCGGGAACGCTCCTGCACCTTCGAGGAAGTAGGTCGTCGCACCGAGGATCGTTCCCCGCTCGTCGACGGCGAGCGTCACGGTCGCCTGGTCCTCGCGGGCGTGTTGGTCGCACATGAGGTTCTCGCGCCGGTCCTGGATCCACTTGACCGGACGACCGAGGCGCATGGTCGCGAGCGCGACGCAGAGCTCCTCGGGCGCGGGATGCATCTTGAGCCCGAAGGCGCCGCCGACGTCGGGCATGATTACCCGGATCTGGCTGTCGTCGATGTCGAGGAAGCGCGCGAGCAGCGCGCGAACGCCGTGCGGGCCCTGGGTCGAGATCCAGACGGTCAGCTCGCGACGGAACGGGTCCCAGCTCGCCAGGATGCCGCGCGTCTCGAGCGGAACGGTCGCGTAGCGGTGTTGGCGGAACGTCTCGGTGAGCACGACGGGCGCCGAGCGGAGAACCTCGTCGAGCTCCGGTGACTCGACGGCCGGGATCGCGTAGAGCAGGTTCGAGCCGGTTTCCGGATGGACGAGTGGTGCGTCCTCGTCGAGCGCGCGCTCCACGTCGACGACCGCCGGAAGGGCTTCGATCTCGACGTCGATCGCGTCGACCGCGTCCTCGGCGCGGTATCGCGAGTCGGCGACGACCATCGCGATCGGCTCGCCGGCGAAGCGGACGTCACCGTGGGCCAGCAGCCGGAAGGGTCGCGTGTAGCCGATCTCGGGACCCTCGCCGTCCACCGACCATGCGCGAGCAGGTTCGTCGAGATCCGGCGCGCAGAACACCGCGACGACACCGGGCATGGTCGATGCCGCCTGCGTGTCGACGGCGACGATGTTCCCGCGCGCGACGTCGCTCCTCGCGAACGCGACGTGCAGCGTGCCCGGCAGGGAGACGTCGTCGACGTAGCGGCCGTGGCCGGCGAGAAACCGCGCGTCCTCGTGACGCGCCACGCGCTGGCCGACGAACCGGGCGCCGCCGGTCACCGTCGTGGCACTCACCTCGGTTCCCGGATCGGTCACGGCGCGCCCCGCTCCCTTCGCCGTCCGGAGGCTTGCCAACCGAATATTTGTTTCGGTACCGTAGCCGCCCCGTGGAGCTCACCGACGTGTACTACGACCCCTACGACGTCGGCATCGGTGCCGACCCCTACCCGGTGTTCCGCCGGCTCCGTGACGAGGCGCCGCTCTACTACAACGAGCGCCACGACTTCTACGCGGTGAGCCGCGCCGACGACGTGGAGCGGGGTCTCGTCGATCGCGAGTACTTCAGCAACACGCGCTCCGACGTCCTCGAGTTCATCAAGGCGGGCGCCGAGTTCCCTCCGGGCATCTTCATCTTCGAGGACCCGCCTCAGCACACCATGCACCGGGGACTGGTGTCGCGCGTCTTCACGCCCAAGAAGATGGCGGCGATCGAACCGCAGGTGCGTGAGTTCTGCGCCCGCACGCTGGATCCGCTCGTCGGCCGTGGCGGTCTCGACTTCGTGCGCGACCTGGGCGCGCAGATGCCGATGCGGGTGATCGGCATGCTGCTGGGCATTCCCGAGGACGAACAGGCCGCGGTGCGCGACTACGTCGACGGCAGCATCGCCACCGACCCGGGCCAGCCCATCACCGACCTCTCGAGCCTCGCCGGCGACGTCTTCGCCGACTACATCGACTGGCGGGCGACGCATCCGTCCGACGACCTCATGACGGACCTGCTGAACGCGGAGTTCGAGGACGAGACGGGGACCGTCCGCCGGCTCGCGCGCGAGGAGATCCTCACCTACGTCAACATCATCGCCGGTGCCGGGAACGAGACCACCGCGAAGCTGATCGGCTGGGCGGGCAAGGTGCTCGCCGACAACCCGGACCAGCGTCGTGAGCTCGTGCGCGACCCGACCCTGATACCGAACGCGATCGAGGAGCTCCTCCGGTACGAGCCGCCCGGTCCGTGTGTCGCGCGATACGTCGTGCGCGACGCCGAGCTCCAGGCCGGGACAGTGCCGGCCGGGAGCGCGCTGCTGTGTCTCGTCGGTTCCGCGAACCGGGACGAGCGGCGCTTCCCGGAGCCCGACACCTTCGACATCCACCGCACGCCCGGTGGTCTGCTCACCTTCGGCTACGGGATCCACTTCTGCCTCGGCGCGGCGCTGGCGCGCCTCGAGGGCCGCGTCGCGCTCGAGGAGGTCCTCGTGCGCTTCCCGGAGTGGACGGTCGACGAGGACGGGGCCAAGCTCGCCTCGACGTCGACCGTCCGCGGATGGGAGACGCTGCCGGTGCTCGTGCCGTGAAGCGAGGTGTCGCATGGGCGTGACGGTCGACCTCACCGGGCGCCGCGTGCTCGTCACGGGCGCGTCCAGTGGCATCGGGGCCGCGACGTGCCGCTCGATCGTCGGCTGTGGCGGCTCGGTGGCGATGCTCGCCCGGCGCAAGGACCGTCTCGACGAGCTGCACGACGAGCTCGGTGAACGCGCGCTCGGGATACGCGCCGACGTCACCGACGTCGAGGCCCTCGACGCCGCGGTCGCCCAGGCCGCGCGATCGCTCGGCGCCCTCGACGCGGTCGTCGCCGCGGCCGGCAAGACCATCGTCGGATCCGTCGCCACCGGGAACCCGGAACAGTGGCGCGCCCTCCTCGACCTCAACCTCGTCGCTCCCCTCGCGACGGCGCGCGCCGTGATCCCCCACTTCCCCTCACAGGGTCGGCGAGACGTCGTGCTGGTCGGCTCGGCAGGCGCGATCACCGCGATGCCCGGTGTCGCGATCTACGGCGCGTCCAAGCGCGGGCTGCGCGCCGCGTTCGACACCCTTCGCCTCGAGCTCGCGCCCGCGGGCGTCAACGTGAGCCTCGTCATGCCGGGGATGTTCGAGACCGAAGGGCTCACCCTCGAGGGCCTCGTCGTCGACGGTGACGTCCCCGCGAACGACTTCCCGATGTTCGCGCCCGGTACGGGACCGGCCTCGCCGGAAGCACTCGGCGACGCGATCGCGTTCATGATCGGGCTGCCCGAGGGCATCTGCATCAACGAGCTCGTCGCCCGACCGACCGGGCAGCTCAACCCCTGACCGATCACTGCTTCGGGCTGCAGCGGCCCGCGGCGTCGGTCGCCACGCCCGGCCGCCCCGACTGCCCCGACTGCCAACCGGCCCAGATTCCGGCGAAGTAGGGCCCGGGCTGACCGGCCTTCGCGTAGAAGCCCTGCGGGTCGTACACCTTCGCTTCCGGGAACGGCCACGGACACGCGACCGAGGTCGCGGAGCCCGTCGCGCGGATCACGGCGAATGCGCCGCCGTAGCAGAGGTACGCGACGTTGAGGACGGCGAACATGACGAGGAAGGTGCCGAGCGCGGGACGGGTCCGGAACGCGCGCACGCGCTGGGTCAGCTTCTCGGCCTGCGTGCGCCCGGTGTCGTCGCGGTACAGCAGTACGCCGGCCGGGATCATGACGAGCGTGACGAACGACGACTCCCACAGCAGCGGGAATTGGTACGGCTTCCCCGCCCACACCGACCCGAACGGGATGACCTGCGAGTAGATGTAGAGCCCGGTGCGCACGCAGAAGATCTCGAGGACCGCGTCGTAGACGAAGCCGAGCACGAAGATGAGCGCGGCCAGGCTGACGAGCGGGTGTCGCCATGCGAACGAGTCGACGCGCCGGCGCGCCTGGACGCGCCGCAGGATCCACACCGCAGGGAAGAAGGTCCCCACGTAGAACGTGGCGTAGCCCATGATGATGAACGGCTCGACCGTCGGTGCGAGCGAGACGAGCGGCCACGTCTCGGGCCAGTGCGTGAGCTGCGGGTTGTACACCGCGTACGGCGCCCAGTTCATGACCGGGTCGAGCCACACGAGCGCGGTCGCGGCGATGCCCATGAGCAGGATCGGGTGCTTCGGGTACCGCTGCCAGAACACCGCCGCGATGGCCACCAGGAGGACGAGCATCATCGCGAGCCCGACCTCCTGCATGACGATCCAGTCGCTCTTCCCGAACAGGAACTCGACCGGTCGGGGCGCGCCCTGCACCGCCCGGTTCGCGATCCGGTCGGCGACGGCACCGCGGCGGACGTTGTACAGCACGCCGATGATCGCGACCTGCAGCACGAGGAAGAGCGGGACGAGCAGCGCGAGCGACGGCCGCGGCCGCGGCGCCCTCGGCGGCGCGGTGTCGCGATCTCTGGTGGCGGTCGTCGCCATGCCGCTCAGTCCGCCCCGAAGCGGTCGACGAGGCGCGACGTCTCGCCGTCGGGATCGAGCCGGCGGGCAACGAGATAGCCCGTGCCCATCCAGCCCCGACGCGTCCACTTCCCGAACGACAGCCGCGTCCCGGGTGCGCCGCCTGCGGCCGGGATCATCTTTACGCGCTCGAGCGCTTCCTTCACACCCCGCGGCGTCAACGGATGCGCATCGGCGAACGCGTGCAACAGCACGGTCGCGAAGTCGCGGTTCATGACCGGGACGCAGTACTGCGGGCGTCGTCCGTACGCGGCTTCGTACCGGTCCAGGAACCGCTGGCCGACCGTGTTGCCCTCGTCGTACTGGTCCACCCCGGTCCATCCGAGGATCGCCCGCCACATGATCGGGTTGATCCACGCGTTCTGGAACGCGGTGCCGAGATAGCGCGGCGGGTCCCAGCCCAGCTCCTCCAGGACCGGGTTGACGCGCACGATGCCGAACCCGAAGCCGCAGTGCACGATGGCGTCCGGCTTCGCCTCGTGGAGCGTGGCGACCGCGTCGCGGATGTCCTGCGCGGTCTGCGGGATCCACTCCTCCGCCACGATACGGATGCCCCGCGCGGCGGCGGCCTTCCGGAAGTTCCGGATATACGACTCGCCGACGAGCGACTGCTCGATCAGCGCGCCGACCTCCGTGTGGCCCGCCTTCGCCATGAGCTGCGCCCAGAAGATGGGCTCGTCGGTCATCGAACCCTGGGGCAGCGAGAACGTCCACTCGCCCAGCCAGTCGTCGGTACCGGTCATGCTCATCGCGGGCACGTGGAACCGGTCCTCGATCGCCTCACGCGTCGGCACACAGTTGTCGGTGATCGCGGGACCGAACACGGCGAGGCAACCCTCGTCGACGAGCTCGCCGAACCCGTCGATGACCGCCTTGATCGTGCCCTTCGGAAGGCCCTCGACCTCGCGGAAGACGAGCTCGACCGGGCGGTCGATGAGACCCTGGTCCAACCCGTCGCGGAACACGAGCTCGAAGGGCCGGGTCAGGTCCTCACGCATCTCCTGCGGGTAGCCGTCGGGAAGCTTGAAGTCGAACAGGTAGCCGAGCTTGATCGGCTCGGCCGCGCTCTCGTACGACACCTCGCCCCCAGTCCCGCGTGTAACCTGAGATTTGTTCCGGACCCTACCGACGACCTTCGGCAGCGTCAATCGAGGAGTCACTCGGTTGGCGGCGGCTCGTCGAGGTACGCGTCGATCATCTCGAACAGCCCTGCGGTCACCGCAGGATCGTCCGTGAGCGGACCCGCGACCGCGACCCTGGCCGCGTCACGGATCGGCACCCCTTCGACGATCAGACGGCCGGCGGCGACGAGCACGCGCGTCGACGCCACCTCGCGCAGCCCCGCCGTCTCCAGACGTCGAATGGCCTGACCGAGGCGCACCAGCTCGGCGGCCGTGTCCTGGTCGACGCCGGCCTCGTGCGCGACGACCTTCTCCTCGATGTCCGCGGGCGGGAAGTCGAGCTCGATCGCCACCATCCGCTGCCGGGTCGAGTCCTTGAGATCCTTGAGCACGCTCTGGTAGCCGGGGTTGTACGAGACGACCAGGCAGAAGCCGGGCGCGGCGTCGAGCGTGACGCCGAGCCGGTCGATGGGCAGCCGGCGCCGATGGTCCGACAACGGATGCAGCACGACCGTCGTGTCCTGACGGGCTTCGACGATCTCGTCGAGGTAGCAGATCGCGCCGTCGCGCACGGCGCGTGTCAGCGGTCCGTCGACCCACGCGGTCTCGCCACCCTGGAGCAGGAACCGGCCGACGAGGTCCGCGGTCGTGAGGTCGTCATGGCACGCGACCGTGATCAGTGGGCGCCCGAGGTCGTGCGCCATCGCCTCGACGAGGCGCGTCTTGCCGCACCCGGTCGGGCCCTTGAGCAGCATCGACAGCTCCTGGCGGAACGCGGCCCTGAAGATCTGCTCTTCGTTGCCGACGGGCACGTAGTACGGCCGCGTCCCTTGCGTCATGCCGTGCTCCTCTCGATGTGCAGCCGCTCCCGCGTGCGCACGGTGCGCTGCCACACGCGCCGTTGGACATCGGCCGTACCGAGCGCGGACCGGAACAGCGGACCGACGACCTCCGCGAGCTGCTCCGCGCGCGGGATCGAGGCGTGCGCCGCGGTTCCGAAGACGCGCCGCAGCGCGGCCGCATCCGTCGCGGCCCCGATGCTGAGGCAGAGACATCCTGTGCCGCGACGACGCGCCTCCCCGAGGGCGCGGCGCGCGTCGGCCTCGCCGTAGGCCCCCTCGTACCCATGGTCGTACGCGAAGCCGTCCGACAGGACGACGAGGAGCCGTCGCTGCGTTCCGCCGTCGCGCTCGAGCACCGAAGCACCGTGTCGGATGGCCGCGCCGAGGCGGGTGTACGCGGCCGGCACCAGGCCGCCGAGTCGCTGCAGCACCTTGGCGTCGAGCCCGTCGTCGAAGCGCTTCACCCGCATGATCTCCACCGCGGCCCGGCCGTACGACCGGAACGCGTACAGCGCGACGCGGTCACCCAGGTCGTGGAGCGCGACCGTGAGCGCGGCTGCCGCCGAGCGTTGGTGCTCGTGCACGGTCGCGCCCGTGGCGCCGGGCTCGCCCGCGGAGCCCGAGACGTCGAGCAGGACGAGCACCGCGAGGTCCCGTCGCCGACGAAGGCTGTCGACGTAGACCGCCTCGTCGGGCGCCGACCCCGCGCGCGCTTCGACGTACGCCTCGACCGCGGCGTCGATGTCGACGTCGTCGCCCTGGAGCTGACGGTGCGTCCGGTCGAGACCGATCCCGAGACGCGCGAGCGATCGCCGCACGGTCCGTGTCCCGGCCGGGACGGGCGGCGCGACGTCGCTTTGCGGCTCGACCCGGACGACCGTGCACCACGACGGTCGGTAGCGGCGGCGGAACGTGTCCCACTCGGGGTACGTCGTCTCGTGACGCTCCACCATCGCGACCTCGCCGGGCGCGGCCGGTCGCGCGGTCGTCAACGCCGTGGAGCGCGAGGCGGCGACGGAACGTCTCGTCCCGTGTGTCGGCGCGTCGGCACCAGGCGGGCCGCCCCCCTCCGACCGGGTGTCGCGGAACAGCCGCTTCAGCAGCCGGCCGATCGCACCACCGCCCCCGACCGGGCTCGAGAACACGTCGGGGGCGGGGCTCTCGTCGGGCTCGTCGTCGTCGAGGTCCCGCAGGATGTCCTCGCGCTGGCGGCGCGGAACGTGCATCGCGTTCGGGTCATCGACCGCGCGCTCGGCGGTCGCGCGCAGCTCTCGCACCCGGATCACACCGAACACGTCCGGGGGCCCGACCACGCGCTCGCGGGTCGCGGCGAGCGCGAGCGACGTCTCGGGCGACCCGGTGCGCGCGGCGATCGCCCGGTCGACGAGCGAGCGAGCAGCGACCGGCAGCAGCGGCTCCTGCGCGGTGAGCGCCCGGTGACCTTCGATCGCGAGATACCGGCGCGCGAGCGTCGGACGTCGGGCCAGACCGCGGACGACGTCGACATCGAGGCTCCCCGCGCCGAGCAGCGATGCCTGCACCGCGAGCGACGACAGACGCTCGCGAAGGTTCGCGCCGGCGTCGACGTAGACCGTCGCGCCGTCGGTCCAGGCCGGTTCGCCGGGCCGGCCGGGGGCGACGTCGACGGGCCGCCCCGCGATCGCGGACGCCAGCAACCGGTACCGTTCGAGGCCGTCGGGGCAGGGGACGTTCACTCGCCGACGAAGCCTCCCACGAGCCCGGCTCCCACGCCCGTCCCCCGGTTCCTCCGACCATTCCGCAGCCCGGATCGTGGGCGCCGGTGTCGTTGACCTAATAGTTGTTCCGAGCCTACGGTGCTGCCTCACGAGGGTCAACCGAGAGGCGGTCACCGTGGACGACCGGGACCTGACCACGAAGCTGCGCGCGCTGGTCGACCGGAACGAGATTTTGGACTGCATCCACCGGTACACGCGCGGCATGGACCGCTTCGATCGCGAGCTGGTGCGCTCCGCGTACCACCCCGACGCCGTCGACGACCACGCGGGCTTCGTCGGAACCGTCGACGACTTCCTCGACTGGGCCTTCGCGTACCACGCGGCGCAGACCCGACATCAGCACTACGTGACCAACCATCGCGTCGAGCTCGACGGCGACGAGGCGCACACCGAGACGTACTACCTCTTCATCGGAAGCGAGCGCGACGCCGACGCGCCGCTTCGGGTCGTCGGTGGTCGGTACGTCGACCGGTTCGAACGGCGGGACGGACGGTGGGCGATCGCGGCGCGCGTGTGCCTCGTCGAATGGCAGACGGAGCTCACGTCGGGGCTCTCGCCGGCGGCAGTCGAGTTCCTCGCGGCCGTCGGCACCGTCGCCCGCGACACCACGGACATCTCCTACGACCGACCCCTGGTCGTGAAACGCGCCCCGGTCCCCGACCAGCCGATGCCCGCGTCACAGTGATCGACTTCGACGGACAGGTCGCGATCGTCACCGGTGCCGGTCGGGGTCTGGGCCGGCTGTACGCGATGGACCTCGCGCGACGCGGTGCCGCTGTCGTGGTGAACGACGTCGGCGCCACCATGCAGGGTGCAGGCTCGGATGCGAGCGTCGCGGACGTGGTCGTCGACGAGATCCGCGGAGTTGGTGGCGTCGCGGTCGCCTCGCACGACTCCGTCGCGACGCCCGAGGGCGGTGACGCCATCGTGCGGGCTGCGCTCGACCACTTCGGGCGGCTCGACTCGGTCGTGAGCAACGCGGGCATCTTCCAGACCGTCGACTTCGACCGGCTCGAGGTCGACGACTGGCGCAGGATGCTGAACGTGCACCTCGACGGCGGCTTCTTCCTCGGCCAGCCCGCCTTCCGGGTGATGAAGGCGCAGGGAGCCGGGCGCTTCGTGTTCGTCGCGTCGTCGGCGGGGCTGTTCGGGCAGCCGCAGGCCGCGCACTACGCGGCCGCGAAGGCCGGGATCGCCGGGCTCGCCAACGTCATCGCGATCGAAGGCGCGCCGCACGGGATCCTCGCCAACACGGTGCTTCCATTCGGGTACTCGCGGATGGTGAGCGAGACCGCAGGCGACGGCGAGCAGCTTCCCGAGATCAAGGCGTTCTTCGATGCCATCCGACCGGAGCTCGTCGTCCCCATCGTCGTCTTCCTCGCGAGCCGCGCGTGTGAGTTCACGCACCAGACGTACTCGGCGTGCGCGGGCCGATTCGCGCGCGTGTTCGTCGGCCTCGCCGAGGGCTGGCTTGCCGCGCCCGACGCTCCACCGACCGCCGACGACGTCGCCACGCACCTCGGCGAGGTGTCCGCGACCGAGCCGTTCACGGTTCCGACCTCGATCTTCGACGAGGTCGGCGACGTCTGCACACGACTCGGGATCACGTCGTGACACCGACGGCGATGGATCCCGAGACGCTCCTGACCACGACGCGCTCGGCCCGCCGGACGCTCGACCTCGACGCGCCCGTCGACCTCGACGAGATCCACGAGTGCCTGCGCATCGGACTCCAGGCCGCGAACGGCTCGAACCAGCAGGCGTGGCGTTGGATCGTCGTCGCGGATCCCGTGACCCGGGCCCGACTGGCCGACCTCTATCGCGAGGCGTACCTCGAGATGACCGGCGGACAGATGGTCGCCGGGCTGCTCGAGGGTGACACCGAATTCGGCAGGGTCATGTCGTCGACGGAGTGGCTCGTCGAGCACCTGGCCTCCGTGCCGTTGCACGTCATCCCCTGTTCCGAGCCCTACCTGCCGCGCACGCAGGGCGACGAGTCGTTCTTCCTGGCCACCCTCTACGGCTCGATCTTCCCGGCGGTGTGGAACTTCCAGCTCGCGCTCCGCACGCGCGGGTACGGGACCTGCATCACCACGTTGCACCTGCACCGGGAGAAGGACGTGCGCGCGCTGCTCGGCATTCCCGAGACACACGTCCAGGGCTGTCTGCTGCCGGTCGCCCGCCTGCGCGCGGGCACGGCATTCCGGCCCGCGCCGCGCCGGCCGATCGGCGAGGTCGTCGCCGTCGATCACTGGGACGGGGAACCCGGGAAGGTCACATGACGGAGCTGCGCTTCGACGGTCGCGTCGTGATCGTGACGGGAGCCGGTCGGGGCATCGGCCGGAGTCACGCGTTGCTGCTGGCGTCGAAGGGCGCGCGCGTCGTCGTCGCCGACGTCGGCGGTGGCATCGACGGGGCGGGATCGTCGCGGGGTCCGGCCGACGACGTCGTGCGCGAGATCGAAGCGAACGGCGGCGAAGCGGTCGCGAGCTACGCGTCGGTCGCCGACGAGGCAGCGGCGGGGTCGATCGTCGACGCGGCGTTGCGAGCGTTCGGTCGCGTGGACGCGCTGGTGAACAATGCCGGCATCCACGATCCCGGCCGCTTCGAGTCACTGTCGGTCGAGCAGTTCCGGAGGATGCTGGCCGTCCATTTCTTCGGGACGATGCTCGTCACGCGGGCCGCGTGGCCGCACTTCGTCGCCGCCGGCTACGGGCGCGTCGTCAACACCTGTTCCGAGGCCATGCTCGGCGGGATCCCCGAGCTGACGAGCTACGGCGCGGCCAAGGGCGCGGTGTTCGGGCTCACCCGCAACCTCGCCACGGAAGGCCAGGCCGCCGGGATACGCGTCAACGCCATCGCACCGCGTGCGCACACGCGGATGTCGGCGTCGCACTCGGACGCGCTGGCGACGATGATGTCCATACCGAAGGACGCGATGGACGACATCAACGCGAGCATGCCGCCGGAGCTGTGCTCGCCCGCGGCCGCGTTCCTCGCGCACGAGTCGTGTCCGTTGAACGGCGAGGTGCTCCAGGTCGGGATGGGCGGGGCGGCCCGCCTCGCCGTCGTCCACACCCAGGGCATCACAAAGGACGGCCTGACCGCCGAGGACATCGCCGACAACCTCGCCACGATCATGGACGTGAAGGACGCCCGCGTGACGGAGAGCACCAGCCTGGCCACGGAGTAATGGGCGCCGACCTCGATCGTCAGCGCGAGCGATGCACGAGGTCGAGCGCGTCGGTCGCCTCGATCGCGTCCGCGGCGCGCAGGAGCATCGTCTCGACGAGCTGCCGGCCGCGAGCCGTCTCCTCCGGCCACGCCCGGAACGCCGCGACGGGGTACACCAGGCAGAACAGCAGCGCCGTGCGGTAGCCGTCCCACAGCGCATCGTGATCCATGAGCACGCCGTGCGCGGCGAGCGCGTCGGCGTAGCGCGAGACGAGCTCGCGATCGCGTCCGCGTCGGACCGCCGGCGCGACCGATTGGCCCGCGAAGTACGCGAGGTCGTAGATCCCGCTCCCGACACCTGCGATCTGGAAGTCGGCCACGACGAGCGTGTCACCGTCGAGGTAGAGGTTGTCGGCGCGCCAGTCACCATGGAGCAGGGTTGGTGGTGACGCGAGCCGCGCCACCAGCGCGGGGAGCTCGTCGGACCAGCGTTGCGCGAACGCGGCCGGCCGTCGACCGATCTGCTCACCGAGCACGTCGCGCGCGATCGCCCAGCCCTGTTCGAACACGACGGGCAGCGCAGCGGTGTAGAGCGGATCGTCGAGGCGTAGCAGCACCGACGCGAGCTCGTTGAGCTCTGGCTGCTCGAGCCACGCTCCGTGCTGGGCCGCCATCGCTTCGATCGACGCCAGCACGACCGGCCACGGCGCGCCGGTGAGCTGGTCGACGGCGGCACACCGCGCGAGGTCCTCGAGGACGACCGTCGTCTCGCGTCCGTCGGCGGACGCGCGGGCGAGGTGACACGTCGGCGTGCGGTACGGCAGGCGCGTCACGAGCCGTTCGTAGACGAGCGCCTCCCTGCGGTACAAGCCGAGCAGCTCGGCGACGAACCGCTGGTCCGGGTCCGACGCGGCCAGCTTCACGACCACGCTTCCGGGCCCGATACCGTTCCCCGTTGCGTATCTCAGTCCGACGCGGTGCACGTCGCTGAGTAGCGCGTTGCCGTGGGCGATGCGCGTCACGTCGCACGCCACGATCCGGTCGGTCAGGTCGCCGAGCGCCCGCGTCAGCCACTCGGGGGAGATCGCGTCGGACGCGTCGAGGATGTGGCACCCGACCGTCGACGGCTCCGACGCGGTCACGCGTCGACCGGCTCCCGGACCGGAGCGACGCCGGGTGGCGTGAGCCGGGCGCGCTCGTCGACGGCGAGCGGTGACAGGCGGGGAAGCAGCTGGGTTCGACACTCTCGGGCCACCCCGAGCGCGGCGAACGCGGTCGCGAGGACGAGCCCGCCGCGCATCGCCGGGCTCCATCCCGTCATGGTGGTCGCCATCTGGGTGAGGAACGTCACGATCAGCGCCCTCCCGACGACCGAGACGGCCATGACGTTCGCGACGTCGCGCACGCCGGACTGGTCGGCGGCGACGTCGGCGAGCAGCGCGACGACGGCCGCGACATACGCCGCGGTCGCGAGCGTGAGAGGTACCGACCGAGGTTGCCCGGCGAGCGCGACGCCGGCACCGACGCTCCAGAACACGGCGCTGAACGCACACGTCCGGACGCGCCCGTGACGTACGAGCGTCGTACGCTTCCCGTAGAGGCGGTCACCGTGCTCGTCGCGGAAGTCCTTCAGCACGAGCCGGCCCATGAACCCGAGGTACAACCCGGCGAGCAGCACGACGCCCCGCCCGTCGACGGTCCGGGAGCCGGCGTACGCCCCGACCAGGAACGGCACGCTCACGTATCCGAGCGGCAGGAGCGCAGACGTGAGGATGCCCCGCCGGCTGAGCGACAACGGCGGCAACGAGTACGCGACGGCGAGCAGCAGACCGCACGCCACCACCGTGACGGCCTCGAGGTCGAGCGCGGCGCCGGCCGCGCACGCGCCGGCCGCCGCGGCGACCGCGACCCCGACGACCTCACCGCGCGACGCGCGACGGTTCGCCAGCACCCGGCGCGGGTCATCCGGCAGGTTCACCCGGTCGATGTCGACGTCAGCGAGGTCGTTGAGCGCGACGGCGAACACCATCCAACCCGCAACCGCGGCGAACACGAGCACCTGGCGCACGATGCCCGGAACGTGACCCGCCTGCACGAGACCGACCGCGGTCGACAGCGCGAGCAATGCGGCGAACGGTGGGCGCACCAACGCCCCGGTCACGCGAAGGGCGCGCGTCACTTGTTGCCCGTCGATCGGAGCGCCAGGGAGAACCAGACGGCAACTGCGATCACGACACCGACGAACGCCACGGCCGTGACGGTCAGGGTGATCGTGACGGCCCGCCACGCCGACCGTCGCGCCGGTTCCGGCTGACGGACCTGGTCGGTCCACCGCGCGCCGTCCCACCACCGCAGCTCCTCTCCGTCGCTCCCGTCGCCGGCAACCGGATCCGGGTACCAACCGGGAGGCACCGTCACGACGTCACCTGCGAGGCGGTCGCGAAGTCGTCGGCGACGGCGGCCGCGACCTCGTCCACCACGACCGCGAGCGCGCCGTCGTTGCGAAACCGCCGGAACGCGAGCGCATGACCGGCGACGCACTCGCGCTCGTTGTCGGCCAGGCGGGCGCGCAGCTCGTCCGGCCCGTACCCTCGGGCCCCCAAGCGCTCCACCATGACGTCGCGCGATGCCTCGACCTGGTACACGACGTGGTCCGGGTAGTCCTGGGCGAAACGCGCGACGAGCGGTGCGCGCAGCATCACCGCATCCACCACGTCGTCGCCCTGCCATTCGATCGGCGGCAGGCCGTACCAGTCGGCCAGGCCGAAGAGCTGCACCGTGTGCAGGAAGAAACCGTTCGCCGCGAGCCGCTCGAACTTCGGATGCGAGACGAACCGGTGCTCGACCGACCCGTCCACCTCGTCGGCACGTCGCGATCGCGTCGTCCACGTCGGGTGGACGCGCACGACGCCGCGCGACTGGAGAGCCCGCACGACGCTCGACTTCCCGCTTCCGGACGGACCGATCAGGACGAGGGCGCGCCGGCCGTCGCCCATCCGGGCCGGCCCAGACCCCTCGTGCTCTGCCGCCATGGGGAGGGCATCGACATCGGGACGGCCCGGGCTGAGCCCCAAAAGGCGTCCGGATGTGACCCGCGCCCTTCAGCGGAGGCCCGCCCTGCCGTAGAAGCAGGGTGGCCGATCCGGCGAGGGAGCCCGACCCGACCTCCCGGTGCGTGCTGTTCCGCAACGAAGCGGCGGTGATCGTCGCAGCGGACGGTGCGACCCAGGACATCCTGGGTTGGGACGCGCCCGAGCTCGTGGGCGCCGCGTCGACGTCGTTCATCCATCCGGAGGACCAGCCGAGCGCGGTGGCCGCGTGGTTCGAGATGCTCGGCGAGCAGGGAGCCGTCGTCACCTGGCGGGGCCGCTACCGGGGCCGCGACGGCGCGTGGCGATGGGTGGAGGCGACGAACACGAATCGCCTCGACGACCCCGACGAGCCGAGGGTGATCAGCTCCTTCGCGCCGGTCGCCGCGCACGAGGTCGGCATCGAAGAAGAGCTGCGAGCCCGCAAGCAGCTCCTCGCCCAGCTGAGCGACGCGCTGCCCGTCGGGCTGTTCCAGATCGATCGCAACCGACACATCACCTTCGCGAACGACCGCCTGTACACGATCGTCGGAGCCGGTGAAGCCGCGACGATCGACGCCCAGTTCGCGGCGCTGCTCCCGAGCGACCGCGCTCGGTTCGAGGCGGCGCTCGGCGCCGTGCTCGACGGCGACACCGTCGACGACGTGGAGCTCCGCCTCTGGGCCGGTGACGAGACCGCTTCGACCGTCCGCGTCTGTCGCCTGAGCCTGCGTTCGCTGACCGACACGATCGATGTGGTCACGGGAGCGATCGGCTGTCTGAGCGACGTCACCGACAGCGTCCGGCTCCGCTACGAGTTGGAGCTGCGGGCGAGCATCGACGCACTCACCGGCTGCCTCAACCGCGCCGCGACGGTCGAGCTGCTGGAGCTGCAACTGCACGAGCAGCAGCGTGGACGCGGTCTGGCCGTCATGTACATCGATCTCGACGACTTCAAGCGCGTCAACGACCGGCACGGCCACGCCGCGGGTGATGCTGTGCTCGTCCGCGTCGTCGAGCTCGTGAAGGAGACGATCCGCGCCCGCGACGAGGTCGGCCGGTTGGGCGGCGACGAGTTCCTCGTGATCTGTCCCGACGTCGCGAGTGAGCGCGACGCGCACGACCTCGGCGACCGGCTCGGTCGCTCGCTGCACGGCAGTTTGGCCATCGGGTCGAGCGTGATCCGCTTCCAGGCGAGCATCGGCGTGGCCTGGAGCGACGAACCGACCTCGGTCGACGCGCTCATCGCGCGGGCCGACGGGGCGATGTACGCGACGAAGTCCTCTCCCCACGCTCCAGGACGCGCGCGCATCGCCTGACCGTGCGGTCGGCGCGAGGATCGACGCTGGCGACCGGTCCGGCGCCGTCGACCTGGGCACCGTCCGGATGCTGGACTGGTGTGGTGCACGCGGCGGGCAAGACGAAGCGCACACGGGCAGTCGTGAGCGAGGCCCGGTGACGACCACTGGCACGAGCGCGGCGACGAGCGCCGGCGGCACACCGTTCGTCGGCCGGGACGCGAGCCTGCGTGACCTGCGGGCCGTGCTCGACGCCGCGCGCGGCGGACGGGGCGGGCTCGTCGCCGTGACCGGCGCGGCGGGAATCGGCAAGACCCGGCTCGTCGAGGAGCTGTGCGGGCACCCTGACGCGAGCGGGCTCACGCTGGTCTGGACATCATGTGCGCTCAGCGACGAGTCATCACTTCATCCATGGTCACACGTCGTGCGCTCGGTGGCGCGTGACGACCCGCGGGTCGGACAGATCCTGACGGGGAGCCGGGCCGGCGCGATCCCGGCGGAGCCGCTCGCACGAACGCAGGTGTTCGACGGGATCGCGGACGCGATCGTCGATGCATCCCTCACGAGGACCGTGCTCGTCGTCGTCGACGACCTCCACGACGCGGGGCCGTCGTCGTTGCAGGTCCTGGTGCACCTGCTCCCGAGACTGCGGACCTCGCGTGTGCTGGTCGTCGCGACCGCGCGTGACGACGGGCCGTGGAACGCCAAGCCCGATGTCCGCGGCCTGTTGCTCCGGCAGGCGCATCGAATCCCCTTGGCACCGCTCCGCGACGTCGACATCCGGCGGCTCGTCGCCGCGGCCGTCGGGCACGAGGACGCGCAGGTGTCAGACGCGGTGACCGTGATCGCCCGCCGGACGGGCGGCAACGCGCTCCTCGTCGTCGAGGCGGTCCGGCTCCTCGAACGGGGAGGCGAGGCGGTCGCGACCGACGTGCCCGCCACCGTCTCGGCGGTCGTTGCCGAGCGAACGGCGGGTTTCGCACCGTCGTCCGTCGCGTTGTTACGGGTCGCGGCCGTCCTCGGCATCTCGTTCCGTTCGGACGTGCTCGCCGACGCGGCCGGTGTCGCGCTGACGCAGGTTCGAACCGCGCTCGCCGACGCCGAGCTCGCCGGCGTCGTCGCGTTCGATGCTCCGGGGCACGGACGGTTCACGCACGAGCTGGTGCGCGACGCGATCTACGACGCGATCGCGGCCGCGGAGCGCGCCGAGCTGCACGCGCGCGTCGCGGCCACGCTGGCGCTGCTCGAGCAACGGGGCCGCGATATCGGCGCCGGCGAGGTCGCGCACCACCTGCTGCTCGCGGGCCCGTCGCACGCGCTCGACGGCGCCGCGGCGGCACGGCGCGCCGGTGACCGGGCCCGGGCGCTGTCCGCGTTCGAGGACGCGCTCCACTGGTACGAACGGGGCATCGCCGCGCTGGCATCGACCGACGACCCGGACGGTCGCTGCGAGCTGCTCATCGCGTCGGGCGAGGCGCGCATGGGCTGTGGGGACCGCGCCGGCGCGCGCCGCGCCTTCGGCGATGCCGCCACGCTGGCCCGGGCGCTCGGGAACCCGACGCTGCTCGCGCAGGCCGCGCTGGGCGTCGGTTCGGACCCTGCGGGATTCGAGGTCGGGCTGCTCGACCGCGACCAGCTCGACCTGCTGGAGGAGGCACGCATCGCGCTGCCGCCTTCCGAGCCCGCGCTCCGCTCGCTCGTCGCGGCCCGACTGTCGGTCGCCGCGACCGGTATCGACGACGACGCAGAACGGCTCGCCCTGGCACGAGAGGCCGTCGACGTCGCCCGGACCTCCGGCGATCCGCGCGCCCTGGCGTACGCGCTCTCCTCCCTGTGCGACGCGCAGGCCGGCCCCGACCATTGCCGCGAACGGCTCGCGGCGTCAGCGGAGATGATCGAGACCGCGGGCGTCGCGCACGATGCCGCGCTCGAGCTGCTCGGACGCAGGCTGCGGATCGTCGCGCTCCTGGAGCTCGGCGACGTCACCACTGCGGACCGGGAGATCGTCGCGTTCCGCGTCCGCGCAGAGCAGTTCCGGCACCCGCTGTACGACTGGTATGTCCCGCTCTGGCGCGGGATGCGCGCGCTGATGGAGGACCGTCTTGACGAGTGCGCGGTGGCGAACACGACCGCGGCGATGCTCGGACTCCGCGGCGGAAGCGAGAACGCGGCGCTCTTGACTGCGACGCAGCGTTGGTGCCTGCTCGCCGAGTCCGGCGACACCGACGGGATCGCCGCCCTGCTCGCCGACTCCGAGGACCGGCTCGCGCAGGAGACATGGGGCCGGGTCACGCTGGCGCTCGCTGCCGCGCAGACCGGCGGGCTGGAGGACGCACGGCTGCGCCTCGACGCCGCCGCGCCGCACGTGCCGTCGCTCCCGCGCGACTCGGAGTGGCTCGCGGTCGTTGCGCAGGTCGCGGAGGTGGTGTCGTTCGTCGGTCGGCATCCGCTCGCGGGGTGGGCGTACGACGCGCTCCTGCCCCACCGCGACCTCTGGGTCGTGGAGGGCATCGGCGCCGCGGTTCGTGGACCGGTCGAGCGGCACCTCGCGTTGCTGGCGTCGGCGCGCGATGACGACGCCGTCGCCCGCGTGCATGCCGCCGCGGCACTTGCATGCTGCCGTTCGGTCGGAGCGACGCGCCTCGTCGCGCGCATCGAAGCCGAGTCGGCGCGGCTCGTCGGCAACCAGGCAGGCGGCGACTCGGGCGAGCCCGTCGACATCAACACGTTCCGCCGCGAGGGCGAGCTGTGGCTCGTGCGCTTCGGTGGCAGCTCGGTGCACGTGCGCGACTCGAAAGGGATCCGCGACATCGCGGTGCTGCTCGCGCAGGCGGGACGTGAGGTCGCGGCGGCGGACCTCGCGGGCGCGGTGACGCAGGGCGACACCGGACCGGCCCTCGACGGGCAGGCCCGGGACGCGTACCGGCGCCGCCTGCGCGATCTGGAGCACCAGATCGAGGATGCTCGAAGCACCGGGGACGCGGGGTCGGCGCGACGAGCCGAGGACGAGCGCGACGCTCTGCTCGGGCAGCTCACGAGCGCGTACGGCCTCGGTGGTCGCGCCCGGCGCACCGGTTCGAGCGCCCAGCGGGCGCGCACCGCGGTGACGAACCGGATCCGTGACGCGATCCGCCGCATCGAGCGCATCCACCCCGAGCTGGCTCGTCACCTCGACCGCTCGGTGCGTACCGGAACGTTCTGCGTCTACGCGCCGGAGCACCCGACGAGCTGGGAGGTGTGAGGCCGCGTCACACACCGTGACCCGTTTTCTGACGCCCTCCGGGTGTACGGACACCAAGGAGGACGCCATGCCCCGCACGACCAAGGCCGAGACCCCGGTCGGCGTCGACGAGCCCGTGATCGAGGGCCGTTACGCCGAGCTCGGCGGCTACACCGTCGGGTACGAGACCCACAAGGCCGACATCGATCCCGCTGACCTGTTCCGCGGTCTGCCCGATGACCGGTGCCAGTGCCCGCACTGGGGCATGGTCGTGTCCGGACGGATGGTGTTCCGCTACGCGGACCACGACGAGGTCTTCGAAGCCGGCGACGCCTATTACGGCGCGCCCGGCCACCTTCCCCTGCTGTTCGCGGGCACCGAGGTCGTCGAGTTCAGCCCGACCGACGCGCTCGACGCGACGATGCAGATCGTCGGCGCGAACCTCGAAGCGGCGAAAGCCGCCGGCACGTTCCCGGGAGCGTGAGCCGTGGACGAACGGGAAGCCGAACGGCTCGCGCAGCTCATGGTCACCTTCCTCGAGACGGGCACCCCGCCCGAGGGGCTGTTCCGTCCCGACGTCTTCTGCGACTTCACGCTGCCGCACTGGCGGATGCAGGCCCGGGGCATCGAGGACGTCGCGGGCGTGCGCAAGGCCGGCCACCCCGGTCCCAGCACGGTGACGCGCCGGCGCGTCGACCCGCTCCCGAACGGGTTCGTCATCGAGTTCGAGGAGCGATGGGACGACGCCGGCGCGGGCTGGTACAGCCGCGAGATGATCCGATGCGACGTCGTCGACGGGTCGATCGCGGAGCTGTCGGTCTATTGCACCGGCGACTGGGACGAAGCGCGCCAGGCCGAGCACGCGCAGGCGGTCCGGCTCATCAAAGCCTGAGGGGCTCGAGCCGAGAAGGCCGATCAGTCCGTGAGCGTGACCTCGTCGCCGACGCGCACGACGCCGGGCGTCTGCACGGCGGTCCAGACGCCGAAGGTCGCGCGGTGGTGCCGTGCGAGCACCTTGAAGACGTCGAGGTCGCGATCGAGACCCGGTTGCGGTCGGGTCACCATCGTGCAGCGCTCGCACGGCACCGCCGGTTGCAGCGCGGTCGTGCCGATGCGAAGCGTGCGTCCACACCACCCGTCCTCGACCCAGCCCTCGTCATCGACGTCGACGACGATGTTGGGCCGGAACCGGCGTGTCTCCCACGCGCCATCGGGATGCAGGGCTCGGCCCTGACGCAGGCTCGCGGTCGTGAGCACGAGCAGCGGGAGGGCGTCGACGAACCGGCCCGGTGGCATCGTCCACGACACGACGGCGCTGTCGTCGTCGGTCGCGTCCTCGAAGTACTCGCCCACGCCCGGGCTGGACACCTCGGCGTGGACGAGCGCGACCGGACGCCCGATCCACTTCGACAACATGTCGTCGGCGTGCACGCCCGGCGCACTGAGCACGTCGCCGTTCGGCAGCCGCAGCTCGACCCCTGTGTCGGTGACCCGGGAGCTTGCCAGCAACAGGGACGGCACGCGCCGTGCGGTCAACACCATGCCGGTCTCGCGGTCGACGATCCCCCACCGCCGATCGCCCGACATTCCCGAGTCCTCGACGACCGCTTCGTCGAGCGGCTCACCCTGGAGCGACTTCACCGGATGGCGCCACAGCTCGACGACACGCACTCCCGATCTCCTTCGCCCCGATCCGCGAGCGCCCCGACCCGCGAGCGCCCCGACCCGCCAGCGCCCCGACACGGCCGCGACGGTCGTGCGAGCGAGTCTGCATCATTTCCGTCGGACGTGCCGGGGCGGTTCGAATCGTTCAGGCGCGACCCGTCGCCTCCTCCACCGCCCGCGCGGTGGTGACGAGGAGCTCCTCGCTGCCGAGCGGGCCGACGAGTTGCAGGCTCGCGGGAAGTCGCATGCCGGGAACCGGCACGGGCTGCGCGACGCACGGCGTCCCCGCTGCGTTGAACGGCGCAACGTGCTTCGTGATCTCGATGATCATCGGGAGCAGGGTCTCCGGCGTCACGTCGTCGAGGCGCGGCGGGAACATCGGCAGCGTCGGGAGCGCCAGCAACTCGACCCGGTCGAACAGCCCGAAGAGTCGCCGGCGCCACGCTGTCAACGCTCGACGAGCGTCGGCCACGCCGGGACGGAACAGGTCGGCCGTGGCGACGGTCTGCGCGACGTCGGGGCCGACGCCCTCGGGATCGGCCTCGACCAGCGCGTGGTCGACCTCCCACATCTCCGCGAAGTAGATCGCGGCGAAGGCCTGGTTCCCCGCGTCGAGCTCGTCCCAGTCGAGCGCCGTGACCTCGAGCTCGGCGGCGCGCAGTGCGGCGTCGACCGCGGCCTCGATCTCCGGGTGCCCGCTCGTGCGGATCCGCCCGACGGTGCGCGCCGGTGTCGTCGCGGGCGTGAAGCCGGGCTCCAGCAACCGCATCCCGCGCGTGAGACCGGCCGCGGTGGCCGCCATCGGTCCGATGGTGTCGAGGCTCGGCGCGAGCGGCCACACACCGTCGACCGGGACGCGGCCATGGGTCGTCTTCAAGCCGAACGTGCCACAACACGCCGACGGCAGGCGGACGGATCCTCCGGTGTCGGAGCCGATCGCGACGTCGGCCTCGTCGTTCGCGACCGCGACGGCTGACCCACTCGACGAGCCGCCAGGGATGAGGTCCGCGTCGAGCGGGTTGACCGGCGTACCGAACCACGGGTTCGTGCCGATGGGCAGCATCGCGAGCTCGTGCAGGTTCGCCTTGCCGACGATTCGCGCGCCGGCGGCGCGGCTACCGGAAAGACAGGCCGCGTCACGTTGCGCCGGTGTCGCGGTCCGCTCCACCGCCTTGGAGCCGCACGTCGTCGGTACGCCGGCGACGTCGACGATGTCCTTGACCGCCACGCGCGGACCGTCGCCGCCAGTCTGGAGTCTGGTGATGAACGTGCTCATCGGTCAGCTGAACGCCGCGAGGGACTGCGCGGTGTCCTCGGAGCCGCGAAAGAAGACGATCTTCCCGTCACCGAAGCGCCACCAGTGCTGCATGTACATCGACGCCGTCTTTCCGGTCGCGTTGACGGTGAAGGTCCAGTGGACCGTCGCAACGACGTCGGTCTCGTTCGAGGTGACGGACACGACGTCGAATTCGGTGACCGCGACGTTGGTTCCGATCGCGGCGAAGAAGCGGGGAACGTCCGCCTTGCCCCGGATGGGTCCCCACCAGGGGACTCCCGTGCCGGCCGCCTCGGCGGCCCAGTCGACGTCGTCGGCCACCTCGGCCAGGACGGCGTCGACGTTGCCACGGCCGTACGCCGCGTAGAGGCGCTGGACGGCTTCGACCTTCGGATCCGACGTGGTGTGCGCGATCTGTGTCATGCCCGCAAGGATGCGCCGTTCGCGGGTCCGTCGCATCGGGAGAACTCCCCATCTACGGTTGAGGACGTGGGCACCGCGGTCCGACAGGTGGAGTTCGCCGCGCTGCTGGCGGTGTCGCAGGACCATGCCTTCGCGCAGCCGCCCGGCTCCCAGCTGCGCGCCACGGTGCTCGGGCAGCACCTCGCTGCCGACGCCGGGCTCGACGCGGCCGAGCGGGCGACGACGTGGTGGACCTCCGCGCTGCGCTTCCTCGGGTGCACCGGGCACGCCTTCGACATGGCGGTCGTGTTCGGCGACGAGATCGCCATGCGGGCCGAGTCGATGCAGGCCGACTTCGCCAACCCGTTCGACATGATGCGCTTGATGGTGACCCACGCCGGACCGGGGACGTCGGGCGCGACCCGACTGCGTTCGGTTCTCTCCGTGCTCGCCGGCGGGAAGGAGGCGGCCGAGCTCAACTTCCGCTCCGCGTGCGAGGTCGCCGATGTGTTCGCGAAACGGCTCGGGCTGGACGAAAACGTCAGAGCGTCGCTCGCGGCCAGCTTCGAGCGGTGGAACGGGCGCGGGCTCCCGACCGGTGCGAAGGGCACCGCGATCCCGCGCCCGATGCGGATCGCGCAGCTCAGCCAGGAGCTCGAGGTCCTGGCTCGGATCGAGGGGATCGACCGGGCGCTGGCGATCATCCGCCGACGGCGGGGCCGCGCCTACGACCCTGCGCTGACCGACGTGGCGCTGGCCCACGCGGCGAGCTGGTGGGACGAGGTGGAGCCGGCCGATCCGTGGGACGCTGCCCTCGCCGTGGCGCCGAAGGGCGCGCCGCTGTCGGAGGACGCGACCCACGAGGCCCTCCTCGTGCTGGCCGACTTCGCCGACCTCAAGTCGCCGTGGCTCGGCGGCCACTCCCGCGCCGTGGCAGCGCTGGCGTTGGACGCCTG
>DATBEZ010000028.1:0-14609 GCA_036558745.1 Acidimicrobiia bacterium
GAGCGGCATGCGGTTGAGCGTCATCCCCGGCGCGCGCATCTTGAACGTGGTGACGATGAAGTTGACCGCGCCGACCGTCGTCGAGATGCCGATGAACACGACACCCAGCCCCCAGAAGTCCATGTTGATCCCGGGGCTGAAGGCCTTCTCGGTGAGCGGGGTGTACGCGAACCAGCCGCCGTCCGGTGGATGGCCGACGAGGAAGCTGGAGTAGATGAAGATGCCGGCGAGCACGAAGATCCAGTAGCTGAACGCGTTCAGCCGCGGGAACGACATGTCGCGCGTCCCTAGCATGAGCGGGACGAAGTAGTTGCCGAAGCCCGCGAGGATCGGCGTGTTGAAGAGGAAGATCATCGTCGTGCCGTGCATGGTGAAGAACTCGTTGTACGTGGTCGGCGACAACAAGTTGTTCTCGGGGCGCGCGAGCTGGATGCGCATGATCAGCGCGACGATGCCGGCCGCGAAGAAGAAGAGGAACGACGTGTAGATGTAGCGCTTGCCGATGCGCTTGTGGTCCACGGTCGAGAAGAACCCGGGGATGCCGGGTGCCTCCTTTCCCCAGCCTTCCTCGAGGTGCTCCTCGTCGAGCGGGAGCGGCGCGTTCCCTGCGTCCGTGACGGCCATGACGCTCCTACCTCAGGCTCTCGAGATACGTGACGACGGCCTGCAGGTCGCCGGGTGACAGCGACTGCGGCGGCATGAGGTTCCCCGGCTTGATCGTCTGCGAGTTGATGATCCAGCCGGAGAGGTGTCCGCGTGTGTTCGGGATGGTGAGCGAGCCGAGCGTCCGCCGTTGCCCGACGTCGGTGAGGTCCGGACCGATGTCGCCGTTCGCCGCGGTGCCCTTGATCGTGTGGCAGCCGGCGCACGCGTTGTTCACGAAGACGAACTGGCCGCGCGCCTGCTCGTCGCTCGACGGTTGGCGCGTCGCGAGGCTCTGCTCGCGCGCGACCCACCGTCCGAAGTCGCCGGGCGTCTGCGCGATGACCGAGAACCCCATGTTGGCGTGCTGGGTGCCGCAGTACTCCGCGCACAGGCCGCGGAACGTCCCCGCGGTGCGGACCGTCACCCGCAGGTAGTTGTGCTGCCCCGGGATCGTGTCGACCTTGCCGGCCAGCTGCGGCACCCAGAAGCTGTGGATCACGTTGTCGGAGTCGAGCCGGAAGACGAGCGGTTGCCCTACGGGGACGTGGATCTCGTTCGCGGTCGTGATGCCGAGCGACGGGTAGCTCACCGCCCACCACCAGCGCTTGCCGACGACGTCGACGCGCAGCTCGCGGCTGGAGGGCTTGCGCAGCGCGGCGGTCGTCGAGACGGTGAACGCGGCCAGCGTCATGAGGATCGCGAGCGGCACGATGATGCCGCCGACCCAGATGAAGCCGTGGTCGCTGATGCGCGTCCGTCGTCCCTGCTGCGTGCCCCGACCGCGCACCGAGGCGACGATGATGAACCCGCCGACGACCAGGTAGACGCCCGCGGCGAGACCGAACATGAGCCACCACACGCCGGAGATGCGCTGGGACTCGCTGCCGTTGCCGCCGAGGATCTTCGGGGAGCGCGAGTTGCCGCACGCGGCGAGGAGCGCGCTCGCGACGACGACACCGAACGCAAGGAGGACACGGCGCGTCCTGTTCGTGCCAGCCGCTCTTGGCGCCTTCGGCGCCGGGCCGCTCGGCCACGCTTCCGCTCGCCTGGCGGCTCGCTCGCTCATCCGCGGTTCCAGAACGACGGGCCGATGGGCTCGTGGAAGTCGCTCTGCGCGACGAGGAACCCGTCGTCGGTGATCGCGAGCGGCAGCTGGGGAAGGGCGCGGAACGCCGGGCCGAACACGACCTTGGCCTGGTCCAGGACGTCGAACGCGGACTGGTGGCACGGGCACAGCAGCTGGTGCGACTGGGACTGGTACAGGCCGACGGGGCAGCCCGCGTGCGTGCAGACCTTGGAGAACGCCAGGAAGCCGTCGGGCGACCAGCTCGCGCGTGAGGCCGGCGGGGTCACGAGCCCCGGATCGACCCGGATGAGCACGATCTGGCCGTCGGCCGAGTCGACGTGTCCGTCGGGGAACGCGGTGACGAGACCTTCGAGCGGGACGTCGGCGGTGTGGATCGGCGCGCCGCTGTCGGTCACGAGCCGCAGGCCACGGCGCCACGGCGTCTGCACCAGCGACTTGCCCGGACCCGGCCCGAGCGATCGGATGGGGAACAGCGCGGCGATCCCGAGCGAGCCCGCCGCCGCGACGAGGCCGCCGACGAGCAGCCTGCGCCGGGTGAGCAGTCCCTCACGCTCGAAGTCGCGCTCGAGCGCGGCCTGCTCCTCCTCGCTCGAGACGAGCGTCTCGCGCGGCTCCTCGAACGGTCCGTGCGGCATCAACCGGTGTGCCCACGTGACGAGGCTGAAGCCGAGGCTGCACAGCGCGACCGCGAGCAGCACGCCCTCGGCCTGCGGTTGCCCGCCGAGCGCGTACACGATCGTCAGGCCGATGCCGCCCAGCACGCACAGCCCGAACCCGAAGAGGATCGCGGCCTCACCTGCCGGGTCGCGTCGCACGACGGCCTCCGCCTCGACGCGCGGTTCCTGCGTGCCTTCGCCGGTCAACGCGGGGTTCCGATCAGACGAATGACGACGAGGAGCAGCCCGAGGCCGATGATCCACGCGACGCCGCCTTCGACGAGCGGGCCGAGGTACCACAGCGGGTTGCCGCCCCGGTCGCGCGGGTGTCGCAGGTAGCGGACGTACGCGACGATGTCGTTGAGCTGCTTGTCGGTGATCGCGGCGGTGCCGAACGCGGGCATCGTCCCCGGTCCGACGCGGATCGCTTCGGCGATCTGCAACGGCGTCGCCGGGTGTGTCGACGGTGCTTCGCGTTCGAGCAGCGCACCGCCGCGGCTCGACCACGCGTGACACGCCGCGCAGTTCAAACGGAACAGCTCACCGCCTGCGGCGAGGTCCGCGTGCTCGAGCTGCAGCTCGGGGATGTCGACGCCGCCGCCGCCCGCGAGGTCGTAGACGTACGTCACGAGCGCCTCCTGGAGCGCGGGCGGGTACTTCGGCGGACGCCGCTCGGTCTTGGCGGTCGGTGAGCTGAGCGGCATCCGGCCCGTCGAGAGCTCGTAGTCGATCGACGCGCGCCCGAGCCCCCGCAGGTCGGGACCGTTGTTCGTGCCGCGCGCGTCGCTGCCGTGGCAGATCGCGCAGTCGGCGAGGAACACCGGCTTCGGATCGACGCTGTCGTCGACGCCCTGCGCGGGGCGCGACGCGACGCGTGGTGTCGACCGCGAACGCGTCGCCGCCGCGGCGGGCACGACGGCGCAGGCGACGGCGAGGGGAACGGCCAGGAGCACCAGGGTGAGCAGCCGCGAGGCCTTCATGCGCGGGTTCGCGGGCGGCGGAGTCGGCTCCGGGGCGAGGTCCCGGCCGCGTGGAGGTATCCCGGCCGCGCGAACACCGCGCCCTCCCCGTGCACGTCCGCCGTACTGCCCGGCTCCTCTCTCACCCAAACGGGGCAATGACACGCGACTGCGTGGGGGCAGCCAGGCCGATGGCGCCGGTCGCCCGGTACGGTTCGGGGACCGACCGGGAGGTGCGCCGATGGACGCGGGCTACGAATGCATCCTCGTCGACCGGGCCGACGACGTCGTCACGATCACGATGAACCTGCCCGCGCGGCGGAACTCGCTGTCACGGGCGCATCTCTCCGAGCTGCTCGACGCCTTCCGGCGGGCGGGGGAGAGCGACGCCCGCGGCGTGGTCCTCGCAGGCAACGGCCCGGTCTTCTCGGCCGGTCACGACTTCGCCGACATGGCCGGGGCCGACCTTGTCGCGATGCGCTCGCTCCTGCAGCTCTGCACCGAGCTCATGACCACCATGCAGGAGATCCCGCAGCCGGTGGTGGCGCGGGTGCACGGGCTCGCGACCGCGGCCGGCTGCCAGCTGGTCGCGACCGCGGATCTCGCGGTGGCGTCGGAGGACGCCGCGTTCGCGGTGCCCGGTGGGAAGGGTGGTTGGTTCTGCACCACGCCGATGGTCGCGGTCGGCCGCGTCGTGACCCGCAAGCGCGCGCTCGAGCTCGCGATGACCGGCGACACCATCGACGCGCGCACCGCGGCGGACTGGGGCCTGATCAACCGTGTCGTTCCGGCCGGCGAGCTCGCCACCGCGACCGACGACCTGCTCCGACGCGCGACACGCGGCAGCGCGGCGTCCAAGGCGATCGGCAAGCAGGCGTTCTACGCCCAGATCGACCTCGACCAGCCCAAGGCGTACGCGTACGCGGTCGAGGTCATGGCCGCGGCGAGCCAGATCGACGACGCGCGCGAAGGCGTCGCCGCCTTCCTCGAGAAGCGGCCACCCAAGTTCTGATGACGACGCTGCGCGCCGTGCTCTTCGACATCGGCGACACGCTGTTCGGTCGGGAGAGCGGCCATGGGAGCATCATCGAAGAAGCGGCCGGCCTCGGCGTGACGGTCCCCGAGGCCGACGCGGCCCGCATGTGGGCCGAGATGCAGGCCCGGGCCCGTACTCCCGAGGAGATCGCCAAGGGTCGCGACCTCTCCGCCGAGGCACACCGCGAGCACTGGACCGCGCTCTACAGCGCGGCCGACGTGTTCGTCGACGGCTTGTCCGGCGCGCTCTACGACCGGGAAGCGGACCCCGACCGCTGGATCGCGTACACCGACACCGAGTCGACGCTGAAGACCTTGCACGCGGCCGGCGTTCCGATGGGCATCGTGAGCGACACCGGCTGGGACTACCGCGCTGTGCTCACCCGCCATGGCTGGCTCGACCTGTTCGGGTCGGTCGTCCTGTCCTACGAGCACGGCGCGGCCAAGCCGACCCCTCATCTGTTCCTCACGGCGTGCGCCGAGCTCGGCGTCGAGCCGTCCGAGACGCTGATGGTCGGCGACAACGCGCTGACCGACGGCGGCGCGATCAACGCCGGTCTGCGCGTCCTGCTCCTGCCGATCGCGACGCCGGGCGGAGCGCGCGGGCTCGACCTGGTCCTGCCCCTTCTCGGGGTCGCGCGTTGACCCTGACGGAGCCGTCACCGTAGGGTCGGTCGTCCGTGTCGGATGGGGGGGAACGATGCGACGGTTCATTGCGATCGCGTTCGCGTTGAGCATGCTCGCGACGGGGTGCGCGTTCATCACGAGTCGCGCGATCCCGCACACGGGTCCGGCCGCGCGCGTGCACGTCCTCGCGCCCTTCGACCGCACGCAGGCCGACCCGTCGGGCACCGTCCCGCTCACGATCCGGGTCGACCCTCCGCTCGACCCCGCCACCTTGCGCGTCCGCGTGACCAGTGGACGACCGGGTTTGAGCCGCATCGAGGACCTCACCGCGCGCCTGTCCCGCAACGGCATGCTCGCGACCACCATGCTCCACGCGACCGATCTGACGGCGGGGCTGACCACGATCGAGGCCACCGCGGCGAAGACCGGGCAGGCCGTGCTTCCTCGCGATCACGCGTTCGCGACCTTCTCGTGGGAACCCGCGCTCGACCTCACGGCCGCGTCACGCTGTGACGTGCTCGACCCGGCGAAGTGCCTGCTCCCGTTCCCGAACGACTACTTCACGGTGGCCGACGGCACGACCGACACGGGGCGCCGCGTCAACTTCGACGCCGCGTCGATGCCCGCCAACAACAAGGGCGTGCACATCGACCCGACCGAGTGGAACCGCAACGACGGCTTCAGCCCCGGCTCGGCGATCCTCGCCTACGTCCCGAACCTCGACCTCGCGAAGACGGGCGCGGCACCGATCACCGACATCGGTCGCTCCCTCGACCCGAACCAGCCGATCGTCCTGCTCGACGCCGACACCGGGCAGCGCTGGCCGTTCTTCGCCGAGCTCGACGCACAGGCTTCGCCGGCCAACGTGCGCATGCTCATCATCCGTCCCGCGAAGAACCTCACCGAGGGACACCGCTACGTCGTGGCGCTGCGCGACCTGCGGGACGGGAACGGCGCGTCGATCCCGGCGGGTCGTGGCTTCCGCGTGTACCGCGACGCGATCCCCACGTTCAGCCCGGTCATCGAGGGCCGGCGTCCCCACATGGAGTCGATCTTCCGTTCCCTCACGCACGCAGGCGTCGCGCGCGCCTCGTTGTACCTCGCGTGGGACTTCACCGTCGCGAGCGAGCGGAACCTCTCCGAGCGCATGCTGCACATCCGTGACGACGCCTTCTCCACGATCGGCAACGGCGCGCCGGCGTTCACCGTGACCAACGTGCAGGACAACGTCGACACGAACATCTTCCGGCGCGTCACCGGCACGTTCCAGGTGCCGAACTACCTCACCGGGACCGGTGCGCCCGGCTCCGTGTTCAACACGGGTCCGAACGGTCTCCCGCAGCGCAACGGCACGTTCACGGCCGGGTTCATCTGCAACATCCCGCGCGCCACGACCACGGACGGCAACGATCCCGTCCGGCCCGGTCGCGCCGGTGTCTACGGCCACGGCCTGCTCGGCAGCAACGACGAGGTCAACGCGGGCAACGTCGAGGCGATGTCCAACGAGCACGACTTCGTGTTCTGCGCGACGAAGTGGGCGGGCTTCTCCGACGAGGATGTCGGCACGGCCGCCCTGGCCCTCACCGACTTCTCGAACTTCCCCAAGCTCGCCGACCGCACCCAGCAGGGCTTCTTGAACTTCCTGTTCCTCGCCCGCCTCATGCGCGCGCCCCAGGGCCTCGACTCGAACGTCGCGTTCCAGGCCGGCGCCGCGCACACACCGGTGATCGACACGAGCGACGTGTTCTACGACGGCAACAGCCAGGGCGGGATCCTCGGCGGCGCGGTCACGGCCGTGTCGAACGAATGGACCCGAGCGGTGCTCGGCGTTCCCGGCATGGACTACAGCACCCTGCTGCAACGCAGCGTCGACTTCGACACGTACAAGGCGATCCTCGTGCCGTCGTATCCCGACGAGCTCGACCGCATGCTCGACTTCTCGATCGTCCAGATGCTCTGGGACCGGGCCGAGGCCGACGGCTACGCCGAGCACATGACCACGAACCCGTACCCGAACACGCCCGCGCACACGGTGCTGTTGCACATGGCGTTCGGCGATCATCAGGTCGCGAACATCGCGACGGAGGTGGAGGCGCGCACGATCGGCGCGAAGCTGCGCACGCCCGCGCTCGCGCCGGGACGTGACACCGCGGTGGTGCCGTTCTGGGGCATCGCGCCGATCCCGTCGTTCCCGTACAACGGCTCCGCGCTCGTCGTCTGGGACAGCGGCAACAAGGCGCCGCCCGACGCCAACCTGCCGCCCGAGCCCGACTCGGTGTTCGGTCCCGACCCGCACGAGAAGCCCCGCAGCCAGCCGTCCGCGCGCGAGCAGAAGTCGGAGTTCCTGCGCACCAACGGCACCGTCGTCGACGTCTGCGGCACCACCCCCTGCCTCGCCCCGTAGCAGCGCAGGATGGGGTAGGGGCGCTACATGAAGTTGCGGGTGTGGAGGGACGAGAGCTCGGCGGCCTCGTCGGGTGCGAAGCCCAGACGGGCCAGGCGGCCGCGACGTCCCTCGTCCATGTCGCGCTGGAGCTCCTGGACGCGTGCGTAGCCGCGCGCGATCGCGTCGGGTTCCCACGCGCCCGCCGCGAGCACGACGAGCGCGTCGAACACGTCGCGATTGAGCCCCGACGTCTGAGCGAGCGCGGCGTGCCGTCGTTCCACGGCGAGTCGCAGACGACCGAGCAGCGCGGGATCGGTCTGCGCGTGGTGGGCGACGTGGGCGACGCCGAAGGCGACGTGACGGGCCTCGTCGGTCAAGGCGAGGTGCGCGATCTGCCTGGTGACCGGATCGGGCGCGTGCCGTTCGAGGAACCCGAGCAGGTCGAGGAAGGTGCCTTCGCCGAGGACGGAGAGCAGGAACGTCGCGAGCGAGAAGTCGGGCTCCTCGAGGAGTGTCGTGAGTGACGCGCGCCCGCCCGCGCCCGACACGCCGAGCGGGCCACCGCGCAACCGCGCCCGCCGCGTGAACACCTCGACGTGGCGGGCCTCGTCGGCCACCTGGACCGCGAGGAGCTGCATCACCTCGCGGAAGTGCGGGTGGATACGGCCGACGAAGCGCGCCGGCACCACCAGCGCGGCCTGCTCGTTCTCGACCAGGTACGTCATCACCTGGACGACTGCGGCTTCGACGTCGTCGGGAAGGTCGACGGGGGCGTCCCAGTCGATCGAGGTCGCCGGGTCCCACTGGGCGGCGAGGGCCTGCGCGTACAGGCGCGGCACGAGGTCGGCCCACACGACGTCGGCTCGGTCGAGCTCGAAGTGCAGCTCGGGTCCGCCCGCTTCCACGAGCGCGCCGCGAGCCGCGAGACCCCAGGTCGAACCGGGCCGCGCCACGATCTCCGACGGATCGGCTCCGCCGGCACGCACCGCGCCCGTGAGCCGGTCGACACCCGCGCGCCCCTTGACGACGGTCGCGGGCTCCTCGAAGCCGTGACCTTCGCGGCGCGCCCAGGCGCGCAGGTGCACCGTGAGCGCGGGGTCGTGCCCGCGGACCGTCAGCCGGTCACCCGGTGCCAGCGGTCCGAGAACATGTTCGACGAGGAGGTGCGCGCCCCGGTCGAAGCCGAGCGCGTCAAGGTCGATAATCGGCTGCGGTGACATCGCCGTCCGCGTCGTAGAACCCGGTTTCGTCGACGGCCGTCGTGAGCGCGTCGTACCCGGAGACGCGCCCCGCCTCCCACTGTTTCAGCCCTTCCAGGTCGAGCAGCGGCCGCACCGCCGCGTCGGCGTACGACATCGAACGCAACAATCCCCCGAACTGCGCGACCGCGGGCTCGTCGGGCTCGAGCACGGTCATGTTGCAATGGTCGTAGAGCGCGGTGCGACCGACGATGCGGGTGGACCCCCTCGGCAACGTGCCCTCGTTCGCGAACGCGAGGTGGTTGCCGTCGATGACGCACGCGGCGTCGACGTCACCGGCGACGAGTGCGCGCGCCGCGTCGCGCTCACCTCCGATGTGGTCGCCGTGCAACCCGACGCCGATGTCGAAGCGGCGGACCGTCACGTCGCGGCCGGGTGCGAGCCCGTTGGCGCGTAGGTACGACAGCGGGATGAGCGTCGCCTGGGGCGAGTCGACCGCGCCCGTGCCGATCACCGTGCCGCGCAGGTCGTTCACCGACCGGATCGGTGAGTCGTCCCGCACGATCACGACCGAGCTGAGGTCGCGGTCGGTGTCGCGCATCGTGAGCGCGTGGGCCTTGCGGCCTGCGCTGCGGGCCAACCGGTCGGTGCGCACCCACGCGAGCGGCGAGTTCCATGCCGCGTCGACGCGCCCCGCGACCAGCTCCTCGGCCTGACGCTCGTAGTTGGAGTAGAGGACGTAGTCGAAGTCGAGGTCGTGGTCGCGGAACCAGCGCCGGAAGCCGTCCCAGATCGTGACGACCTTCGGGTCGTACGCGACGGCGCCCATGACGACCGCGCTCATGCGTTCACCTCGTCCAACAACGCCAACCCGGTGAGCGCACGGCCGACGAAATCGAGCAGCGCCTCCGTGGTCGGCGCCATGACTCGTGCCGCGCGCGCGTCGCGGAAACGGCGCTCGATGCCGAGCTCCTTGCGGAACGCGGCGCCCCCGCAGACCCGCAGCGCGAGATCGGTGACGTCGACGGCGGCCTCGGCCGCGGCCGCCTTGACCTCGAGCACGCGCAGCATCGCGTCCTCACGCCCGGCGCCGGCCGCGGCGAGCGCGTCGCCGACCAGCGTCGCCACCGCATCGGTCTGCAGCTGCATCCGCGCGAGGTCGACGCGCGGCAGCGTCTGCTGGGCCAGGCTCTCGTCGCGGTGCTCGAAGCGGGTCGACGTGAGGTGACGGGTTGCCTGGTCCACGACGGCGCGCATGATGCCGATGCTCGCGGACGCATTCAGCACGAGGAACACCGGGAGCACGACCTGCAGCGCGAGGTCCAGGCCCTGACCGTCGGGGCCAAGGATCGCGGTCTGCGGGACGCGCACGTCGGTACCGGTCACGGGGCGCGACGCGTTGCCGCGCAGTCCGAGGCCGTCGAAGGGCCCCGTGACCGAGAGCCCGCGCGCGTCCGACGGCACCAACCACAACGTCATCGGACCGTCGGCGGCAAGCGGCCGGCTCGACCACACGTAGCTGTCGGCCTCGCCTGCGGACGTCACCCAGCTCTTCTTGCCGTTCAGCAGCACGGAGCCGTCGTCGGAGGTCGCGGTGCCGACGGGGGACCAGAAGTGACTGCGACTGCCCACCTCGGAGAACGCCAGCGTGGAGAGGTGGCGACCCGCGGCGATCGCCTCGCGCGTGTCGCGGGGGCCGTGGGCGTCGATCGCGGCGACGGCGGCGTAGTGCATCATCACGACCATCGCGGTCGACGCACACTCCGACCCGATGCGCTGGACGACCTCGGCCGCGGTGTCGAGCCCGAGCCCGGCCCCGCCGACGTCGCTCGCCGACATCAGGCCGAGGATGCCGGCCGTGCCGAGCGCGTCGATGGCGGCGCGCGGAAACGTCCCGTTGCGGTCGACGTCGTCGGCGTTGGGCGCGACGACTTCGTCGATCACGCGCGTGAGCGCGTCGAGCGGCTGCATTGCAGATCCCTCCTGCGGTCCCGAATCCATGGCTCCCTCCGCTCTCGCTCGGAGGGCTGCGCACGGCGGAGCTCCCGCTCCGTCCGCACGCGTACGGCCTTCTTACGGCCGCAGCGCGCGATGCGGGGTGCGGCCAGACTCGCCCGACCGGGCGACGACGCTCGCGGTTCAGCGACGGTTCACGGCGCACCCCCTTCCATCGCTCGGGATGCCCGGCAACCTACGCCGTGGCGACACGCGCCGTCAGGCGCGCCGGTGGCCGTCACGCCAAGGAGACGAGATCGAGCAGGTCCTCGGACCAGTAGTCGAGGTCGCCGTCGGGCATGAGCAGCACCCGGTGCGGATCGAGGCGTTCGACGAACGCGGCGTCGTGGCTCACGAGCACGATCGCGCCGGGCCAGCGGGCCAGCGCGTCCCCGATCGCGTCGCGCGAGGGGGGATCGAGGTTGTTCGTGGGCTCGTCGAGCAGCAGCACGTTGTGCGTGCCGGTGACGAGCTGCGCGAGCGCGAGCTTGGTCTTCTCTCCGCCCGAGAGCGTGCCTGCGTCCTGGAACGCGATGTCACCGCTCAGGCCGAACGCGCCGAGGATCCCGCGCAGGACGACGTCGCCGGCGCGCGTCTGCTCGCGCATGTGGGTCAGGACGTCGCGGCCCGCGACGATCCCTTCGTGCTCCTGGGCGTAGTAGCCGACCGACGCGCCGTGCCCGGCCACCACGTTGCCGGCGTCCGGCCCGGCGCGACCGGCGAGGATGCGCATGAGCGTCGTCTTGCCCGCGCCGTTGAGCCCCATGACGAGCAGCCGCTCGCCGCGCCCGACGTCGAAGGTGACGTCCTCGAACACGGGCGGACCGCCGTAGCCCTTGGTCAGGTCGCGCACGTCGAGGACGACCCGACCCGCGTGCGGCGGATCGGGAAACCGGAACGACTGACGCTTCGCGCCACGCCGGGTCGCAGGCTTGGTCCCGCCGTGCATCTCCGCGCGCATGCGCTCGGCGCGCCGGTCGAGCGTCTTCGCGGTGCGGGCCCGCTTCTCGGTCTGACCGCGCATGCTGTCGGCGAGGCGCTCGAGCCGGTTGATCTCGGCTTCCTGGCGCGCTGCGAGTCGGCGTTGCCGTTCCTCGTCGGCCGCGCGCGCCTCGAGGTACTGCGAGTACGTCCCGCGGTACTCGACGAGCGTGCCCTCGTCGAGATGGAGCACGCGCGTGATCGACTCGTCGAGGAGGTCGAGGTCGTGGCTGATGACGAGCAGCGCGCCCCGGTACGAGCGCAGGAAGGTCATCAGCCAACGCTTGGCGTCGACGTCGAGGTGGTTCGTCGGCTCGTCGAGGAGCAGCAGATCGCCGCCGGCGAAGAGGATGCGCGCGAGCTCGACCCGTCGACGCTCGCCACCCGACAGTGCCTTGAGCGCGAGGTCGAGACGGTCGTCGGGCAGGCCGAGTCCGTGCGCGAGGCGGCGCGCCTCCGCGTCGGCCGCGTACCCGCCGGCGACGCGGTACTCCTCCTCGGCGCGGGTGAAGCGCGCGACGTTGCGCTCCGACGGCTCGTCGCTCATGCGCTGGTGCAGCCGCTCGAGCCGGCGCCCGGCCTCGTCGAGGCCGCGTCCCGACAGGATGTGGCTCACCGCGTGCGTGTCGGGCGACACGCCCCGCGGGCGCGGGTCTTGGGGGAGGTAGCCGAACGCGTCGCTGCGCAGCACGAGCCCCGAGTCCGGATCGGCCTCGCCGGCGAGCACCCGCAGCAGGCTGGTCTTGCCCGCGCCGTTGCGCCCCACGAGCCCGACCTTGTCGCCGGGCCGCAGGCTGAACGACGCCGCGGCCAGCGTGGTGCGGCCGCCGACCTCGACGGCCAGCTCTCGGGCTTGGAGCACGAGCCATGGTCGCGCGCGCCTCGCACGGCCCCGGCCCGATTTCCTGGTGCCGATCCCGCTGGTCAGTAGGTGAGAACGCCCGTCCGGCCGGGCAGAACCGCGCCGATTCCGAGGACGCGGGTCACACCCCGAAGGTACCTTCCTGCCCGTGTATCCCCCGTCGGCGGGGGTAGGGTGGTTACCGGCGAGTAACATGGGCCGGACGACAGCGGCCCCCGATCAGGTCGTGCCGACGGACGCACCGCGTCCGGCGCTCGCGGAGGAAACGAGATGTCCGACTTCTCACTCGAGCTCAACGAGGACCAGCTCCAGATCCAGAAGTGGGTCCACGACTTCGCGGACCAGGTGATCCGGCCCGCCGCCCACGAGTGGGACGAGCGCGAGGAGACGCCGTGGCCGATCATCCAGGAGGCGGCCAACATCGGCCTGTACTCCTGGGAGTTCATCGCCAACGCGTTCTCCGACCCGACCGGGCTCACGCTGCCGCTCGTGTTCGAAGAGGCGACGTGGGGTGACGCGGGCATCGCGCTCGCGATCTTCGGGACCGTGCTCGGCGTGTCGGGCATCGTCGGCAACGGGACGCCCGAGCAGATCGCGGAGTGGGTGCCGCAGTGCTTCGGGACGCCCGAGGACCTGCACGTGTCTGCGTTCGCGGTGAGCGAGCCCGACGCGGGCAGCGACGTGAGCTCGCTGCGCACGCGTGCGGTGTACGACGAGGCCAAGGACGAGTGGGTCCTCAACGGCACGAAGACGTGGATCACCAACGGCGGCATCGACAAGGTGCCGAACGTCCACGTCATCGTCGCGGCGGTGGAGCCCGAGCTGCGGGCGCGCGGTCACGCGAGCTTCGTCGTGCCGCCGGGGACGCCGGGCCTGCGCATGGGTCAGAAGTTCCAGAAGATGGGCATCCGCGCCAGCCACACGGCCGAGGTCGTGCTCGACGACGTGCGCGTCCCGGGCAGCTGCCTGCTCGGCGGCAAGGAGAAGCTCGACGAGCGTCTCGCCCGCGCCCGCGAGGGCAAGAGCTCGCGCGTGCAGGCCGCGATGAGCACGTTCGAGGCCAGCCGTCCGCTCGTCGGCGCGCAGGCGCTCGGCATCGCGCGCGCGGCCTACGAGTACGCGCTCGACTACGCGAAGACGCGTGTCGCGTTCGGTACTCCGATCATCGAGAAGCAGGGGATCGCGTTCAAGCTCGCCGACATGCGCATGGAGATCGACGCCGCGCGCATGCTCGTGTGGCGCGCGTGCTGGATGGCGCGCAACGGCAAGACGTTCGAGGCCGGCGAGGGCTCGATGAGCAAGCTCAAGGCCGGTGAGGTCGCGGTGTGGGCCACCGAGCAGGCGATCCAGATCCTCGGCGGCTACGGCTACATCCGCGAGTTCCCGGTCGAGCGGTGGCACCGCGACTCGAAGATCTACACGATCTTCGAAGGCACCTCGGAGATCCAGCGGTTGGTCGTCGCCCGCGCCATCTCTGGCGTGCACATTCCCTGATCTCGGGGTCGGCGGTCGGGGCCGCGAATTGGCCCCGTATCCCTACTCATCCCTACAACTGCTACGGTCCCGGCCGTGGCGACGGTGCGCGAGCGCAGCCCGGGGGTGTGGGAGATCCGGGTCTTCACGGGACGCGACGCGAACGGCCGGCCGACCCAGGTCAGCAAGACCGTCCGGGGCACGAAGCGCGACGCCAAACGTGTCGCCGCGCAGCTCGAGTCGCAGCCGACGTCCACCGCTGCCGGACGCACGGTGTCCGACGTGCTGGACGCGTGGCGCGACGTGAACGACGGCGTCTGGTCCGCGGCGTCGAAGCGCGACTACGCGAGCCGAGCTGCCTTCGTCGCTGAGGATCCGATCGGCCGCGTCGCGATCGCGCGACTCAGCGTCGCTGACGTCGAGCGTTGGCACTCGCGAATGCGTCGCCTCCACGTGGGCGAGTCCGCGATCCGGTGCCGGCACGCCGCGTTGCGCGCTGCGCTCGCGCAGGCGGTGCGGTGGGGTTGGGTCGGTACGAACGTCGCCGCGGCGGCGAGGTTGCGTCATGGAAAGCGTCACCCCCGAGAGTCGATGACGGTCGACGACGTCCGGGCCGTGATCGCGGCTGCCGAGTCGATCGATCCGGCCGCGGGTCTCGCTCTCCGATTGGCGGCGATTGCGGGCGCCCGCCGTTCCGAGATCGC
>DATBEZ010000029.1:0-15377 GCA_036558745.1 Acidimicrobiia bacterium
GCACCGGGGCCGGCGCGGTCGAGCTTCTGATGACGCGACTCGACGCCACGCACGCGCGCGCGCCGCTCGGACGGCACCACCACGACCTCGTCGTCGAGGCCGAGCGTGCCCCCGACGAGGGTGCCGGTGACCACCGTCCCCGCGCCCTTCGCCGCGAACACCCGGTCGACCCAGAGTCGTGGTCGCGCGCGGTCGGCCGCGGGCGGAACCGCGGCGAGGACACGGTCCAGCTCGGCGCGCACGTCGTCGAGCCCCCGTCCGCTACGCGAGTCGACGGTGACGATGTCGGCGAAGGGCGTCCCGGCGAGGTGCTCGTCGAGCTCGAGCCGCGCGATCTCGACCGTCTCCTCGTCGACCATGTCGGCCTTGGTGAGCGCGGTGAATCCGTGGCGCACGCCGAGCAGCTCGAGGATCCGCAGGTGCTCCTCGCTCTGGGGCATCCAGCCCTCGTTCGCTGCGACGACGAGCATCGCGACGTCCACCGCGCCCACGCCCGCGAGCATGTTCTTGATGAAGCGGACGTGGCCGGGCACGTCGACGAAGCCGATCTCGGTGCCCGATGGCAGCGTCGTGAACGCGAAGCCGAGGTCGATCGTGAGCCCGCGCGCCTTCTCCTCCGGGAACCGGTCGGGATCGGTGCCCGTCAGCGCGAGCACGAGCGACGACTTCCCGTGATCGACGTGGCCCGCCGTCGCGACGGTGCGCATCGTCGCGCTGCGCCCCGTCATCGGGTCACGCAGACCCCGCGATCACCGCGTGCAAGGCCGCCGCGACCTGCTCGTCGTCGTCGGGCGACATGGAGCGGAGGTCGCAGACGACCGCGCCGCCGCGCGCCCGCGCCACCACGGCGTGCCCGCGCAGCCGTCGCAGCGCGCCGTCGACGCCGCGAACCTCGACCGCGACGCCGACCGACGGGATCACGAGCCCGGGCAGCGACCCACCGCCCGCGGCCGCGTCCGTGTCGACGACCTTCGCGCCCGGTATGCGGGCCGCGATGCTCTCGGCCCGCGCACGCAGCTCGTCGACGGGTCGCGAGGCGGCGCGCCACAGTGGGATCGCGTCGCCGTCGCCCGCCAGGTACGCGAGGGCCACCGACTGCATCGTGGCGAGCGTCAGCTTGTCGGCCCGCACCGCACGCGCGAGCGGGTGGCGGACCACGCGCGCGACGAGCGCGGCCCGGCCGACGATCACACCCGCCTGCGGACCGCCGAGCAGCTTGTCGCCCGAGAACGTCACCAACGCCGCGCCCGCGTCGAGCGCCTGACGAACGCCCGGCTCGTCGGCCAGCCACGCGGGTCGGTGCGCGAGCCACGGCGTCGTGTCGTCGAGCAGCCCCGACCCCGCGTCGAGCACGACCGGCGGCCCGAGCGCCGCAAGCTCCTCGATCGTCGCCTGTTCGACGAAGCCGACCATGCGGTAGTTGGACGCGTGCACCTTGAGGACGAGCGCGGTGTCGTCGTCGACGGAGCGCGCATAGTCGGCCACGCGCGTCCGGTTCGTGGTGCCGACCTCGACCAGCCGGCACCCGGACTCGCTCATGATCTCCGGAACGCGGAACCCGCCGCCGATCTCGACCAGTTCGCCGCGCGACACGACGACGGAGCGCCCGCGGGCGAGCGCGGCGAGGACGAGGAGCACCGCGGCCGCGTTGTTGTTGACGACGACGCCCGCCTCGGCCCCGACCGCCCGGGCGAGCAGCGCCCCCGCGTGCTCGTGGCGCGAGCCGCGGCTTCCGAGGTCGAGCCGGTACTCGAGGTTCGAGTACCCGCGCCCGATCGCGGCTGCGGCGCCGAGCGCATCGGCGCCGAGCGGCGCGCGCCCGAGGTTCGTGTGCAGCAGCACGCCGGTGGCGTTGACGACCGGTCGCAGCATCGCGTCGCGGGCCCGCGCGAGGCGCATGCGGGCGTCGGCGACCACGGCCTCGGCGTCGACCGCCTCGCCACCGTCCAGGCGGTCGCGGGCCGCGGCCACCGCGTCCCGTGCCGTGTCGGCCACGAGCGCATGCGGGAGATCCGTCACCGGACCGAGCTCATGGAGCACCCGCTCGACGGCGGGAAGCGAACGGCGGGGGTCCGGCACCACGTCGGGAGCGTAGGCCCACGAACGGTTTGACCGCGCCCGACGGAGATCGCTGCCGGAGCACGTACAATTCCCGTATGCGGTCATGCGGGATATCGAGTCGATCCCGGGCGCCGCGATGGTGACTCCTCGCGATGCAGCGACGGTGATGCTCGTTCGCGATGCCCCGGACCTGCACGTCTTCATGTTGCGGCGGAACCTCAGGTCCGACTTCGTCGGGGGCGCGTACGTGTTCCCGGGCGGCGCGGTCGACCCCGACGACCGGCTGGCCGAGGTCGAGGCGCGTGCACCGGGTCGCGACGACGCGTCGGCGAGCCGGCTGCTGGGCCGCGGCGAAGGCGGGCTCGGGTTCTGGGTGGCCGCCATCCGCGAGAGCTTCGAGGAGGCCGGCGTGCTCCTCGCGCGCCGGCGCGACGACCCGAAGCCGCTCGACCTCACCGACCTCGACGACGCGGCACGCTTCGAGCGGGCACGCGACGCGTTGAACCGCCACGACCTCCGCTTCGTCGACCTCCTCGCCGACGAGGACCTCGTGCTCGACGTCACCGCGCTGCACGTGTTCTCCCACTGGATCACGCCGGTCGGCATGCCCCGCCGGTACGACACGTGGTTCTTCGTGGCCGAGGCGCCCGACGGTCACGCGTACCTGCACGACGACGTCGAGGCGATCGCGTCGACGTGGATCCGGCCCGCGGACGCGATCGAGCGGTCGCGACGGGGCGAGCTGGAGCTGATCTTCCCGACGTTCAAGAACCTCGAGGTGCTCACGCGCTTCGACACCGCGGCGTCGCTCGTCGACTACGTGCGCGAGGCGTCCGACGTCGCGGTGACCCAGCCGCGCATCGTCGAGGACGAGAGCGGGATCCGGTTGCTGCTGCCGGGCGACCCCGGGTTCGACGAGGCCCACGACCCACCCGAGGGCTCGGTCGACCCGGCGCGCATCGCCGACGTGATGACGCGTGCCCCGGAACCGCGCGAGGAGACGGCCTGATGCCGGACATGACGCCGGGCGTCCCGAGCGCGTTGTCGCCGCTGGTGCGTCGCATCGTCGCACCCAACCCCGGTCCGATGACCGGCCCGGGGACCAACACGTATCTCGTCGGAATCGACGAGGTCGCGGTGATCGATCCCGGTCCGGACGTCGCCGACCACGTCGACGCGATCGTCGGCGCGTCGATGCGTGAGCGCGTCCGCTGGGTCGTCCTCACGCACAGCCACCCCGATCACGTGCCCGCCACGACGCGACTCGTCGAGGCGACCGGCGCGGAGGTCGTCGCGTACAGCACCAAGCCCGGACCCGGTGCGAAGGAGGACGAGCCAGTGGTCCACGTCGACCGTACCGTCGGCGAGGGCGACGTCATCGAGGGCACCGAGTGGGGCCTCGAGGTGCTGCACACGCCGGGCCACTCACCCGACAGCCTGTGTCTGCTGCTCGAGGAGGAGCGCGTCCTCTTCACTGGTGACACCGTGCTGAACGGCACGACGAGCGTCGTGAACCCGGCGCGTGGCGGCGACATGGTCCAGTACTTCGCGACGCTCGAACGGCTGCGCAAGCTGCGGCTCTCGCGCATCTGTCCCGGACACGGCGAGGTGATCGACGAGCCGCGCGCCAAGCTCGACGAGTACCTCCAGCACCGCCGTCTGCGCGAGCGCCAGATCCTCGCCCAGCTCGGCGACGGGCCGGCGCGCATCCGCGACCTCGTCGGGAAGCTCTACCCCGACGTGATGCCGGAGCTCGAGGAGATGGCCGGCAACCAGATGTACGCGCACCTGCTCAAGCTCCGCGCGGCAGGCAAGGTGTCGGGCCGCGACACCCGCTCGATCTGGAAGCTCGCCTGACGTCTGAAGTCGATTTCCTTGCCCGAGCGGGGTGAATCGACTCCGGAGTGCTCAGGTGCGGTCGGGGTGCTCCTGGTCGTCGAACTCACAGAACGCGGCGTAGGCCTCGGGGCCGTGCCCGCTCGCCGCGGGGCCGCCGTCCATCACGACCGCGACGCCGATCGCCTCCGCGACCTGCTCACGCGTCGCGCCGAGCTTCGCGAGCGCCTTCGCGTGATAGCCCATGCAGCCGTCGCAGCCCTTCACGACCGCGATCGTGAGCGCGATCAGCTCCTTGGTGGTGCGGTCGAGCGCGCCGTCGGCGAGGGCCGCGTCGTGCATCTGCCCGAAGCCCTTGTACACACCGGGGATCACGGCCCGCAGCGCGCGCGTCGGACCGCGCAGCTTCTCCAGCGTGGTGCTCGCGGATTCGCCCATGGCTCGCCTCCCGCGTCGACGTCCGCGAGTTCCAACGTCACGACCCCGCCCGGACTTGCCCGGCGAAGGACACCTTTGGGAGGGACGAAAGGCCCGTCAGCGGGCGGCGCGCTTGGCGGACGCCGTCGCCTCGACCGTGTCGAGCAACCGAGCGGTGCACCCGGCCATCTCGATCGGCGGCAGCACCTCGGTCGCGATCCGCGACGCGAGCCGGCGAAACGCGGCCGCGGCGGGGCTGTCGGGCGCGCTGCTGACGACCGGCCGGCCGCGGTCGCCACCTTCGGACACCGACGGCTCGAGCGGGATCTCGCCGAGCAGCGGCGCGTCGATGTCGCGCGCGAGCGCGTCGCCGCCGCCCTCTCCGAACACCGCGAACGACTCGCCGCTCGGTGTCACGAACGCGCTCATGTTCTCGACGACGCCGACCACGCGCATGTAGGAGCGGTGCGCCATGTCGGCCACACGCACCGCGACCTTCTGCGCGGCCTGGGCGGGCGTGGTGACGACGAGCATCTCCGCCTGGGGGAGCAGCCGGGCCAGCGCCATCTGGATGTCGCCGGTCCCGGGCGGCATGTCGACGAGCAGGTAGTCGAGCTCGCCCCAACGCACCTTGACCAGGAACTCCTCGACCGCCTTGGCGAGGATCAGCCCGCGCCACATCAGCGCGGTGCCCTCGTCGTCGACGAGCAGACCCATCGAGACGACCTTGAGCCGGCCCGCGCTGCCGCCCGGCTCCGCGCTCGGGACGACGACCTCCTGCGGGCGGATCTTCCCGTCGGTGCCGCCGAGACGTCCGTCGAGGCCGAGCATGCGCGGCACCGAGAACCCCCACACGTCGGCATCGAGCACACCGACGGTCAGTCCCTGTGCCGCCAGCGCCGTCGCCAGGTTCGCGGTCACCGAGGACTTGCCCACGCCGCCCTTGCCGCTCGCCACCGCGACGACGCGCGTGGTGGGGGAGACCTCGGTGGGCGGCGCGGCCTGCCGCGCGTTCCAGCGGGCCCGCTGCATGACCGCGCGCTTCTGGTCCTGGGTCATCTCGCTGTAGTCGACGGTGACCGCGGTGACGCCGGGCATCGCGCCGACCTTCGACGCCACCTCGGCCTTGATCTGGCCGCGCAGCGGGCACCCGAGGGTGGTCAACGCCACGCCGATGGAGACCGCACCGCGGTCGTCGACGTGCACGTCGCGCACCATGTCGAGCTCGATCACGTCGGCGTGGAGCTCGGGATCGACCACGCCCCGCAGCGCCTCGCGCACGGCCTCGGGGGAGGGCGCGGGCGCGTCGGTCCGGTGGACCGGGGCCTCCGGGTCGTTCGGGTCGATGTGGAGTGGCTCGGGGGGCATACGGGCTCGACTTCGCCGCACGTGGCACGACCCGCGTGAGGGCCGCGCGCAGCAATAAATACAGCGGCGCCCTTGAAAATATGCCCCGAAGGCAGGTACCGTCAAGGTCACGGCCCCCGATGGGTGTCACGCGGGCCCGAGCGCTGAACAGTGCGGCCGCCGGAGCAGACGCCGCGGCGCCGGAGCGACGAAGGAGCGAGGCGCTCGCCAGCGAGCGAACGACGCGGTCACCCGGGGGGACGCCGGAGCCGCCCGGCGAGGGAGCGAGCGAGAAGACATGGATTTAGAGGTCTTGAAGGCCCTCGGCGACGAGACGCGCTATTCGATGTACCGTGAGCTGGCCGCCGCGACCGCGCCGCTCTCGGCCGCCGAGCTCGCCGAGCGCCTCGGCCTGCACGCCAACACCGTGCGTCTCCACCTGGAGCGGCTCCGCGAGGCGGGCCTGGTCGACGTCGAGGCCGTGCACCGCGGCACGGTCGGACGGCCGCAGCACCGCTACTCGCTCGCGCCCGGCGCTCCGGGCCTCGGGTTCGATCCGCCGGCGCATGCACTGCTCGCCGGGCTGCTCGCGGCGCTCGCGGAGCGGGTCGGCGCGGTGTCCGACGACGCCGCCGACACCGGCTTCGCGTGGGGCAAAGAGGCGGCGAAGCGCACCCGGACCCGCAGCTGCCTGCGCGCGCTGCAGACCGAGCTCACCCGTCTTGGCTTCGACCCCGCGGTCGACGAGGCCTCGAGCGTGGCCCCCGCGGTGCGCATCGACTTCCTGCACTGCCCGTTCCGTGAGCTCGCCGAGGCCTACCCCGAGCTGGTGTGCAACCTGCACCGCGGGCTCTGCGAAGGGGTTGTCGATCAAGTCGGCGGGGGAAGTGTCGAGGAGTTCTCGACGTTGTACGACCACGAGCCGTGCCATGTCGTGGTCGGCGCTGGGTATCCTGAGGTCACCGAGTGAGTCTTCCCGGAGGAGCGTCCATGTTCACCGTCACCGACGCCGGAGCGCTGTTCACGCTGACCGACGCCGCCGCGGTCAAGGTCAAGGACCTGATGGCGGCCGAGGAGCACGCGGACCAATTGGCGCTGCGGGTCGCGGTGCGGCCGGGCGGCTGCTCGGGCTTCAGCTACGAGATGTTCTTCGACACCGACGTCGCCGCCGACGACACCGTCTCGGAGTGGAGCGGCGTGAAGGTCGTGATCGACCCGGCGAGCATCCAGCACCTGAAGGGTGCATCGCTCGACTACCGCGACGGGCTGCAGGGCGCCGGGTTCGCCATCAACAACCCGAACGCGACCCGCAGCTGCGGTTGCGGCCAGTCGTTCTCGTAAGCCTTCGTGTGGACGTGAGAGCCGAAGACCGGCCCTGACATCCACACGGACGGTGCGCTTCCTCCGCTGAGTCCGCCAGTTCGTAGTGTGGCCGTGATGGCGGAGCGGCTCGCATTCACGTGCAACGACGCGCCGGTCGAGCTCGACGTCGAGCCGGGCGAGTCGCTGCTCGTCGTACTGCGCGAGCGCCTCGGGTACGTCTCGGTGAAGGACGGATGCGCGCCGCAGGGCCAGTGCGGCTGCTGCACGGTGCTGGTCGACGGCGAGCCGCGCGTCGCGTGCGTCACGCCCGTGATGCGCGTGGCCGGTCGAGCCGTGACGACCGTGGAGGGCCTCGACGCGCCGCGGCGCGACGCGCTGGCGGACGCGTTCGTCGCGACGGGTGGCTCACAGTGCGGGTTCTGCACACCGGGGATCCTGGTGCGGGTGGCCGCGCTGCTCGACAAGGGTCGGACCGACCGCACCAGCGTCGACCGCGCGCTCGCCGCGCACCTGTGCCGGTGCACGGGTTGGCAGACCATCCACGAAGCCGTCGCGCTCGCCGCCGGAACGGTCACCGCGCCGACGGAAACGCGTGATCTCGATGCCGCGTCGACGCGCTCCACGATCGAGGGCGGCGTGGCGCAACGGGTCGCGCCCGACGTGCCGCTCGGCGCGGGCGGCTTCGCCGACGACACCGCGCCCCGCGACGCGCTCGTCGCGGTGCCGCTGCCGCCGGGCTCCGGCGCGGAACACGTCGAGGCCGCCGGAGTGCGTTGGGTCGTGGGCGAGTCCCTGCACGACGCGCGCACGCGCGCGGGGAAGGTGCAGGGCCGGCGCACGACCGTCGAGGACAAGCCGCCGCTGCCCTTGCCCGAGCCCTGGCCCGACGGGGTCCGTCTCGCGACGAGCTGGGTCGAGCCCGCGTACCTCGAGCCGGACGCGTCGTGGTGCGAACCCGGTGGGAAGGCGGCGACCCCGCTCGCGAACGGCGGCGCGTTCGGGGGCAAGGTGCGGTCGGTCGCGCCGCCGGCTGCGCGCGACCTGGCCGACCGCTTCGGACGGGCGGTGCGCGTGGTGCTGTCGCGCGAAGACGTCGTGCGTCTCGGTCCGAAGCGCCCGCCGATCGCGGCACGCGCGCGTTGGGTCGAAGGCGGCGTCGAGCTCGAGGGTGTCGTCGCCGCAGGTGGCATCGACGCGTTCAAGATCGGCGCGCCTCCCGCTCCATCGCCCGGTCCGCTGCGGACGTCGCTCCGATGGTCGGAGCGGACGGTTACGGGGCCTCCGATCGGGAGAGAGCCGCGCGCCGCCGGCCTCGCTGAGCACGCCGTCCTCCTGGCGGGGGCGCTTGCGGCGGCAGACGTCGATCCGTGGGCCGTTGTCGCGAGCGATCGCGACGCGGGAGTGATGCTCGACACCATCGTGCGAGCGACGACGGGCGCGCTCGCAGGCGCGCGCGTGGACATCGATCCGGAGACCGCCCGCGTCGAACGCATCGCGGTGAAGGTGGCCGCAGGCGACGTGCTCGACTGGGTCGCGCTGCGCTCGTATGCGATCGGTGCCGCGCACATGGGGCTGGGTTGGGTGCTGTCGGAGGGCATCGCGGTCGACCCAGATTCCGGTGACGTGCAGGACCTCACGATCCGCTCGTTCGGCATCCTCCGCGCGCGCGACATGCCGCCCGTCGACGTGGAGATCGTCGACGATGCCGGCCCGCCACTCGCAGTGTCGGACGCGGTCTACGCCGCGGTCGCCGCCGCGACGTGGAACGCGGTGACGGTGGTAGAAGGCACGCGACCCGAGACGTTTCCCGCGCGCGACACCCGCGTCGCACGCGTCCTGCGCCGCTGACCCCTCCACGCAACGAAAGGCGTTCCCATGCCGGTCGAACCCGTCGCCAGCCCGAGCGCACCGCCCGTCGCGGGCCCGTACTCGCCGGCGGTGCGCGCCGGGGACTGGCTCGTGCTCGCGGGTCAGGTCGGCCTCGATCCCGCGACCGGGAAGATGGCGGACGGCGTCGAGGCGCAGGCCCGCCAGGTCCTCGCCAACGTCGCCGCGGTGCTCGGCGACTGCGGCGCGTCGCTGCGTGACGTCGCGAAGACGACCGTGTTCGTGACCGACCTCGGCGACTTCGTGACCGTGAACGCCGTGTACGCGAACACGTTCGGTGACCACCGCCCGGCGCGCAGCACGGTGCAGGTCGCGGCGCTTCCGGGCGGGGCGCTGGTGGAGATCGAAGCCTGGGCCTTCGTGCCCGGCCGGTAGTCGCACCCGGGGCGCGGGAACTTCGTCCCTGTTCGCCGGCCTCTCCGGATCCCAGAATCTTCTGGAACGAGGAGGCCGTCGATGACCGCAGCGATCCGAACCGAGCAGCTGGGCAAGACCTTCGGGTCCACCGTCGCCCTGCAGGACCTCGACCTCGAGGTCGCCGAGGGCGAGGTCGTCGGCTACCTGGGACCGAACGGCGCCGGCAAGACGACGACGATCCGTCTGCTCCTCGGTCTCATCCGCGCGACGAAGGGTCGGGCCGAGCTCTTCGGCGTCGACTGCGAGCGCGACCCCGTCGAGGCGCATCGACGGGTCGCGTACGTCCCGGGCGAGGCGAACCTGTGGCCGTCGCTCACCGGCTTCGAGGTGTTGCACCTGCTGGGCCGGGTGCACGGCAGCGTCGACGTCGCCTACCGCGACGAGCTCGTCGAGCGGTTCGACTTCGACCCGTCGAAGCGGGTGCGGGCCTACTCGAAGGGCAACCGCCAGAAGCTCATCCTCATCGCGGGCCTGATGACGCGCGCCGACCTGCTCCTGCTCGACGAGCCGACGAGCGGTCTCGACCCGCTCATGGAGCAGGCGTTCCGGCGGTGTGTGCACGAGGCGCGCGAGCGCGGGCAGAGCGTGTTCCTCTCGTCGCACATCCTGAGTGAGGTCGAGGCGCTGTGCGACCGGGTCGCGATCCTGCGTGCCGGGCAGCTCGTGGAGGTCGGAAGCCTCGCGCAGATGCGTCACCTCTCCGCGCTCACGATCGACGCCGAGTTCGACGCCTCACCGCCGGACCTCTCCCGCGTTCCCGGTGTCACCGCGCTCGACGTCCAGGGCAACCGGGTGCGCTGTCAGGTGAACGGGTCGGTCGAGCCGTTGCTCACCGTGCTCGCCGCGGCCGGCGTGCACCATCTCTTGAGTCGAGAGCCGTCGCTCGAGGAGCTGTTCCTCGCCCACTACGGCCGCGGCGCGGGCGCGGAGGCGGACGATGCGGCGTGAACGCGCGGTCACGACGGCCGACGCGCGCCGCGCGGTGTTCGTCACCACCGCCCGGCGGACCGTGCGCTCGGGCGCGGTGTGGGGACTCGTGTTCGGCGTGTACGTCGTGTCGTCGGCGTCGACGTTCGTCTCGAGCTACCCGACCGCGGCCGAGCGGACGAAGTTCGCGCGTTCGCTGAGTGGCAACGCGGGGCTGGCTGCCCTGCTCGGAGCGGCACGCAACATCGGAACGGTCAGTGGGTTCACTGCATGGCGTGCGCTGGGGGTGCTCGGCATCGTGGGCGCGATCTGGGGTCTGCTGATCGCAACGCGGGTCACCCGCGGCGAGGAGGATGCCGGGCGCTGGGAGCTGCTCCTCGTCGGGCGCACGACGCGTCGCTTCGCGGCGGCCCAGTCCGTGCTCGCGCTCGGCGCCGGGCTCGCAACGCTCTGGACGGTCACGGCCGTGATCACGCTCCTCGAGGGCCGAGCCAGGTCGGTGCACTTCTCGACGAGCGGGTCGTTGTTCTTCGCGACCGCGCTCGTCGCGGGCGCAGGGTTGTTCCTCGCCGTTGGCGTCCTGCTCGCGCAGCTCGCGTCGAGTCGCCGTCAGGCGAACGGGATCGGCGCCGCCGTGCTCGGCGGCGCGTTCCTGGTCCGCATGGCGGCCGACTCCGCGTCGGGACTTGCCTGGCTGCGCTGGGCCAGTCCACTCGGTTGGATCGAGGAGCTGCACCCGCTGACGGGATCGCGTCCGTTCGCGTTGGTGCCCATCGTGCTGCTCGCGCTCGCGTGCGTCACGGTCGCGTTGGTCGTCGCGGGCGCGCGTGATCTCGGCGCGAGCGTGCTGCCGAGCCGCGACTCGCCGGTACCGCACGTCGGGTTGCTCGGTGGATCCGGAGGCCTCGCGGTCCGTCTCACCCGACCGGTCGCGCTCGGATGGATCGGGGGGCTGGGCGTCCTCGGCCTGGTCCTCGGCCTGGTCGCGCAGTCGGCGGCGAACGCGGTCAGCGGATCGGCCACGATCGAGCGGATCCTGAGCCGCCTCGGCGGTCGCTCGGGCGGGGCTGTCTCGTACCTCGGGTTCGCGTTTCTCACCGCCGGCGCGCTCGTCGCGTTCGCAGCTGCGGGACAGGTGTCTGCGGCGCGTGCCGAGGAAGCCGACGGCTACGTCGACAACCTGCTCGTCCGCCGCGTCGCCAGGATGCGGTGGCTTGCGGAGCGGCTCGCGCTCGGCGCGGTGCTCGTGCTCGTCGCGTGCATCGTCGCGGGCGTTGCCGCATGGCTCGGTGCCGCGAGCCAGGACAGCGGCGTGGGTCTCGCCCAGCTGTTGAAGGCGGGCGTGAACATCGCGGGGCCGGCGTTGTTCGTGCTCGGCGTCGGGATGCTCGTGTACGGCGCCCGGCCGCGGCTCGCATCCCCGGTCGCGTACGGACTCGTCGTCTGGTCGTTCCTGGTCGAGATCGTCGCGGGCTCGACCTCGACGAACCACTGGCTGCTCGACACGTCGGTGCTCTCGCACATCACGCCCGTGCCGGCCGCGCCACCCGACTGGCTGGCCGTCGGCGTGCTGGCCGGTCTCGGTCTCGTCGCCGCGCTCGTCGGTCTGGTGCTCTTCGACCGCCGCGACCTGGCGAGCGCGTGAGGGGGAGGCGTCGGGGCTTGTAGCATCCGGGCGTGGTCGGGATCGTCCTCATCGTCGTCGCCATGGTCATCGTCCTGCCGATCGGCCTGTTCCTCGTCGGCGCGCTGTGGAGCGCGCTGTTCGGCTGGCTCGGCTCCGAGGACGCGGACGGACGCGCCGAGGGACAACCCACCTAGCGCGAAACCGGCGCGCGAGCTGAGCCGACCCCGGGGGGTCAGGCGTCGGGCGGCGCGCCGAGGCCGGGCGCCCAGCGGGGCTGACCGAACCGGTAGCCGACCGAGCGCACGGTCTGGATGAGTGCCGCGTGCTCCTCGCCGAGCTTGGCCCGCAGCCGCCGCACGTGCACGTCGACGGTGCGCGCGCCGCCGTAGTACTCGTAGCCCCACACGCGGGACAGCAGCTGCTCGCGTGTGAACACCTTCCCCGGGTGCAGCGCGAAGAACTTCAGCAGCTCGTACTCCATGTAGGTGAGGTCGAGCGGCCGCGCGCCCAACGCGGCCTGGTACGTCTCGAGGTTGAGCAGAAGATCGCCGTACTCCACCATCTCCGCGCGTGGCGCCCGTCCCGCGCGCCAGAACAGGTGCCGGATGCGGGCCTCGAGCTCGCGCGGGTGGAACGGTGACAGGCAGAAGTCGTCGAAGAGGTCCTCTCGCAGCTCGAGGTCGCTCAGCTGCGCGCCCGAGACGAGCAGCAGGATCGGCTCGAGCGGTGTGTCGCGCTTTCGCAGCACGCGACACACCGCGAACGCGTCGTCGGGATCGGCGTCCGCGCACACGACCGCGCCGAGCCAGCCCTCGGCCGGCTCGTGCTGGGTCGCGACGGCCGCGTTGCCCACGCCCTTCCACCGGTGGCCCGCGAGGTCGAGTGTCTGCGCGAGCAGTGGCGGCGGAGGGTCGGGAAAGACGAGCAGGAGCTCGGCAGGCATGTCCACGGTTCTACAGCACCCCGAGGTAGCGGTCGATCTCGAACGGCGTCACGTATGTCTTGAACTCGTCCCATTCCTTGCGCTTGTTCCGGATCACGTAGTCGAAGACGTGCTCGCCGAGTGCCTCCGCGACGAGCTCTGAGTTCTCCATGACGTCGACGGCTTCCTTGAGCGACTGCGGCAGTGCGCCGATGCCTTCCGCGGCGCGTTCCTCCGCGGTCATCTCGTAGATGTTGTTCGTCGCCTCGGGTGGGAGGTCGTAGCCCTCCTCCACGCCCTTGAGGCCCGCCGCGAGCATCAACGAGAACGCGAGGTACGGGTTGCACGCGGGGTCGGGGGAGCGGAACTCGACGCGCGTCGAGCTCTCCTTGCCCTTCTTCGGCAGTGGTACCCGCACGAGCGCGGAACGGTTGTTGCGGGCCCAGCACTGGTAGACGGGCGCCTCGTAGCCGACGACGAGCCGCTTGTAGGAGTTCACCCACTGGTTCGTGATCGCGGTGATCTCCCGCGCGTGACGCACGAGCCCGGCGATGAACGCCTTGCCGACCTTCGACAAGCCGAACTCGTCGCCGGGGTCGTGGAACGCGTTGACGTCACCCTCGAACAACGAGAGGTGGGTGTGCATGCCCGAGCCGAACGCGCCGCCGATGGGCTTGGGCATGAACGTCGCGTACACGCCGAGGTCCTGCGCGACCTCCTTGACGACCAGTCGGAACGTCATCACGTTGTCGGCCATCGTCAGCGCGTCGGTGTAGCGCAGGTCGATCTCGTGCTGGCTCGGCGCGACCTCGTGGAAGCTGTACTCGACGGGGATCCCCATCGCCTCGAGCGTGACGATGGTCTGCTTGCGCAGCTCGCTCACCATGTCGAGCTGGGTCAGGTCGAAGTAGCTGCCCTTGTCGAGCGGCTCGGGCGCTTCGGCCGAGTGGAAGTAGAAGAACTCCATCTCGGGCCCGACGTAGAACGTGAAGCCCTTCTCGCGAGCGCGGTCGAGGTTGCGCTTGAGCACGTACCGAGGGTCGCCGTCGAAGGGATCGCCCGAGAGCGTGCAGATGTCGCAGAACATCCGCGCCACCGGCGCGTCCTGGCCGCGCCACGGCACGATCTCGAACGTCGAGGCGTCGGGCCTCGCGAGCATGTCGGCTTCCTGCACGCGGCTGTAGCCCTCGATCGCGGAGCCGTCGAAGGTCATGCCCTCGTCGAGCGCGACCTCGAGCTCCGCCGGCGTGATCGCGAACGACTTGAGCTGGCCCAGCACGTCGGTGAACCACAGCCGCACGAAGCGCACGCCGCGCTCCTCCACGGTGCGCAGGACGTAGTCGAGCTGGCTGTCCATGAAGCGGCTCCTCGACCGGAGTGGACCGGAGTGGATGGGTGGGATTCGTGCCAGTTTGGCACCGTCGATCGGCACGACGACCCGCCGATCCGGCCTCCGCAGGGGCGTTAACAGAGCGTTCATGGTCGGGCAACGGCCGCGAAATCGCTGGCTGGGAGCGTGCGCGAGAGGCAGGGGCCGACGGTCCGGCTCTGCGCCCGCGGGACGCCTCGACCTAGAGTCCCGCTGCTTTTGGATCGCGGACGGAGGTACACGCACGTGGCAGACCAGCGGACACCCAGCGACGTCGTGCGGCTGGTGAGGGACGAAGGCGTCGAAGTGATCGACGTCCGCTTCTGCGACCTGCCGGGTCTGATGCAGCACTTCTCGGTGCCGGCGCACGAGCTCGACGAGGACGTCTTCGAGGACGGCCTCGGCTTCGACGGCTCGTCGATCCGCGGCTTCCAGGAGATCCAGGAGTCGGACATGCTCCTCATGCCCGACGCGACGACGGCGGTGATCGACCCGTTCCGCCAGCACAAGACGCTCAACATCAACGCGTTCGTGCGCGACCCCGTCACCGGCGAGTCCTACAGCCGCGACCCGCGCTACATCGCGAAGAAGGCGGAGGACTACCTGCGCGGCACCGGTCTCGCCGACACCGCGTACTTCGGCCCGGAGGCCGAGTTCTACATCTTCGACTCGGTGCGCTTCGACCAGAACCAGTACTCGGGCTACTACTACGTCGACTCGGTCGAGGGCGTGTGGAACTCGGGTCGCGAGCGCGAGCTCGACGGCTCACCGAACCTCGCGTACAAGCCGCGGTACAAGGAGGGGTACTTCCCCGTCCCGCCGATGGACCAGTTCCAGGACCTGCGCTCGGAGATGGTGCGCATGCTGGAGCAGGTCGGGATCGCGATCGAGGTGCAGCACCACGAGGTCGGCACCGCCGGTCAGGCCGAGATCGACATGCGCTTCGACACGCTGTCGGTGATGGCCGACAAGCTGATGCTCTACAAGTACGTCGTGAAGAACGTGGCGCGCGCCGCCGGTTATTCGGTCACGTTCATGCCCAAGCCGATCTTCCAGGACAACGGATCGGGCATGCACGTCCACCAGTCGTTGTGGAAGGGGGGCGAGCCGCTCTTCTTCGATGAGAAGGGCTACGCAGGTCTCTCCGACCTCGCCCGCTGGTACATCGGTGGCCTCCTCCGCCACGCGCAGGCCCTCTGCGCCTTCACGAACCCGACGACGAACTCGTACAAGCGGCTCGTCCC
>DATBEZ010000030.1:0-16227 GCA_036558745.1 Acidimicrobiia bacterium
CTGACCGACGAGGGCTTCGCGGCGCTCGAAGCGGCGGCGCCCGCGCATGTCGACTGCGTGCGCCGGTCGCTCTTCGACCAGCTGACGCCCGACCAGGTGGACGCGCTGCGGGAGATCAGCGAGGCCGTCGTGCGCCACCTCGGCGCGGACCGGAGCTCGTGCTGAACGGCGGGTGCGCGATCACTGCGGTCACGCGTTCGTGGACACGTCCGTGAACGTCATCCAGTGGCCGGGTTGCAGGTGACCGATGTAGCCGCCGTAGTTGCCGGCCTGAGCGAATCCCGGCGGGAGCTGGAACGACTGCGCGTGGTTCGGGTCGTCGTACGCCGGTCGGCGCCCGGTCCCCGCCCACACGACGAACTCCAGCGTGTTGCCCGCCACCCGCGCGCAGAGGTTCCAGGGCAGCCCGACGAGCGACTTCCCTTCCGGATACAGCACGTGCAGGTCGCGGTTGCCGATCTCACGGAACGTCGGCGTGGCGGCCGAGTCCCAGACGGTGGCGTTGAAGACCCAGACCCACCCGCCGTAGATGTTCTTGGTCACGGTGACGGCACGGGTGCGTCCGCTCCTGTCGGTGCGCAGCCGGAGGACGACGCCTTCCTGCGTGACTCCGCTCGCGTCGTTCGTGCCGTCCTGCGTGCCGATCGTCACGCACGCCTCGGCGTCGCGACGGGGTTGCTGATTCTCGGGCCAGAGCGCCTCGCGGGTCCCGATTCCCTGGTTCGTCGACGGCGCTCGAACGGTCAGCGTGTCGCGCTGTTGGCTCAACACGTACCGGTCGATGCCGTCACTCGTCAGCTGCCGCGTCACCAGCTTCCCGATGCCCGCGGCCGACGCCTTCCCGTTGCATGCCGCGGCTATCAGCAGCAGCACCAGCGCAAGGTGGAACGGTCGGACGCGACGCGTCCGCACACGTCCTGTCGCGTTCGGGCCCGTTGTTCGATTCCGCACCCCACCGTGCCTGTCGTCACCGCCTGCGCAGTGCTGCCGGAACATCGGCGCGGCGCGACGATGCCCGCGTCCGGAAGCCCTGTCTGTCGTGCGTGGGGCTAGGTGGAATCGAACCACCGACCTCACCCTTATCAGGGGTGCGCTCTAACCGACTGAGCTATAGCCCCGCAGGGGAACCCACGCTACACGCGGGGCCCGATGTCCTCCTCGACGATCACGACCTCGACGCCGCCCACGAGCTCGGCGAAGAGGTTGTAGAACGCGGCTGCGATCACCGTGATGATCGTCATCAGCGCGACGACCACGAGACCTACGAGGATCGCGCCCTCGAGGATCTGGGCCGAGAGGAACTTGAAGTCCTTCGAGCTCAGCAGGTCGCCCATGAAGTGCTCGATGTCGTGGATGACGTTGAACGCGTCCGCGATGACCCACAGCACGACACCGGCGACGAGCGTCACGATGAGACCGCACAGGTAGAAGCAGAGCGACAGCTTCAGCACCGACCACAGGTCGAGCTTCTGCACGGTCTGGCGGTACCGGCGGGAGGGCAGACGCGCACTCGCCGCGCTGAGCGGCAGCGCGTCGCCGGTCTTCTTCTTCGTTCGGGCCGCGCCCGTGGCCGGATCGACCGCTGCGTCCATTGGGGTCTACTCCCCTTCGGCGTCGGCCTCCAGGACCGGGGCCACGGCGACGATGGTCTCACCCTCGCCGACGCGGGCCACGCGCACGCCCGTCGCGTCCCGTCCCTGCGAGGAGATCTCATTGACGCCCATGCGGATGATATTGCCGGCGGACGAGAACACGAGGATCTCGTCGTCGCCGCCGACCATGAACGCTGCCACGACTTCACCGCGCGTGGGCGTCACCCGCATGCCCCGCACGCCCTGGCCCCCGCGGCCCTGCGAGTTGAACCGGTCGAGCTTGGTGCGCTTCCCGTAGCCGCCGGAGCTCACGAAGAGGATCACGGCGTCGTCGCGGGCCACGTCGACGCTGACGACCGCATCCTGCTCGTTCTTGAGCTTCATGCCGCGGACGCCCGCGGTCGCCCGGCCCATGGCCCGCACATCGTCCTCGGAGAAGCGGATCGTCATGCCCGCGCGCGACACCATGAAGATGTCGTCGCTGCCACGGGTCTGGATCACGCGCACCAGCTCGTCGTCGTCGCGGAGGTTGATCGCGATGAGACCGGTGCGGAGCGACGAGTCGTACTCCGACATGCGCGTCTTCTTCACGATGCCCTTCTTCGTGGCGAAGAAGAGGTACGCGCCTTCCTCGTAGGTGCGGGTGTCGATGATGGCCTCGATGCGCTCGTCGGGCTGGAGCGCGATGAGGTTCACCAGCGCGGTGCCGCGCGCGGTGCGCTCCTTCATCGGGATCTCGTGGGCTCGCAGGCGGTACACCCGACCTCGGTTGGAGAAGAACAGCAGGTACGAGTGCGCGGTCGACATCAACAGATGCTCGACGTAATCCTCGTCGCGAAGGTTTCCGCCCTTGACGCCCTTTCCGCCCCGGCCCTGTCGACGGAAGGCGTCGACCGCGACCGTCTTCACGTAGCCCTTGTGGGACAGGACGACCACCACCTCCTCGTCCTCGATGAGGTCGAGGTCGTCGATGTCGCCGCTGTCGTAGGTGAGGCGGGTGCGGCGCTCGTCGCCGTACTCGTCCTTGATCTCGCCGAGCTCGGTCTTGATGACGGCCCGCAGCTTCGCGTCGTCGGCGAGGATGCTCTCGAGCTCCTTGATGGTCTCGGTGAGCTCGGCGAACTCGTCGCGCAGCTTCTGGCCCTCGAGCTGGGCCAGCCGGCGCAGTTGCATGTCGAGGATGTGGCTGGCCTGGATCTCGGTGAACGAGAAGGGCTCGGCCATCAGCGCCTCGCGCGCCGCGTTCGCGTCCTCGGACCCGCGGATCAACGTGACGATCGCGTCGATCATGTCGAGGGCACGGATGAGACCCTCGACGATGTGGGCGCGCGCCTGCGCGCGCTTCAGGCGGTACTCGGTTCGCCGGGTGATGACGTCGACCTGGTGCGCGACGTAGACCTCGAGCGCCTGCCTGAGGTTGAGCAGACGCGGCACGCCGTCGACGAGCGCGAGCATGTGGCACGGGAAGTTCGCCTGCATCGGCGTGTGCTTCCACAGCTGGTTCAGCACCACCTGCGCGTTCGCGTCGCGCTTGAGCTCGACGACGAGACGGACCGAGTCGCCCGACGACTCGTTGCGCACGTCGCGGATGCCCTCGATCCGTCGCTCGTTGACGAGCTCGGCGATCTTCTGGCCGATCACTTCGACGGAGGTTTGGTACGGGACTTCCGTGACGACGATCCGCTGCGTGCCGCGGCGATCCTCGTCGATCTCGGCGACGGCGCGCATCTTCACCGAGCCACGCCCGGTGCGGTACGCGTCGAGGATCCCCGAGCGGCCGAGGATCAGCGCCCCGGTCGGGAAGTCGGGACCCTGCACGAATTGCATGAGGTCGTCGGACGTCGCGTCCGGGTGGTCGATGAGGTGCACCGTCGCGTCGATGACCTCACCCAGGTTGTGGGGTGGGATGTTCGTCGCCATGCCGACCGCGATGCCGCCGACACCGTTGACGAGCATGTTCGGGAAGCGCGACGGCAGGACGATCGGCTCGGTGTTCTGGCCGTCGTAGGTGTCGACGAAGTCGACGGTCTCCTCGTCGATCTCGCCCAACAGCCGCATCGCCAGCGGCGCCAACCGCGCCTCGGTGTAGCGCATGGCTGCCGGGCGGTCGTTGGGATCGGGGGAGCCGAAGTTCCCGTGGCCGTCGATGAGCGGGTAGCGCAAGGAGAAGTCCTGCGCCATGCGCGCGAGCGCGTCGTAGATCGCGGTGTCGCCGTGCGGGTGGTACTTGCCCATCACGTCGCCGACCGCGGACGCGCACTTCTTGTAGTTCCGGTCGGGACGGAAACCGCCCTCGTACATCCCGTAGAGGATGCGGCGATGGACCGGCTTCAAGCCGTCGCGCGCGTCGGGAAGCGCGCGCGACGTGATGACCGACATCGCGTAGTCGAGGAAGGAGCGCTCCATCTCCTCCTGGATCTCGACCGGCTCGACGTTGCCGAGCGTGCCCTGGTCCTCGGGCATGCAGTCACACCTCTCTCGTGTACGGGTCGCTCATCCCGACGACATCGATCAGATGTCGAGGAAGCGCACGTCCTTCGCGTTCTCCTGGATGAAGGTGCGCCGGCTCTCGACGACGTCGCCCATCAGCGTGGCGAAGATCTCGTCGGCGATCGCGGCGTCCTCCACCGACACCTGCAACAGGCTGCGCGTCGCCGGGTTCATGGTCGTCTCGCCGAGCTCCTGCCAGTCCATCTCGCCGAGGCCCTTGAACCGGCTGACCTCGAGCTTGCGCCCCTCGTGCTCGGCCTCGAAGCGGCGCAGCGCGGCGTCGTCCTTGAGGTACGTGCGGTCGTTCCGGCCGAGGTCGGCGCGATAGAGCGGCGGCTGCGCGATGTAGACGTAGCCGCGCTTCACCAGACCCGCGAGCTGCCGGTAGAAGAACGTGAGGAGCAGCGTGCGGATGTGCGCGCCGTCGACGTCGGCGTCGGTCATGAGGATGACCTTGTGGTACCGGACCTTCTCCTCGTCGAACTCCTCGCCGACGCCGGCACCGACCGCGGTGATGAGGGCCTGGATCTCCTCGTTCTTGAGCATGCGGTCGATGCGCGCCCGCTCGACGTTGAGGATCTTGCCCCGGATCGGCAGGATCGCCTGGAAGCTCGGGTCGCGTGCGCGCTTCGCGGAACCGCCCGCGCTGTCGCCCTCGACGATGAACAGCTCGGCCTCTTCGGGGTTGCGCGACGCGCAGTCGGCGAGCTTGCCCGGCATCGCGGCGCTCTCGAGCAGCGACTTGCGCCGCGTCAGGTCGCGCGCCTGGCGGGCGGCGACGCGTGCACGCGCGGCCTGGCTCGCCTTGCTGAACATCTGCCGGGCCTCGGTCGGGTGCTCCTCGAGCCAGTCGCCCAGCTTCTCGTTCGTGGCCTTCTCGACCAGCGACCGCATCTCGGTGTTGCCGAGCTTCGTCTTGGTCTGGCCCTCGAACTGCGGGTTGCGCAGCTTCACCGAGATGATCGCGGTGAGCCCCTCACGGATGTCCTCGCCGGTGAGGTTCTCCTCCTTCTCCTTGAGGAGCTGCTTGCCGCGCGCGTAGCGGTTCATGACGTTGGTGAGGGCCTTCTTGAAGCCCTCCTCGTGCATGCCGCCCTCGGTGGTCGCGATGTTGTTCGCGAAGCTGTGGAGACCCTCGTGGTAGCCGGTGTTCCACTGCAGCGAGCACTCGATCTCGCCGTTGTCGTACGACTCGTCGAAGTAGACGACCCGCTTGAACAGGGGCTCCTTCGACGCGTTGAGGTGCTTCACGAAGTCGATGATCCCGCCCGCGTAGCGGAAGACCTGCTCGACCTTCTCCTCCGGGCGCTCGTCGGTGAAGCGGATCTCGAGGCCCTTGTTGAGGAACGCCATCTCGCGCAGGCGCTCGAGCAGCGTCTGGGCCCGGAACTCGGTGTCCTCGAAGATCTCGGGATCGGGCCAGAACGTGACGATCGTGCCGCGACGCTTCGACGGTGCGACCTTCTTGATCGGGCCCTGCGGCACGCCGCCCTTCGCGTAGGTCTGCGTCCACTTGCCGCCGTCGCGGTGGATCTCGAGCTCGAGCCGCGTCGACAGCGCGTTGACGACCGACACGCCGACGCCGTGGAGACCACCGGAGATCTTGTAGCCCGCGCCGCCGAACTTGCCGCCGGCGTGCAGCACGGTCATGACGACCTCGGCCGCGGACTTGTTCTTGTAGTCGGGGTGGTTGTCGACCGGGATGCCGCGGCCGTTGTCGTCCACCCGGCACGCGCCGTCGGCCGTGAGCGTCACGTGGATGCGGGTCGCCTCGCCGGCCATCGCCTCGTCGACTGCGTTGTCGACCACCTCGTAGACCAGGTGGTGGAGGCCCGACGGGCCGGTCGAGCCGATGTACATGCCGGGGCGCTCGCGGACCGGTTCGAGCCCCTTGAGAACGGTGATGTCCTTTGCCGCGTAAGCCACGCGCGCGCACCTCGATCACGGGTCGTGGGCCGGGCTCGAGACCCTGGGAGAGCGAAGGTGGGGACCAGCCGTTCCGACGGGCCGGAACCGGGCGACAATCAGGCCGCAGCCCAGGCCCGCAAACCGTCGAAAGGGCTGGTCAGAGCCCGTATTGCCAGTACCACGAGTGTACCAGACGGGTGAGACGCTCTCGTGCTCCTCCGACCGCGGATCGCGTCCGGTCAGCGCCGTCGCGAGCCGTGCCGTGACCGCCGGCTCCCGCCCCGCGTCGACGCCCCGGTGCGGGACGCGCGGGGCCGCTCGGGGCGCCCGCGCGCGGGCGCGCTCCGGCCACCGAACCACCCGCGGATGCCGCCGCGGCGCGCACGCCGGGCGACGCGCCCCGGCGCCTCCTCGGGCTCCTCCACGAACCGCTCGCGGTACCGCTCGGAGCGCCGCGCCGTGGCCTCGACCCGCACCGGTCGGCGGGTCGAGCGCTCCCGCGGATCGCTCGGGCGCGGCCGCGCGGTCGCCTTCGTCGCGGGACGGCGTGCGCGCGTCCGGCGCACGCGGCGCCGTACGAACCACACGATCGCGAGCACCAGGAGCCCGAACGCGCCGTAGAGCACGAACGGATGGATGACGAGGACGCGACGGGTGATCACGAGCTCGCGTGTCGACGCATCGGTCGTGCCCGGGTACGTGATGCGCGCCTTCATCGTCACGAAGCCGATCGGGTAGTGCGGGCTGCCCGTGATCGAGAACGTCTTCACGCGGCCGGCCGGGAGCAGCGTCTTCGCGAGGCGTCCCTGCTTCGGGACGCCTCCGCCCGGCGACGACGTCACGTCGGTCTCGGCCCAGAAGCGGGTCATCACGTGCCCGACGTTGCGTACGCGCACCTTGCCGACGGCGTGCGTCCCGAAGACCGTGCCGGGTGCGTCGAAGTCGGCCTTGACCCTGCGGTTCCGAGGGCCGGGCACGTCGACCGTGAGGAACGTCGCGATCTGGTTGACGACCTTGACGCTGCCGTTCTGGCTCGCGACGGGCGAGACGACGAACCCGATGAGGTACGTGTCGGGCTCGATCACGGCCGGCATGCGGATCGTGATCGCCGCGTCCTTCCAACCGAGCGCGGGGATCATGAGCTCGCCGTGGGGGAAGTCGACCTGGTTCTCCCACCGCACGTCGTTGCTGCCGTCGATGCTCACGGCGCCGTCGTCGCCGAGGTGCAGCGCGCGGCCTTCGATCGTGACCGGGAACGCGCGGGACCCCGCGTTGGTGATCTTGACGTCGATCGTCTTGGTGTCACCGGGCTTGAGGTTGAGCGAGTCGGGTGGGACCGACACACCGAGCACGCGGTTCCCGTCGGTGGTCGGCGGATCGGCTGCGAACGCGGCGCTGGCCGACGAGACCACGCAGACCGCGAGGGCGGCCGCTGCGATCACCCGCAGCGGCCGCCTCGCACCGTCTTTCACCCGGACGTGAGACATCGAGCCTGTTTCCCCTCTGCTCGTCTCGCAGCTGTCAGCTGTAGTTGGGAACCACCGTGTACGTGAGCGTGTCGGTGTACGTACCGGCGGACTGCGCGTAGTCGATCGCCACACGGTTCGTGAGCGTGATCGAGTCCGGCGTGTTGCCCGTCGGGGTCGTACGGCTGGCGATCGACTCACCGGCGTTCTTGAAACCGGCGTACTTGCTGCCGGAGAACGCGTTGTCGATCGTCGGTGAACCACCGCCGGAACCGACCGTGTAGCCGTACTTGTCGACCGCACCACCCCAGACCGCGGAGGTGCCCTTACCCGTGGAGAACGCCGCAACCGTCGGTGTTCCCGCGAGACCACCGGCGCGCAGCCCGGTCGCGGAGTTCGCGACCGAGAGCGTGTAGCCCTGGTTCGCGTTCGTGAGCACCGTCAGCGTGACCGCCTTGCTCTGGTCTGCCAGCGCCGGGAGCCCCGGGTCGAGGCCGAGCTGGTACGACGCTGCGCTCGTGGTGAACGTCAAGCTCTTCGCGATCGTCACCGACACCGCGGTGTTCGAGTCCGCGATCGCGACCGTGTTCGACACCGTCGGACCGTCGAGCGCCGGGCCACCGTTCTTGGTGCTGAGCGACGTCGTGTAGTTGCCGGTCGTCGCGGTGTTCGTCAGGTTCGTGAACTCGATGTAGATCGGCGTGCCGGCCGGGACCGACGCCGGCGCCGACACCGTGTAGGTGATCGTCTGACCGGAGCGGGACGCGGTACCCGCGCCCAGGCCGTACACGACGCCGACACCGACCGAGCCGCCGTCACCGAGGCCCGCGCCGCTGACGGCGAAGTCGACCGTCGCGATCGTGTTCGTGCCGCCGGTCGTGAACGAGTACGTGTACGTCACACCGGTCGTGCTCTTCTGGTTGTTCGAGACGCTCCACTGCACGTTCGTCAGCGGCAACGCGCCCGCGCGGGGTGCGGCCAGGAAGACGAACGCCGAAGCGATGATGGCCAGGATCGCGACCACCGCGATCCGCCGCCGCCCCACATCCCTGTGCACGGCGGCTACATCCGTGTAACCGTTCATGGCTGGTCTTCTTTCGTGAGCGGCGGGCTGCCCTCGCAACCATTTGCGAGCCGTCAGGCTTGAAATCGGCATGTCACCTGCGGGTTCGAGCATTGGGGCTTGGGATGGGACTTTGGTCCCGAGTCTGGTGGGACTTTGGTCCTATATCGGACGCACCGGTGCCTCGACGTGCGTCGAAAACGGCCGTCCGAGCCCGGCGCGCGCGACGGGAAGCAGGCGCGCGAAAGCGGCCCGGAGACGCTCGGGGCGTCTCCGGGCCGTTCGGTTCGAAAGGGGCTGGATCAGCGGCGGCGGGCCGAGCGCGGGAGGGCCTCGTCGTCGCGGTTGCGGCGGTGCCGTCCCCGGCCGCCCTCGGCCTGGTGCCGGCGCTCGCTGCGGGTGAGCTCACGCTCCGGTTCCGCGTCCCGACGGCGCGACGGGCTGCGGGGCGCGACCGCGTCACGATCGCGACGCGGCGCCGGCGCCGACTCGACGCTGCGACGCGCCGAGCGCTGCTGACCATCGCCGCTACGGCGACGCCGTGCGAGCCAGACGACGAGCAGTGCGAGCAATGCGAGCGCGAGCACGGTTCCCACCGCGACCGCGACCACGCTCAACATGTCGACCCCGCCCTTCGACGGGTTGGTCGTCCCGACCTCGTCGGGCACCTTCACGTTCTTCAACGCGGCAACCGTCGCGTCGTCGACCGTGACGGTGCCGTCCCACTTCGTGGTCCGGCCTCCGTCGTACTGCAACACGACGTGCACGTGGTAGGTGCCGACGTTCGCGCTCGTCATCCAGTCCATCGGGAACTCGATCGCGGTCGCGGGCACGAAGGTGTTGATCGTGAAGTCGTTGCGGGTGCGCGTCTCGTCGACCGTGATCTCGCCGACGCCCTTCGCGTAACTGGTGCCGGTGTTCGCGATCGCGACATCGAGACCGACACCGCTACCGCCGACGACCGGCTTGGCTCCGGTGACGACCAGGTTCGGTGCGGCGGGACCGGGAAGGTCGACCTCGACGCCGATCGCGCGTGCGGGCTGGGTGTTGAGCTGCGCGTGGAACCCGGGCTGGGTGGTCGTCGTCGACGCCGGCGAGAGCGGGGAGTACGCCGAGATGCCCCCGAAGTGGACGCCCGGCCCGGCGTCGATGGGGACGTGCACGGTGAACGGCTCGTTGCGGGCCTCCTTCGGCCCGAGCACGAACTCGAGGTCGCGCGGTGTGATCCACGTACCGACGGCCTTCGGCGCCGCGCCCACCGGGTTCGAGAAGACGGCGCCGGTGTTCGACTGGGTCAGGCCGTCGACGCCGGTGAGGCGGACGGTGATCGGATGGCTGTTCGGGTTCGTCACCTGGAACGACTGCGTCGCGGTCGCACCGGGCGTCAGGTGCAGCTGGAAGAACGAACCGGTCGGGTCGAGTGACGAACCCGGCGCCGGCGCTCCGCCGACGATGTCGGCCGTCGCCGCGCCGAGCGGCGCGGCGGGCGCAGCCGCCAGCACGAAGGCCAGGACGGCGACGAGGCCCAGGATGCTCGTTCGGATGCGCATGGTGGAAGTCCTCCCCTCAGAGGGTCGAAGCGGCGGAGCACGGCCCCGGCGGCGTCGCTGCCGCCGGGGCCGTGGCTCATGCCTCTTGGCGCTCGTTCGTCACGGAGTGCTGTTGATCGAGACCGTGACGGTCGAGGTGTAGGTCCCGACGTACGCGTTGGCCGGGACGGTGAGCACGAACGGCTTGGGCGAGATGAGATACACACCCATGCCCTCGTTGATCGCCGCCGAGGCGAGCTTCTGGGCCGACGCGTGGTCGGCACCGTTGCCTGCACCGGTCAGCGCGGACATCGTCGGAACGTTCGACGTGGTGCCCGGGTCCGCCTTCACGATGCCGGCGGTCGTGTGCACCGAGTCGAGCGGCAGCGTGTGCGCACCGTTCGTGAGCTGCGTGAGCTGGATCGTGACGTTCCAGCCGGCGCCGGAACCCGTCGCGTCGGTGACGATGTAGGGCGCGAGGTTCGCGCTCGTCACCTGCGGCGAGCCGTTCAGCGTCACACCGGTGAATGCCGAGAACGCAGGCGTGCCGAGCGGCTGGTCGAACGACAGCGTGCCGGCGGCAACCGGCAGGTCACCAGCGGCAGCCGACGCGGGTCCTGCGAACGCCGCAATGGACAGAGCGACCACGGCTACGCCGATGATCACCCGACGTGTCTTGAACATGGGTTGATCCTCCTGATCGGGCGCACCGGGCGTCCGTGCCCGGATTGACGCACGGGGCGGTCCGGATGCACCGCTCCAGGTGCCCAATCGGCACATCAGGGGGACATTCCAGGGAAACCGTCCGCGTCATCCCTGGTGAGAGCGGCGGCTGTCGCCCGACGAGGCGCCCTCAGCCCCGTCCGCGGCTGCGCTGGACGGGCCGGGCGGGTCGCCGGGAGGCGCGGCGGGGAGCCGGACGCGGGCGGCGGCGCGGTTCGATCCGGCGCCGGCGACCGACGACGAGGAGCACGAGTCCGAGCGCGAGCGCCAGGCCCCCGACGACGAACACGACGACACCGACGCGGGCACCACCCGAGTGGTGCGCAGCAGGCTCGGTCGTCGGTGTCGCGGGCGCGCCGCCGACGACGCCGGACCATCTCAAGGCTCGTCCGTCGTAGTCGATGGAGACGTCGACCCTCGCGTGCTCTTCGTCGGCACCCGCCGGCCACGGCACCTCGTACTCGGCGCTCGTACCCGGCACGAACGTCCCGACCGCGATCGGCTGATTCACCTGCTCCGACGGCGCCGCGATGGTGCCCGAACCGTGCGCGAAGCCGTTGCCGTCGTTCGCGATCGTCACCGCGAGCACACGACCGATGCCCGCGGTCGCGAACCGCGTGTCGCGCACGACGAGATTCGGCACGAACGGCGCGCCGGGGATGTCGACCTCGACCGCGAGCACGCGTTGGGTCTGCATGGTGATGGCGACGCCGAAGCCCGAGGTCGCGGTGCTCGCGGGCGGCGGCGGCGCGGACGGCACACCGATGCCGACGCTCAACCCACCGAGATACTGACCCGACGTCACGCCGGTCGGCACGTGGACGCTGAAGCGCAACGTCTTCGTCTCGTGCGATGCGAGCTCGAAACGGGCTTCGTCGGGGACGATCCAGGTCCCGACGCGTCTCGGGACCTCGCCCGGCGCGCCGTAGACGGCGCCCGTCCCGGCCGCCGTGGTCGCGTCGACACCGGCCATGACGGCGGTGACGGGTGCTGATCCGTTGTTCGCGACCGTGACCGACTGCTCGAACGACGCATTCGGCGCTCCGCTCAGGAGGAAGTAACCACCGCCGGGAGCGAGCGCCGACCCCGAGCCGGGCGTGACCGACACCGAGCCGACCGGTTGTGTCGCCGCGCCGGCCACGGGCACGGCCGCCAGCGCGACGCCGAGCGCCATGGCCGCGAGCGCGGCCGCGCGTCGCATTCCCCTGAACCTCTCCGGGGTCACCGACCTCTCTCGGGTCGCCGAAACACGCGCGTCGAGCACCGGACCCTCGCCGCGCACCGCGAGGCTAGGGCCCCGTCGACAGCGTGGCGGTGAATGTCGAGCTGTACGTGCCGACGAACACGTCGTTCGGGATCGTGAGCACGAGCGGCTTGGGCGAGAACAACCACGTTCCCGGACTGCCCAAGCCGTCGCCGGGCGCGGCGGGATCCGCGACCGCGACCCGGCACCCGCCCGCGGTGTCGAGCGCGCTCGAACCCGCGCAGTCGTGCACGATCGGCGCCGTCGCGGTGTTCCCGGACGCGGGCACCACGACCGGCGCGGGCATCGTGACCGATCCCGTCGCGAGCGAGTGCACGCCGGTCGTCAGCTGCGTCATCTTGAACACGAGCTTCCACCCCGCGCCGCTGCCCGTGTCGTCCGTGACCGAGAACGGCGTGAGCGTCGCGCTCGACAGTTGGGGCGATCCGTTCAGCGTGACAGGGGTGAAGTCGCTGAGCGTGGGCGGCCCGGGTGGGTCGAAGTCCAACGTCCCGGCGCCCAACGCGGGCGAGATCGACGTCAACAGGGCCGCGCCGGCCACGGCGACCACGACCGTGACGAACCGCACCCTGCGCATGACACCAGTGTGGCGCGCGCCGCGACCCCTCCCGCGCCACGCGGTGTTCGCGTCACCGCTCGGTCGACAGCACCACCCGCACACCCGTCACGACGTCGACTCCGAGCGACGCGCCCAGGCGGGCGACGATCTCGGACTCGAGGTACCGGAGTTGGGTGGCCCACGGCGCGGAGTCGACGGCCACGGTCAGGACACGGCGGCGGACCGACTGCGGACGGCTGTGCGCGGCGATCGCGTCACCGACGAGCTCGGGCCACACGCGCTCCACCGACGTGACGATCGACGGGTCGGGCAGGCCGAGACCGCGCGCCACGTCGTGCACCGCGTCTCCGAGCCGGGTCGGGTCGCGCGCGGGCTTCCCCTCGTCGTACCACCCACCCCATTCGCGTGAGTAGCGACCGTTCATGGCTCCCTCCGCTCCCGGTCGGAAGGCAACGCCCGGCGGAGCTCCGCTGCGTCCGCACGCCCGGTCACGGTTCCTTCTCCGTCAGCGTGCCGTGGTCGACGTGGAGCCAGCGCTCCGGACGCACACCTTCGGGAACGACACCCGCGGTCGTCAACAACGTCTGCCCCGCCGGCAGGTGCTCGACCAGCGCGGCGGCACGTTGCAGGTCCAGCTCGCTGAACACGTCGTCGAGCAACAGCACGGGGTCTTCACCGATCACGTCCGCGGTCACGCGATGACCCGCGAGTCGCAGCGCGAGCGCGAACGTGCGTTGCTCGCCCTGCGACGCGTGGGTGCGCGCGTCGAGATCGTGCAGTCGCAAATGCCATTCGTCGCGATGGGGACCCACCAACGTGGTCGCGCGCGCGAGCTCGTCGCGTCGGCGCGCCGCGAGCCCGTCGCGCAACCATTGCTCGACCGACTCGACGTGCTCGACACCGACCGGTCCCTCCGACCACTCCGCCTCGTAGCGCGCCGTCACCGAGACGTCCTCGCGCGCGAGCGCGCGGTACGCGTCGACGACCGGACCGACGAGACGATCCGCGAGACGCAACCGCCCGCGCACGAGCTCCGCGCCCGCGTGGGCGAGTTGCTCGTCGAACACGTCGAGCGTGAACTCGTCGTCGGGACCGTGGAGTCCGGACTTCAAGAGCGCGTTGCGCTGACGGAGGACCCGCTCGAAGTCGGAACGGGCCGCGTCGTAGCGCGGCGAGCTGGCGGCCAGGAGGTCGTCGAGGTAGCGCCGTCGTTCCGCCGGCGGGCCCTTCACCAGCTCGAGGTCGTCGGGCGAGAAGACCGTCACCCGGAGCGACTGCGCGAGATCGCGGCGCCGGGCCAGCGGACGGCGGTTCACCAGGATGCGATTCCGGCCCGCAGCCCGGATCTCGGCCTCCAGCCGCTGCTCGCGTCCGTCGCGCTCGAACTCGGCCCGCACGATCGCGACGTCGGATCCCGACCGGACCAGCGCGGCGTCGGGTACCCCGCGCAACGACTGGGCCGTCGCCACCCAGCTCACCGCCTCGAGCAGGCTCGTCTTGCCCTGACCGTTCGCGCCGACGATCACCGTCGCGCCCGGCGCCGGCGTGAGGTCGAGCTCGCGGTAGCACCGGAAGTCCGTGAGCCAGAGCCGCAGGAGCCGCACGGATCACACGATCGCGCAACGGAGACGAAGCGGAGGCCTGGGCGCAGCCCGGGAGGCCGCAGCGAAGTCAACCAGTGTGCCGGGCAGTCCCGACGAGCAGCGCTAGGAGATCCGTACCGGCATCAACAGGTACAGGAAATCGCCACCATCGGTCGCGCGCAAGGTCGCGGGCTTCAACGCGTCGACGGTCTCGACGACGACCTCACTCGACGTCACCGAGTCGATCCCGTCCAACAGGAACTGCGCGTTGAACGCCGCGGTGAGATCACCACCCTCGTACTTCGCCTCGACCATCTCACGGGCCTCGCCGACCTCCTGTGCGACCGCGGAGAGCTCGACGCCCGCGGTGCTCATGCCCAGGCGGATGGGCGCGCCGTCGCGACCCTGGCCGACGAGCCGGACGCGCCGGACGGCCTCCGCGAGCGCGTCGCGCTCGACGGTGAGCCGGTTCGGGTATCCCGACGGGATGAGCTGCTCGTAGTTCGGGAACTCGCCCTCGATAAGCCGCGCGGTGACCTCGGCGCGCGGGGTGCGGAACACCACGTCGCGCTCGCGCAGCACGACTTCGATCTGGCCGTCGCCGGCGAGGCGTTGTACTTCCGACAAGCCCTTCGCCGCGACCAACACCTTCTGGCCTTCGTCGAGCATGCTCACGCCGCGCAGGTCGCGCACCGCGAGCCGGTACGAGTCGGTGGCGACGAGGCGCAGGCCGTTGCCGTGGGCGGCGAGCAGCACGCCGGTGAGGATCGGTCGTAGGTCGTCCTTCGACGCGGCCCGCACGACCTGCCGCAACGCAGCGGCAAACGCGGCGGCGTCGACCGTGACGCCCTGCCCGTCGCTCGGCGTGAGCCGGGGGTAGTCCTCGGCCGGCTTGAGGCGCAACGACGTCGAGTACCGGCCGGCGCTGATGTGGGCCTCGTCGCCCGTCACCGTGACCGTGACCGGACCGGGTTCGAGACGCCGCACGATCTCGCCCAACAACTTCGGGATGACCGCGACACCGGTTTCCTCGACCTCCGCGGGGACCTGCACGCGGTTCGTGATCTCGAGGTCGGAACCGACGAACTCCAAGCCGTCGGACGTGGCCGTCACCCGCAGGTCTTGCAAGACGGGCAGCGCGCCACTGCGGCTCGCAACGGTGCGCTGGGCTGTCGCCACGGCATCGGCGAGGGTGTCACGCTCGCAGCGGAACTTCACACGGCCCTCCTGCTGCTTTCTTGGAAGATTCGGTTGTAGTCGTAGTAGGGGCTGTGGATTGTGGAGAAGTCGGCTGCGGTGCCGGTCAGCCCGCTCGTCCGCGTCCACTCTCGCATCCACGGCCGTGCACAGGTGGTCACGGTCCGCAGCGGGCCCGTGTGGGCAACCCGGCGCCGAGGCACCGGATTTCCCCAGCTGTCCACAGTGTTATCCACCGCTGCTCGCCCCGTGCTTGATCCGGTTGATCAGCTCGTTGACCTGGTCGAACACCATCCGGCGCTCGGCAATCTGGCCCCGGATCTTCTCGCAGGCGTGCATCACCGTCGTGTGGTCGCGCCCGCCGAATTCCTCGGCGATCTTCGGGTAGCTGTAGTCGGTCAGCTCCCGGAAGACGTACATGCTGATCTGACGGGCGGTCACGAGCGGCCGCCGCCGGCTCTTCCCGCAGAGCTCGTCGACGGTGAAGCCGAACATCTTGGCGGTCTCTTCGAGGATGAGCTGCGGGGTGATGATCCGCGGCCGGCTCCCCGGGAGCAGGTCGGACAGGAGACTGCGTGCCGCTTCCTCGGTGAGTGGTACGCGGTTCAGGCTCGAGTACGCGGCGACGCGGATGAGCGAGCCTTCGAGCTCACGCACGTTGTCGACGATGTTCTCGGCGATGAACGCGAGCACGCCGTCGGGAATCCCTTCGAGCCGTTCCGACTCCGCCTTCTTGCGCAAGATCGCGAGGCGCGTCTCGAACTCGGGCGGCTGGATGTCGGTGATGAGCCCCCACTCGAACCGGCTGCGCAACCGGTCTTCGATCGTGGCGATCGACTTCGGCGGCCGGTCG
>DATBEZ010000031.1:0-95445 GCA_036558745.1 Acidimicrobiia bacterium
GATCGAGAACCTCGGTGGCTGGCTCACGACCGTGCTGTCGCGTGTGTGTCTCGATGCCTTGCGCTCGCGCACGTCGCGGCGAGAGGAGCTGGTCGATGACCACGACGCCGACCTCGAGGCGGACGTGGATCCCGAAGGCGAGGCGATGCTGGTCGACTCCGTGGGGCGCGCGCTCCTCGTCGTGCTGGATCGGCTCGGGCCCGACGAGCGCGTCGCGTTCGTGCTGCACGACCTGTTCGCGGTCCCCTTCGAAGAGGTCGCGCCCATCGTCGGGCGCACGCCGTCGACCACGAAGAAGCTCGCCAGCCGCGCCCGCCAGCGAGTGCAAGGGACGTCGACGGTTCCCGCTCACGATCTCGCGGGTCACCGCGCCATCGTCGAGGCATTCCTCGCCGCGTCGCGTGCGGGCGACCTCGACGCGATCCTCGCGGTGCTGGCTCCCGACGTCGTGCGCCGCGCCGACCCGGCCGCACTCCCGTCCGGGCGCGCCCGCGAGGTGCGGGGCGCACGGACCGTTGCAGAGGAGATCGCGGTGTTCGGGGCCAACGCACGCTTCGCCGCGCCGGCACTGGTCGACGGCGACGTCGGCATCGTCGTCGCGCCCCGTGGGCGGCTTCGGATGGCGCTCGTCATCAGCATCGACGGTGACCGGATCGCGGCGTACGAGCTCGTCGCCGATCCTGGACGTCTCCGTACCCTGCGGCTGGCCGTCCTCGATCGCTGACGCGCGCCGCGCTCAGCCGGTGCGGACGAAGCAGTCGACGACGTGGTCGTCGACCATGCCCGTCGCCTGCATGAACGCGTAGACGGTCGTCGGGCCGACGAAGCGGAAGCCCCGCTTGCGCAGGTCCTTGCTCAGTCGCGTCGACGTCTCCGTGACCGCGGGGATCTGGCTCATCTCGGTCGGCTCGTTCACGACGGGGGCCCCGTCGACATAGGACCAGAGGTACTCGTCGAGCGAGCCGCCCGTCTGTTCGCGGAGGTCGAGCACGGCGCGCGCGTTGTCGATCGCGGCGTCGATCTTCTGCCGGTTGCGGACGATGCCCGCGTCACCGAGCAGTCGGGTCACGTCGCGGTCGCCGAAGCGGGCGACGCGCTCGATGTCGAAGCCCGCGAACGCGTCGCGGTATCCCTCGCGCTTGCGCAGGATCGTCGACCACGACAGCCCGGCTTGTGCGCCTTCGAGCACCAGGAGCTCGAACAACGCGCCGTCGTCGTGGTGCGGGACGCCCCACTCGTCGTCGTGATAGGCGACCATGAGCGGGTCGGTGCCCGCCCACGCGCAGCGCGTTCTGCCGTCAGCGCCCGTCACGCGGGAAGTTGAGGTAGTAGCGGCTCGGTGTGGGCCCGCGCTGACCCTGGTACTTCGAGCCGGTGCGCTCGGAGCCGTAGGGGCTGTCGGCCGCGGTCGTCATACGCAGGAACGAGATCTGGCCGATCTTCATCGCCGGGTAGATCGCGATGGGGAGGTTCGCCACGTTCGACAGCTCGAGGGTGAGGTGCCCGTCCCAGCCCGCGTCGACGAACCCGGCGGTGCTGTGGATCAGCAGCCCGAGGCGTCCGAGGCTCGACTTGCCCTCGAGGCGCGCGACGAGGTCGGACGGGAGCGCGACGCGTTCGAGCGTCGAGCCGAGCACGAACTCGCCGGGATGCAGGATGAACGAGCGACCGTCGGGCACCTCGACCAGCTCGGTCAGGTCCTCCTGGGGCTCCTTCGGGTCGATGAACGGCGTGGTGTCGTTGCGGAAGACGCGGAAGTAGCGGTCGACGTGGAGGTCGACCGAGCTCGGCTGCACGGAGCCCTCGGCCAGCGGCTCGATGACGATGCGGCCGGCCTCGAGCTCCTCTCGAATGGTGCGGTCGGACAGGATCACGCGCCGGAGCCTACTCAGGCCCCGAAATCAGGCGACGGAGGACAGCTCCGGCGACGCAAGCTCAGCTCCGATCACCTCGCGATTCCGCGGCGCGCTCGCCTTGCGGTGCAGGAAGGGGCGCTCGACCACCAGGTACGACAGCACCGCGGCTCCGAGCGAGAGCGCGAGCAGCAACACGACGATCAGCGCGTCCATCGCGCCGATCGGCGCCTCGACACCGGTCCAGCGCAGCCCGTGCTCGAAGATCGGGTAGTGCCAGAGGTACAGGCCATAGCTGATCAGTCCCGCGAACCGCAGCCCCCGCGCGTCGAAGACCGTGGTGCGGGGACGGCTGCACAGCGCGACCAGTCCCGCCGCGACGCAGAGCGCGACGAGCGGGTGCAGGAAGGGGTCGAACAGGTTGCCGCGCGCGTGGCCGAACGTGGACCCGTGGTAGATCCCGAGCGCGAGCACCGCCACGACCGCGCCGAGTGCGACCACGCGTGTCCGCAACGCGCGGATCAGCGCGGTGGAGTGTCCGCTCTGGGCCTGCACGACGAGCTCGCCGGCGATCGCGCCCGCGACGAACTGGTCGAGTCGCCCGAAGATGAAGCTCGCGGGCAGTCCGAGCGGCGGCACGTGCGACCACCACATCGCGCTCAGGGCGACGCAGCCGGCGAGCACCGTCCACCGACCGGCGCGCGCCATGAGGAACACGACGAGGGGCACGAGCAGGTAGAAGTGCCACTCTGTCGTGAGACTCCAGTACACGGTGTTCACCGCGCCGGGCAGGTCGGGCAGCACGTACTGGTTGACGCTGCCGAGCAGGAACAGTCGCTTCACGTCCGTCAGCAGCGCGGGCGCGGTGAGCGGCACGAGGATGGCGAGCGACACCCAGTACGCGGGCAGGATCCGCAGCGCGCGTCGTCGCGCGAAGTCGCGCGCTGCGGCGACGAACCCGCCGCTTCGCGCACGCGTCGCCCGCCAGCTGCGCACGACGAGGAAGCCCGAGAGGACGAAGAAGATGTCGACGCCGAAGCGGCCCGTTCCCATCGGCCACCACATCCACGGCACGTTCGACGGCCCGATGTGCCCGCTCGGAGCGAGCATGCCGAACACGTGCCACCCGACCACAGCCAGCACGGCCAGGCCGCGCACCCCGTCCAGAGCGGGCCACCGGGTCGGGCTCCCCAGGTCCTGGACCAGGGCGCGGCGGGGCCTGAGGTCGACGACGGTCATCACGGCGGACTCTTCCCAGCGCGGCTGGTCTCCACCTGAGGAAGGCCGAAGAGTTTGCTGAAACGCGGATCGCGTCTCCTGGGCGACTCCGCTCCGGCGTCCCGGGCTCCGCCCACGCCTGCGCTGCGTCTCACTACCCTCGGCCCGTGGCCGACGGGAACCGCTCCCAGCAGGACGCGCTCGGGCGGTTGCGGGAGGCGGGGCTCTACGACCCGGCCTCGCCGTCGGCGCCCGAGCGGGAGGAGCTGTTGCGCTACCTGCTCGAGCGGTTCTCGGTGACCGAGATCGAGTACTGGGTCGAGCAGTCGAGCCTCATGGGGGTCGCGGCGCGAGCGATCGACCGTCCGCCCGCGTTCGTCAGCGCAGACGAGATCGCGGCGCGTGCCGGTGTCGACGTCGACACGGTGGTCGACGTGCGCACCGCGTTCGGCTTCCCCGTGGTCGACCCGAAAGCACCGTCGATACCCGAGTCCGCCGTCGACGACGTCGGCGCCTTCGTGCTCGGGGCCGAGCTGTACGGGCGCGATGAAGCGCTGGCGTTCGCTCGCGTCCTCGGATGGGCCGCGGCCCGCGTCGGCGAGGCGGCACGGGCGATGTTCGGCGGCAGCGTCGAACGGATGGACGCGGCGACGCGCACAGAGCTCGAGATGGCGAAGGCGAACGAGCGGGCGGCGGTCGCGTGGATGCAGGTCCAGTCGGTGATGGCCCACCTGCTGGCGGAACATCCGCTGCGCAACTTCGGGTTCGTCGAGGCGCTGATGCGCGGCGAGCTGCAGGTCGCGCTCGCGTTCGTCGATCTGATCGCGTCCACGGAGTGGGCCGAGTCGCTCGACGCCGCGGCGCATTCCGAGGCCTTGCGTCGTTTCGAGATGCGGGCCGCGGCGATCGCAGCGGAGCGCGGCGCCAGGTTGGTCAAGCTGATCGGCGACGAGGCCATGCTGGTCGCCGACGACGCGGTGACACTCTGCGGGGTCGCCGTGGCCGTCTGCGAGATGGCGAACGGGGACGCCGTGTTGCCCGGTGCCCGCGGGGCGGTCGGCTTCGGGTCGGTCACCGCGCGAGACGGCGACTACTTCGGCCCGCTCGTCAACGTCGTCGCCCGGGCCTCGAAGCTCGCGCCGCCGGGTGGGATCGTCGTGACCGCGGAGGTGGCGCGCTCCCTCGACCCGGCCGGGTGGTCGACCGAACCGGTCGGGCCGGCTGCGCTGCGGGGCGTGACGGAGACGGTGTACCTGAACCGGGCGACACCGGTGCGTCTCGAACGTGCGTAGCGCGGGCCGACGCGTACAATCGGCGCCCGGGCCGGATCGGTTTCGCTTCAGCGAATCAGTCCGTCTCCACGCGGGTGTAGTTCAGAGGCAGAACATCAGCTTCCCAAGCTGAGAACGCGAGTTCGATTCTCGTCACCCGCTCAGCAGCAATTCGGTCCGCGCGCTCCGTCGGCGCGTCGATCCCGTGGACGCGCGCTCGCCGGTGAGCGCGTCCGGCCTTGCGGGAATTTCGTGGTTCGGGCTGTAACCGCGGAGGGTCATCGCTCCACCAGGGGGACGTCATCAGCACAACGGATGCAGCTGACACGTCCTCACCGGTGAACCGGTCCGAACACAACGGAGCAACGATGAATCCGTACAAGCACCGCCGCCACCCCGGTTGGTCCCGCCGCCCGGTCGACTTCACCATCAACTTCCCCACCATCGAGACGGTCGTCGCGGTCCAGAACGTCCAGTCCTTCAACTTCGGCGGCGGCACGTCCGTGGCCGAGGCCGTGCAGACCATCTCGCTCTGACCAGCGGGATGTGCGCGTGAGTTTCGGACCAATCGCTCGCCGTCCTCACCCCCCGGGCGGCGGGCGATGGTCCGTCCAACCGGCCGACGCCTCAGTGGTGGCCGGCGATGATCTGCAGATAGGCGACGAGGTCGACGCCGACGTGCTGGATGGTGGCGGGGTCGCTCGAGAAGAGCGTCCGGATGGGTCCAGTCGAAGCCGCCGGTGTTGTCGTGCCTGGAGCGCGGTGCACTCCGACACCGGGATCCCGGTCACGTTCGCGCACGGCACCTGTTCCGCCAGCGGAGCCACCTGCGTGCTGGTCAAGGCCCGGTTGTAGATGCGGACCTCGTCGATCGCGCCCTTGAACGCAGGGTCACCCAGTTGGATCCCGTGCCCGGCCTGTCCGAACCCGCCCGGGATGCTGTTGCGCTCGATGCCGTCGACGTAAGCCACCGTGGGCGACGGGTCCACCGTCATCGCGACGTGGTGCCAGCCGCCGGCCACGAGGCTCGACGCGTCGGCGAAGATTGTGATCGTCGCCATCGCGGCGTGGGCGCGGCCGATGTGGCCGAACGGCCCGATCCCCGGGATCACCGCGGCGAGGAGCAGCGTGACGAGCACCGCCGCGGCGCGCCGCGCCATCGTGTGGACGTGATCCGTCATGGTGAGTCCCCGCTCCCCGCGCCCACCGCTCGCTACACCACCGGTCGTCCGTATCGGTCGCCGCACGACATCTGGCGCACACGAGATGTGTGCCGTGAACCGGGACACTGCGACCCGGTGCATCGCGTTCCGTCTGACGAACGATCGGAGGAGACCTACGAGCGAAGACGCCGGGCATAGGGTTGATCCGCGATGGCTGACGAGGGTCTGCAGCTCGAGGACGGCGGACGAAGCAGATCGGCGGTTTCGCTCGACGAGGTCAACGACGCGTTGGCGCGTTTCGGCACGCGCGTGTGGCCACTCGACCTGACCCACGTCACCGGTGAGCAACGCCGGCTGCTCGACCGCGTGCAGCTCACCGACGCGGAAGTCACGAGCTTGCGTGACGCGTTCCTGTTGTCGCGCGCACGCCTGCTGGAGCTCATCACCGGAGCGGGTCGCGAGCCGCGGGTTGCCAACGGCGGCGACCTCGCCACCGTCGACGTCACGCACGACGTGCACTACCCGGAGCTCTATCCCGTCGCGCCCGGCATCGACTACAGCCGCTTCGACCGGTTGCACGTGAACCGCGCCGAGGACGGTTCAGGTGTCGACGAAACCCTGCAGATGCTGGCGGGCCGCGGTGTGCGCGTCGTCCAGAGCCTGCCCGACGTCGGCATGCTCACCCTGTTCCTCGACTGCCCGTCGCCCGACCAGGGGTGGACCGTGTCGTACTCCGGTGCCCAGCCCCACATCGCGAGCTTCACGGACGCGAGCGCGGGCTCGAAGATCCTGATGCAGATCATCGGGCCGGCGCGCTGGAACATGGAGTACGTCGACACCTAGGCCACCGGTACGCTTGCTCGCGTGCTGACCGAGGTCGACGAGCACGAGGCACGAGCGATCGCGGGGGCGATGCTCGCCGTCGCGACACTCGACGGGAAACGCCCGCCGTCCGAGGCCGACACCGTGACGATCGGTGCTGCGTGGCATTACCTCTTCCGCCGGCCCGACGAGCTCGCGGTCGACACGCTGGCGCCGCTCGGGCCGGACGACCTCGCCGCCGCGCTGAGCAGCGACGCGGTCGCGGAGCACGCGGCGCGCTGCCTGGCGATCACGAGCCTGGTCGACGGCGTCCTCGACGACGACGAGATCGCGCTCGTGCTGCGCTACTCGTCAGCGCTCGGCCTGCACGACACGTACCTGCGTGACCTGGCCGAGACCGCGAAGGGCCACCTCCAGGCCGCGCTCGCGGACATGACCCGCGAGAACCTGCTGAGCATCACCGGTCGCGAGTGGAACATCGACGACGCGAGCGAGTGGCTCCTCCCCTACCGCGGCGCGCCGGATCCCGCGTTGCACGAGCGGTACGTCGCGCTGGAGCGATATCCCGCGGGCACGCTCGGCCGCGCGTTCTGGGACTGGTACCACGGGCACGGCTTCGTCCTGCCGGGCCAAGGCGACGCGCTCAACGAGTCGTTCGCGACGCCGCACGACTCGACCCACATCCTGAGCGGCTATAGCACGACGCCGCAGGGTGAGCTCCTCGTCTCCACGTTCACGGCGGGGATGCACCCCGAGGAGCCGATGGCCGGCCACATCCTGCCGGTGATCTACAGCTGGCACCTCGGCATCGAGATCAACAAGGTCGCGGGCAGCTTCCGCGGCGCGCTCGACCCCGAGAAGTTCTGGGTCGCGTGGGAGCGCGGCGGCGAGCTGACCACCGACACGTTCGCTCCCGACTGGAACTTCTGGCGCGCGTGCGAGCGACCGGTCGCGGACCTGCGTGCCGAGTACCACGTCCCGCCGCTCGACGATCGTTTCGCCGCGTCGAGCGACGGCACCGAAGGCGTCGACTACCACCCCATCGCGTAGCGGCGAGGGTTCTAGGCCGACGCGGCGCGGTCCTTGGCCACCTCGTCGAGCTCGCCGTACTCGGCGCCGGTGTCGGCCCAGTCCTCGAACTGGATGACGCCGATCTCGGTGAAGCGCTCGCGGAGCCAGCCGCCCGACGCGTCGAGCAGGCCGAGCTTCTTGCAGTTGGGGACGATCTTCGAGAACAGCAACTGCTGGAACAGCTTCTGAGCCGGCGGGTTCACCCGGTCCATGGTCCGGTAGACGGCGATGGGATCGACGCCGAGGCGCTCCCACATCTCGGTGTGCATGAACCGCCGCTGCAGACGGCGCGCGACGTCGAACGCGAACTCCTGGCGCTCGCGCACCTCGCGGTCGCCGAGACCGGCGTAGAGCTCCTGCAGCGACAGCACGCCGAACGCGACGTGACGCGCCTCGTCGCTCATCACGTAGCGCAGCATCTTCTTGAGGAGCGGCTCGGTCGTGACCTGGTGCATGAGGCCGAACGCCGCGAGCGCGAGCCCCTCCACCATGATCTGCATGCCGAGGTACGCGATGTCCCAACGCGGGTCGCGCAGGATGTCGTCGAGGATGCCCTTGAGGTTGTCGTTGATGCCGTACTGGTGGCCGAGCTTCTCGTCCAGGTACCGCGCGAACACCTCGACGTGTCGGGCCTCGTCCATCACTTGCGTCGCCGCGTAGTACTTGGCGTCGATCCACGGCACGGTCTCGACGATGCGTGCGGTGCACAAGAGCGCGCCCTGCTCACCGTGCATGAACTGCGACAGCAGCGAGTTCTGGAGCTCGACCGAGACCCGCCGCCACTCGGCGTCACCGAAGTGACCGACGGGCGAGCCCTCGGCCTCGGCGAGCGCGTGGAACCGCATCGTCCCACCGCCGCCCAGCTCGCTGCCGACCTTCTCGGGGTCGACGTCGATCGACCAGTCCAGGTCGGTGGACGCGTTCCACTGCGACGTCTTCGCCTTCTCGTACAGCTTCTTCAGCGCGGCGCGGCTCTGCTCGTAGTCCCACGTGAACGTCGCGTCGAACGCCGCGTGCACGGCGTGGACCGTCTCGACTGCGTCCGTCATGTCGATGCTCCTCGGTTCGGTTGGTCGGCCGTCGCGCACGCGTCGAGCAGCCGCGCGATCAGCCCGTGCCATTTCTCGGGGTCGGGGGGCTCGACCTTGATCGCGCGGAGTGCGAGCGCGCCGAGGGCGAGCGTGATGCAGAAGCGTGCGAACACGTCGGTGTCGATGTCGGCGTCGACGCTGCCGTCGCGTTTGGAGCCGTCGATGATCGACCCCACGAGCTCGGAACGGGCGTCGAGGCGGTCGCGCAGCATGGCCGCGAGCGACTCGTCGCGCCGGCCGGCGACGATCGCGTCGAGCAGCAACGACGGCTGCTCACGCGGTTGCACGAGACGGTCGCCCAGCACCTCGAGCAGCTCGCGACCCTTCTGGCCCGTCGCGCCGTGGAGCAGCGCGTCGATCTCGGCGTCGGCCCGCGCGCCGATGGCGTCGAAGAGCAGGTCGGCCTTGCCCCGGTAGTTCGCGTAGATGGCACCCGTGGTCAGGCCCGCGGCACGAGCGACGTCCTGGACCCGGGCGGCCTCGTAGCCCGACCGGGCGAACACCTCGATGGCCGCCGCGACCAGCCGTTCACGGGTCGTGCCGGCCACCTCGGCGGGAAGAGCGGTCACAGCCAGCGATGATAACGGTCATTATCACCGCCGACGACCGCCCGTTCGACACGGCCCGATGCGCAGTTGGGACACGATCCGGTGCCCCGGCACCGGATCGTGTCCCAACCGACCCCGTTACTTGACCAGCTGGAGGAACGCGCTCGACCCGATCACGCCCGGCCGGTCCACGCCTGCCGGCACCATCCCGGGCTGCAGGACCCACGCGCTGGTCGCCTCGGCCTTGCTGCCGGTGATCGGCGCGGTGTTCCACGGCCCGGGCTCGAACGTGAAGTCGCAGGCCTGTCCGTTGCAGTCGCCGTAGATCGTCTGGAGGAACACGGCCTGGAACCGCAGCACGGGGAGTGTCTTGTTGCCGTTCGGGTCGCTCGAGAAGACGGGCACGTAGAAGAAGCGCGGCGAGAGCTGGACGTCGAGCAGGTCGATCGGGCGCTCGGTGCCGATCGGATTCGTGTTGGCGCCGAAGAGCACGCCGTAGCTCCCGTTGCCGGCCTTGTAGTCGGCGAAGCACTGCGCCAGCTGGGCGTGCGCGGCCGCTTGCGCGATGCCGTTGGGGAAGTTGGAGCGGCGACAGGTCGAGGGGATGTTGGTCGCGTTCGGGTCGATGAACTGCCACAGCGGCTTGTTGTCGACCTGGGTCCCGAGGACGGTCGTCTTCGTGTACGGGCCGCGCGTCAACCGGCCGCGACCACCGTCGCTCGCGGTTCCGCCGAACAGCCCGGCCGTCAGCACCTGGTCGAGGTTGCCCGTGCGGGTGTCGAGCACGTCGGGGCCGGGCGGACATCCACTCTCGGAGACGGTCGATCCGACGTCGACGAACGTGCGGATCTGATGGTCGACGCCGACCGCGATGTTGTTCTGCAGACGGCCGGTCTGGCCGCCGTTGCCGCTGCAGCCGGTCGTGCCGAGGGCTGCGTTGCCGTACTGATACACGTCGAGCGTCCCGAAGTTGCCGGGTGACGCGGGACCGCCGACGCACGCGCCCGGCATCGAGTGCCCGTTGCTCGGATCCTTGATGCACTGCTCGAGACCACCGCTCGACGCAAACATCCCGAACGGCTCGATCGAGCCGAGGCCCGCGGTGGTCACCTGCGCCACCGCGCTCGCGGTCATGCCGAGACTGTTGACGCCGATCACCTTGGCGAAGAACGTCGGGACCGTGAACGTCGGTTCGTGGACCCGCACCTGCGTGTAGGACGGGTCGAACGAGATGCACGCGTGGCCGGCGTTCTTCGCCAACGCGGCGGCATCGGTGCACGTGGACCAGTTCGACGCCGCGCCGCCGAGGTCGGTTCGGGTGAGGTCCTGCGCGTCCTGGTCGGCGGCCGCGACGTCGGGGAGCTGCTGCGCGGCCGCGAGCGCAGCCGCGTCGGCCGAGTTCTGGACCTGACGCTTCTTCTCCCGCCCGAAGCCGAGGTCGATCGCGAGCGCCGCGAACGCGAGCAGCACCGTCAACACGACCACGAAGATGACGAGCGTCGCACCCCGCTCACCGTCGTACCGGTGGCGGAGCGAGCGCCTCAACACGTCAGCCCGTCTCCCGTGTAGCTGCTGAACGTAGGCGTCTGCTCGAGCCGCATCGTCACGCTGCTCGACACGGTCTTGCCGCCGAGGAACGGCGCCATGATCCCGGTGACGTTGAACGCGGGGTAGCTCGCACAGACCGTCACCGTGTCACCGACCGACGTGCCGTCGAGCCGGATCCCGACCTTCGTCTTCGACGCGTCCAGGCCGATGCGCTCCTTCGTCTTGCACACGATCGCCATCGAGCCCGCGCTGCACGCGGAGTCGGCGGAGACGTCGTCGACGACCGCCATGCGTGCGCCCTCGCGCGTGCCGTTCCGGACCGAGATCGAGTTGTTGTACGTGGCCGAGAACTCGATGATGCCGAACAGGAGCATCAGCACGAGCGGGAGGACGAGCGCGAGCTCGACGAGCGCGGATCCGCGTTCGTCACGCGCGCGGCGCTCGTGCACCGGACGCCTTCTTCTGCTGTCCGGGCGGGGTGCCGCCCTGACCGGGCGGGGTGCCGCCGTGGCCCGGCGCGTCCGCGCTGGCGCCGTTGCCGTTCCCCTGGCCGTTCGCGTTCCCGTTGCCGTTGTTGCCGTTGCCGTGGTTCCCGTTGCCGTTGCCCTGGCCCGGGTTCGTGACCTGACCCGGCGGCGTCCCACCCTGGCCCGGCGGGGTCGTGCCGTGGCCCGGCGCGTCCGCGCTGGCGCCGTTGCCGTTGCCGGTCGCGGGAGAGCCGGACGAGCTCGGCGGGGTCGTCGTGGACGTGGCGCCGTTCCCAGCAGGAGGAGCGGTGGTGACGGTCGACGACGCGGTCGTCACGCCGGACGCGCCGCTCCCCCTGGCGGGAGCGGACACGCCCGGCGTGCCCTCGTGCGTCGCAGGATCGGAACCCCCCGATCCGCTCCGCGTCCCTCGGTGATCGGACGAGCCGCCGTTCGCGCCGTGCGGCCCGTGCGGATTCGGGTGGTGGTGACGAGGCGCCCCCGGGATGTCGATGCCGACCGCGTGCGTGACACCCGCAACCGCGTGCTGGACGGGGCCGGGCAGCGAGCCGGTCGCGGCGGCGACCCCTGCACCCCCGAGCACGGTCACCGCCGCGATCCAGCTCACCGCGGCCACCCGCACCCGGTCGCCGCGCCGGCGACGACCCGAAGCGCGCGAGGCGACGGTCGCGCCACCGGCCTCGCACATCGCCCGGATGTGACGGCGAGCGGTCAGCTCGTCGGGCGGGAGCGGTTCCGCAGCCAGGTCTCCGAGCAGGTCGCCGAGCGCCGCGCGCTCGGCGCCGTCGACGCTGACGGCGCTGATCGCGTCCTGGAGATCCCGGGGCAGGGCGGGCTCGTGCATACGCCCCTGCCATCGCGGCGGCACCCGATCGCGTAACGGGTCGGATCGAGGACGTTCGTCGCTAGGCACGCGTCGCATCCCGTGACAGCTCGCGACCGAGCGACGCGAGCGCCCGGCGCTGGAGCATCTTCACCGCGCCCTCGGCCTTGCCGAGCGCGCTCGCCACCTCCGCGAGCGGCAGGTCGGCGACGATGCGCAGCAGGACCACGTCGCGTTGCTCGGACGTCAGCGTCGCGAGCGCGCCGCGCAGACGAGCAGAGGCGATCGGGTCCAGGTCGGCGAACACGTCGGGCGCGGCTTCCTTGGCGTCGCTGCCGAACGTCGCCGGGTCGGTCGCGTCCTCGGCCCGCCGCACCCGATGCCGGTGTTGGGCAACGAGGCGGTGATGGGCGATCGTGAACAGCCACGCCCGGAACGCGAGCTCGTCGCCCTCGAACCGACCGAGGCCGCGCACGACGGCGAGGAACACCTCACCGACCAGGTCCTCCGGATCGGTCGCGCCGCGGCAGCGCGCGTAGCCGAGCACGCGCGCCGCGTACGCCCGGTAGAGCGTCTCGTACGCGCGCCCGTCGCCCTGACGGGCGGCATCCACGACCTCCGGGAAGTGCGGAATGGGCACGACGTACCTTTCGCGGGCGTTCGCACCCTCGACGGTACGGACAAACGGTTCATTTGGGTATGGGCCGATCGACCCGGTCGGCGCACGTCGCCGCCGGATTGACAGTTTGACTGCCGTTGTGACAGACTTCCTGTCGTGACGGCAGGCTCACTGCAGGAGGCACGCGCCGCGCTCGTGCGTGACCGGGTGCTCGACGGCGTGGCCTCCGTGCTCGCCGGGGGCGAGGATCTGACCTTCGCCAAGGTGGCCGCCGCGGCGCGGGTTCCGGAGCGCACCGTGTACCGCCACTTCCCGACCCGCGAGGCCCTGCTCACCGCGATCTTCGAGTGGGCGAACGAGCGCGTCGGCATCACCGCGCGCCCGACCACCGAGGCCGAGGCGCTCGAGCTGGTCGAGCGCGCCTTCCCCGCCTACGACGAGATCGCGCCGATCATCCGCGAGCTGCTGCTCGCGCCCGAGGGCCTGCTCGCGCGCGCCTCACAGAACACCGACCGGCGGCGCGCGGCGGCGCAGCTCGTGCGGGGCGAGGTTCCGGGCCTCGACCGGACGAGGGCGCGACGGCTCGCGGCGGTCGTGCAGCTCCTCACGACCGCGGCCGCGTGGCAGACGCTGCGCGAGTACTGGGACATGGACGGCAGCGAGGCGGCCGCGACCGCCGCGCTCGGCATCGAGCTCGTGCTCGCGGGTGCGCGCGCACGAGCAGGCTGAAAGGGAGATCCCGATGCAACTGCTCAGCGGTGTCAACCACGTCGCCGTGCTCACGGCCGACCTCGACCGCTTCGTCGACTTCTACGTCGACGTGTTCGAGGTCGACGTGATCTTCCGCGAGACGACGCCCGCCTTCGGGCACGCGATCCTGCGCACCGGCCCGGGGTCGTGGCTGCATCCCGTCGAGGCGGCAGGTCACCCGCACGCGGACGCGAGCGCCGAGATGTTCGACCGCGGCCATCTCGACCATCTCGCGCTGACGGCCGCGTCGACGGACGCGTTCGAGCAGCTGCGCGCGCGGCTCGTCGAACGCGGCGCGGCCGACGGCGACGTCGACGATCTCGGCGCGTTCCACAGCCTCTGGTTCGAGGATCCCGACGGCATGCGCGTCGAGCTCGTCGTCATCGTCGACTGGGAGCTCGCCGGGATCCACGAGCCCCGACCCCTCGTCGAGACCGCGACCTGAACCGTGGGCGCGCGGCGCGCGGCGCGTGCTGAACTCGGGTGATGGCGAGCGTCTTCAGGGAACTCGTGATCGACTGCTCGGATCCGCACGGCCTCGCCCGCTGGTGGGGTGACGTGCTCGGGTGGCGTGTCGTCGACGAGCCCAAGGGCTACTCGTGGGTGTCGTCGACCGGAACCCTCGACGCGCCCGCGCCGATCCTCACGTTCGTGCCGGTGCCCGGGGCGAAGGCGGGGAAGAACCGGCTGCACATCGACCTCAACCCGTCGGGGTGCGACCAGGCCGAGGAGCTGCGCCGGCTGGAGGCGCTCGGCGCGCGCCGCGTCGACATCGGCCAGCACGACGTGCCGTGGGTCGTGCTCGCCGACCCCGAGGGCAACGAGTTCTGCCTGCTCGCGCCGCGCGTCTCTTCGTAGCGGGTTCCCTGGCTTCGGAATCAGGCGAAGCGCCGGAGGAGCTCGGCCGCGCCGTCGGTCAGCTCTCGGACGACGTCGGCCGCGCGCGCGACCGACGAGACCGCGCCGACCCCCTGCCCTGCGTACAGCGCCATCGCTCCGATCGTGCCCGTCGCTTCGCGTCCGGGCGGCTCGGCCGAGAACCGCACGATGGGATGCGACCCGGGACCGCTGCCCGACTCGCCGACGACATCGCGATCGAGGCGGGCCGCCGCGTCCACGCACGACCGCAGCACGCGGTGGGGCGCGTCGGGCCAGCCGGCCGCGAACGTCTCGGTGAGCATCGTCGCGTCGTCGTCCGCGTCGAGCAGCGCCCGCACGTAGTCGGCATGCGCGTCGCACTCGACGCAGGCGACGAAGCGGGTGCCGATACGAACCGCGTCGGCACCGGCCGCGAGCGCGGCCGCGACTCCGCGCGCGGTCGCGATGCCTCCCGCTGCGACGACCGGAACGTCGACCCGCGCGAGAACCGCGTCGAGCAGGGGCAACATCGGGGTGTGCCCGCGCACGTGACCGCCGGCCTCCGTGCCCTGGACCACGATCAGGTCGCAGCCCGCGCCGACGGCGGCGCGGGCTTCGTCGACGGAACCGACCTGCCAGCACACGAGCGCGCCGTTGCTTCGCGCGCGCTCCGCCAGGGCGGCCGACGGCGCGCCGTAGAAGAACTCGACCACCCGGCATCGCGCCGCGGCCTCGTCGAGCGCGCCTTCGTCGAGGAACGGCATCAGGAAGTTCACGCCGTATGCGCCGTCGGTCATCGTGGCGAGCCGCTCGAGCACCGCGGCGACGTATGGCGCCGGCGCGCCGGGCAGGGCCACCATGCCGAGCCCGCCCGCGCCGGCGACGGCCGCCGCGAGCTCCGGTGTCGAGACCCCGCCCATCCCCGCCTGCTGGAGCGGCACCCGACAGCCGACCAGGTCCGTGAACCTCGTGCTGAGCACCGAGCCGTTCGCCACCCCGACAGTGTGCCCAGCGCGCGGGTGGCGGCGATCAGTCCGGCAGCAGCGGGACGGTCAGGCCCTCGTCGCGGCCGAGCAGGACCGCCCTGGTCACGGCCTTGGCGCCGAAACGCTCCCGCACGTCGTCGAGCGCGGTGTCGAGCGCGCCCGTGTACCGGTCGAAGGGCAGCGTGAGCTGGACGGCCCCGTCGTCGTCGAGGTTGGCCACCGAGATGCCCACCAGCGTCAGCCCGTTGCGCTCGATCATGGGGGTCGCGATCGCGAGCAACCCACGCGCGGCGTCGAGAATCGTGTGCGTGTGCGCAGTGGCGCGCGGCATCGTGTGCGAACGGGTCGCGCGGGAGAAGTCCTCGAAACGCAGGCGCAGCACGACCGTTCGCCCGACCCGTCCCGCGTCGCGCATGCGCCGCGTCACGCGATCGACGAGGCCGACGAGCGCGGCGTCGACGTCGGCGAGCGTCTTCGGTCGCCACCCGAGCGCGCGCTGGGAGCCGATCGAGCCGCGCCGGCGCCCGATCCGGACGGGCCGCGGGTCGCGATTGTGCGCGAGCGCGTGCAGCTGGCGGCCGGTCGCGCGTCCGAGCATCGCGACGAGGGCGGCTTCGGGGAGACGCGCGACCTGGCCGACGCGTGTGATGCCCCTGTCGTGCAGCTTCGCCGCGGTGACCGCGCCCACGCCCCACAGCCGCTCGACGCGCAGCGGATGGAGGAAGTCGAGCTCGCGGTCGGGCGGCACGACGAGCAGGCCGTCGGGCTTGGCGACCGCGCTCGCGACCTTGGCGAGGAACTTCGTGCGCGCGACGCCGACGGTGATCGGCAGGCCGACCCGCTCCCGCACCGCGACGCGCAGCCGCCCTGCGATCTCGATCGGCGCGCCCGACACCCGCCGCAACCCACCGACGTCGAGGAACGCCTCGTCGATCGAGATCCCCTCGACGAGTGGCGTCGTGTCCTCGAACACCGCGAACACCGCCTTGCTGGCTTCGCTGTAGGCCGACATGCGTGGCGGCACGACGACGGCCCACGGGCAGAGGCTGCGGGCCTGCGCGCCGCCCATCGCCGTGCGGATGCCGAACGCCTTGGCCTCGTAGCTGGCGGCGAGCACCACGCCCCCGCCGACGATCACGGGCCGGCCCCGCAGGCGCGGGTCGTCACGCTGCTCCACGGACGCATAGAAGGCGTCGAGGTCGGCGTGGAGGATCGTGGCGTCGTCGGACACGAACACATGTTCGCCCCCCGGAGCCGTTCGGCGCAACGGGGCCACCACCACCGAGCACGCGGCCCCGACCCGCCCCGGCAGCAGCGGCGGTTGACGCGTCGGCGAACGCGAAATCCGCATGAAAGCAACGGCGCGGCCGAACGAGCATGTGCCGTGCAGAAGTCCGAGATCACGCCCGCGCTGGTGCGGCGCCTCCTCGTCGCGCAGTTCCCGCAGTGGGCGGATCTCCCGATCACGCGCGTCGAGCTCGACGGGTGGGACAACACCACGTTCCGTCTCGGCGACGACTTGTCGGTGCGGCTCCCGAGCGGCGACGGGTACAGCGTGCAGGCCGCGAAGGAGCACCAGTGGCTCCCGGTGCTCGCACCGCAGCTGCCGCTCGCCATCCCGCGAGCCGTCGCACTCGGCACACCGAGCGACGTGTTTTCCCGTCCATGGTCGGTGCGAGGCTGGCTGCACGGGGAACCCGCGACGCAAGAGCGGGTCCCAGATCTCGACCACTTCGCCCGCGATCTCGCCAGATTCCTGCGCGAGTTGTACCGGATCGACGCCCGTGGCGGACCCGGTGCCGGGCTGCACAGTTGGTTCCGCGGCGCTCCGTTGACGACGTGGGACGGCCAGACGCGCGCCGCCGTCGCCGCGCTCGACGGGACGATCGACGGCCGGGCCGCGCTCGACACGTGGGAGCACGCGCTGGCCGAGCGGTTCAACGGTCCGCCCCTCTGGGTGCACGGCGACATCGCCGGTTCGAACCTCCTGGTCGCCGACGGCGAGCTCGTCGCGGTGCTCGACTTCGGCTGCTGCGCGGTCGGTGATCCCGGGTGCGATCTCGCGATCGCGTGGACGTTCTTCGACGCGGTAACGCGGCGAGCCTTCCGGACGACGCTCGACGTCGACGACGCGACATGGGCGCGCGGCCGGGGCTGGGCGTTGTGGAAGGCGTTGACCGAGCTCGACCGGTACCGGGAACCGCCGTCGGACGGCTTGGTATCGTGGGTACGCATGGGATGGCGGTTCCCACCGGAGCGCGTCATCGAAGAGGTGCTGAGCGAGGCTTGAGCCACGCGGCCGCCGACATCCCGGCGACTACGACACCTCGCGCAGCCGTGCCGGTGCCTCGAAGCCCCCGCCGTCGGGACCGTCGGGCGCGCCGTCGACGACGATCCGGTCGCGACCCGACTCCTTGGCCCGGAACAACGCGGCATCGGCCCGCTCAACCACGTCGGTGAATACCTCGTCGGGGCCGGCCGCCGCGAGCCCGAAGCTCACCGTGAAGCGGGGCCCGGAGCCGACACGCTGCGCGTCACGCAGTCGCTCCCGGACCCGCTCGACGACCGTGACCGCACCGTCGACCGCGCAGTCCGGCAGCACGACGAGGAACTCTTCGCCGCCGTAGCGGGCCGGAAGGTCGTTCGGCCGGACCCCGTCGTGCAGCACGCGGGCGAACAGCCGGAGCGCACGGTCGCCCGCGTCGTGACCGTGCTCGTCGTTCAGACGCTTGAAGTGGTCGAGGTCGCCGTACACCACGACGTAGTCGGTCCCGGGCGTGAGCACCGCGCGCGCCTCGCTGTCGAGGCTGCGACGGTTCAGCAGCCCTGTGAGCGGGTCCGTGCGGGCCTGCTGCTCCGAACGCGCGAACGCGCGAAGCATCCCGATGCGGACGCCGGCTGCGCGCGCGACCAGTTGCAGCGTCGCGACCACGTCGCCGTCGGGCGGATCGCCGTCCGGCGCCGTCGCGTGGAGCACACCGATCGACGACCCGGCCATGCTCACCGGCACGCACACGGCCGAGCACGCGCCGTCGGACCGGCCCTTGAGATAGGGGCACGCGTCGAACTCGCCGCTCGAGGGGAAGACCTCCGTCCGTCCCCGGCCCGCCGCGGGGCACTCGGCCACCGATCGCACACCACAACCGGCGCGCTCCGTGCCCGTGCTCGCCACCTCGTGCAGACTCCCACAGCCGGCGTCGCCGACGAGCAGCTGCACGTGCGGGCGCGGTGTGGCTTCCGCGAGCGCGTCGGTGACGATCCCGTACACCGCCGGCTCCGCGTGCGCCATGTCGAGCGCGTGCCCGAGCCGGGTCTCCAGCAGCGTGCGTGCCGCCTGCTCGGCGCGCTCGCGCTCACGCTCCCGAATCAGTCGCTCACGATCCCGCGCGGTCGCTAGTGCGAACCCGAAGAGGAGGAGCAGGACCGCGCCGCATCCCACCGCGAACCACAAGACCTCGTCGCCGGTGACCGCGGCATGGCCACTCGCGCTCGCGACGGAACGGTCGAGCGCACGCGTGTAGCGGTCACGGAGGTCGGTGAGCGCACGCTGCTGCTGGACGATCGCGGTGTGGTAGAGGTCGGCCGTGTCGGACCCGCCCGACCCGGCGAGGAACCCGCTGACGACCGCGTTCGCGCGCTCGACCCCCGTGTCGAAGTCGGCCTGGAGCTGCGACTCGTCGGAGACGCCCGCGGCGACGCGACGGTAGGAGGTCCACGAGTCGGCCACGGCGCGGCCGTCCTGACCGAGCGCGTACACACCGCCCGTCCCCGGCGCGCCCGTGCCCGGCGCTGCGAAGAGCTCGCGCGCGTCCTGCTCCTGCCGGAACGTGCCCTGTTGCGCGTCGGCCAGGTGCCGATCGGGCACGAGCCAGCGGTTCCGGACCACCGCGAGGTCGTCCCGGACCCGGCCGTTGCGGAGGATCGACACGCCCGCGAGCCCGACGAGCACCCCGACCACGACGGCGCCGAGCAGCCACAGCGTGGCGTGGATGCCGAGGCGGCGCGACCGCGCCGAACCGGTGCCGGGATCTCGCCTCATCGGGTTGGGATCGACCACGATGCCCGCCACCTGAAGTCCCGGCCGGGTGGAAGGGTAGGTTCCGCGCATGATCGACGACGCCACGCTCACGCACCGGGCCCGCACCCTCGCGGCCACGATCGAACCGTTCACGGGCCAGGTGTACTTCTCGCCCGAGTGCCATGCGGCGTACCAGGCGCTCGGCTTCGGGCCCAGCCCCGGCGAGGTCGCGGGCGTGGCCATGCCCGACGGGGCCGCGTACTTCTGCAGCCGGGGCTCGGTCATGGGTCAGGTCCCGGGTGAGGTCGTCGCCGCCGCGTTCGCGGTGTTCAACCCGGCCGCGGTCGTCCCCGGGGTGACGTGGGGGTGGACGCTCAGCGACGCGGCGACGATGTGCGACGCGCGCACGCGCGGCGCGGTCGCGCAGCTCGTGCGCATCCTCGGACCCGAACCCGACGGGCTCGCGCGCGCGACCCGGCTGCTCGAGCGCGCGACGGAACCGCTCCGACCGGAGGGGCGCCCGCTCTACTCGGGGCTGCGATCGCGAGGACTCCCGGGCGACCCGATGGGCGATGCATGGCGGCTCGCCGACATGCTCCGCGAGTACCGCGGCGACGCGCACACGGCCGCGTGGACGTCGGCCGGGTTCGACGCCGCGGAGATCGGTCTGCTCACCGAGCTGTACTGGGGACTGCCGTCGCGCAGCTACGTGCGCACGCGAGCCTGGAGCGACGACGACCTCGACGCGGCGTGCGTCCGGTTGCGAGAGCGCGGACTGCTCGACGGCGACACGATGACGGCGCGCGGACGGACCGAGCGCGAGGCCGTCGAGGTCACGACCGATCGGCAGTGCCGGGCCGCGATCGAGGCGCTGGGCGACGACTTCGACGAGCTGATCGGCATCCTGGCGCCGTGGGGCACCGCGATCCGGGCCGCCGGCGGCTACCTCCCGACCGGACCCCACGAGCTCGCGGCCGCCGCGTCCGGCTGAGGGGCGCGACCAGGCGGCGTGCACGCGAGCGCGACCGCGAACCGCCGGTACAGCTCGATCACGTCGTCCATGGGCATGCCCATCTCGGGGAACGGCTCGACCACCGAGATGCACAGCGTGAGCAGCACGCGCGCGACCTCGCGGGGCTCGGTCGTCGTGAAGTCGCCGGTCGCCATGCCCGCGCGCAGCACTCGCTCGAGCAGCCCGGCCATGTGGTCGCGCTTCGCCGCGATCGCGCGGCGGTCGGGATCGTCGAGGCGTCCGTGCTCGCGCCACGCCACCTGCGCCGCGAGCTGGGCCCAGTCGTCGTGGAGATTCGACGCGATGAGCGCGCCGACGGCGCCGTCGAGCTGCGCGCGCGGGTCCGTGCCGGCCGCGTCGATCTCGCGCTCCAGGCGCGCGGTCACGACGTCGTGCGCCTCGTAGAGGAACTCGCGCAGCAGGTCGAGCTTTGAGGGGAAGTGGTAGTAGAGCGCGGCCACGCTGACCCCGGCGCCGGACGCGATGTCGCGCGTGGACGTACCCTCGTAGCCGCGCTCGCCCATCAAGGCGATCGCGGTGCGCATGATCGCGACACGCCCCGGTCGGACCCGTCGCGCACCGGGAGCCGCCTGCGCCGTCGTCACCGGAGGAACTCGTAGTCGTCGGGGTCGGGGCGCACCGTGCGCTGCCAGTACTCGAGCAGCGTGAACGGCCAGTTCTGGCTCACGTGACCGTGCTCGTTCTTGTACCAGCTGTTCACGTCGGACGCGCCCCAGGCCATCAAGCGGTTCTCGGCGTCGACCCGCTCGTTGAAGTCGTCGTGCACGTCCTTGCGGACTTCGAGCGCGCGATCGCCGCGCGCGAGCAGCTCGCGCATGCAGCCGAGGATGTAGCGGACGCCGCACTCCGAGAAGTACACGATGCTGCCGTTGATGACGATGTTCGTGTTCGGTCCGTAGAGGCAGAACAGGTTCGGGAACCCGGGAACGGTTATCCCGAGGTACGCGCGCGCGTCCCCACCCCACTGCTCGTGCAGGTCGATGCCGCCGCGTCCGGTGACCGTCATCGGGGTGAGGAACTTCGACGCCTGGAACCCGGTGCCATACACGATCACGTCGACGGGATGCTCGACACCGTCGTCGGTGACGATCCCGTTCGCCGTGATCTCACGGATCGACGTCGTGACGAGCGCGACGTTGTCGCGCTTCAGCGTGCGGGCCCAGATCCCGTTGTCGCGCAGCATCCGCTTCGCCCCCGGCGGATACGCCGGCACCACCGCCGGCAGGAGGTCGGGGCGGTCGGCGAACTCGATCCCGAGGTAGCCGGCCATGAGCATGCGCAACAGCTCGTTGGCCTCGCTGACCGATTGCGTCTTCGGCTCCCACGCCGGGTCGACGCGCACGCCCTGCAGCGCGCCGTCGCCCATCCGCCAGAAGATGCAGAAACGGTTCCACTCCGCGTACGACGGCAGATGACCGTAGAGCCAGCACTGCCCGGCCGACACCGCGTCGTGGTAGTCGGGCGTGGGTGCCAGCCACGGCGGCGTGCGCTGGAACACGAGCAGCTGATCGACGGTGGGCGCGATCTCGGGCACGAACTGCACCGCGCTCGCCCCGGTCCCGATCACCGCGACCCGCTTCCCGGCCAGGTCGACGTCGTGGTCCCACCGGGCCGAGTGGAACGTTCGGCCCGCGAACCCGTCGCGGCCCGGGATGTCGGGCATCGACGGCCGGTTGAGCTGACCGACCGCGCTGACGACCGCGTTGGCCTCGAGCGCGGACTCCCGGCCGTCACCCGATCGGACGCGCACGGTCCAGCGCAGACGCTCGTCGGACCACTCGGCCGAGAGCACCACCGTGTCGAACCGGATGTGCTCGCGCAGCCCGAACGTGTCGGCACAGCGCCGGAAGTAGTCGAGCAGCACGTCCTGGGTCGAGAAGTGGAGCGGCCAGTCGTGGCGTTGCGCGAACGCGTAGCTGTAGTTGTGGTTCGGGTTGTCGACCCGGCACCCGGGATACGTGTTCTCGAGCCATGTACCGCCGACGTCGGCGTTCTTCTCGACGATGACGAAGGGGATCCCGGCCTGTTGCAGCCGGTGCGCGGCGAGCAGCCCCGACATGCCCGCGCCGATGATCACGACGCGGAAGTCGACGCCGGGCGCGAGGTCGGCCGCCCGCCATCCGGGCGCGCGGCGATCCTCGCCCCGGTACGCGAGCTCCTCCTCGAGCAGCGGGACGTACTCGGCCATCTCGAAGCCACCGACCGCGTACTCCATGATGCGCAGCAGCTCGTCGTCGGTCGGCGCGGGCACGGGACGGCAGCCGCCGTCACGGAATCGGACGATCGCGTCGAACGCCAGCTCACGGGCCTTCGCCTGTTGCTCGTCGGTGAGCCCGCCCTGCGGGAGCTGGAACAGCGACGGGTCGGGGCGCAGCTCGTCGCGCAGGAGCGAGACGTCACCCGTCGCGTACGCGAGCGCGGGCAGCAGCGGCGGGATCTCGGCCTCCGCGAGCGCGGCACGGATCGCGTCGTCGGAGTCGGTGATCGGCTCGATCGCAGCGACGAACGGGCTGGACGTGAACTCGTCGGTCATGCTCACGCGTTCACCCCTTTCGGCGCCTGCTGCTTCATGAAGCCGAACAGGTAGCCGGCGACTCGACGCATCTGGATCTCCTCGCTCCCCTCGGTGATGCGGTAGCGGCGGTGGTGCCGGTAGATGTGCTCGAACGGCATGTGGCGCGAGTAGCCGAGGCCGCCGTGCACCTGAATGGCGCGGTCGGCGGCCTCGCAGCAGAGCCGGTTCGACCAGTAGTTGCACATCGAGACCTTGTCGGACACGGAGAAGGGCCCGTACTCGTCCATCTGCCACGCGGTCTTGTGGATCAGCGCGCGCAGCATCTCGCACTGGGTGTGGAGCTCGACGAGCGGGAACTGGATCGCCTGGTTCGACGAGAGCGGCTTGCCGAACGGCGCGCGCACCTTCGCGTACTCGACCGACCGGTCGATGCAGTACTGCGCCGCGCCCAGGCTCGACGCGGCCTGACGGATCCGGTTCTCGTTGAAGAAGTGCTGCACGACCTGGAGACCGGTCCCCTCACCGCCGAAGATCGCGCCGTTCTGCACGCGCACGTCGGTGAGGCGGATGTGCGCATGGTCGGTCGGCATGTTGAACGTCCACAGGAACTCGACGATCTCGAAGCCGGGGCTGTTCGTCGGGACGAGGAACGCGGTGATCCCGTACCCGTCGCCGGCGTTGCCGCTCGTGCGGGCGAAGATCAGGTCGTAGGGCGCGGCGTGGATGCCGGTGTTCCACGTCTTCTCGCCGTTGATGATCCATTCGTCGCCGTCGCGGGTCGCGGTCGTCTCCATGTGGGTCGCGTCGGAGCCGTGGTCGGGCTCCGTGATGCCGAACGCGAAGCCGCCGCGACCCTCGGCGAGCGCGTCGATCCACTGCACCTTCTGCTCCTCGGTGCCGTACTCGAGCATGAGCAGCAGCCCGACGTTGTTGCCGACGATCGCGTGCTCGTTCTGCAGGTCGCAGTGCAATCCGAGGCCCTTGCGGGCGAGGTGCTCGCGGATGACGGCCATGCCGAGGTTCGTCCCGTCGCGGCCGCCGTACTCCTTCGGGAACGGGTAGCGGTAATGGCCGGCCGCGTCGGCGCGGCGGCGGGCTTCGTAGAGCAGCGCCTCCCACTCGGCGTTGGGCAGGCCGCCGCGGTCCCAGTCGGTGCGCGCGTCCTCACGGCGATGGTCGAAGAAGCGGATGTTGTCGTCGGCCTGCTCGAGGGGCTTGATCTCGCGCTCGATGAAGTCGTCGAGCTCGGCCAGGTAGCTGCTGAGCTCGGGCGGCAGCTCGAAGTCCATCGGCGGGATCCTCGTTCGGGGGGCGGGCGCTCGGGGCCGTCGGGGACCGGCGCCGTGAAAACTTAGCGATCGCTCGGTCAGCTGTCACGGGGGGGTAGGTCGGCCATCCAGGGGTCGTGGCCGCCGATGTCGGCGGTGACGCGTGCCGCCGCGTCGCGCACGGTCGCACCGAGCCGGTCGAGCTCGTCGCCGCCCACGTCGTTGCGCATCACGAACGCGGCGAGCAGCAGCTCCATGCGCGCGTCGGCGTCGTAGACGGGCGCGCACACGTGGCTCAACGCGTACGTCCGGGCGGGATCCGGGTCGCCGGTCACGTAGTGGATGTAGCTCTGCTGCGTCATCGTCGTCATCATCTCGCCGACGACCTGCGCGTACCGGCCCGGCAGCTCGTCGAGCAGTCCGGCGAGGCGCGAGTAGAGCCCGAGGTTGAACTCGCCCAGCTCCTCCGCGAGGTATCCGTGCCGGCGGCACGCGTCGACGACCTCGCGCAACGTCGCCGCGCTGGGAGCGTCGGGCGCGAGCGGGGTGGCCGAGAGCCAGTCGTCGACCGTCGCGTCGTCGCGCCAGCCGACGAACATCACGCCCGACGGCGGGACGAACGGGAACCGTTGCCCGGGCCGCACCGCCGGCGCGACACCGGGATCGCCGGCGCGCGCGAGCACGACGACGTCGCCGCCGACGACCGCGGACGCGGTGCACGCCGCGCCGAGCTCGTCGGCCAGATGGGTCATGTGCGGGCGCGCGTGCGGCAGCGACGGGTAGCCCCGCTGGGCCGACGCGCCCGCCGCGAGCAGCGCGGGACCGAGTGCGTACGTCGCCGCCTCGCGTACGAGGTACCCCGCGTGGCACAGCTCGTTGAGGATGCCGAGGCACGTCGCCTTGCTGATGCCGGTGCGCTCCACCAGCTCGGCCAGCGTGAAGGACCGTCCCGGCTGGGCGGCCAGCGTGTCGAGGACGGTGGTCACCCGCTGGGTCGGCGGGGAGCGGCGCACGGGACCTCCTCGACGGTGCACGATGTTGACGGTGCGAGGCCCGGTGCGTACCGTCACCGTGCCAGATACGCACCGAGCGTTGCAGATCTGCACCGGAGTCGCAACGCCGACGGCACGCACACGACCGGCCGACCACAGGAGGGGGACCCGTGGAGTTCGGGCTGTTCATCCAGAGCTTCGTCCCGAAGTCGCGGCGCGAGCACGAGCCCGACGCCGAGCACCACGTGATCCTCGAGGACATGGAGGCGGTGATCGCGGCCGACAAAGCCGGCTTCAAGTACGTGTGGATCACCGAGCACCACTTCCTCGACGAGTACTCACACCTCTCCGCGAACGACGTCGTGGCCGGGTACCTCGCGCGCGCGACCGACCGCATCCACATCGGGTCCGGCATCTTCAACCCGCTCCCCCCGGTGAACCACCCGGCGAAGGTCGCGGAGCGCGTCGCCATGCTCGACCACCTCACCGAGGGCCGCTTCGAGTTCGGCACCGGCCGCGGCGCGGGCAGTCACGAGATCCTCGCGTTCCTCCCCGACATGAAGGACCTCTCGAAGACACGGGAGATCTGGGAGGACGTCATCGCCGAGTTCCCGAAGATGTGGATGCAGGACACCTACGAGGGCTACCAGGGGAAGTACTGGCAGCTGCCCCCGCGCAAGGTGCTGCCGAAGCCGTACAAGAAGCCGAACCCGGCGATGTGGTACGCGGCGGGCAACACGTCGAGCTACGAGATGGCGGCGCGGCGCGGGCTCGGCGTGCTCGGCTTCTCCGTCGGTGACATCCAGCAGCTCGAGCCGGTGCTGCGCGCGTACAAGGACACGATCCCGAACGCGGAGCCGATCGGCGCGTTCGTGAACGACAACGTGATGGTGACGACCGCGGCGATCGTCGACGAAGACCCGAAGAAGGCGCGGCAGGCCGCGCTCGACTCGACGCTGACCTACCTGCAGAGCAACGTCTTCCGCTACCACGACACGTTCCCGCACCCGCCCGAGGTGCCGGTGTGGCCGGAGCTGATCCCCAATTACACGCCGGAGATCCTCGAGGCCATGACCCAGATCGGCGCGTTGATCTGCGGCGATCCCGGCGAAGCGCTCGAGCAGTGCCGGCGGTGGGAGAGCGCGGGCGCGGACCAGCTCGTGTTCGGCATCGGGACCGCGACGCGCGAGGAGACGCTCGAGACCATCCGCCTGCTCGGTGAGCACGTCATCCCCAAGATCGACACCGACCCGCAGCACCGCACGACGCGCATGCGCGAAGCGAGCCTGCAGACGCAGCGCTAGCGAGCGCGGTCAGCCGCTCGCTTCGGCGGGCGCCCTCGCCCGGCGGTGCGTCCGCACGATCTCGACCATCGCGTCGCATGCGAACAGCACCACCGCCAGCCATCCGAGCGTCCGGACGCGCCAGAGCTGCGTCGGCCATTCGAAGATCGGGCCGACGTGGTAGTGGTACTGGCTCGCCGCCGCGTAGAGGCCGCACAGCCCGAGGAACAGGAACGGCAGCAGGCTGAGCACCGCCCGGAAGCGTGGCCGCAGCAGGACGAGCAGCGTCGCGCCGCCCGTGATGATCCCGCACCACGGACGGATCAGCAGGCTCCCGAGCAGGACCGCGACGATCGTCGTACCGACGACGGCCGGCGTCGAGACGTCGTGCCCGAACGCGACGAGCGGTGACGAGAGCTGGGGCATGGGCGCGAGCTCGCTCGCACCGTCGCCGTCGAACGCGGCGTCCGCCCGCGCGCGGCGGCGCCGGCGCAGCACCGTCGCCGCGACGATCAGGCCGATGCACACGAGGCCGCCGACGACCGAGAGCCAGATCGCGGTCCACACGGTCTTCTGCGGTGTCCAGTCGAGGTGAAGCGTGATCGCGCCGCCATTCTTGGCGGGCTTCACGAGCCACCCGTTCGCGTAGCCGTCGATCAGCTGGGGGGCGCCGAGGTCCTTGCCGTTCGCGGTCGCTTTCCACCCGTCGTTGAGGCTCTGGCCGAGCACGAGCCAGAACGGCGAGGTCGCGCTCGCGACGTGCAGCGTCGCCGACGTGCGGCCCGAGTGCACGACCTCGAGGTTCGGCCCGCTCGACGCGGTCGGTCGCGACGCGCCCCTCGACGCGCTCACGCTCGCCGTGTCGTCGGCCTGCGGCACGATCGCGGCGATCGGCACCGCGGCGCCGCCCGCGTCCGACGAGAGCACGACCTGGTCGACGTCGAGCCCGGTCGTGCCGCCGTTACGGGAACGCACGAGGTGGTCGCCCCGCGTCATCGAGATCGAGTTGCCGCCGCAGGGTTGCAGCGGCAGCGGCTTGTACGCGAGCGCGTCCGCCGTCGACCCCGTGACCCGCACGCCGAAGGGCTTGCCGTCGATCGAGAGCAGGTCGGTGCGACACACCGACGGCAGCTGCGCCGGTTGCACCGCGCGCTGCACGCCCGGGATGCCCATCTCGGCGATCGCGACCGGCATGGCCATCTGCGAGGCGCTGAAGTACTCGAGCGTGTGCACGGGCCGGATCGCGGTGATCGTCACCTTGATCGTGCGCCCGGTGATCGGCGCGAACTTCACCGGCACCGGGACGACCGCGTTCGGCGTCGCCCGGTCGGTGATCGGCGGGAGGTTCACGACGCGCTTCGTGCCGTCGTCGGAGCTGATCTCGAGCTCCGTGGGAACGGAGTGTCGACCGTCGGCGACGACCTGCAGGTTCATGTGGTCGAACGTGACGGGGTGGTCGCTCGTCTCCTCGACCCACTGGTCGGCCGCGTTGGCGAACTTGGTGCTCCACGCGGTGGTCGGGTCGCCGTCGAACGCGGACGAGCCGCGCGCACGCGCATCCCCGTCCAGGTACTCCGACGACAGCACCTTGATGCCGCCCTGGCCCAGGCCCGGGATGCCGACCAGGTCGTCGATCACGTCGTCGGGCGCGGTCGAGTTGACGCGTAGGGTGCCCGCGATCGCGAACGCGCGGTCGGTCGGGATGCGGAACGTGCGGGTGAGGTTCAGCTCGGGGTCGTAGCGCGGCGGCGTCGGGTACTGGCGGTCACGGGTCATGACGAAGACCAGCGGGTGGTCCTGGGACGTGGTCCCCGCGGCGGCGAGCAGGTCGGTCGGCATGCGGATCACCTCGTCGACGCGCACGTCGGACGTCGCCTTCTCGTCGCGCAGGCGCACCTCGGAGAAGCCGACCGCGGACGCGCCGCCGTACTGGAAGCGGTGCCCGACGTTCGTCGAGTCGATGCGGATGTCGAGGGTGGAGAACTTCCGCTTCGGGAACGGCACGTTCTCACCGGTGCCGTCGAGCGAACGCGAGGCCGGTCCGAGCGTGCGGACGACCGAATCCTTGCCGTCGAACGTCAGGGTCACCTTGGTGATGTAGCGGTCGCGCGGGCCGTTCAGCGGCTGGAGCAGGTTCACGTGGTCGGTGGTGATGGGCTTGTCGAGCTCGATCTGGAGCCGCTCGCCGTCGACGTTCGCGAACGCGCCGACCTTCCACGCGGTGAAGGGATCGCCGTCGAGCGCGCGCTCGGCCCGGTCCTCCGCGGTGTAGCTCACCGGGTTGCCGTAGTGCGAGGCCTGCACGCTCTTCACGCCCCGCTGCTGCGTGACGGTGTACGCGTCGTCGGACGCGCCGGGGAACACGTCGAGGCGCGCGTCCGACGGGTCCTGCACGAGCGGCTTCTCGCCGGCCTGCTCGGTGTACCCGTAGTTGTCGCGCACCGTGCTCCACCGCACCGCGCGCTTGCGGTTGGTGTCGGTCACGACGAGCGTCGCGTCCGACCCGAGCCGCGCCCGCAGCGCCGCGGGGTCGTTCGCGAACGAGCCCGAGTAGAAGACCGCGTGCCCGTTGTCGACCAGGCCCGTCGCGGCGACGTCGACGAGACCTTCACCGTCGCCGTCCACGACGAGCGGGCGGTCGGTCGAGGTGGCGCGGATGATCGGCAGCGGATTCTGCACGGGCAGCACCGCGACCGGGGGCGGGTTCGGGAACGGCTGCGTCGCGCCGAGCACCTGCTCGTCGATCTGGGGGAACTTGGGCTTCCCGGGGATCTTCGTCCCGAAGATCTTGGCGTCGCCGAGCCCCGACGGCGGCGTGGGCGAGAACATCTGCCACAGCAGCTGCGGGCGGATGAGGTTGTAGCGGTCGGTCTGGATGTCCATGCGCAGCGTCACGTCACCGACGCTCATCTTCTGCGCGATCGGAGCGATCGACGCGGGGTCGAGCAGCTGCTCCTGGAGCTGGCGATCGAACGCGTTGAGCAGGTTGGCCGACGGCGGTGACCCCCACGGGATCAGCTCGCGCGCGACGTAGGGCCGGTCGGTGAGCCCGGGCGTGATCGGGTCGACCGTGTTGCCCCACCGGTACGACGCGAAGTCGGCACCGGGCAGCTCCATGATCCGCGTGTCGTGGGACTGCGCGTTCAGGTACTTGATCGCGTCGGTCCAGTACGTCGGGATGTTCTCCGGGCGCTCGAGGTTCTTGCCGTAGTAGGTGCCGTCCCAGAGCGCGGGGAAGTTGAGGAGCAGCAGGAACACCGCGAGCCCCGCGGCGACGAGGCCGTAGACCCCGAGGCCGCGCCCGTTGAACCACTGCGCGAGCGCGTTCACCCCGCACGCCAGCAGCGCGGCGACGCCGAGCACGACGAGCGGCACCGCGCGACCGGTGCTGCGCAGCGCGAGGCCCGCGGCCGAGCTGTTCGCGAACGCCTTGAACACGGATCCGACCGCGGTGGGGTCGTTGTAGGGCTCGGCGCCGACCGCGATGGCGACGCCGACGAGCATCGTGATGATGAAGTACGTCCGGTAGCGCCACTTCGTGAACGCGCCCGACAGCAGCGCGAGCGTCGGGATCAGGTAGCTGACGAGGATCAGCCAGATGTGCTGGGTGTAGTCCTTGGCCGACTCGGTCCACGGCCCGACCTTGTCCTGGCCGTAGAAGAACCAGTAGCCGAGCCCGCGCATGATCTCGCCCGGGAACGACGTCTTCGAGACCGACTGCACCGTCTCGGTGAACTTGAGGATGTCGAGGCCGTAGCCGCCCTGGGCCCACAGCCCGGCGATCCACCACAGCGACGTCACCAGGGTGAGCAGCGCGGTTCGCCAGAGCACCGTCCACGCGCGGCGCACCGTCGACTCCCGGGTCACCCAGATCGAGTACGGGATCCACAGCGCGGGCGCGATGCCCGCGAACAGGAGCGCGGTGGCGTTCACCCCGCCGACGAGCTGGATGACGATCGCGAACAGGGCCGGGTACTTCCAGCCGCCGTGGCGGAGCGCGAGCACCACGAGCGCGACCATCCACGGCAGCGCGGCCCACGGGCCGAGGATCACGGAGATGCGCGCCGAGTAGTCGAGCAGGTACGGCGTCAGCATGAAGGCGAGCAGCCCGACGACCACGCCCGGGCCGCGCATGCCGAGCGTCTTCAGCAGGAAGCGCATCCCGAGCCCGGCCGCGATCAGCAGCGTGCCGAGCCACAGCCGCTGCGCGACCCACGACGGGAGCCCGAGCCCGGTCTCGAGGAGCCAGTAGAACGGCCCCATCGGGAACAGGTAGCCGATCGTCTGGTGGGTGACCGTGCCGAGCCCGATGTTGGGGTCCCACATCGAGGGCGCGCGTGACAGCAGCCGGCCCGGGTCGAGGTACAGGTACGTCTTGGTGTCGGCCGCGACCTTCCCCGGTTGGGTCAGCAGCAGTGGCACGTACGCGAGCGCGGCGAGCAGCGTGTAGCCGATCCAGGCCCGGGTCCGCTCGGTGAAGGGCAGCGTGGGCGAGGCGGCGGCGGAACGGGTCGGCGTGGACGCGGCCGTCGTCCGGCCGGCGGTCGTGGTCACGCGCGACCCCGCGACGGCCGTTCAGGGTTGGTCACGCCCGCCCCCCACTTTCTTGCCGGACGATCGGTCGAGCGGGGGTGCGGCACCCGCTCGATCGGACGAAGAACCCGGGCCCACCACCCCGAGGGAGCGCTCAAGTTACCGCGAACCGACCCGCCGGCGGCCTCGGGGTCGCGCCCGGCCCGAACGACCCCGCGGTGCGAGGGTCGTTGTGTCTGACCTGCGGATGCGGCACAGTACGGCACCATCGGCGACCGATCGGTGGGGTCCATGGGCAGGCGCAACGCCCCCGAGGCGACGGCCCTCGGGGAGCTCTTCGCGAACCTCGTGGGGCTGGCGACGGCCGCGTACGTCGCGTGGTCGACCACCGTGGCCTTCACGGGCGGCAACGTGCCCCTCACCGCGTGGCACCTGGCCGGCGGCCCGGCGACCGGGGCGGCATGGACCCTCGTCGCGGTCCCGCTGCTCGTGTGGGCGGCGCTCGGCGTCGTGGGGACGGGCGTCGTGCTGCTCGGCCTCGCCATGCGGGTCAACGGTCGCCTCGCGCTCCGGCCCACCCGACGCGGGCTGCGCGTCGTCCGGTAGCGGCCCCGCGCCGTCCCGTCGGCGCCACCACGGTCATGGCGAGAATCGGTAGAGGTTCTCGCTCTCGAAGACGTCGAGGTTCTCCTTGACGAGGCGCTGCCCGGCCGGCCGGGCCTTGCGGAAGTCGGCCAGCATGTCGCCGCACTTCGTGCCGAACGTGCGGTACCCGTCGGAGAAGACGTACCAGATGGTCCGACCGTCGGCGCGGCGCAGCATCTCGTTCGCGAACACCGCGGGATCGGCCAGGTTCCCCGCCACACCGGGCGTGTGGAACACCTGGTTGCGCTGCTCGTAGTCGACCCAGTTCACGATCTCGGGGTTGGCCAGGGTCGGGAACGCGTACTGGGTCAAACCGGGCCGCACGAGGCGCCACGCGTCGAGGCCGAGCTGGTCGGGGCAGTACACGACGAGGTCACCCCCGCGCGCACCCGCGTTGATCGCGGCCGCGACCTCCTTGGCCTGGGTCCGGGCCCGGGTCGAGTTGTGGTACCCGCCGATCAGCCCGCAGATCACGATCACCGCGAGCGCCCCGTAGCGGGGCAGGCGGCTGCCGAACGCGACCACGCCGTAGGCCACGACGACCGCGAACAGCCCGAAGACGATCGACGGGTACCGGATCGCGGCCGCGCCGGTGCCGACGTACGCGAGGCACAGCCCGATCGCGACCGTGCCCGCGCACACGTACGCGGCCCAGCGCGTGGGCGGTCGCGTCCGCCAGTCGAGCTCGGTCCGGTTGCGGTCGACGGCCGCGGCGAAGAGCCCGAACGCGCCGAGCGCGAAGAGCGCCATCACGAGCGTGTACGCGGCGGCGCCCCGCTGGCCCGCGAACCCGAGCAGGAGCCGGTACGAGGCCATGAGCGGGTTGATGCGCTCCGCCCACGGCGTCGCGGTGTGCTTGCTCTGGTAGAGGAACGTCGGCAGCCACGGCAGGAAGGTCAGGCAGCCGACGGCGATCGCCGCGAGCACGCGCCATGCGGGCGACCCCCGGCCCTCCCTCCGCCCGAAGTACAGCAACGCCACCCCGAGGACGAACAGCAGGTAGAACGCCCAGTACTGGGTGTAGAGCAACGCCGCGGTGACGGCCGCGACGGCCGCGAGCCAGCCCAGGTTCGGGCGCTCCCAGGCGTTGGCGACCGCGAGGTAGCCGACGAGCACGAGCAACGTCTCGAGCTCGTACATCCGGACCTCGGTCGAGTACCGGAAGGCGTACGGCGACGTCGCGACGACGAGCACGCTCGCCCACGCGACCCACTGCCGGCGCACGACGTCGGAGCCGGCGATGCGACGGCCGACGGAGTACGCGGCCGGAAGGCTGAGCAGCCCGAAGACGCCCGAGAGGGCCCGGGCCGACCGGTTGCCGGTCCCGAACGCCTTCATCCACAGGTGCAGCATCACGTAGTAGAGCGGCGGGGAGCCGTCGTGGCGGAGCAACCCGTGGAGCTGCCCGAGCGGGCGGCGGGCGAGCGCGACGGTGAGGGCCTCGTCCTCCCAGAGCGCCGACCGGGTCACGAAGCGCAGCACGACCGAGGCGACGAGCGTCAACACGATCGCGACCGCGAACGCGATCCCGAGCGGCCCCGCGAACGGTGAGTCCCCGTCGCGCGCGACCCGCCGGGGCGCGCCCGGGCGCGGCGGCGTGGCCTCGAGGGCCTCTTCGAGCTTCACCGGGCGCACCGTGGAGACGGAGCGCAGCTCCGCGAGGCGTTGCCCTCTGGAGCCTGAGCGGAGGGAGCCATGCGCCGTGCCGACGGTGCGATCAGTTGACCGAGCTCCCCCGGCGTCCGGAGCCGGCGACGGACTCCTCGGCGACCAGGTCGATGCTGACGCCCTCGGGGTCGAGGCCGACCGCGAGGGTCCGGAGCACCTCGAGCATCTCGTCAGCGGGCAGGTTCGCGTCGATGGCCCGCACGATCTCCGGCTCGAGCGGCGGGACGTCGGCGTGGTGGATGAGCGGGTGCGCGCCCGGCGCCGCGTGCTCGAACGGGTTGAACAGCTGCTCGTGCAGCTTCTCGCCCGGACGCAGACCGGTGAACTCGATCGGCACCTCCGGGGTGCGGGTCGCCGCGAGCTGGCGGGCGACGTCGGCGATGCGCACCGGCTTGCCCATGTCGAGCACGAGGACCTGGCCCGGCTCGCCGATGGCGCCGCCCTGGACCACGAGCTGGACCGCCTCCTCGACCGTCATGAAGTAGCGGGTGACGTCGGGATGCGTGACGGTGATCGGGCCGCCCGCCTCGAGCTGGTGCTTGAACGCCACCAGCACCGACCCCCGGCTGCCGAGCACGTTGCCGAAGCGCACGCTCAGGTAGGTGCCGGGCTCGCCGTGGGCGAAGTGGGCGGTGAGGCCCTCGGTGATGCGCTTCGAGTAGCCGAGCACGTTGCAGGGCTCGGCCGCCTTGTCGGTCGAGATGTTGACGAAGCGCTCGACGCCGACGTCGGCCGCGGCCTCGAGCACGTTGAGCGTGCCGATCACGTTCGTCTTGAGCGCCTCGGCCGGGTTGGCCTCGAGCAGCGGAAGATGCTTGAGCGCGGCCGCGTGGAACACGACGTCCGGGCGGATCTCGCGCATCACCTCCTTGAGGCGGGCACGGTCGCGCACGTTGACGAGCACGAGGTCGGGCGAGTCGAGCAGGGCCCGGCCCTCGAGCGAGAGCTGCACCGTGTGGAGCCCGCACTCGTCGTGATCGATCATGGCGAGCTTCGCGGGCCCGAGCTCCGCGATCTGGCGGCAGAGCTCGGAACCGATCGAGCCGCCCGCCCCGACCACGACCACCCGCTTGCCGTGCAGGTACTCCGACACGGTCCGCAGGTCGGTCTCGATCTGGCGCCGGCCGAGCAGGTCGGTCTCGGTCGGGACGCGCAGGTCATTGACGCTGACCCGCCCGTCGAAGAGCTCCCGGACCGACGGGAGGACGCGAACGTCGAGACCGGCCTCGCGGCCGAGCTCGCTCAGGTCGCGCACGAGGGCACCGTCGGCGGCGGGGATCGCGATGACGAGCGCGGCGGCCGAGTACCGCTGGGCCGCCGTGGCCACTGCGCGCCGGTCGCCGACGACGGGGACCCCGCAGATCGACAGGTTGCGCTTCCGAGGATCGTCGTCGAGGAGGGCGACGGGCAGGAACGGGCTGTTGGCCTCGTAGAGCATCGCCCGCACGGTCCGCTCGCCGCCGTCGCCGGCGCCGAACACGAGGGCCCGGACGCGGTTCGCGGCCAGCGCCCGGCGGCGCCGGTCGAGGGCGCTGCGGCCGTTGTAGCGAATGCCCCCGAGGAGCACGAACGCGATCACGCCCGCCATGACCACCGCGGTGAGCGGTGCGGGACGGTTGTCGGAGAACACCAGGTCGACGAGGAAGAGACCGGCCGTGACCAGGGCCGCGGTGCGGGCCAGCGCCGCGACCTCGTCGAAGGAGCCCGGGCGCCAGCGCCCGCGGTAGAGGCCGAGCCAGGCGCCGATCCCCCACTGGAGGGCGCACGCGAGCGGGACGAGGAGCGCGACCTCGAAGCCGTCGAGGCGGGAGAAGTTGAAGTCGAGCCGCAGGAGCGCACCGAAGTACAGGGCGAAGAGCCACATGGCGCCGTCCACGCCGGCCCGCCAGACCAGGGCGGTGCGCGTACCCCGCGCCGGCCCGCTCACGGCGGTGGACGTCGACGAGCTACCTCGGCCCTCGTGCCCCAACTCGGCCCCCCCAACCCGGACGCTGACCGAAGGAGTTTGGTGCGCGCTGCCACTCCTCGCAAGGGCGCGATACGCAATGCGTGCGCAACAACGTGTGAACTCCGGTTGCTTTGGCCCGGAATTTCCCGTGATTCCCGCGGCCGAGTGCGCGAGCCGCGGTCGCGCGACCACAGGGCTACGAATGCGCCGCGGCGCCCTCGCGGCGCCGCCGACGGAGCGTTTCGCCGAGCACCGCGAGCCGGCCTTCGAGCGTCCCGAGCCTGCCGCCCGCGACGAAGAGCCAGCGCGGTCGCCGCTCGCGCGACCACAACGCACCGAGGTTGCGCACGAGCCACACGAGGCCGCGCAGCTCGCGCCCGGGCGGCACGTCGAAGCCGGCGCGTCGCACCATCGCGACCAACCTGGGCTGCACGCGCGCGTAGGCGCGCGCCTGCCGGTACACCGCGGCGACCGACGGGCGGTACCGGTAGTGCACGGCCGCGTCCTCGACGAAGGAGGGCGTGATGCCGACGCGCCACAAGCGGAACGCGAACTCGACGTCCTCTCCGGGGAGGTAGCGCTGGTCGAACGGCCCGACGCGCGCGACCACGTCGCGACGCACGCCGAGGTTGCAGCCGTGGGCAAAGAGGAACACACCGGCGAAGTCGCCCGCGCGGTGCTCGGGTGCACGCCCTCTCGACTCCGTGAGCCAGGGCGGGTTCAACCGATCCACCTCGAGCGGCCCGGTGACGTACTCGTGGCCGCGCAACGCGTCTCCCATCGCGCGGACCCAGCCCCTCGCCACGACGTCGTCGGCGTCGCAGAACGCGACCGACGGCCCGTGCGCCGCGCACAGGCCGACGTTGCGGGCGTGCGCGACACCGCGTTGATCGGAGCCGTCGACCAGACGCACGCGAGCGTCGCGACTGTGGTAGCGCTCGACGACGTCGCGCGTCCCGTCGGTCGAGCCGTTGTCGACGACGATCACCTCGAACGGTCGGTCCCATTCCTCGGCGAGCAGCGCGTCGAGCTGCTCCGCGATCGTCGCCTCGGCGTCGAGGGCCGGGACGACGACACTGAGCTCGGGCGTCAACCCACACCCGCGGCCGCGACCGCGGAGCCCTGCTCGTGCACGTCGGCGAGCACGGACGCGATCCGGTCCACGTCGTGGAGGCGCAGGTCACGGTACAGAGGCAGGCTGACGACCCGGGCCGCGACCTCGTCGGTGACGGGGAGCGCCCGGGTGACGTCGCCGGCGTGCGAGCGCTGACGGTGCACCGGCGGATCGAAGTAGCAGCGCGTGTCGACACCCTCGGCTCGCAGCGCGGTGACCAGCCCGTCGCGTGACACGCCGAAGGCGTCGGGGTCGAGCGCGATCGTGAAGTCCTTCCACGTCGGGCGGTCGGATGCAGGAACGCGTTGCACCGCGATGCCCGGCACCGACGCCAGTGCCGACGCGTAGCGCGCCGCGAGCGCGTGGCGCGTCTCGAGATGCTCGTCGAGGTCGTCGAGCGACTCGAGCGCGACCGCGGCGTGCAGCTCCGACATGCGCGCGTTCAACCCGACGAAGCGCGTGTCGTAGTCGCCCGGGTTGCCGTAGTCGCGGCCGATGCGCACCGTGTGGGCGACGTCGTCCCGGTTCGTCGCGACGAGACCACCTTCACCCGCGACGACGGGCTTGGTCGGGCTGAGGCTGAACACCTCGGCGTCGCCGAACCCGCCGACCGGTCGGTCGGCGTGCAGCGCGCCGAGCGCGGCCGCGCCGTCGAACACGATCGGGACCCCGGCGCGACGCGCGAGCTCCTCGACCTCCGGCGGCCGGCACGGCGCGCCGAAGAGATGCACGGCCATGAGCCCGCCCGCGCCGTCGAGGTTCGCGGCCGCGTCGTCGAGGTCGACCTGGAACGTGTCGCGGTCGCACTCGACGAAGCGCGGGGCAACGCCGTTCCACGAGATCGCGTGCGCCGACGCGGAGAACGTGAAGCTCGGCACCACGACAGGACCCGCGGGAGCGACGGCGCGCAGGGCGAGCATCAGGCCCGACGTGCAGCACGACACCGCGACGACGTGCCGGCAGCCGAACCGCTCGGCCGCGGTCTCCTCGAGCTCGCGAACGAGCGGACCGTTCGTGAGCATGCCGCGCTCATACGACGGCGCCAGGCGCGCGACGACCCGCTCCATCGGCGGCACCGGCGGGCGGGCGAACGCGACACCGTCGGGGAACGCCGGGGCGCCGCCCAGAACCGCGAGCGTCGTCACTTCTCGATCCGCACGTTGCCGAGGTACAAGACGTCCAGCCCGCACGAGAAGAATGTCCGGATCGCGTCCTGTGGGGTGCACACGATCGGCTCGCCGTTCAGGTTGAAGCTCGTGTTCAGCACGATGGGCACCCCGGTCTTGTCGTGGAACGAGCGGATGAGCGCGTGGAAGCGCGGGCTGGTCGTCTCGTCGACCGACTGGAGCCGCCCGCTGCCGTCGGCGTGGACCACCGCGGGCACCTCGGCCGCGCGCTCCGGACGGAACCGGTGCACCTGCTCCATGAAGGGCACGTGGGTGCCGGGCGGGCACTCGAACCACTCCTCGACGTCGCCGGCGAGGATGGCGGGCGCGAAGGGGCGGAAGCTCTCGCGGTACTTCACCGCCGCGTTCACGAGGTCCTTCGCGTCCGCCGAACGCGGGTCGGCGAGGATCGAGCGGTTCCCCAGCGCGCGCTGGCCGAACTCCATCCGGCCCTGGAACCACCCGACGAGGCGGCCCGCGACGAGGTCGGACGCGGCCGCCTCCGACGGGTCGTCGACGACGGTGGCGTTCGGCGCCTTGACCGCGTCGACCACCCGGCGGCACTCGTCGTCACCGAACGAGGGACCCCAGTAGTTGTGCGCGGGCGGGACGGGTGGCCGCTCGCCCGTGCGCTCCGCGTGCAGCCACAGCGCGGCCCCGACCGACGTGCCGGAGTCGTCGGGACAGCTGGTCACGAAGCACTCGTCGAACGGCGTGAGCTCGGTGAGGCGGCCGTTGAAGACGCTGTTCATGGCGCACCCGCCCGAGAGCACGACCCGGTCGAGCCCGGTGCGGTCGTGCAGCACCGTGAGCACCGACGTCATCGTCTCCACGAACACCTGCTGCAGCGCGGCCGCGATCCGCTCGTGACGAGGCGTGATCTCGTCGTCGCGGGCACGCGGCGGACCGAACGTCGCGACGAAGCGGTCCGAGTACATCTTCGGGTGCCAGTGGTTGAAGAACTCGAACGACTCGAGGGCGAGGGTCAGGCCGCCGGTGCCGTCGACACGGATCAGGTCGCGCATCGGCTCGAGGAACTCGTTGTCGGCGTCCGCGTACGACGCGAGCGCCATCACCTTCCACTCGTCGGAGTCGGCCGTGAACCCGAGGAACTGGGTCACCGTGCCGTAGAGCTGGCCGAGCGAGTGCGGGTAGTCGGTCTCGTGCAGCACGTCGAGCGTCGTGCCCCGCACGCGGCCGAGCAGCTCGGTCTGGCGCTCGGCCCGCCCGTCGAGGATCGCGACCGCGCACTCGTCGTAGGGCGACAGGTACACGGCGTTGCCCACGTGCGACAGGTAGTGCTGCACGTAGGTGATCGGCGGCGCGTCGGGCCACAGATCCTGGAACGTCGCGGTCGGACCCGCGTGCTCGTGCGCGAGACCGAGGAGGCGCGCCGGCACCTGCTGGAGGTGCTCGGTGCGCCACCGCCGCGCGTTCAGGTAGCCCGACGGCGTGGTCTCGAGGTCGATCACCGGGTTCCACGCCACCGCGATCTCGTCGAGGTCGGCCATCGTGAGCCCCGCCTGGTCGAGACAGGCCTGGACCGCGCGCGCCGGGAAGACGTTGCTCATCTTCTTGCGGTCGAGCCGCTCCTCCGGGATCGCGACGACCACCTCGCCGTCGACGACGACGCACGCGGAGCAGATGAAGACGTCGTGGCAGATCCCCAGGATCTTCATGTCTGGGTCGCTCCCGCTCCCGCTCCGGGGGGCTGCGCCCGGCGGAGCTCCGCTTCGCTCCCCGTCATGGCAAGTTCGCCTTCCTCTTCTCCGTAATTCGGCATCGTTGCATGCCCCGGTTGCGCGATGCCCCGGCGCGTCACGAGTGCCGGGATCGTGCGGGCCAGGATGGCAAGGTCGAGCGCGAGCGAGCGGTGGTCCACGTACCAGACGTCGAGCGCGAACTTCTCCTCCCACGACAGGGAGTTGCGCCCGCTGATCTGGACCAGGCCGGTGATGCCGGGGCGCACCTCGTGGCGGCGGCCCTGCTCGGGCGTGTAACGCTCGAGGTACTCCATCAGCAGCGGGCGCGGTCCGACGAGGCTCATCTCGCCGCGCAGCACGTTCACGAGCTCGGGCAGCTCGTCGATGCTCGACGAACGCAGGAACCGTCCGAACCCGGTGAGGCGCTCGTGATCGGGACGCAGCCGGCCGTCGGCAGCGCGGGCGTCGGTCATGGTGCGGAACTTGAGGAGCGTGAAGGGCACGCCGTCGCGGCCCGGGCGCCGGTGGCGGAAGATGACCGGCCTGCCGAGCAGGAAGCGCACGAGCACCGCGGTCACCGCGGTCACGGGCGCGGTCACTACCAGCCCGACCGACGCGACCACCACGTCCATGCCGCGCTTCACGCGCTCCTCGGTTCGCGTCATGCGACCCTCGCCATGGGCTGCCCCGCGTGCAGCAGGCGGTCGTAGACGCCGAGGGTGAGCTCGATGACGTGGCGCTGGTCGAACTCGCGCCGTGCCTTCTCGCGCGCCGCCGCGCCCATGCGGCGGCGTGTCTCGGGTTCGCGCGCGAGCGCGGCGATCGCGCCGGCCAGCGCGCCCGCGTCACGAACAGGGACGAGCGTTCCCGTCACACCGTCGTCGACGACCTGGCGGCAGCCGCGCACGTCGGTCGCGACGACGGGGACGCCCATGGCGGCGGCCTCCATCGCGGCACGCGGAAAGCCTTCGCGGTACGTCGCCAAGGCGAAGACGTCCATCGCGCTGTAGAGCGCTTCGACGTCGTCGCGCAGGCCGAGGAACGTCACACCGCCGTCGCGCTCGGCCGCGGCGATGTCGGCAGCGGTGACGGCGTCGGCCTTGCCGTCGTCGCCGGGCCCGATGACGACGACCCGGACCGATGGTGCGAGCGTGCGCAGGCGGGCCGCGGCGTCGAACACCTCGCGGTACCCCTTCTGCCACACGAGCCGGCCGACGACCCCGCACACGATCTCGTCGTCGCGCACGCCGAGCGCGGCCCGCGTTCCGGCCCGGTCGCGGCCCGCGCGCTCGGGGTCGAAGCGGGCGAGATCGATGCCGTTGCCCAGCAGGTGCAGCTTGCGCCCGGGGATCCGGAGCCGGCGCAGGACCTCGAGGTCCTCGGGGTTCTGGACGAGCTCGGCGTCCGAGCACGTCGCCGCGATGCGCTCGAGCGTGTAGACCGCGGCCCGCTTGGCCAGGCGGTCCTCGGGGAGCGCGTACAGGCCGTGGCACGTGTGCACGACCGCGGGCACACGCGCCGCGCGCGCCCCGATTCGCCCGTAGACCCCGGGCTTGGGGTTGTGGGTGTGCACGATGTCGGGTCGCAGCTCGCGAAAGAGCGAGTAGAGCTCGCGCAGCGCGAGGACATCACGCTGGGGCGCGACCGCGCGCGTCGCGTGGGCCAGCGCGCGGTGCGGGATGTCCCACCCGTCCAGCTGCTCGACCCACCGTCCGGGCGCAGACGCGGTGACGACGTCATAGCCCGCGGCGCGGAACGCGCGCAGCTGCGGACCGAGCAGGGTCACCAGGCTGATGTCGGTCGTGGTGACGTGGAGCAGGCGGGGACGGCGCGTCACGTCGTCGCCTTCGCGTAGCGCAACCGGTTGAGGGCGCGCCGCACGTCGTCCTCGAGCCGGAGACCACCGCGCGTCTTGGCGTCGAACCAGCGCATCCCGTCGGCGACCTGGATCGGCGAGCGGGCCAGCCGGTACCGGTCGGTCCGGCCGTACGGATTCGCGCGGGTGCCCGCGAGCGCGGCCGAGCGGAACCGCGACCGCACCGCGCGCTCGGCGTCCGGCGACCCGGCCACCGCCTTCGGGTACGCGAAGTGCGACGCGTCGACGCCGAGGCGTTCGCCGATCAGGCCGACCGAACGGTCGAGCTCGTCGGCGACGACCGGCACCGGCGCGCGGTCGAGCAGGCGGTGGGTATGGGTGTGCGAGCCGACGGTGACGAGCCCCGTGCTCAGCGCGTCCTTCAACGCCGCCCACGTCAGCGGGCGCGCGTCGTGCGACATGGGGCGCCGCTCCTCCACGAACGCGGTCGCGAGGTAGAGCGTGGCCGGCACCCGGTGGCGCTCGAGCACGGGGACCGCGTGGTCGGCAAAGTCGGCGGTCCCGTCGTCGAAGGTGACGACGACGGGATCGTGCGGCGGTGGCACCGGGAGCGCGAGCAGGGCGAGCGCGGCGTCGAGGGTCACGACGCCCGGGCCGGCCGCGAGCGCGGCCATCTGGGCGTCGAAGGTGTCGCGGGCGAGGTCGAGCTGGCGACGGCTGCCGCCATCGACCCGGTGGTAGCAGAGGACCACCACGCCCCGGTCGGGGCGGCGGACGCGATCGGTCGCCTCGGCCGAGACCTTCACCACACGGAGCGCGAAGGCCTTGACGCCCTGTGTTCTCACCGGCTGCGCTCCTCGGGGCACGGTCCGGGCAGCGTAGACGCTGCTCCTGCGACGGGGCAGGGCGACGCGCGAGGGAATTCGCCCCTCCGCCACCGCCGGTTGGGACGCTGATCGGCTCATACGCCCGATGAGCGCCCCAACTCGGGGAGACGAGCGCCCCCTCAGAAGAGCTCGATGTCGCCCAGGCTCACGTCCCAGTCCGAGCGCGGCGGCATCGGGCGCTCGCACACGTCGCGCCAGGTGAAGATCGGTCCCTGGCCGGGCAGGCGCACGAAGCCGCCGCTCGCGACCGCCTCCCGGCCGACCCGGATCACGTAGTCGGCGTCGACCGCGTGGACGAGGCGGCGCACCAACGCCCTCTCCGCGCGCGGGTCGCCACCGGACGAGAGCACGTCGGCCAGCACCGCCTCACGCGCGGCGCCGCGCCCGCGCACGCGGAACAGCACCAGCCCGTGCTCCGGTCCGCCGGGCGCGGACAGCGCCCGGTACGCCACGAGGTCCGTGCCGTAGCGCCACGCGAGGAACTCCGGCGTGCGGGCGGTGCGCAGGCCCGAGGCCGGCGGTTGCGACGCGAGCAGCGCGCGGACCTCGTCGTGGCGCGCGAGCACGTCGGCCGCCGGCTCGCCGACGGTCGACGGCTCCGACCACCGGCTCGCCGCGACACGCGCGCGCGCGATCCGCACGAGACCCGCGGGCGACCGCGGCCGCACCGTGACGGGGATGCGCCCGACGACCTGCCAGCCCATCTTGAGGTAGCCCGGCCGGCTCTTGTCGTTCGGCGTGTTGAACACGAAGCCGACACCTTCGGCGCGCAATGCGTCGAGCGCGTGCATCGTGAGCTTTGTGAAGATGCCGCGACCCTGGTAGTCGGGGTGGGTCGCGGTGTCGACCGCGCGCACCGCCGAGACGGGCGTGCCGTCGCGCTCGAACCGCCACCGCATGAGGACGCGGAAGCCCGCGAGCCGTTCACCGTCGACCGCGACCCACATCGGCGACGGCCCGAACGCGTTGTCCTCGTGCTTCCACGCGAACAGGCGCTCGAAGCGCGGGTCGTCGGCCTCGCGACCGAGCGAGACCGCGAGCAGGGCGATGATCGCGTCGCGGTCGCCCGCGACCGCGGGACGGATCAGGAGGTCGGGCGCGCCCGAGCCCGCGCTCGCGGTCACCGGGCCAGCACCTCGCGGTAGATGTCCTCGAGACGCCGGGCCGCCACCCGGATGTCGAACGTCTCGCTCCTCGCCTGCGCCGCGGCGCCCATCGCCGCCCGTCGTCGGGGATCCGCCGCAAGCGCGGTGAGCGCGTCCGCGAGCGCTTCGGGCTGCTTGGGCGGCACGAGCAGGCCCTCCACACCGTCGGTCACTGCTTCGGGCACGCCGCCGACCGCGGTCGCCACGACGGGCAACCCGAGCGCGAGCGCCTCCATGACCGCGACCGGCAACCCCTCGTTGTCGGACGCGAGGGTGAACAGGTCGCACGCGGCGAGCACGCGCACCGCGTCGTCGCGCCGGCCGAGCAGCAGCACCCGGTTGCCGAGACCGAGCTGCGCGTGCAGCGCGCGGGTCTCGCTCTCGAGCTGGCCCTGACCCACGGCGACGATGCGCACCGCGACGCCGCGGTCGCGCAGGACGCACGCGGCCGCGAGCAGGTTGGGGTAGTCCTTCTGGGCCCGGAAGTTGGCGACGGTCCCGACGACGACCTCGTCGGCGCGAAGACCGAGCTCGGCCCGCACGTGGTCGCGGCACGCGCGCTGGCGGCGCACCTCGTCGAGGACCACCCCGTGCACGACCACCTCGGTACGGGCCTGCAGACGCGGCGGCAGCGTCGCGTGCACCTGGGTCGAGACCGCGACGTCGGCGTCGTCGAGCGCGTACGTCGCGCCGCACAACCACCGGGTCGGACGGGCGAAGCTGTGCCACGTGTTGTGCAGCGTGTACACGAGGCGCGGGCGACGGGCGCGCGGCAAGGTGCGCACGACGAGCCGTGCGATACCGGCCGGGTACGGGGAGTGCGCATGGAGGACGTCGACGGGTTCGCGGACCAGCCGGCGGCGCAACCGCGCGGCCCAGCGGAGGTCGCGCTCGTCGTGCACCTCCAGGCAGCGACTGGGCACGCCGAGCGCGGCGAGCTCGCCGACCAGCGCGTCCTTCCACGGGAGGAGGTAGTCGACCTCGAACGCGAACCCGTCGCGGGCATGCGCCGCGGCAGACGCCACCAGGAGGCGCTCCGCGCCGCCCGGTCCGAGCCCCTTCACGAGCCACAGGACGCGCACCGGTCGCGCCGGGTGCGTCGGGGCCTGCGCCATCGGCGAGCAGGGTACCTAACACACCCGCTCACCACGGCGGAAGCGCGCGCACGGGCCCGGGAACCGGGGAGGAGTTCGGTAACCTGCGGCGCCGGCCGCCCGGCGGGAGACCATGCGCATCCTCTTCATCTCCGGCGTCGCGAGGGGTGGCTCGCCCCAGAGCACGCGCGAGCTCACGAGACGGCTCGCGGCCCGCGGCCACGCCGTCGGCGCGCTGTTCGGCGTCGACGAGGCGCCCCGGCGGCGGCAGCTGCACAAGCGCACGGTGAACCTCGCGGTGAAACTCGGCTCGTCGCCGCTCGCGCGCGTCCCGGAGACCCTCGCCGGCTGGATCTGCCGCCGCCCGCGCACCGTGCCCGGCACCGGTGACGTGCAGACGTGGGAGTCGCCGATCCCGTCGAGCGCGTTCCCAACCGTCGAGGCCCGGTTCCGTCCCGACGTGGTGGTCGCGTCCAGCATCGACCGGATGGACTGGCGGAGCATCCGGGCCCGGCTGCGCGAACACGGCACGCCGAGCGTCCTCTACGTCCGCGAGCAGAACGCGTTCGGGCACCTCACCGTGTCGCAGGCGCCGCCCGACCGGCTGGTGACCAACGCGGCCGTGCACACCGAGCACGCGGCGGAGCTCGGGTTCGACGCGGCGACGGTCCCGTCGGTCGTCTCCGTCGACGACTGCCTCGTGACGAGCACGCGCGAGAAGGTGCTCCTGGTCAACCCGACGGCGCTGTACGGCGTCGACGTCGCCCTCGAGCTCGCCGCGACACGACCCGACGTCGCGTTCGCGCTCGCGGAGTCCTCGGTCCTGGCCGACGACGAGGTGGACGCGCTCACGGCCCGGCTCGCCGGGTTGCCCAACGTCGAGCTGCGTCGCTTCTCGCCCGACGCCCGTGCCCTGTACCGCGATGCGCGCGTGCTGCTCGCGCCGTACCGGTCGAACGGCCGTCCCCGCGTGGTGCTCGAAGCGCAGGCGAACGGGATCCCCGTGCTCGCCAGCGACCTGCCTGCGCTGCGCGAGGCCGTCGGACCCGGCGGCCTCGTCGTCGACGCCGACGCGCCGGCAGCCGAATGGGCCCGCGCGCTGTCCCGGCTCGTCGACGACCCCGCGCGCTACGAGACCTTCGCCGCCGCGGCACGCGAGCACTCGCGCCGCGCCGAGGTCGACCCCGAGGCGATCACCGACCGGTTCGAGGCGGTGCTGACGGAGCTGCTCGCCGGGCCCGGCGGCGCGTCGCGCGAGGCCGGAGACGTGCGGTGGAGCTGAGCGTCGTGATCCCCGCGCGCGACGTGGCCGGCACCTTGGCCGAGCAGCTCGACGCGCTGCTCGCGCAGCGCTTCGACGGCGAGTGGGAGATCGTCGTCGTCGACAACCGGTCCACCGACGGGACCGGCCTCCTCGCGCGCGGGTACGCCGATCGGTGCCCGCGCGTCCGCGTCGTCGACGCGGGCGAGCGCGACGGGTTGTGCTACTCGCGCGCCGTCGGTGTCGACGCCGCTCGCGCCGACGCGATCGCGATCTGCGACGGCGACGACGTCGTCGCGCCGGGCTGGGTCGCGGCCATGGCCGACGCGCTGCGCGTGCACCCCGTCGTCACGGGTGCGCTGGAGATCGACCGCCTGAACCCGCCCTGGTTGGCGGCGAGCCGGGGACGGCCCGACCGGACCCGCGTCGCCACGTGGTACGGGTGCTTCCCGCTCGTCTCCGGTGGCAACGTCGGGTTCCGGCGCGAGGTGTGGCGCGAGGTCGGCGGCTTCGACGAGCACTTCCTCGGGGCCGAGGACGCGGAGTTCTCGCTCCGCCTGTTCCGTCGCGGGATCCCGGTCACGTTCCTGCCCGACGCACTGATCCACTACCGCTACCGGGCCTCCGCGCGCGTCCTGTGGCGCCAGGGCCTGGTCTACGGGAGCGGACGGCCGCGTGTGCGCCGCCGCATGCGGGACCTCGGGATGCGCGTCCCGCCGCCGTTCACCGGATGGCGGTCGTGGACGTGGCTCGTGGTGCACCTGCCCGACCTCACGAGCGCGGCCGGCCGGGCCCGCTGGGTGTGGGTCGCGGGCAACCGCATCGGCCATGTGGTCGGCAGCGTGCAGACGCGCACGCTGTTCGTGTAGCCGGGCCCGTGCACATCTACTGGTACTGGCCGTTCCTGCGACGCGAGGAGCTGTCGCTCGCGCGCGGCGTGCTCGACGCGGGCGACGAGCTGCTCGTGCACACGACGCCGCGCCCGTCGGACCCGATCACGTCCGACATCCCCGGCTGCGCGGTGGTGCCGGCGCTCGAAGCGCCCAGCGAGGCACGCGAGGGATCACCGCGATGGCTGGCGTCGCGCGGGCGCACCTACGTGCAGCGCGCGCTCGTGCGCGACCGCACCGTGCGCCACGGCCACTTCGACGTGGTCCACGTGGTGTACCCGAACCGCTTCACCGATCCGTTCACGCTCGGACGCCTCGCCCGGCGGGTGCCGCTCGTGATGAGCGTGCACGACGTGGTCCCCCATCACGGTCGCCTCCCCGCGCCGGTCGAACGCGACCTGCTCCGCCGGCTTTACCGGCACCCGGCCGCGATCGTCGTTGCACACGACTCGCTCCGGCGCGAGCTGGTGGCCGGCTACGGGGTCCCGGACGCGAAGGTGTCGGTCGTGCCGCTGCAGATCATCGAGGCCGACGCACCGACGGGCCCGCCCTCGACGCCCGACGGGCGGCCGGTGGTGCTCTTCTTCGGGGCGTTCCGGCGCAACAAGGGCCTCGACGTCCTGCTCGAGGCGATCGCGATGCTCGGTCCCGATGTCGAGGCGCGCTTCGTGATCGCGGGCCGCGGCGCGCGCGACGTCGAGGAGCTGGTGGCGCGGGGCGCGGCACAGGACCCACGGGTGACCGCCGAGGTCGGGTACGCCACCGCGGTCCGCAAGGCCGAGCTCCACGCCGGCGCGGCGCTCCTGGTGCTTCCGTACACGACCTTCTCGTCGCAGAGCATGGTGCTGGCCGACGCGTACGCGTACGGCGTCCCGGCGATCGTGTCCGACGTGGGGGCGCTGGGTGAGACCGTCCGGGAGGACCGGACGGGTTGGGTGGTCGAGCCCGGTGACGCCGAGACGCTCGCGAGCGCGATCCGCGACGCGTTGACCGACGACGTCGGGCGCGCGGCCGCGGCGGGAGCGGCGCGCGCGGTGGCGGCCTCGCGCACACCCGAGCTCATCGGGCGCGAGCTGCGCGCCGTCTACGACCGGGCGATCGCCGCGTGGCGTCCGTGACCGCCTCGGGACCGATCCGGTCGACTTAGGCTGCCGACATGTCGTGGCGCGCGCGTTCCGACGACCCCAACTCACGAGCCGCGCTCGCGGCGCGCCAGGCCGCGCTCGACGCCGCGGCCGCCGCGCCGATCAGCAACCGCATCCGGCGCATCACCGAGCTGTGCTCCGGTCGGCACGTGCTCGACATCGGCTGCGTCGACCATCACGTCGGCACCCACGAGCAGGCCACCTTTCTCCACCGCCGCCTGGCGGAGTCGGCCGGGTCGGTCGTCGGCGTCGACATCGAGCCCGCCGGAGCGGCCGCCATGCGCGAGGCGGGCTTCGACGTCGTCGTCCACGACGTGTGCACCGGACCCGGGCCGCTCGCGGCGTACGGCGCGTTCGACGTCGTCGTCGCAGGTGAGGTGGTCGAGCACCTCGCCGCGCCGCAGGCGCTCTTCGAGTTCGCGGCCGCGGTGCTGGCGCCGGGCGGCGCGCTCGTGCTGACGACTCCCAACCCGTACGCGCCGCACCGCGTCCGCGCCGGCCAGCTCGGCATCGCATGGGAGAACGCCGACCATGTGTTCTACGCGTTCCCGTCGGGGATCGTGGAGCTCGCCGAGCGGACGGGTCTGCGCCTCGACGAGCACCGGACGGTGCTCGTCCGCCCGATGCGCAAGGAGCTGTGGCGTGCGCTCAAGACGTGGGCGTCGCTCGCGGCCGACCGCCTTCGCGGGCGTTCGCGCGCCGCCGGCCGCGACGAGGAGCTGGAGCACGCGCTGAACCGGTACGCGAACCCGTTCGAGCTCGCGTTCGCGCTGCTCGGCCGTTCGAGCCGGTTCCTCGGTGAGACCTCGCTCTACGTGCTGCGGAAGCCGGTCGACTCGCCGTAGCGGAGGGCCCGGGCCCGCAGCAGGTGGGCATACACCGTCGCCATCCGCGGGAGCTGGCCCGGTCGCAGCCGCGACGGCGCGCGCCAGTCGAACACGCGCCGCCACGACAGGCCGCTGAAGTGCCGGTAGGTCCGTCGGAACGAGTCGGGGAGCTGCACCCAGCCGAAGCCGACCGCGCGCAGACGGGCGAAGAAGGCGCCGCCGACGTCGTAGCCGACGATGCCGCCGAACGCGGCCGGGTCCTCGACCTCCACGTAGGCAAAGCTCGCGTCGAGCCGGCCGCGCACCCGCTGCGCGTCGACGAGCAGCAGCCACGGCGCGGGACGCGCGCCGAGTGTGCGCTTCGCACCGCTGTGCGGATGGACGAAGCGGGCACGCGACGGGATGATCTCCGCGCACACCAGCGCGGCGTCGTTGTCGATCGAAGCCCGGACCATCTCGTCGAGCCAGCCGGCCTCGAAGAACTCGATGTCGGAGTCGCAGAACACCGCGAAGCGCGTCGGGCAGTCGCGCAGCCACTGGTCGAGCCATTCGGCGTGCTGGCGGCCGTTCGGCGCGACCTCGAGCGTGAGCCAACCTCGCGCCTCGTAGTCGCGCAGGAGCTCGAGCGACCCGTCGGTGGAGCCGCAGTCGCCGACCACGAGGCGGAAGTCACGGCCCGCGTACCGGCGCATGGTGCGGATGCACAGCTCGGTCGCGTACCGGGTGTTGATGCTCGCGACGTGCACGGTCACGTCCGCCGGGGCGTCCGCACCCGGCCCCGGTGACTCGGCTCCCGGCCGGCCCGCCAGGCGGCGTAGCGCCCGCGCCGGTCGCACGAACCCGTCGTCGACGACCTCGGTGAGCGCGGTCTGCAACCGCTCGCGTCGCGACGCGCGCGTCTCGTGGATCCGCGCCGGGTCGGCCCAGCGTGCCAGCGCGTCGCGCCAGCGCTCGGGCGGGATCGAGGTGTCGAGGAACCCGAGCTGGTCGTGCAGGTAGCGCCAGTCGGTGGCGAAGCGCGGGAACTCGAGCAGGGTATGGGGCAGGTCGTGATGCGCGATCGTGCGCACGAGCCGGTACAGCTCGACGCCCAGCGCCTCGCGCTGACGCGTCGGGCGGCTCGGCTCGACCGGCGAGTCGAGCTCGGCGAGCCGCGCGCCGAATGCGGTGGCCCGCAGACGGCTCGCGGCCGCGACGTCGAGGTCGCGGACCGGGACGACGACGTGCTCCACGTCGATCCCCTTGATGTCGAGCATGGGACCGAGGCGGTGCGCGAGCCCGGTGCCGCTCACGACGCGCGGCGCGGTGCGCGACTCGGGCGGCGGGGCGCCACCCGAGGCGAGCTGGTCCGCGACGGGACGGTCACGCGCGAAGCCGGTGTCGAGGCCGAGCTCGGTGAGCACCTGCAGCAGCAGCGTCGTTCCCGCGCACCCCGCGCCGGAGACCACCACCTTCGCGTCACTCATCGCCGGATCATGGCTCCCTCGGGCCGGGCCCTCCAGGGCTCCGCACGGTCACGGCTCCGTGCGCTCGGCCGCGACGCCACGCTCGCCGTTGCCGTTGGCCGACGCGCCGCTGTCGCGGACGCGCGACCACTGCGCCTCCACGTAGACGGGCGACAGGCGCACGATCGCACGCGGCGTCGGGTCGAGCTGGCGCACCCCGGACACGAGCAACGGCGCGATGGGCTGCCACGGCGTGAACTCGATGCGGGTCTCCACCTGGTAGGCACCGAACCAGAGGAAGTACTGACCGGGCGGCAACGGCAGCCGCGGCATCACCAGCTCGAGCTCCGTCCGCCCGGGCGGCAACATCGCCTCGTGACGGACCACGAAGATCGGCGTCGGAGCGCCCTCGCTGGCGCCCAGGTAGAGGTTGACCTGACGCTCGACGTCGGTGCTGACCGTCAGGCGGACGGTGCACTCCTCGTTCACCGCGACGAGACGGCCGTTCGGCCCGTCGGCACGCACGTCGTGGACCTCGACGAGGCCGTGCACGTTCGCGTGCGCAGCCGCGTCCGACTCGATGTCACGTCGGTACGCGCCGAGCACGTCCTCGATGGGGCCGTCGGCGCGCACGATCCCGTCGTCGAGCCACACGCCGCGGGTCGCGGTCGCGCCGACCGCGGCGAGGTCGTGCGAGACGAGCAGGAGCGTCGTCCCGCTCTGGATCACGTCGCGCATGCGGTCGAGGCACTTCTGCTGGAACGACGTGTCCCCCACCGCGAGGACCTCGTCGACGATGAGGATGCTCGGCTCGAGGAACGCGGCCACCGCGAACCCGAGCCGCATCTTCATGCCGCTCGAGTAGAACTTCACCTGCCGTTCGACCGCGTCCTCGAGCTCCGCGAACGCCACGATCTCGTCGACCTTCTCCGCGACCTGCCTGCGGCTCAGCCCGAGCAGCGTCCCGTAGATCATCACGTTCTCGCGGCCCGTCAGCTCGGGATGGATGCCCGACAGGACCTCGATCAGCGCGCCCACGCGCCCGCCGGTCGCGAGCCGCCCCGTGTGCGGGAACATGACGCCGCTGACGATCTTCAGCAGCGTCGACTTCCCCGCGCCGTTGGCACCGATGATCGCGACCGCCTCACCCGGCTCCGCGTCGATGCTCACGTCGCGCAGGACCCACCGCCAAGGGTTCTCCGGGACCGGGCCGCGCAGACGTGCCGTCGCGCGCGACACGTGGTCGCGCAGGAGCCGGCGCCCGCGGTCGGCTCGGAAGCGCTTCCAGAGGTGCTCCGCACGGACCGCCCCGTCAGGACACGTCGGCAAAGCCGGTCTCCAGGCGCTTGAAGATCAGGTACGTCCCGAGCAGGTAGACGACCGTCGACGCCGCCCCGATCGTCGTGTAGGTGAAGCTCGGCGCGCGGCCGTAGAGCACGCATTCACGGAAGCCGTCGATCACGGCACCCAGCGGGTTGATGGCGCAGTACGCCGCGCGGTACGCGACCGGCAGCTCACGGAGCCCGTACACGACCGGGGTCAGGAACAGGCCGAGCTGCATGACGAGGGGCAGCGCGTGCCGCACGTCGCGCAGGTACACGGTGACCGCGCCGGCCAGGAGCGAGCAGGCGACCGTGAACCCGATGAGGATCACGATGAGCGGCACCACCCAGTACGACGTCGACGCGGGCGCGGTCCACTCGACCAGGAACAGCACGCCCAGCGCGAGCGACGCGCAGATCGCGCCGACCCCGGCCACCACGACCTCGGACAGCGGGAAGACCTCACGCGGCGCGTACACCTTGTTAAGGAGCGGCTGGTTCACGAGGCTCAGACCGGCGGTCTGCACCGAGTTCGCGTAGAAGGTCCACGGCACGAGCCCGATGTACGAGAACAGCGGATACGGCGCCCCGCCGGTGTTCACCTTCCCGACGCGGTTGAACAGGAACGTGAACACGACCATCAGCGTGAACGGCTGGAGCAGCGCCCATCCCACGCCGAGGATCTCCTGGTTGTAGGTGGAGCGCAGGTCGCGGACGGCCAGGCTGCTCACCGTGTGGCGCGCTGCCCACAGCGAGCGCAGCGAGGTCCCCAGCTTGAGCGCGCGCCGGTAACGCAGCTCGGGCGGCGGCTCATCGGGGATCGCGCTCGCGACGGAGGAGGCGCGCACGGGCCCGGACGCGCTCGTGGGCTCGGGTTCGTCGCGGGGCGTGGGGACCGGGACGGTCACCAGTCGTGTCCTCCGGTGGCGGTGGCGTTGGGGCCGACGCCGCGGCACGCCCGGGGCGGCCCTGCGTGCTGGGCGCCGGGGAGCAGGTCGAGCCGTGTCCGGGCAGTCTGCCACGGGCACCGGCGGGGACGCCGCAGCGGTCGCGAAGTCATCCGCTGTGAACGCAGGGGCGGTACTGCGCTGCGAGCACGCGCACGTCGGCGCGCGTCAGCGCGCTCGACCGCCGCGACACCACCACCCGCCAGCCCGCCGGCACGCGCTCGAGGCGCAGCTTGACGCAGTAGTGCAGGCGCTTCTCCTTCGCGGTCGGCGGTCGGGGCTTGGTCCCGGAGTTCGGCGGGCGCGACGTGGAGGGTGCGTAGCCCAGGTGCCAGCTGTCCCACTCGAACCCGCCGTTGATCTGCAACGGCTCGTAGCCGAGGCGGGTCGCGGCCTTCGCCACCGCCCAGCGGGTGCCGTCGAAGGAGGCCGAGTCGGTCGTGTACGCGAGGCCGGCCAGACCGAGCACCACCACGGAGACGATCGCCCACGCCCACGCCGCGCGCGCCGGGCGGCGCGCCGCGACCGGCCGGGGTTCGGCACCGGCCGCGGGCCCGGGCGCGGGCTCGGGTCGCGGACGCAACAGCAGGAACGCGACCAGCGGCACCAGCGGCAGCACGTAGCGGTCGTAGAGCGGCAGGTTCACCGCGACCGCGACGGCGTACGCGGCCAGGTAGAGCCCGACGGTGAGCGCGACCGCGGCCGTCGCCGGGTCGGCCGGTGCGAGGTCCCGCCGGCGCACGCGGTCACGCGCCTCGACGAGCCAGGGCACGAGCGCGACGACGAGCAGGACCACCGACAGGGAGCCCAGCAGCACGAGCAGGTCGAACACCGCGGAGGGCATGACGTTGGGGCGCACCCCGGGGAGCACGTCGGTCGAGAGGGTGCCGTCGCGGGTGACGTAGTTGCCGACGAACGGACGCTGCGGCACGTGCAGGTAGATCCCCGCGAGGACGAGCGCGCTCGCACCGCCGAGCACCCACGTCAGCCGCGGGGCCGCGAGCCGCGCGCGACGAACGATGCGGACGGGACCCGCGAGCACGACGGCCGGCACGACGAGCAGCCCGAGCAGGCGCACGAGGTTCGTGCCCTTGTCGACGAGCGTCCGCAACGTGTGCGGGGTGGGCACGATGGGCGAGAGCGCGAGCGAGCCCGGCAGCCGGCGCCACCACAGGAAGAGCACGGCCGAGCACACGAGCAGCACCCCGGTCTGGATCCCGACGATCCGCAACCGGCGGCGGTCGCCGTCGCCTGCGAGCACCATCGCCGCGACGACGGCCACCGCGATGGGTACGACCAGGGCGTACTGGCGAACCGAGAACGCGACGAACCCGAGAGCGAGGCAGGCCCCGAGCAGGCCGGTCGACACCGGTCGGCGCTGCAGCGCGGCGACGCCCACGGTCAGCGTGAGCACCGTGAACGTGAACGTCGGCACGTCGGTCATGAAGCTCGCGGCGAGCGGGCCCCACAGCGGCCCGACCGCGACCGCCACCGCGATGAGCCCGGCCACCCGGAGCCCGACGCCGAGGCGCCGGCCCAGGTCGACCACCGCGGCCAGGCCCACCAGGCCGACGAACGCGGTGAACACCTGCATCGCGGCGATGCTGCGCCCGCTCAGCGCGGCTACCGGCGCGCCGAGCGCGACCTGGCCGACGAGCGTCATCGAGACCCAGTTGTTGAGGTCGACCGTGCCGTCGTGCACGAAGCGGAACTGGACCAGGAGGTACGACCAGTCGTCGCTCCTCGGGATCCCGAACGCGCCGTAGTGGGCGGCGATCACCAGGGGCAGGACCACCGCCAGGACCACGAGCAGGATGCCGAGAACGAGCAGGTCGGCACCGGTTCGGCGACGACCCGAGGGGGTCGTCGGGGCCGCTCCCGCGGCGCTTCTTCCTGCAACCTCGACGACCACGCGCCCCGCTCCCGCGATGTCATGCCCGGGGCGCGGACGGTACCCTCCCAGACGCCGGTCGCGCACGGCGCGCGCACAACCCAATGGCCGGCCACGGGCCGCCCAAAGTTTGTCCGCGCGCCCTGTACCTGCGGATCGGTGCAAAGTAGATTGATTCGCCCGTCGGTCCGCGTCGGCGCGGGCGTACGCCCGTCGCCGGCCCGGTAGTGGCCGATCAGGAGCTGTCGCACCCATATGAGACCGGTCGAGTACCTGCGGCTGATCCGCCAGCGCTGGTGGGTCCTGCCGATCACCGCGATTCTGGGCTTCGTCATCGCGTTCGGGACGCAGCCGACGCCGCCCCGCAAGGTGAACCTGGCGCCGCTCTACAAGTTCTCGGGGACCGCGGTGCTGGCCGCGAAGCCGCTCGGCATCTCGACGGGCGGCAGCGTCGACTACGACCGCCTCGCCCTGCTCGCGACGTCGGGCCAGGTGCCCCAGAACGTGGCGCTCAGCCTCGGGCTCGGCGGGCCGACCAACTTCGCCGTGCCCAACACCGACCCGAAGGGCGCGCCGATCGACCCCAACAAGACCGGCGCGCCCCGCGGCGTGGCGATGAAGCCGACCCAGGTCATCGTGACGCCGAACAAGATCAGCGGCTCGCTGACGATCGAGGCGACCGCGCCCAACATCAGCGTCGCGACCGCGGTCGCGAACGCGATCGGCTACGAGCTGATCATGGACCTCAACAACCCGCAGCCGGGGCTGCCGGACCTCAGCCTCAGAGGTCTGTACAACGCCCAGCTGCGAGCAATCGGCAACGCCCGCGGCCAGGCCTTCGCCGATCTGAACGATCTGGCCACCCCCCTCTATGTGGCGCTGCACTCGAACCCGGCACGCGCCAAGACGCTGCTCGACCAGTTCGTCGCGACGCGCCAGCGCATCGTCAACCTCGACCGGACGCTCATCCAGCTGATCCAGAACGGCCCGAGCGACATCCCGCTGCTCGTGCTGAGCGCGGCCTCGCCCGCCAACACCTCGGTCATCTTCCCCAACGTGAAGGAGAAGGCGATCGTCAAGGCCGGCTGGCCGCGGCTGACGTTGGGCGCCGGCATCGGGCTGCTCGCGGGCATCGCGATCCTGCTGCTCATCGAGGTGGCACGGCCGAAGATCCGCGACGTCCGCAGCGCCGAGAACGCCGCGCTCATGCCCGCCGTCGCCGAGATCTCGGCCGTGCACATGACCCGCGGGGAGCGCTACCGCGTCGTCGCCGCGGAGGAGCCGTCGTCGCTGCTCGCGGAGGCGTACCGCTCGTTGCGCACGTCCCTGCTCGCGATGTGGCCGCGACATCCGGTGAACGCCCGCGCCCGCGGGAACGGCAATGGCAACGGGAATGGCAACGGCAACGGTCACGACAACTCCTTCCGACCGCTGCGGACACTGCTCATCACCTCGCCGGGGCCGGGTGAGGGCAAGTCCGTCACCGCGGTGAACCTCGCCGCGACCTTCGCCGAGACGGGCGCGAGCGTCATCGTCATCGACGGCGACGCGCGCCGACCCGCGGTCCACCGGTACTTCGGCGGCCGGTCCACACCGAACCTGGGCGACTTCGAGCACGGTCCCAACGCGAACAATCTCGAGGCGGTGCTGCAGGACACCAAGATCGAGGGCGTGCAGTTCGCAGCCAGCGCGCGCGGGATCGGCCCGGCCCGCACGGTCGCGGCGGTGAAGGCGGCGGCCGGGGCGGCGATGGAGCTGGCGGACATCGTCATCATCGACGCTCCTCCGCTGCTCGTCGCCAACGACTCGTCGGAGCTCGCGACCGCGGCCGACGCGTCGCTGTTCGTGCTGCGCGCGGGCAAGACCCGCCGTGAGAGCGCGACCCGCGGCGCGGAGCTGCTGCGCCGGATCGAGGCGACGGTCGTCGGTGTGGTCGTCGTCGGCGTCGAGCGCTCCACGCCCGACGGCTTCTACGGCTACTCCAGCCACTACGGCAGCACGCTCGACTCGCGCGACCGCGAGACGATCTCGCGCCTGCGCCCCTGGAGCCGGCGCCGCTCGCGTCGGGCCCGCGACCTGCGGGCCGAGGCCGCCCGGCGCGAGCCCGCGGTCACGGAGCCCACGCCCGCCGCGGCACCGACCGCGCCGCCGCCCCCACCAGGACCGGCAGCGTCGGCGCCGGGCACGGCGGCACCCGGGTCGACGACCTTCGTCGACCTGGTGGCCCACGAGGGCGACGAGGCGGACCAGTCGAGTCAGGCCGGCCAGGCCCGAGAGGCGGGTCAGCCCGGTCAGTCGGGCCAGGCCGAACCGCCCGAAGCCACCCGGGTCGACGAGCCCTGGTCGCACATCTTCGAGCGCCGGCCCGACGCCGGCGACGGCGGTGACACGCCGCCCGGGCGCCAGCCGCCCGGGTCGTGAGCCTCAGCCTCGGCGACCAGGAACGCGCCCTGCGGGCGCAGAGCGCCAGCTTGCGCGACGCGCCCTCGTGGTGCCGGTTCCTGATCGCCGTCGGGTGCATCGCCTACGCCGTCACGCTCGCGGTCGCCGCCCTGCGCGCGTCGTTCTGGCTGGCCGACGCGTGCATCCAGGTCCCGATCTGGGCCGCGGTCACCGTGCCGATCGCGCGACGCATCGCCAAGGCCGAGCGCGACGCGGGTGTCTTCGGGTTCGTCATGGCCGCGTTCGCCGCCAAGATGATCGGCGTCCTCGTCCGCCAGGCCGTCGCGTTCGGCGTCTACAACGGCGTCGCCGACGCGAACGCCTACGACAAGGCGGGCAAGCAGTTCGCGCCGTTCTACCGGCATTTCGACTTCAGCCCCAACACCGGCAAGCTCGTCGGCACCGGGTTCCTCAAGGCGCTGACCGGCGTCGTCTACGCGTTCACGGGCACGTCGGAGCTCGGCGCGTTCGTGTTCTTCTCGTTCCTGTCGTTCCTCGGGCTCCTGATGCTCTGGCGGGCGTTCCGGCGCGCGGTACCCGAGGGCGACGGCCGCCGCTACGGGCTCCTCGTGCTCTTCCTGCCCTCGTTGCTGTACTGGCCCTCTGCGCTCGGCAAGGAGGGGTGGGGGCTCTTCTGCGTCGGGCTGTGCTCCTACGGCGTCGCCCTGCTGCTCACCCGCCGCGTGATCTTCGGCGCGCTGCTCCTTGCGGGCGGGCTCGTCGGCGTCACGATGCTGCGACCACACGTCGCGCTCGTCGTGTTCGGCGGGCTCGTGTTCGCGGCGTGCATCGGCAAGTCGCGCAGTGCCTCACCCGGGGCCCCGCTCGTGCGCGCCGTGGTCTTCGGGGTGCTGTTCGTCACCGGCCTGATACTCGTATCCCAGGCTCAGAGCTTCCTCGGCGTGAACAGCCTCGACCAGACGACGGTCGGCAAGAAGCTCGACAAGACGCAAAAGCAGACCTCGAAGGAGGCGGGGTCGACGTTCACGCCGGCGCGCATCCATTCGCCGATCGACGCGCCCTGGGCGACGATCACCGTCCTGTTCCGGCCCTTCCCGTGGGAGGGGCACAGCGGCCAGGAGATCGCCGCGAGCGCCGAGAGCGTGTTCCTCATCGTGCTCGCGTGGAAGTCGCGCAAGCGGCTCCGTTCGATACCACGGTTGGCGCGCGAGCGCTCCTACATCGCGTACTGCATCGGCTTCACCGCGATGTTCGTCTTCGCGTTCTCGTCGTTCGGCAACTTCGGCCTGCTCGCGCGACAACGAACGCAGACGATGCCGCTCGTGCTGACGTTCCTGTGCCTGCCCGAGTTCGTGCCGCGGTGGAAGCGCGAGCTCGTCGCCGGTGACCCCGTCACCGGGGTACCGGTCGCGGGCATGACCGCGGCAGCGACGGCAGGGCTCGTCGCCACGGGTCCGTACGCGCGCTTCGAGCACGTGCTCAACCAGGGGCCGGCCGGGCAAGGCGGGCCCGCGACCCCGGAGCCCTACGCCGACCCCGCCGACCCGTACGCGCGCTTCCGCCGGGAGTCGGACGTCGCCGACCCGTACGCCCGCTTCCCGGCGCCCGAGGCCCGCAACGACGTCGCCGCGCGCTTCGCAGGCAACGGCGATGTCGACCGAACGGACGCGCACACGATGGCGGACGGCCCGTCAGCCGGGCACGATCACCCCGGCTGACGGGCCGAGCGACACCGCGTGTCCCGCGCTCAGCAGGTGCCGCCCGAGGGCGCCTCGAGGTGCACCGGGACGTAGGCCAGGTTGTTGGACCAGCAGACGTTGCTGCTCGGGCCCCACATGTCGTAGTAGGACACCGAGCCCGCGCCGCCGTTCCACGTGTTCCCGGTGACCACAACGTTGCTGCTGTGGGCGAGGTTGACGCCGGTGATGTTCCGACCCCAGGTCATGTTCACCCGGTTGTTCGTCACGTGCACCCCGGTCGCGTTCTGGATGAAGAACGCACCGCCGCCGCTCTGGTCGACGCCCGTCTGCTCCATCGGGCCGTTCACGACGTTGCCGCTGATCGTGACGTTCGTGAGCGTCCCGAAGGCCGCGGCCTGGATCTTCATCGGCCGGTTGACGAACGTGTTGTTGACGATGTTGACGTTCTTGATCGGCACCGAGGCACCACTGATGTTCCAGAAGTACAGGCGCCCGTAGCCGAACGTGTTGTTGCTGACGGTGAGGCCGTCGAGCGCGCCGGTGGTCGGCGGCTCCTGGTCGATCATCGCGTGCGCGACGTTCTGCAGCAGGTTGTGGTCGAACCGGATGTTCGTGCCGCCGTTGACCGCCCAACCCATGCGCGAGGCACCGTCGAACGTGGAGTTCTCGACGAGCACGTTGCTCGTGTACGGACCGATGTAGACCATGTCGCCGTACACGTCGTACGCGTGGATGTTGTTCAGGTGGAAGCCGTTGGTCTGGCCGACCGCGAACGCGTGCTGAGCCTCGAGGCTCCAGCCATTCGGGTTCAGACCCAGCTTCGCGGCGCCGCGCACCGTCAGGTTCTCGAGCGTGATGTTGCTCCCGCCCGTGAAGAAGAACACCGCGCGGGCGCGCGCGTCGGTCGGGCTGAACTGCGTGCCGTCGGTGAGCGGCTTGAACGTCGCGCCGTTGCCGACGAACGTCAGGTTGTTGCGGTTCTGGATGAGGAGCTTGCCGTCGATGCGGTAGCAGCCGTTGGGCACGAACCGCAGCGTCGAGCCGTCACCCACGGAGGCGATCCACCGCAGCAGGTCGGCCGTCACATCCCGCGAGCAGTCGCTCGGGATGCTGGCAGGCACGGTGAAGGTGCCGGCCAGTCCGGGGTTGGCGGGAGCGGACGCGCCGGTCGCGCACCCCGCCGTGGCCGCGGCCAGGACGGCCACGCCCGCGAGAACGACGAGCACGCGATGACGACGACGGAACTGCGATGCGAAGACCATGGAACCCCCCAGGGCACTCGACGGACCGACCACGGCACGTGGGTCACACGCCCGGTAGCAGCCACCGTTCGTGGTATCGACGGACGCGCGGATCAGACTTGAGTGGGCTGAGCACTCCGTCAGAAACTGGGTGAAACCCGGAAGAAGAACCCAACCAGGCCGGAGCGGCGCGTCATCCTGCCAAGGCGGTGCTGCCGAGCACACATCCGGGACGGAAGGATCTGGTGAACACCCGGTCACGGCTCCCGTGGAGGTCGCGGCGGCCCTGCGGGTACGGTCTGGCGACGCGATCCAGGGCTGTGAGGCGATGCGGCTAGGGGCATTGGGACACGCGGGACTCGCGGTCGCGACCGAGACGACGCGCGTGCTCGTCGACCCCTGGTTCGACCCGCACGGGGCGTTCCTCGGGTCGTGGTTCCCGTATCCCGACAACTCGGTCGCGCTGACGCCCGAGGTGCTCGACCCGGACGCGGTGGTCGTGACCCACGAGCACTTCGACCACCTCGACCCGTGGTTCCTCGCCCAGCTCGCCCCGACGGTGCCCGTCGTCGTGTGCCAGTTCCCGTCGTTCGCGCTGCGCGACAAGATCCTCGCTGCGGGCGAGCGCGAGATCGTCGAGCTCCCGCCGTGGGAACGGCACCGTATCGGTGACGTCTCGGTGTTCTTCGTGCCCGAGGAGTCACCGATGAACCACGACGCCGCGGTCGTGGTGACGCACGGCGACGAAGCGGTGGTCGACCTCAACGACGCCCGGCTGTCGCCCGCGCAGCTGCGCGAGATCCGCCGCGAGGTCGGTGGACGGGTCGACGTGCTGCTGCTCCAGGGCGCGGGCGCGTCCTGGTACCCGATCTGCTACGAGTACCCGCCCGAGCGTCGCCGGGAGCTCTCGGCCCAGAAGCGGGCCGCGAAGCTCAACTACATGGTGCGCGCGGTCGGGGCGACCGGCCCTCGCGTCGCGGTGCCGTTCGCAGGGCCGCCGTGCTTCCTGGATCCCGCCCTCGCGGTGCACAACCAGGAGATGGACGAGGGCATCTTCCCCGACCTCGCGACCGTCGCCGCGTGGCTGCAGCCGCGGGTGCGCGCCCGGGTCGAGGTGCTGCTCCCCGGTGACGCGTGGGACCTCACGACCACGACGCGCGAGCCCGAGCCGTCGTGGCACGACTTCGACTGGTCGCGTCGCGGCGAGTACCTCGCCGGGTACGCGGCGCGACGGCGCACGTTCCTCGACGAGGTGTGGGCGGCTCACCCGGAACCGGCGCGCGCGCTGTGGCCCGAGTTCCACGCGTACTTCGAGCGTCTCCTCGCGATGAACCGGTACTTCCTCGAGCGCATCGATCTGCGCGTCGGCTTCGACCTGTCCGGGCCGGGCGGCGGACGGTGGTCGGTCGACCTCCGCGCCGGCGCGCCGGCCGTGCACCCGGTGCTCGAGGACTGCCAGTACGTGTACCGCTTCGACGCGCGATGGCTGCCGGCCATCCTGGACGGCACGATCGGCTGGGAGGACTTCCTCCTGTCGTTGCGGTTCTCCGCGGCGCGCGATCCCGACGTGTACAACGACCACCTGCTCGGCATCCTCAAGTTCGCGACGCCCTCCGCGCTGGCCGCGGTCGAGCGGTTCGAGACGTCGATCGACGTCGAGGAGACGATCACCGTGACCGCGGGCGACCGGCGCTACCGGGTCCAGCGCTGGTGCCCGCACGCCGGCCACGACCTGTCCGAGACCGGGCAGGTGCTTCCGGGCGGGGTGCTGCAGTGCCTCGCCCATCACTACGAGTTCGACCTCGACAGCGGGCAGTGCCTGACGGGCGCGTGCCCCGCGCTGCGCACCGAGCGGCTGAGCGACGAGCCGCAACCGGCCCGCCCCGCGTGACCATTCCCAACACGCGCCGCGGCAAGATCGTCGTCGCCGGTGGCGGGCGCGCGGGCGCCGCGCTGCTGCTCGACGTGCTGCGCGCGGTCGGGATCGCGGACCCGGACGGCGAGCGCGACGCACGGCCCGCGCCGATCGAGTCGCCGATGGCGGGGCGCGTGGTCGCCGTCGACGACCCGGGCCGCCTGTCGGTGCTGCTCGACGCGGGCGCGGTCGACGTCGCTCACGTGCTCGTCCCCGTTCGCGACCTCGACATCGCCGCCGCGAGTCGAGTGCGCGCGACTCGGCACACGGTTGGCCTCGCCGACGCGCGCGGCGCGCTGGGCCGGACGGGCTACGAGCTCCTGGAGACGGTCGCACGTTTCGGGCTCCCGCACACGCTGCTCGACTTCCCCCGTTTCGCGGAAGACCCGCGCTACCTGGCCGACCGCCTGTCGTTCCTCGACCCGACCCTGCCCTTCGACGCGTGGCGCGACGCGCTGGCCCGGTGCGCGCAGCCCGATCGGATCCGGGAGCAGCGGCTCGCGCGCCGGGAGCGGATCGAGACCGTCGCCCGGGTGCCGATCGCGCAGCTCGCCCGACCCTTGCACGCGCTCCGGACCCGATCGGCGCGCGCGACGGTCCCGGGCGCCGCGCCGACGCGCGAGAGCGTGACCGTGCACGTCGCGAGCCTCAACACCGCGGCCGCGACCGAGCTGTGCATCCGGTCGATGCGCCGCCGGGCGGGCACCGCGTTCGACCTCGTCGTCGGCGACTGCGGCTCGACCGACGGCTCGCTCGAGCTGCTGCGCGACCTCGAGGCCCGGGGCTGGCTGCGCCTGGAGGTCGCGCCGGAAGGTCGCATGCACGCGGACTGGCTGGACCGGTGGCTCGCGTCGTGCGAGTCCCGCTACGCGGTGTTCGCCGACTCCGACGTCGAGTTCCGAGGCGACGGCTGGCTCCGCGACATGGTCGGCACGGCGCGGGAGCACGACGCCGCGCTCGTCTGCGCGCAGGTCCAACCGGGTCAGGCGCGCTTCGTGCACCCGCGCACGGGTGCACGCGCGACCGTGCGCGCCCGTCCCGCGCCCTGGCTGCTGCTGATCGACATGGACGCCGTCCGCGGTCGCGTCCAACAGAGCTTCCGCTACGTCGAGTCACCCGCGCTCGACGCGTTCGGCGGCCGGCTCGGTCACGACGTCGGCGGCGCGTTCCTGCTCGCGCTGCGCGCCGCGGGGCTGGGATGGGTCGAGATGCCGGCCGGGTTCCGGCGGAAGTTCCACCACTACGGCGGGCTGTCGTGGAAGGGCGGCGGCGACCGGGTCTCGTGGCTGCGCCGGGCCGAGCAGCTCCGACGGGTCGCGACGGTGCGGGCCCATCTCGCCCGGGCCCGGCTCCTGCGCTACGGCGACGGCTCGCGCGTCTCGGGCTGAGACCCGCCCGAGCCGTCGGCGGACTTGGGCGGGAGGATCCGGGCCGGCACGCCGACCGCGGTGCAGCCGGGCGGAACGTCGTGGAGGACGACCGCGTTCGCGCCGACGACCGCGCCGTCACCCACGGTCACCTCGCCGAGCACCTTCGCGCCCGCGTAGATCTCGACGCCGTCACCGATCGTCGGACGCGCGTCCGGTCGCGAGAACCCCACGGTCACCTGCTGGTTGATCCAGCAGTTCGCGCCGACCCGGCGTGCCGCGACGATCGTCGCGAACCCGTGCTGGATGAACAGCCCCGGACCGATGTCGGCGCACGCGAGGTGCAGCGTCCGCTCGCCGGGATACAGCCACGCGGCGACGACCGCCCCCAACGCCGACGCACCACCCGCGCGCCGCAGCCGGTAGTAGAAGAGCGTGCGGAACTCCGGGTACGCGGCGAGCAACGCGAGCAGCGCGCGCTCGGGCGCGACGTCGAGCCCGACGATCGTGCGCCAGCGCTCGACGTCGGCCCCGATGCGCTCGCGCGCGGGTCCCTGGGGCACGACGAGCAGCGGGGCGTACCACCATCGGCGCACGATGCGCCCCAGCGACCGCGCGTCGAACGACGGCGCACCCGACTTCGGCGTCAGAGCAGTTCGCCCTCGAAGGGATACCCGCGCAGCAGCGCCTTCGTGTCGAAGACGAGCCGCGCGTGCGCGGCGATGTCGGCCGGCTGGAACTCGGGGTGGTCGACGAGCACCACGACCAGGTCGGCCGCTTCCAGCTCGGCCGGCGTGTAGTCGACCAGCTCGAAGCCGAGCGCGGGTCGCACCATCGCCGGGACGTGCGGATCACAGGCGTGCAGGTCGGCGCCGAGCGCGGCCAGGCGTTCCGCGACGACGAGCGACGGCGACTCCCGGCAGTCCGACGTGCCCGCCTTGTACGTCACGCCGAGCAGGAGGATGCGCGTGTCGCGTACGGGCCGTCCGTAGCGGTTCAGCAACCCGGTGACGCGATGCACCACGTAGTCGGGCATCGCCTCGTTGACCTCGTTCGCGAGCTCGACGAGGCGGAACGGGTGGCCGGAGCGGCGACGCACACGCCACGACAGGTACGACGGGTCGACCGGGAGGCAGTGGCCGCCGACGCCGGGCCCGGGCGTGAACCTGAGGTACCCGAACGGCTTGGTCGACGCGGCGTCGATCGCGCTCCAGATGTCCACGCCGAGGTCGCCCGCGAACATCGCGAGCTCGTTCATCAGCGCGATGTTCACGTGGCGGAAGGTGTTCTCGAACAGCTTGACGAGCTCGGCCTCGGCGGTGGAGCCGACCGGCACCACCTTCTCCACCAGCGCGCCGTAGAACGCCTCCACGCACCGCAGCGACGGCTCGTCGATGCCCGACACGACCTTGGGCGTGGTCTCGAAGCTCCAGCGGGAGTTGCCGGGGTCGATGCGCTCGGGCGAGTACCCCAGGAAGAAGTCGCGGCCGGCCTGGAGACCGGAGCGCTCGAGGATCGGGCGCACCAGCTCCTCGGTCGTGCCCGGGTACGTCGTCGACTCGAGGACGACGAGCGCACCGGGGGTCAGGGCGCCCGCGAGCGTCGCGGCCGCGGTCTCCACGAAGGAGAGGTCGGGGACGCCGTCGCGAAGCGGGGTGGGCACCGAGATGACCGCGACGTCGAAGCCGGCGAGGTCGGCCGGGTCGCCGCTCGGGCGGTAGCGCTGCGCCAGCACCGCGGCGAGGCGCGCATCGGGGACGTCCTCGACGTAGGAGTGCCCGGCGGCCAGCGCATCGAGGCGGGTCCGGTCGACCTCGTAGCCGACCACGGCGAACCCGGCCTCCGCGGCCCGGACCGCGACGGCGAGCCCGACGTAGCCCTGACCTGCGATGACGACCCGCGCGCTCCGGTCGTCGATCCGGCCCCTCAACCCGCCATCCATCGCCCTGTGACCGCCCGGAGCTCCCGCTGGTCGTCTCGTCGGGGACCGCGGAAGGTACCACGGTGACCACCCGACTTCACCGGGCAGACGGTGAAAAAGGTGCGAACGCGAGGCCCGCACGAGGGCCCGCGCGTCTACCATCCGCGCGTCATGGTGAGATCAGATCGTGGTCCCGTCGCGCGCAGGTGGCGGCGCGTCCCGTTGCTCCTCGCGGTCGCCGCGGCCGCGGCGATCGGCCTCGGCGCCTGCGCGAGCAGCCGCCCCGCGGAGCCGGTCGTTACGACGACGACGCTCGACAACCCCGCCATCGACTTCTTCCAGAACCCGCCGACCACCGTGCCGGGCTCGCCGACGACGCTGCCGCCGCCCCCGACCACCACCACGACCACGACCACGCCGCCGCCGACGCCACCCACGAGCGGCCCCGCCACCACGTCGTCGTCGACTCCGCCCTCCACCTGATCGGGCGGGCCGGGACCTACCGGGTCGACCCCGTGCGCAGCCACTCCACGTAGCGCGCGAGTCCCTCGGCGAAGTCGACCCGCGGGCACCAGCCCAGTGCGGCGCGCGCCGCGGACGCGTCGGCACGGCTGGAGACGATGTCGCCCGGCCGCGCGGGCTCGAAGAGCGGCTCGACCTTGTTGCCGATGATCCCCGCGAGCAGGTCGAGGAGCTCGAGCAGGTCGTGGCTCTCACCCGGGGCGACGTTGAGCACGGAGCCGCTCGCGTCCGACGGCGCCGCGGCGGCGGCCAGGTTGGCGGCGACCACGTCGCCGACGAACGTGAAGTCGCGGCTCTGGTGCCCGTCGCCGTAGATGACCGGTTGCTCGTCGTGCATGAGCGAGGCCGCGAAGCGCGGGATGACCGCGGCGTACGCGGCGTCGGGACGTTGCCGCGGCCCGAACACGTTGAAGTAGCGGAGCACGACCGTCTCGAGCCCGAACAGCTCGCCCACCACCCGGGTGTGCCACTCCGCGGTGAGCTTGCTCACCGCGTACGGTGAGCGCGGACGGGTCGGGACGGTCTCCGCGATCGGGAGCACGTCCGCACCGCCGTACACGCTGCTCGACGACGCCAGCACGAAGCGCCGCACGCCCGCGTCGCGGGCGCAGAGCAGCGCGTTGAGCGTGCCCTCGCCGTTGACGCGGTTCGTGTTGACGGGGTCGGCCACCGAGCGCGAGACGGCGCCCAACGCCGCGAGGTGGAACACGGTGTCGGTGCCGCTCATCGCGGCGGCGAACGCGTCGATGTCGGCCACCGAGGCGACGACCAGATCGGCGTCGGGGTGCACGTTGTCGCGGCGCCCGGTGGAGAGGTCGTCGAGCACGACGACCACGTGTCCCTCGGCCAGCAGCGCGTCGACGAGATGGGAGCCGATGAACCCGGCTCCGCCGGTCACGAGCATCTTCACGTGGTTCCTCACCGCCGTCGCTGGCCGTCGTGCCGGAGCAAGGGATCGTACCGGTGGTGGGTGGCGAGGGTCAGGTCGCGGGTCGAGTCGAGGTCGAGCAGCCGCGGATGCAGGCGACCGCGGGCGCGGACAGGTTCCCCGCGTCGTCGCGCGACCAGGCGGTGACCCACACCGGTCCGTGACGCGGCAGACCTGCGGGCAGCGGCAGCTCTTGGGGCGTGCCCGCGATCGCGGGCACCGGCGGCGACAGCAGACCCCGGGGACCGTTCCGACTGCTCGACCAGACGAACGTGTACGCGGCAGCCGTGCCGACGACGCCGTCGTCGCCGGGTGCATGCCACCGCAGCACTCCGTCGTCCACGTGCAGGTCCGCGAGCACCGCGGGGCGTCGGGTGTCGGCACGCGTGTCACCGGTGTTGCGTTCGTCGTGGCGGTACCTCCACCACGCGTCGTTGCGGGTCGCGTCGCCGGTCGTCGTCCAGTCGAAGACGAAGCCCTCGCGGGTCGTCTGGAGGTAGTGCAGGTGGCCGTCGAGATGCGGGTCGTAGAGGAGACCGGCGGCCAGCTCCCACCCACCCGTGTACTTGGGGAACCCCGAGGCCTCGCTGCCATCGGCGCGGTACGCGTGCACGAAGTAGTTGTCGTTCCCCTCGATCGCGGCGCGTCCCGCGCTGCCGTCCACGTTGCCGACGACGGGCGACGTGAAGAACGTGAAGCCGTCCTGACGCGCGGGGAACCCGGCGACACGCGCGCCGGTCGCGAGGGTCCAGGCCTTCTCGTACGCCTGCGGCAACAGCGCGGTGCCGGCCTGACCGAGAGCGGTCGTGAGGCTGGTCAGCCCGAGCTGGCTCGCCACGTATTCGGGATGCCCGTCACCGTCGAGGTCGCCCGCGCCGCCCATGCCGGTGATCTCGAGCGTCAGGCCGTCGGGAACGCGGTACTGGGCGGGCGAGGTGCACGCCGCGCCCGCGCACGTCGGGTCCAGGTTCTCGAACGTCGTCCCGTTGCCGTTCAGCACGAGCGGGAAGCCGAACACCGACGCGGTGACGATGCGCGTCGCGCCGGCGATGTCGACGAACACCGGCGCCGCGTTGCCCTCGCCGACGAAGTCGATCGACTGGTCGTACGTCCCTTGCAGCGCGGGGACGGTCGCGGGCCATCCGGGCAGGAACGGACCGCCGGGGTGGTCGTTGCCGTCGGGCCAGATCCCGTAGAGATAGGAGCGGTTGCCGCCGCTCTCGAAGCTGCTGACGAACACCTGTGGGCGTCCGGTGTGCAGCACGTCGGCCACACCCGCGGGGAAGACCAGCTTGGGATCCCGGATGTACGCGGTGCCGAGCGCCGCGCGCGTCGCGTCCGGCAGCTTGATCTCGACCGGCCAGCCCGGGACGGGTGTGCCGTCGGGGCGCCACGCGTAGAGCCGGCCGTCGAACGCCGACATCAGCAGATCGAGATGGCCGGTGCCTTCGAGGTCGGCGAGCACCGGCGGCGACCAGTTGCCCCGCTGCGGCAGCCGGCTGTGGCTCTCGGGCGCGGCCGGTGTGGGCACGGGCAGGCTCCAACGCGACGGATCCGTATGCACCGGGAAACCCGGCAGACGCCGGCCGTGGGCGTCCCACACGTAGAGGTCGCCGTTCGTGCTCGTCGCCGCCACCTCGAGGCGGCCGTCGCGGAACAGGTCACCGACCGCGACCCCACCGCCGAGCGGGTCGGAAGCGTTGCGGAAGATCGGCTCGCGGTACGCGGGCGCGCGGAGGTTCTGCGGGTTCGCGGGATCGATGTCGGCGAGACGGTCGCTGCGCACCGGGAAGCCGGGGACCGACGACCCGTCGGGACGCCACGCGTACACGAGGCCATCGTTGGTGGCGTCGATCACGTCGAGCTCGTGACGGCCTTCGAGGTCGGCCGCGGCGGGCGGGCCACCGTCGGCGCGCTGCACGGTCTTGGGGAACCCGGGCGAGAGCGTCGGGTCGTGACGCAGGTGGATCGCGCGCCGGTCCTCGGCCTTGGTCCCGTTCGCGTCCACGACCCGGAGCCGGATCGTCATCGTGTACTGCTCGGCCCCGTCGGGTTGCAGCGTCGTCGACGGCGCGTGGTCGTAGAAGGACGCCGGCACCTGGCGGAGGTCGATGGTGCCGAGGCGGCGCGCGACCGCGCGCGCGTCACGGTCCTGCCCGCGACCCACGGTCCCCGACGCGACGGTGTGGAATGCGCTGTCGGCCGGGTCCGCGCCCAACGCCCACTCGAGCACGTAGTGGGCCGAGCCACCGGAACCGACGCTCGACCGCGCGACCTGGCCGGTGACGTCGAGTCGCGGCGTCTGCACCGGGTCCACGTAGTCGTACCAGCGCGGCCCGGTGAGCACCGCGCGCGGGGGGATCCGGCCCGCGAGCACCATCGCGGTCGCGGCACCGAGGTCGGGCCGTCCGTAGCCGTACTGCGTCGACCACGCGGTGTGTGTGGCGTCGGTGTGGCTGCCCGGGTTCCCGGGCCACTGGGGCGTGGTGCCCGGCGGCGCCTGCGTCGGGTCGACCGTGGACGCGGTGTCCATGAGCACCTGCTTGATCTCGTCGGGATCGAGCGGGCCCGGGATCACGTGCCGATCGCGCGCCTCGAGCCCGGCCGACGCGACCATCGCGAGTGCCGCCGCGCCGGTCGGCGTCGCGGCCGACGTCGAGCCGCCTTCGAACGAGAAGACGTTGTGGGTGCCGTAGCTCGTGACGTTGCTGCGGGCGCGGTACCACCGCGCGTCGTTGCCGGGACCGCCGTCGTTGTCGACGGTCAACGAGTTCCCCGGCACGACATGGTCGAAGTACATGCCATTCGTGTGGTCCATCGAGTCGAAGTCGTTGGAGTCGAACGACATGGCGACGCCACGGCTCCACGCGTAGTCGACCGCGGCCTGATCGATCGACGAGTACGCGTCGTTCACGACGACCGCGCTGATGGCCTTCGCACCGATGTCGGTCGCGTAGAGGATCGCCTCGGCGAAGCGGTCGCTCCGGCCGATCGTCTCCGCGTCCTGCTTCACCGGGACGACGCGACACTGCGGGCAGTACCCGACGCTGCCGAAGCCGTTGTCGCCGACGCCGCCGATGCGCGAGATCAGACCGGGCGCGTGGTTGTAGGCGAAGTCCTCGGTCTGCGGATCGTTGCTGTTGCGCTCGAAGTTCCAGCCCGAGATGTCGTTCGGGTACCCGTTGCCGTCGTTGTCGACGTGCAGGCCCGAGCGACAGGTGCGCACCCGGCCGCCGGCGATGCGGCAGTCGCCGAACACCGCGATCAGGTCCTCGGGTGAGAGGTACGGCGTCAGCACGCCACCGACGTGCACCGAGTGCAGGTACGGGTGCGTCCCACCCGCGACACACGACCGCGTGGTTCCTTCCGCGCGAGTGACGAACGGCGCGACGCCGGGCGCGCAGGGCGGATTGACGCGCGGGTCCTGCGCCCAGTCGGCGATGTCGAAGCGTCCGTCGTGGTTCAGGTCGTACGTGCCCGCGTCGTGGCCGTCGGCGCGCTCCGGGTACGGGAGCTCGCCCGCGTTCAGCCAGACGTTGTCGAGCCCGTCCTTGATCCCGTCGCTCGAGTAATTCACGCCACCTTCGATGTAGGCGACGAGCACGTCGTGGCCGAGGTTGCCCTGCGTCCACGCGCCAGGGAGGTTCATGCCGGCCGCGTGCTGCGGGTCCTTCGCGAGCGGCGCGAAGCACGGCAGACCCTGGTCCGGGCGGGGCAGCGTCGCCAGGCCGGTGGCGGGGTCGATGCACGGTCCCGTGAGCGGGCCGTAGAGGCCCCAGTTGCTCGAGTCGCTGCCACCGCAGCCGGGATCGTTCGCCGACTGGCAGTGGGTGTAGCCGGGATCGTTCGGTTGGCCGGTCGCCACCGTCGACTGGTCGACTTCGCCGCCGCCTCCCGTGCTCCGCCCAGGCGTCCGCTGCATCTCCTGGGCGGCCGTCGCGGCGGGGATCGTCACCCCGGCGACCAGCGCGGTCGCGACCGCGACGACGGCGGCCGTGCGGCGCGCTGGCGTGAAGCGACCCGTACGCATCCCGGCTCCCCCTCCCGCCGGTATCCCCCGGGCCGGCGGGATCCCATGTGTAGCCCAGCCCACTGCCGGGCGTCACCCTGCGCGGCCCCCGGGTCACGACCACGGAACGTGATGTATTGACCGCCACACGTCTGGTCGTCACACTGCCGCCATGACGGCGATGCTCGAACGGCCGGTCGGGTCACCGGCGCAGGTTGCGGTGGAACGCCGGCGCGAGGGTGGTGCGTGCCACCTCACCATCACCGGCGAGATCGACGCGACGACCGCGCTGCTCGTCGCCGACGGCCTGGCCCGGGCCCTCGACTCCGGTGCGGCGCGCGTCTACGTCGAGCTCGCGGGTGTGACGTTCTGTGACGCGTCGGGACTCGGCCTGCTGATCGACGCGCGTCGCGAGGCGCGTCAACGCGGTCTCAGGCTCGTGCTCGTCGCACCGGCCGCACCCGTGCGCCGTCTGCTCGATCTCACCGAGCTCGATGCGCGCTTCGTCATCAACGCGGCGGTGTGAAGCAACCGTCGCCCACGAGCGGAAGCTGACGGGCTCCCTCCGCGCCTTTCAGGACGTTCGTCGCAACTCTCGTCGTTCAGGTTCAGCACGCGCCGCGCGCTGCCGAGCTTCGACGGACCAACGGCCTTGCACGGCCGCGTCCCGAGGAGACCCGATGAGCATCAGCGCCTTGACCCGTCGCACTGCCGGCCGCGAGCTGCTGAGCTCACCCGCTGTCGTGCGCGCCGCCCTCGACAGCGTGCAGACGAACGTGTTCGTCGCCGACCTCGAGCTCAACCTCGTCTACATGAACCGTCGTGCGACGGAGACCGTACAGACCATCGAGGCAGAGATCCGCTCCTCGTTCCATGTGGCGTGGAACGACCTCGTCGGCGGGACCATCCACCGCTTCCACCGCGACCCCGCGCGCGTCGAGCGCATCCTCCGCGACCCGTCGAGCTTTCCGCACCACGCGACGTTCGACTTCGGCGCGGTGACGCTGCGCACGACGATCAACGGCATCTTCGACGACGCGGGCACACTGCACGGCTACGTCGTCGCGTGGGACGACGTCACCGCGCAGCAGCGGGTCGAGGCGCACGCGCAGGAGCTCGCCCAGCAGCTCGAGGGCGCGTCGACCCGCCTGACCGACGTCGCGGTGCAGCTCGGCGCGACCGCCGAGGAGGCCGCGAGCCAGGCGGAGACGGTGTCGGCCGGTGCGGAGGAGATGACCGCGAGCGTCCACGAGATCGCCCAGACGACCGCGACCGCGGCGCAGGTCGCGTCGGACGCGGTCTCGGTCGCCGACAAGACGACCACCACGGTCGAGGAGCTCGGACGTTCGAGCCAGGAGGTCTCCGAGGTCGTGAACCTCATCACCTCGATCGCCGAGCAGACGAACCTGCTGGCGCTCAACGCGACGATCGAGGCTGCGCGCGCGGGCGAGTCGGGCAAGGGCTTCGCGGTGGTGGCGAACGAGGTCAAGGAGCTCGCGAACGAGACCGCGCGTGCGACGGAGGACATCAGCCGCAAGATCGAGGCGATCCAGGCCGCGTCGGGCGAAGCCGTCGGCGCGATCGGCCGGATCGCCGAGATCATCGCTCAGATCCACGACCTCCAGACGACGGTCGCAGGCGCGGTCGAGGAGCAGGCGGCGACCACGAACGAGATCACGTCGAACATCACCGGCGTCGCGACCGCCGCCGGTGAGACATCGAGCGCCACCACGACGATCCAGGACGCCGCGGCCGAGCTGTCGGAGCGCGCGTCCGAGCTGAACCGGATCGTCAGCCACACCGACGACTGACACCGCGTTCGTCACCGACCGCAGACGCGCTTCGAGGGCCCGGTGCGGAACCGGGCCCCCGAGATGCGCGTTGCGTGTGGTCGCTTACAGAGGAGTCGGGTTCTTCCGGCAGGAGCTGTTCGGAAGGCCCGGACCGGCAGGCGCCATGGGCAGCGGCGTGAAGCCGTAGGCGAGCAGCGTGAAGCCCACCTGCGGGTTGCCGTTGCACATCCAGCCGTTGTGCGTCGAGTCCACGCCCGCGAAGTTGATCGCGGCCGCGAGGGACTTGTCGGTCTGCTTGATCACGTTGTACACGTACCGGCGCCCGAAGAAGGTGCCGTTGTTGATCGTCGTCGTGGACGGCGCCACGCCGTTGATGCTGCCGAGCACCGCACCACCGCGGATGTCGGGCGAGATGCCGTTGCTCTGGGCGGTCCAGTTCGCGAAGGAGTAGGGCAGGATCGCGTTGGTCTTGTCACCCGCGGCAACCTGGTTCCCGCTGTTCTCCTCGATCCGGATGGGGTGGACGTTGCACGACGAGTCGTCGAGGACGCCCTGCTGCGCGCTCGAGAGACCGAGGATCTTGGTCTCGAAGAACGACAGCGTGCCCGAGCCCGTCTGGGGCAGGTAGCGCACGATCGCACCGTTGGCGCCGCCGACCTGGTTCCAGTTCGTGATCGTCGGGTTCCCACCGTTGGTGCAGAGGTAGATGCCCTGCAGCTGCGCGAGGGTCAGGTTCGACGGGGCGTTCCCCGTGTAGTGGGCCCAGCTCACCGCGTCGATCGCGTACGCGTAGAAGTCGATCGTGGACGGGTCGGTACCGCTCCGGCCACGCGACGAGCGCGCAAGGTCGACGTTGCAGTTCGTGCCGTCACCGGTCAGGGCGCTGATGCCGGCGCTGGAGCCGTTCGGGGGCAGGTTGCTCGGGTTGTTGTAGTTGAACGCGCCACAGTTGTTGTCACCAGGGACCGCGAAGTTGCCCGGCGGGATCACCGGCGGGACGTTGGTGACCGTGTCGTGGTTCGCGTTCACCGTGCTCGACGAATGGGTGTTGTAGTAGCTCGCCAGGTTGCCCATGACCCCGACGGTGGTGTCGGAGCCGACGAGCGCAAGGGACTGCGGTTGCGGTCCACACCCGGCGAGCAGCATTGGCATCGCCACCGCCGCAACGCCGAGCGCGGCGAACCGAAACAGTTTGTGCAAGAGCCCTCTCCTTGAGTCAACGGGCTTCACCACCCGCCGGAACGACGCCTTCGGGCGTCACGCGTGTTCTAAACCGGCGAGATGAAACGCAGACCACCGACGGCGGAGCGGTACTTGAACAACAGACCTCGACTTGTGTGCATCGCGACCTGCACGGACACGCGCGCGTCGCACGAGTGTGCACGAGCGCGTGCGCGCGGTCGCGTCACAGGGTCGACGGCAGGACCGGTGTGAGGCTGTCGAACACGAGCAATAGCAACAATGCGAGCACGGGGGTCGTCACGAGCCACGTGTTCCACCGACCCCATCGCCGGTACGCCCACGCCGCGCCGACTGCAGCGACCAGCAACAGCTCGGTCCACAGCACGAGCGACAACATGGTCGAGCCGTCACTCTGTAAGCCCAACTCCTGGTCGCTCACCTCGTTGGGTCGCCCGATCGGTGTCAGCTTGGGCGTGCCGCGCAACGTGGCCCGCACGACGAGTCGACGCTCGGCGAAGAGCTCGGGTGACGACGTCACCAACGCCAGCCGGTTGCCCGAGCCCTTGGCCAACACGTCGGTGCCCTTGCGGTTCGTCGTGTGCACGTCGTCGACGACGTATGTGAACTTCCCCTGTCCGGTCGACGCGCGGATGAGATCGCCCTCGCGGAGCCTGCCGACGTTGCGGAAGGGTCCCCCGTACGCGACGCGCCGGCCCATGATGACGACGTTGCCCCGCTGCCCGGGCAACGGTGACGTCCGAAGGTGGCCCGGGCCCTGCTTCAGCAACGCGCCGTTCGTCCCCTCGACCACCGCCGCGTGCAGGTGCAGGCGCGGGATCTCGAGCATCGCGACCGGTGTTCCTGGCATGATGCGGCCGCCGATCGGGGCGATGCCCGCGGAGAGGTTGCTGCCAATGATCTTGGTGAGGGTGCGTTGCGTGCGCCCGTACTCGAGCCGGCTGGCGCCGACGAGGTAGAGGAAGTACGCGAGGACCACGAGCCCGAAGATCGTGAGGCCGAGCCCGAGCACGCGCATGACGTCGTGCTTGGCCGTCCGCTGTCGCTCACGACGCTCGTGACGCGGCCCCTTCGGCGCCGGTCCCGGTGGGGGCTCGGGCTCGACGATCTCGGGCGGGATCTCGGTTGTTCCGGGGGGCAGGGGCGCCCAGACCGCGTCGAGATCGGTCACGGACCCGACCCGTTCGCGCTCGCGGCCGTCGCCGGCGCAGGGGCGCGCTGCTTCTTGCCACGCGACCGCCACGTCAGCACGGGACCACCGATCAGCGCGACGAGGCCGAGCGCGAAGAGGCCGGGCAGCAGCAGTTGATGGTCGCCACCGAGGAAGTCGCGCAGCGCGCCCACGATGAAGTTGGGCGACGGCTTGCGCGCGCTCGACGCGAGCGCGGCACCGTGTGTCGAGCCGTCCACGGAGATCGACGCCGCCGACGCGAGCGAGGAGCTGTCACCGTCACCACCGCCCGACGCAGCGCCGAGGTCCGACGACGCGCCCGCGTCGCCGGAACCCTGGTCCACGGGCGCGCCCGCGTCGTTCGTCTGCGGCGGCGCGGCGACGTTGCCGACCTGGTTGACGACCGCGTCGCGCGCCTTGGCGTCCTGGGCGACGAGATCGGCGGGCAACGGGACGTAGCCGGGCGGGAGCACGCCGGCCCGTTGCCCCGGGCCCGACACGTCGTCGAGGAACTGCCCGATCTTCGCGGCCTTGGTCGGTGAGATCCCGCCGGTCGGCAGCATCGCGTAGTCGACCTTCACGAGCGGGTACACGCCCGGCGCGGTGACGTCGGGGAACTTCGTGATCTTGTCGGGGTTGGTCGTCATCTTCGTGTACGCGGCGGCGAGGTTCGGCAGGTCGGCGGGGACGCCGGACGCACCCGGTGGCGCGTTGGCCGGCACGAGCTTGGCGGTGGGGATCGCGAAGGAGCGCGCCGTGACCGCGTCGAGCACGCCGAAGACGCCGTCGACGCCGGCGGTGGGTGAGATGCCGTCGCCGGGCGGCAGGAACTGGAACAGGCGGCGCACGTTGGTCAGCGTGCTCGTCAGCGGCTGGTACGCGCCCTGTGCGTCGGGGTCCCGGGCCTCGAACACGTCGGTCGGGTAGGTGACGCCCTTCCAGAACGAGTCCGGCTGCGCGCTCGGATCCTTGCCGTCGAGGAAGGCGCGAGCCCGCGCGTCACGCTGCAGCCAGCTCGTGAGCACGAAGGCATCGGCGTTGGGCTCGGCCCGCAGGAGTGGCGCCTCCGCGTTCGAGGGCCAGTGATGACCGGGGTTGAGCGCGAGGAATTCGGGGTCGTTGAAGATGTTGTTCCCGGAGCCGAGCGGGAACTGCCATCCGGCAATGAGCTCGGCGACGAGACGCGGCGTGAGCGTCATGTCGCCGATGCGTTGACCGGTCGTCGGGTCGGTCGCGTTGAACCCGATCACCACGCCGGTGACGTCGATCGGCGCGTAGGTGTACGGACGGTTCGTGCCCTTGAGCTGGTCGGCCGAGGCCGGCATCGACGTGATCGCCACGTCGCTGTTTCCCTGCAGGAAGTTGCTGCGCGCCTCCGGTGAGCCCTGGTTCGTGTAGTCGATCGACAACGGCTTGGCGCCCGTGCAGGTGATCGCGCCCCACGCGAGCAACGCCGTGGCGGCCGAGTCCTCGCCGATCGCGGCGACGTCGGGCGTCTTCACCTGCGGGCAGTCCCGCGTGCTCGGCGCGAACCGCAGGGGCGTCGTCACCGCGCTCACGGGCAGGCCGTTGGGTGGCGGGACCGTGCCGTCGGCCTCGTACGCGAGGAGCGAGCACGGGTTCTGAGCGGAGCAGTCGAGGTCGGGCAGCTGCAGCGAGGGGCGAACTTCGATGAATGCCGTGCCTGTGCCGTCGGGTTGGGTCCGCGCCGCGAACACACCCGACCCGTTCGCGTCGTTCGACCCGTTGGGATAGGGGAACACGTCGAAGCAGTCGTTGAGGGACTTGGGGTTGGCCTTGCACTGCACGACCGTCACCGTGAACGCGCCGGTGACGTCGGTCGGGTCGAAGCCCGTCCAGTGCACCTCGACGACCTGGTCGCTGAGCCCCGTCGCGGGCGTCGCCGTCAACGTGCGCGGCCCGGCGGCGGACGCGCGCGCCGGACGTTGCGCGAACCCCGCGAGGAGGCCGGCGAGCACGATGACGCACACAAGAAGCGCGCGTCGCGAATTCGGTCGCGGCACCGCGTTCGGTCGCGAAGCGGCACGCCCACCTCCCGGCATGTGAAAGAAGTAACACGACCGCGCGAGTCGATCGCGTGGCCGCCGTTCTGGATTCATCTGTAGTTCGCGGTTGCGTCACATCGGTTCTTTACAGTCCGGCCGTCGCACGCCGCATGAGCGTCGTCGACGCGCGCGTCGTCTGTGCGCGGAGTGGGGAGGCAGGACTACATGTCGTCGACGGACGTGATCGACGTCGCCGAGGACAAGATCGACATCCGGGTCACCCGCTCGAAGGGCGACCGCGTGTACCGCGGTGTCGTCCGTTCGGCCGGGAGCTTCACGTTCGTCGTGATGGTCCTGATCGGCACGTTCCTCCTGATCCAGGCCTGGCCCGCGCTGCGCGACGCGCGGTGGAGCTTCCTCACCGAGGCGAAGTGGAACCCAGACGGTCATCAGTTCGGCATCGCCTCGCTCATCATGTTGACGTTCGAGATCGCGGTCGTCGCGCTCGCCATCGCCGTGCCCATCGCTGTTGGCGCCGCGCTCTACATCACCGAGTACTCGCCGCGGGTCCTGCGACGCCCGCTCACGTCGCTCATCGATCTCCTCGCCGCGGTCCCGAGCATCATCTACGGGCTCTGGGGCCGGGCGTTCCTCCAACCACGCCTGATCCCGCTGAGCGAGTGGCTCGGCACCCACCTCGCGTTCATCCCGATCTTCAAGGTCACCGACAAGAACACCAACTTCGCGGCGTCGACGTTCATCGCCGGCGTCGTCGTGTCGCTCATGACCGTCCCGCTCGTGACCGCGATCATCCGCGAGGTCTTCTCCCAGGCACCGCCCGGGGAGAAGGAAGGTGCACTCGCGCTGGGCGGGACGAAGTGGGGGATGATCCGCACCGTCGTGCTGCCCTTCGGCCGTGGCGGCATCATCGGCGGCTCGATGCTCGGTCTGGGACGCGCGCTGGGCGAGACCATCGCGGTCGCCCTCATCATCTCGCCCATCTACTCCAAGAGCGTCCACATCCTGAACGGCGGCGGGAACTCGATCGCGGCACAGATCGCGAACAGCTTCAGCGAGTCGTCACCGTTCGGGAAGAACGCGCTCATGGCCGCGGGGCTCGCCCTGTTCGCGGTGACGTTGATCGTGAACGCGCTCGCGTCGGCCGTGGTCGCGCGGTCGCGCTCGGGCCAGGCGACGGAGATCTGACGTGACCGCCACGCTCGAGCCGCCCGTCGCCGACGTCACCGAGAAACTGGTCCCGGAAGCGCCGCTCCGACTGCGCCGCTTCGACCAGGCCGACATCGGCCGCCTCGCGGGTGCCGCGGTCGCCGCGTTCTGCCTCGACTGGCTGGTCTACGAGCGGCTCACGCCGCTGAGCGGCGGTCTCGGGTTCTGGGTGTGCTGGTACGTCGCGTTCCTCGCGATCTACGGGTTCATGGTGCGCGACGCGCGAGGGTCGGTCGCGGCGAGGGACCGCGTCGCCGCCGTGGTGATGACGACCGCGGGGCTCGGGCTCGTCGTGCCGCTGTCGTTCATCCTGGGCTACGTCGTCTTCAAGGGCTACCACGCGCTCCGGTTCCACTTCCTCTGGGAGAACCAGGCCGAGGTCGGGCCGCTCAGCAAGGCCACCGCGGGCGGCGCCGGGCACGCGATCGTCGGAACCTTGGAGCAGGTCGGCCTCGCGACGCTCATCTGCGTACCTCTCGGCGTGCTGAGCGCGTTCTTCCTCAACGAGGTCGGGGGCCGGCTGGCCCGCCCGCTGCGCACCGTCGTCGACGCGATGAGCGCGGTGCCCTCCATCCTCTGCGGCCTGTTCGTCTACGCGGCGTGGATCATCGCGTTCCACCAGGAGTTCTCCGGGTTCGCCGCCGCACTCGCGTTGTCGGTGCTCATGCTGCCCACGGTGACGCGCGCGACCGAGGTCGTGCTCCGGCTCGTGCCGGGCGGTTTGCGCGAGGGCGCGCTGGCCCTCGGCGGGGAGGAACGGCGCGTCGCGCGCATGGTCGTGCTGCCGACCGCGCGCATCGGCATCGTCACGGGCGTCATCCTCGGCATCGCCCGCGTCGTCGGCGAGACCGCACCGCTGTTCTTCACCGCGTTCGGCTCGAACTCGATGAACTGGAACCCCTTCAGCGGCCCGCAATCGTCGCTGACGCTCTTCACCTGGACGTACATCCGTTCGTCGCAGGCCGCCGACATCGCGCGCGCGTGGACGGCCGCGTTCGTCCTCACCGTCCTGGTGCTGATCCTCTTCGTGATCGCCCGGATCATCGGCGGGCGGCGGATCGGCGAGATCGGGTTCCTCCGGCGCGTGATCCAGAACAGAAGGAGTGCGTCCGAATGACGACGGTCGCGACTGGCTTCGACGGCCAGACCCAGGTCATCGACCTCACGCGCGCGCCGGCCACGATGCAGGCCCGGAACGTGAGCGCGTGGTTCGGGAACCACAAGGTGCTCGACCGGGTCTCGATCGACATCCCCGCACAGCAGGTGACCGCGCTCATCGGCCCGTCGGGGTGTGGGAAGTCGACATTCCTGCGCATCCTCAACCGCATGCACGAGCTGGTGCCGAGCGCGGCGCTCGCGGGCACGGTCGAGCTCGACGGCGAGGACATCTACCGGGGCCCGAAGTCGGCGACCGAGACCCGGCGCGAGATCGGGATGGTGTTCCAGAAGCCCAACCCGTTCCCCGCGATGACGATCGCCGACAACGTCCTGTCTGGGCTCCGCCTCTCGGGTCTGCGACCACGGGGCCGCAAGTCGGACGCGATCGTCGAGGCGTGCCTCGAGCGCGCCGGTCTGTGGAACGAGGTCAAGAACCGGCTGCACGCACCGGGTGGCGCGCTGTCCGGTGGTCAGCAGCAGCGCCTGTGCATCGCGCGCGCCCTCGCGGTGCAACCGCGCGTGCTCCTCATGGACGAACCGTGCTCCGCGCTCGATCCGACGTCGACCAACCGCATCGAGCAGACGATCGCGGACATCGCCGAGGACGTGACGATCGTGATCGTCACCCACAACATGCAGCAGGCCCAGCGGGTGTCGCACCAGTGCGCCTTCTTCCTCGCGAGCGACCAGACACCGGGCGTGATCGTCGAGGCCGGCCCCACCCAGAAGATCTTCGAAGCGGCGGACGATCCACGGACTCGTGACTACGCGCACGGGCGCTTCGGCTAGTCCGGGAGGACACACACCATGAGACGAGTGGCCGTCGCGACGATCGTCGGCGTGATCGCCGCCGCGAGCCTGATCGGGGGACCGGTCCCGAACGCGGTGGCGACCGGTGCCGCGATCAAGGGCGCGGGCTCGACGTGGAGCCAGATCGCGATCCGCCAATGGACCCAGGACGTGGCCAAGAACGGGCTGTCCGTGTTCTACGGCGGCGGCGGTTCGTCGGCCGGCCGCGAGTTCTACATGGACGCGACCGTCGACTTCGCGGTGTCCGAGGTCCCGTTCCAGCCCGTCAGCTACGACCGGCTCGGCAACAAGCTGCCCGACGAGATCAGCCGCGCCGCGCAGCGTCCGTACGCGTACATGCCGATCGTCGCGGGCGGGACGTCGTTCATGTACCACCTCGACGTCAACGGCAGGCGGATCACCGACCTCCATCTGTCGGGCCGCACGATCGCGAAGATCTTCACCGGCAAGATCACGAACTGGAACGACCCTGCGATCACGGCCGACGACGGTCGTCATTTCCCGTCGTTGCCGATCCATCCGATCGTGCGCTCCGACGGCTCGGGGACCTCGGCCCAGTTCACCCTCTACATGCTCAAGATGTTCCCCGACATCTGGAACCCTTTCTGCACCAGGTACACGAACCTTCCGGCTCCATGCCCGCTCCAGTCGTTGTATCCGTACTTCCCCGGGAGCCAGGCCCAGAACGGCTCCGACGGCGTGTCCGCGTTCGTCGCCGCGCCCTACAACAACGGCGCCATCACCTACGTCGAGTACGGCTACGCCCTCGCGCAGCGCTTCCCGGTCGTGTCGGTGGAGAACCAGGCCGGCTACTTCCGCCAGCCGACGGCCGAGAACGTCGCCATCGCGCTGACGAAGGCCCGCTTGAATCCGGACCGCACCCAGGTGCTCGACGACGTGTACACGAACCCCGATCCGCGGGCGTACCCGATCTCGAGCTACAGCTACATGATCGTGCCGATCAGCGACGCGGCACCCATGAACCCGGCGAAGGGCGCGACGCTCGGGCAGTTCATCCTCTACTTCCTCTGCACGGGGCAGCAGAAGGCGAAACCGCTCGGCTACTCGCCGCTGCCGGCGAATCTCGTCGGGTTCGGCTTCGACGCGGAGGGCCGCATACCCGGCGCACCCAAACCACCACCGGTCGACGCGGCCCACTGTGCGAACCCGACGATCACCGGTGCATTCGGCTTCGGCAGCGTCCCGGACCCGCCCGCCAGCGACAAGGCGGGCGCGGTGCGTCCCGGCATCACCGGCACGAACGGGAGCGGGTCGAGCGCCGACAGCGGGTCGGGCGCGGGTGCGGCCGACGCGAACCTGCAGGCGGCCGACGCGGGCGCGAACGCGAACGCAGCCGGCGCCGCCGACGGCAGCACGTCCGGCACCGGGGGGAGCACCAACTCGCTGCAGGCGACGCCAGTCGCCACGAAGAACCCGGGCGACGACGTCCCGCTCGGCATCTACATCGCGGTCGCGCTGGTGGTCGTGCTCGCGCTGTTCGTGCCGCCCGGCCTCTACCTCCTGCTCCGCAAGCGCGAGTGACGCGCGGAGGTTCAGCTCAGCCCTGGCCTCCGGTGTAGTGATCGGAGGGTTGCTGCGTGACGGGCTGGCGGGTGTGCACGCGGTTGCGCAGCCACACGTATGTGCGGTCGAGCGGGTCGAAGCGCCACGGGATCACCGTCAGGTGCACGACGAGGTAGAGGATCACCGGCACGACGATCCACACGGTCGAGCGTTGGTGGAACCATCGCCGAACCGAGTCGGTCATCGTCTCGCCGCCGAGCGCGGTCGCGGTCACATCGAACGCGACGACGAGCGCGAGCAGCGCGACCCAACCGTGCCATCCCTTGCTGACGAACCAGCGCACCATGGCGGGGACCGTACGTCGCTCCGCCCGCGTGACGCGCGGTCGCTCCCCGCGACTTCACCTCCCGTTCGCCGCGACGTCGGCCGCGCGACGCGAACGCGCCCACGTCCGCGTCGCGTTGTTGCGCTCAGGCCCTACGGAGCGCGCCGCGGGAGCGCCGGCGCGAGACCACGAGCAACGCGGTCCCGGGAACCAGCACCGCAGCCGCGAAGCCGAGCAACAACACGACGTCACCACCGGTGAAGGGAAGTGACGAGCCCGAGGTCGTGCCGTGCGGCGCGGGAGTCGTCTCGGTGGTGCCCAGCACCACCGCGGTGCTCGGCGGGGTGGGGCCCGGATAGTTCGTCGCGGCCGAGGCCCGCGACACGCCGACGAGCGTCAGCAGCACCCACGGGGCCAGGACCAGCACGAGCAGTCGACGCATTGCGACCACCTTCCGAGTCCGTCGCTCTTCCCGGACCTCCATGATCGGCCCGCGCGCGCGGTCGCACCATGGGTCGCGCGACCCATTTCGCAGGGGTAGCTCAGGACGCGGGCCGGTAGGGCGCGACCACCTCGCTGCGCCACGTCGCCGGGTCGGGGCTCGCCTGCGGATCGCTCAGGTAGCGCTCGAAGGGTTCGCCGTTCGCAGTTGCGCCCTGCGCTTCGATCCACGCGTGCAGCGCGTCGTACGCGGGTGCGATCGCGTCGTACGGTCCGACGTGCACGGTCACCGCGGCGGGACCCTCGGGGAGGTCGGACGGCTCCACGTCACCCTCACCCGCGACGGGCGTGATGGCGGGGTAGCCCGCCTCGACCTCCAGGCGGCCGTCGTCCAGGCGGTGGTACCGCGCGAACGGCGGACCGGCGGGCCCCGCGCCCCATCGCGTGAGGTAGCGCGCGACGTCGGCGAACGCGTTCCCCAACCATGCGGGCAGCTCGTCGGCCGTCACCGTGCCGAACACGACGGCGGTCTGCTCCTCGGAGAGCGTGCGCGCCTCGATCCCGTACGTCTGCGTCGTCATGGCGTGATTCTCCGGATCGGGGCGCGGCGACGACAGGGACGAACGTCACGTGTCATCCGGCGCCACTCGTGTGACGAATCAGCACCGTCCGGGCGCCGTGGCGCACGATCTGGAATGCTTCGCGCCGGGAACGGGCGACGCGCGACCCGAACCGAAGCCCGACGTGAACCGAAGCGCGGCGTGAACCGAGGAGGAGGAACGGTGGCACCACGACTGGTCGGCGCCGGTCTCGGACGGACCGGGACCCACTCGCTGAAGCTGGCCCTCGAACGCCTGCTCGACGCGCCCTGTTACCACATGATCGAGGTCTTCGGACGCCCCGACGACATCCCCGTCTGGCACGCGGCGGTGCAGGGCCAGATGCCGGACTGGTCCGTGTTCCTCGCAGACTACGGCGCCGCGGTCGACTGGCCCGTCGCCGCGTTCTGGCGTGAGCTCGCGGATGCATTCCCGGACGCGGTCGTCCTGCTGTCGGTTCGCAATGCGGACGCGTGGTGGAAGAGCGCGAACGCCACCATCTTCGAGATCACGCGTCGTGAAGCGCCGCCCGATCCCACGGCCGCCGCGCAGCTCGCCATGGCGACCGACATGCTGACCGACCGCTTCACGCCGCGCTGGTACGACGAGTCGGAGGCGAAGGCCGCCTACGAGGCTCACAACGCCGAAGTGCGCGCGACCATCCCGGCGACGCGTCTCCTCGAATGGCGTCCGGGCGACGGTTGGGAACCGATCTGCACGGCCTTGGGCGTGGCCGTGCCCGACGAGCCGTTCCCCCACGTCAACACCACGGAGGAATTCCGCACGATGGTGGGGTTGGACGCGGGCTGAGCCCGCGTCCGATCACGCGCGGGCGGCGACCGGGCCCGTCGTGGACTCGGCGATCGGCTCGACGACCGGCCCGGCTTCGTCGGGCGCGAGCCGACGCCGCAGCTGCGACTCGAAGCGGTCGAGCGCGGACATCGCGCTGCTCGCGGCCACGCGCGAGCGCACGGCGAGCTTTCCGACCTCGATGGTCAGGTCGACGAGCACGTCGCCCCCGTCCTCGAGCGGGACGATCTGCACCTCCGCCCGCGCGATCGGGCGACCGGTCGCGCGACTGACCTGACGGAGCTTCTCCCTGACGTAGGCCGCGGTCAGCGCGTCCTCCGCGCCCACGACCACGATGTGCGCCTCGTGGGCCGCGCCGAGTTCCCCTCTCATGACACTCCTCTCGGTGCCGCGGTCATCATCCGCCGTGACGGATCGCGCGGCGAGAGCCACACTCCCCACGGAAGCCGGGACGAAGGTCACGAGGACGCCGCGAACCGGGCGAAGGAGGGACAGGGAGCCGACACCGAGTGTTCACCCGCGCTCAAGCCCGTCGTGACGGCCCCGTCGACGCCCGTCGTTAGCGTCGCCACGGATGACCGGCGTGCAGCTGACCGGTTGGCGGGAGCGGGCGAAGTGCGCCGGCCTCGACACCGAGCTCTTCTATCCCGAGCCCGCGACCGGCGCGGCGAAGCGCGCGGCCAAGGACGTGTGCGCGCACTGCGACGTGCGGCTCGAGTGCCTACTCGACGCCCTCGCGACGAGCGAGCAGTTCGGGATCCGCGGCGGTCTGACCGCGCGCGAACGCCGCACGATGACCCGGCGTCTCCGGGAGCAGCACGGCGGCGTCGCGACGGGCCCGCGCGTCGCGACGCCGCTGCGCCTCGCGACATGACCTGATCCTGAGCACAAGGTCCCTCGGGCCTGCGCCTTTGTGCACTGTGTCGCTGCCCGTCGCGCGGGCGACGATCGTGATCGAGTCCCGGGGGGTCACGGGCAGCAGCGACAATCCTGAGCACGCGGGACGTGTGCGGAGCGCCGCGCCGCCCGTACCACCGCCGGTGGAGGAGCCGAGCGGAGGTGGGGCGATGGCCACGGTCATCGAGCTTCAGCAGACGGGCGCCGCGGCGGAGACGTCGCACACGATCGTGGACGTCTTCCGTCGCCAGGTGCGCGACCGCGCGTCGGCCCCGGCCCTGCGCCGCAACGTCGACGGGCGATGGGAGACGATCACCTGGGCCGAGTACGGCGAGATCGTCGGGGAGATCACGGCGGGGCTCGTCGCGCTCGGCGTCGAGCCCGGCGACCGGGTCGGCCTGCTGTCACAGAACCGGGTCGAATGGGTCGAGGCCGACGTCGGTGTCATCGCCGCGGGCGCGGTGACCGTGCCCGTCTACCCGACCAGCGCCGCGTCACAGGTGGCGTACGTCCTGTCGCACTCGGGCGCCCGGGTCGCGTTCGTCGAGAACGACGAGCAGCTCGGCAAGATCTTCGAGCAGCGTGACGCGCTTCCCGCGCTCGAGCGCGTCGTGGTGTTCGGCTCCGACGAGATCCGCCTCGACGACCCGTTCGTGATGACGCTCGACGAGCTCCGCGAGATCGGGGGAGACCTTCTCCAGCGCGACCCGCGCGTGGTCGACGACCGCGCCGCGGGCGTGCGCGGCGAGGACCTGGTCACGCTGGTCTACACGAGCGGGACGACCGGGCCCCCCAAGGGGGCGATGCTCACGCATCGCAACGTGACCGCGACCATCGACTCGATCCTGCAGGTCATCTCCATCGGTCCCGACGACCGCTTCCTGTCCTACCTTCCGCTCAGCCACATCGCGGAGCGCACCACGAGCCACTTCGGTCAGATCGTCTCCGGTGGCGAGACGTGGTTCGCGCGCAGCATCGGCACGATCGCCGAGGATCTGCCCGCGTGCCGGCCGACCGTCTTCTTCGCGGTGCCGCGGGTCTGGGAGAAGTTCCGTGACGCGCTGCTGCGCGAGATCGACCATCAGCACGGACCGCGCCGCATGCTCGCCGACTGGTACCTCGCGCTCGGTCCCGGCTGGGTGGCCGAGCACCAGGGCGGACCGCTCCAGTCGCTGCCGAAGAAGTCGACGTACCTCGCGCTCGACCGCGTCGTCGGCGCGACGATCCGTCGCACCGTCGGCCTCGACGCGGCCCGCATCCTGGTATCCGCCGCGGCGCCGGTCCACCCCGACCTGCTGCGGTGGCTGCACGGGATCGGCCTGCCCGTGATCGAGGTGTACGGCCAGACCGAGGACTGCGGACCCACGACGATGAACCCGCCGGAGGCGGCGCGCATCGGCACGGTCGGCCCGCCGCTTCCCGACGTCGACGTCCGCCTCGCCGACGACGGCGAGGTCCTCGTCAAGGGTCCGAACGTGTGCGCGGGCTACTTCAACAATCCCGAAGGAACCGCCGAGCTCATCGACGCCGACGGCTGGATGCACTCCGGCGACGTCGGTCGCTTCGACGGCGCGTACCTGATGATCACCGACCGCAAGAAGGACCTGATCATCACCGCGCACGGCAAGAACATCGCACCGCAGGAGATCGAGACCCGCCTGAAGTACGAGCCGTTGATCTCGCAGGCGGTCGTGATCGGCGAGGGTCGCCCGTATCTGACGGCCCTGATCACGCTCGACCCGGACGAGACCGCGCGCTGGTGCGGCGAGCGGGGCAAGCCGCGCGAGCCCGAAGCGCTCGCGTGGGACGCGGAGCTGCGCGACGAGATCGAGGCCGCGGTCGATCGCACCAATGCCGAGCTCTCGCACGTGGAGACGATCCGCAAGTGGCGGATCCTCCCGCAGGACTTCACCATCGCGGCCGGTGAGCTCACGCCCACCCTCAAGGTGCGGCGGGCGATCGTGGCCGAGCACTACGCGGGCGTCATCGAGGAGATGTACGCGGAGGTGGCGCGATGAGGCGCAACGTGATGAACAAGGTCTGGATCGCGATCTCCGGTCTGATCGCCCGTCGGTATCGCACCGTGATCGCGACCGCGGTCGTGCTCACCGTCGTGCTCGCGTTCGGCGCGCCGCTGCTGCAGTTCGAGACGAGCCAGAACGCGCTCATCGGCGGGAGCTCGCAGACCGCGAAGGACAACGCGAAGTACCAGCGTCAGTTCGGCGGCGAGGCGATGCTCGTCCTCTACACCGGACCGGTCGAGAAGATGTTCAGCACCCAGAACATCGCGCAGATGCAGACGCTCACCCGCGACCTGGAGGCGACCGGGCTCTACAAGTACGTCCTGAGCCCGCTCACGGCGCTGCAGTTCGCCCAGGCCCAGCTGGGTGTCGGCCAGACCATCATCGGCGCCGCGGCGGCGCGCCATCCCGCAGACGCGGCCAAGTACGGCGCGATCGTCACCACCGAGTCCGGGCGGCTGGCGAAGGTGACCGGCCCGCAGCAGCTCGACAACCCCGCGTTCGTCCGCTACCTCCTCTACGACGAGACGGGCCATATCCGTCCCATCCTGCGTGACAACTTCGTCGACCCGAACCACGCGGTCATGGTCGTGCGCCTGCACGGCAACGAGGCCATGGCCCAGATGGGCAAGGCGACGAACACCGCGCAGAAGCTGGTCGCAGCGCATCCCCTCACCGGCTTCACCGCGCTGGCGACCGGCTCGCCGGTGATGCTCAAGGAGATCAACGACTACCTCCAGGGCGGCCTCACGAGCCTCGGCGCGCTGTCGCTGCTCGTGATGATCGTCGTCCTGTTCTTCGTCTTCCGCGTGCGGTCGCGGCTGCTGTCGCTCGGCTGCGTCGTGGTGTCGGCGGTCGCGACGTTCGGGATCATGGGCTTCATCGGCCTCCCGCTGAACATGGTGACGATCTCTGGTCTGCCCATCCTGATCGGCATGGGGGTCGACTTCGCGATCCAGATGCACTCGCGCTTCGAGGAGGAGGCCGCGGTCGACGGATCGCCCCGCGCGCTCGTCGGTCGCGTGACTCAGCACCTCGCGCCGGCGCTCGCGATCGCGATGCTCGCCGCGGTGATCGGCTTCGTGGCCATGCAGATCTCGCGGGTGCCGATGATCCGCCAGTTCGGCGTGATGCTCGACATCGGCGTAGCGGTGATCTTCCTCGTCGTGCTGTTCGTGCCGCTGTCGTGGCTCGTGTGGCGCGAGCACCGCAAGCCCACTGCGGCACGGGGACGGCGTCCGCTCGAGGGCGGCGTGCTCGAGCGCGGTGTGCGGTGGCTGGCCACGGCCGTGCACGGCTCGATCCTGCCCGTCGTCGTGATCGCCGCGCTCGTGGTGGTGGCCGGGCTCTTCGTCGAGGGCCGACCCACCATCCAGACCGACCCGGAGAAGTGGATCCCGCAGAGCGGGCACACCGAGAAGAGCCTGAAGGCGCTGCGCGCGTCGACCGACACGTCGACCGAGCTCGACTTCCTGGTCGAGGCGCGCGACGTCACTGCGACACCGGTCGCGGAGTGGATGCAGCGCTACGCGAGCGAGCAGGTGGCCAAGCACCCGAAGGAGCTGTTGCGCGCGACCAGTCTCGGTGCGGTCGTCACGAGCGTGACCCGCACACTCCCCGGTCAGCCGGAGATGCAGGCGCTCGACAAGGTGGCACCCCGTGACGTGCGCATCGCGTTCCTGAGCAGCGACCACACTCGCGCCAACATCATCTTCCCGATCGCCAACATCCCGCTGTCGGAGCGCGGCAAGCTGCTCGACGAGATGAAGGCCGACCTGCACCCGCCTGCCGGCGTGCGCGCGACACCGGCCGGTCTCGCGGTCGTTGGCGTCGCGCTCGTGCACGCGTTGCAGGCGAACCGCACCGAGATGACCTTCCTCGCGCTCGGTCTGGTCGCGCTCTGGCTGCTGCTCGTGTACCGGAGTCTGGCCAAGGTGCTCCTCACCCTGGTCCCGGTGCTCGTCGCGGTCGGGCTCTCGGCGATCGTCGTGTACGCGACCGGTCTCGAGCTCAGCCCGCTCACGAGCGTCGCGGGTCCGCTCGTCATCGCGGTCGGCACGGAGTTCGCGGTCCTCATCGCGACCCGGTACGTCGAGGAGCGTGAGCGCGGCCGCACACCGGCCGACGCGGTGCGCACGGGCATCGTGCGCATCGGCCGCGCGTTCGTGGCGTCCGGCCTCACGCTGGTCGGTGGCTTCGCGGTGATCGCGACGTCGAGGTTCCCGCTGCTGCGCGACTTCGGCATCATCGTCGCCCTCAACACGCTCGTCGCGCTGCTCGTGGCGTTGGTGCTGCTGCCGCCGCTGCTCGTCTGGGCCGACGGGCACCCGCGCATCAAGAGCTTCTCGCCCGGCCCCGACCTGCTCGGCGTCCCGACCGAGCCGATGGTCGTCACGCCCGAGACGGAGACGCCCACGGGTGTCACAGTGTGACCATGACCGGCCTGACCACGGTCCACGTCGAAGCGCTCGTCCCGGAACGGCTCGAGGCCCTCATCGGGCCGGACCGGGCGGCGGAGTTCGAGACGGCGGCGGCCGCGGCCCGTGAGTTCCTCGCCGGCCGCCGCGTGCTCAACGTCAACTCCACCGCGACCGGCGGCGGCGTCGCCGAGCTGCTCCAGACGCTGCTGGCGTACGCGCGCGGCGTCGGCATCGACGCCGACTGGATGGTGATCAACGGAGACCCGTCGTTCTTCACGATCACGAAGCGGATCCACAACCTGCTCTACGGCGCGACCGGCGACGACGGTCCCCTCGGCGCGGAGGAACGCGCCGCCTACGACGCGACGTTGCGGCCCAACGGCGAGGAGCTGCTGTCGGTCGTCCAACCCCGCGACATCGTGCTGCTCCACGATCCGCAGACCGCGGGGCTGGTGCCGTCGCTGCGTCGAACCGGTGCGTCGATCGTGTGGCGTTGTCACATCGGCCGCGACGACCTGAACGCGAATTGCTCGCGCGGTTGGGCGTTCCTCCGGCCCTACCTCGAGGACGTCGACGCGTACGTGTTCACCCGGGCAGAGTTCGCGCCCGGCTGGATCGACCGCGACCGGTTGCACGTCATCCCACCTTCGATCGACCCGTTCTCCACCAAGAACATGGAGCTCGAGCCCGAGCTCGTCGAGGACGTGCTGAAATACGTCGGGCTGGTCGCCGACGGCAGCCATGCGCCGGAGACCACGTTCACCCGCCGCGACGGCTCACCGGGGCGCATCGACCACCTGGTCGACATCCTCCAGACCGGGCCGCCACCCCCCGTCGAGACGCCGCTCATCGTGCAGGCCTCGCGTTGGGACCCGCTGAAGGACATGGGCGGCGTGATGCGCGCGTTCGCGGAGCACGTGGACGGGTCGACCGACGCGCATCTCGCGTTGGTCGGTCCCGCGGTCCACGGTGTCGCCGACGATCCCGAGGCGGGCGCGGTGCTCGACGGGTGCATCGATCAGTGGCGCGCGCTGCCCCATGCCGTACGGAGCCGCATCCATCTCGCGTGCGTCCCCATGCACGACCCCGACGAGGCCGCGGTCATCGTCAACGCGCTGCAGCGTCACGCGACGATCGTCACGCAGAAGAGCACCGCCGAGGGGTTCGGGCTCACGGTGTCGGAGGCGATGTGGAAGTGGCGACCGGTCGTCGCCAGCCGTGTCGGCGGCATCGCGGATCAGATCGACGACGGGGTCGAAGGGCTCCTCGTCGACGACCCGCTCGACCTGCCGGCCTTCGGCGCCGCGGTGCAGCGGTTGCTCGAGGACGCGCCCCTCGCGGCGCGCATGGGGGAGGCCGCGCACGAGCGGGCCAAGGACCAGTTCCTCGGCGACCGTCACCTCGAGCAATACGCGCAGCTGTTCGCGACGCTCGACGCCGCGCCGCGCGCGGTCTGAGCGCGCGGTCTGAGCGCGCGCTCAGGCGGGTTGGGGCACCCCGCCGGTCGGCACCAGGGCCCGGCCCGCGAGGCCGTCGGGCGCGCGCCGGCCCAGGAGCGCCAGGATCGTCGGCGGGATGTCGAGCACCGAACGCTCGCCCTCGTCGCCGGGCGCGACTCCCGACCCCGACATCCACAGGAACCCGCCGTCTTCGTGCGTCCCGGTGCGGTGCAGCGGGAACGGCCCGATGGTCCCGACGTCGGGGTGGCGGAACGCGTCGATGGGCTCACGCCAACGGATGACGAGATCGGCGTAGCGCGCGCCCGGGTTGTCGAACGGGTCGCCCTCGACGCGTTCGACCTCGAGCGCGACCGTGCTGCCCGTGCGCGGGTTGACGCACTCGCGCACCGTCTGCTCCACCGCGTCGCACGCGGCGCGGTAGTCGTCGGGCGCGACGACGCCGTCGCGCTCGCGGCCCTGGAGGTTGATGCGCACGTACCCGTCACCGAACGACGGCAGCACGAACGCGGGCATCTTCGACCAGTAGGGGCGGTAGTGGCCGAGGAACAGCATCATCGCGGTCGACTCGCGCTCGGTCTCCGCGTCGCCGTAGTCGCCCCGGTACTCGGCAGGGATCGGGAGCCCGAGCGCGCCGTGCGTCGTGTGCCGGAGCCGGTCGAGCACCATGCGACCCGGCTTCGTCATGCGCAACGTCTCGTACCCGGGGATGCGCTTGATCGCGCCGCGCACGCCGCCTTCGACCGGCGGGTTCACGAGACGCTCGTCGAGGTCCGGGCGCCAGGGCCGTCCGCGACGGGGCAGCACCGGCGGATAACCGGCCGCGCGCCACGCGTCCTGGTCGGGGTCGCGCACGAGCGGGCGACCGAAGGCCTGACGGTGCAGGAGCTCGGGAAGCAGCACGATGGACGGGAGGTCGCCGTGGCTGGTCTTGATCGCGTCCAGCGAGAACAGCAACACCGCGGTGTCGGGTGGCGCGGCCGCGACGATGCGACCGACCGCGGCGTCGACCGCCCGGTGCATGCGCCGGAGCTGCGCAGCCGCGTGCGCGCCCCATTCGGGAGCGAGCGGGTGCGCGTCGTCGACGCCGTGCCACGTGAACTCCGACAGCGAGTGCGTCTCCGACATCGTGGTCAGGAACAGCTCCCACGGATACCGGTCCTCGAGATGCGTGGCGATGTCGGCCCGTCGCGACGCGCCGACGACGAGCGCGTCGGTCAGGCGATCGAGTCGGGCCGGGTCGTGCCAGCCGCAGCCGTAGTCGTTGCCGTACGCGGGGTGCACGCCGAAGCGCGTGTCGAGCTCGGCGAGGAGCCCGGGCGGGTTCGACGCGCGCGGGTAGAGCGGCGCGTGACCGCCCCACGCCGTCACCTGCACGCCGGAACCGCCGCACGCGGTGCGGGGCACGTCGAAGGACACGGTCTCGACGCCGGCCCGGTCCCAGAACGGCTCGACACCCTCGAGCATGTAGCGGGCGCTCTCCTGATACGGCTCGTACGTGTCCGGGTCGAACGTGAGCCGCAGCCACGCGCCGTCGAAGCGCGCCGGTGTGCCGGCGATGAATTGCGGCCACAGCATCCCGTGACGGTGACCGTGTCCGCTGCGCAGCTGGTAGCGGGCCGCGTCGGCGCGCAGTCGGGCCAGGTTCGTCAGTTCGCCGCGCCGGGCCAGATCGTCGAGAACGTGGCCCGTCGCGGAGTCGAGCCCGATTGCGAGCACCCGTGTCATCGCTCGTCCCCTCCGTGGCCGGTGATACCTACCCCGCATGCCCCTCGCGGACACGTTACGCGTTCGTTTGGCGTCGCGACGTCGGAATGTTGCCCGGAATCGGACAGAATGAACGGGTGACGACCGGCGGCTCCGCACCAACCCCGCACTCGGTCTCGGTGATCGTGCCGACCTTCCGGCCCGGTGACGGGCTGCGAGCTCCGGTCGACGCCGCGCTCGACGACCCTTCGGTGGTCGAGGTCGTCGTGGTCCTCGACCGGCGTGCCCCGATGGCGGCCGATGCGGTCGAGCGGCTGCTGGCGCGTGACGAACGCGTGCGGGTCACCCGCGCGCCGGCACCCGGGCCGAGCGTCGCGCGCGCACACGGCGTCGAGCTCGCGCGTGGCGACGTGGTGCTGTTCCTCGACGACGACGTCGTGCCCGCGCACCATGCCGTCACCGGACACCTGCGTCGTCACGCGGAAGCGGTCGGTCGCGTCGTCGTCGGGTACATGCCGGTCGCGGTGGTGCGCCTGATCGAGTCCGCAACCGCGCGCATCTATGCGCGCGACTACGAAGTGGCGTGTCGCGAGTACGACGCCGGTGGTAACGCGGTGCTGCGCAACCTGTGGGGCGGGAACGTGTCGATGCGTCGTACCGACGCGCAACGGGTCGGCATAGCGACCGAGCGGTTCCCGTTCACGCAACACGAGGACCGTGAGCTCGGGCTGCGCTGCCTGGACGCAGGCCTCCAGGGGGTGTTCGACCGGAGCCTGACCGCGGAGCATCGATACGAACGCGAACCCGAGAGGTTCCTGCGCCTCGCGCGCGAGCAGGTCGAGGCGACACGCGCGATCCACGAGCTCCATCCGAAGACCGCCGGTCCGTGGGACGCGGCGCAGTACCGCGCCGGTGTGCCGAAGCGGGCGCGTTGGCTCGTCGGCGCCGCCCGGACCCCAGCGGTCGCGCGCGGTGAGGTGTCGGTGCTGCGCGCCCTGGCCGGCGCGTCACACGCGTTGGGCGCGCGCCGGGTGGAGGGGCGCGCCCTCGTGCTGGCCCGCGTCGTGGTGCAGGACGCGGCGGCGCGTGCGGTCGAGGGTCAGTGGGCCACGAGCGCCGCGATGCCCGCCACCATCATCACGAAGCCCAGGGCCACGTAGACCAGGGTGCGGGCCACCGGCGCCTGGGCCAGATCGTCCGTGCCCTTCGGACCGCCGGTCTTCGACGAGGAGCGCACGGGCTTGGTCGTGCCGCGCGACGAGCCGCGGGGGCCGCGCGCCGCCGCCACCCGCGACCTGATCATCGCGGCGCGCCGGGCGTCGGCCCGACGGCGGCCCAGTGCGTACAGGTTCCCGAAGAACATGGCGGCGCCGACCGCGGCCAGGAGCTCCCGGAGCACCTCGTCGTAGAAGGTCACCGGGCGATCGTACCGAGGGGTCGTCTCCGACGACGATCGGGGCCACACGGTCTCGGACGGCGCGCGACCCGGGCCGCCGTCCGCCGGTCAGCCTCCGGGAACGGCAGGCGCCACGGTCGTGGTCGTCGTCGGGCCCGACGGCGTCACCGGTCGCGCCGAGGGGGCGCCGGCGTAGGGCTTCAGCAAGGCGGCGAGGTCCGCGTCGGTGACCGTATTGCGGACCTGTTGGGCGGTCGTGCTGTCGCTGCCGTCGGCGCGCTCGATGTCGAGCGCGAGTGGGATGCCGCCGGGCGAGAAGCACGCGGTCGCGCGGTTCCCGAACGGTTGCGTGTCCCCGCGTTCGAGCCAGTCGAGGTCGAAGCACCGCGCCACGATGCCGGCGATCCGGCGTCCACGCGCGTCCCGGAGCGCGTACGTCCCCGTCGTCGGGTCGGTGAGCGCGGCGTAGGCGGGCGTGCCCGACGCGGGCGCGGACGCGCCCGAGCAGAGCGGGCCGTTCGTCGCGGGCGTGCAGCTGATCGCGTGACCGTCGAGCGTGCCCGTCACGCCGCCGAGCCCGGCGACGAGGTGGTCGGGTGGTCGGTTCACCTCTGTGACCGCGCTGTCCAGCTTCCGGGTGCCGACCGTGCGCACGAAGCGCGAATCGACCCACCACATCGTGCGCTGACCCCGTGCGAGCACCGCGAGCAGGTCGGCACGCGCACGGGCGTCGGTGCGGGGGACGTCGTGCGGCTTCGGCAGGCGCTCGACGTTGGCCGAGCCGTGGCACGCCGCGAGCGCCACGATGCACAGCCCGCCCGTCAGCGCGGGGAGGACGCGCCGGCGCGACCGCATCCGTCGAGGATATTCAGGCCGTGTGGTACAACGCGACGATGCGTCTCGTGGTCGCGTGGTGCTCCGTGGAGTACGAGGGCCGGCTCGGCGCCCGCCTGTCCCGGGCCCAGCGGCTGGTGATGCTGAAGGCCGACGGGTCGATCTCCATCCATTCCGACTCCGGCGCGTACAAGCCGCTCAACTGGATGACGCCGCCGTGCACGGTCCGGGAGGAGCCCGGGCGGATCGTGTGCGTGAACCCGAAGGGTGAGCGGCTCACGATCGAGCTCGACGACGTGCTGCACGACATCACCGTCGACCTGGGCGACGACCCCGGGCTCGAGAAGGACGGCGTCGAGGCCGAGATCCAGCAGCTGCTCGCGGCCCGCGTGCAGGCGCTGAAGGAGGACCTGGTGCTCGTGCGCCGGGAGTTCCCGACCGACATCGGCCCGGTGGACCTGCTGTGCCGCGACGGTGACGGCCGGGCCGTCGTCGTCGAGGTGAAGCGCGTCGGCGAGATCGCGGGCGTCGAGCAGCTTCTGCGCTACCAGGAACGCCTCGACCGCGACTCACGCTTCGCACCGACGCGCGGCATGCTCGTCGCGACGCGCGTCAAGCCGCAGGCGCGGGTGTTCGCGCAGAGCCGCGGCGTCGAGTGCATCGAGGTCGACGTCGAGATCCTGCGCGATTCGGCCACCAAGCCGCTGCGTCTGTTCTGAGCCGGCATCGACCCGAGCGCTGCCCTCGGGGGCGCTCCGAAAGGGCGCGCTATCACGGGGAACATCACCGGAAACGGCACCGGTGATGGCACCCATCAGCGGAACGACTCGCGCTCGTCGAGACGGGCCCGGGTATCGAACCCGGCAACCGGCTTCACCACTTCCCTTGAAGATCGGCGACACGCGAACCGACCTCGCCGGCGCGAAGGCCCAGCTCGAGGCCCGCGGCTGCACGATCCACATGGCCCTCGACCATCACGTCAGCCAGGGCCTGTACGTGACCGACCCCGACGGGAACCTCATCGAGCTCTCCGTCGACGCCGACCCCGAGGTGTGGCACCGTGACCCGACCGAGGTCGCGAACTCGGACCCGCTCGACCTCTGAGCGCGGTTCAGCCCGCGACCGCGAGCGGCTGGCCGCTCGTCGCGTCGATCAGCGCTCGGTTGCCGAGCGGCCCGTCGAGGTGCACGGTCACTTCGCGCTGGTAGCCGACGCCCGCGCACACCTCAGTCGACGGAGGCTGGCTGCGAGCGATCGAGAGCGCGACCGCAGTCGCCGACTCGGTCACGTGGCCGCTGTACTCGGCTTCGCACGAGCCGGAGCCTGGGGGGTCACCGGCGAACGCGTGCGGAGCTCGACCTTGCGGCGCCGCAGACCTCCCCGGGCGATGTTCAGCGCGACGACCCGTACGCACGCGCCCCGCCCGCTCGGCGCGCGGTTGGCGCAGGCCAGCATCCACACGCGCGCCAATGCCTCGAGGAGACGCGCGCACCTGGCAGCGTTCTCTCGGCCGGTGTCACCCTGGCGGCCGGGGGTCGGTATCTCATGGGTGTGCAGGCGGACCGCGAGACGCACGAGGCGACCGAGCTCGCCGAGCTGTATCGAGCGAACGCCACCGAGCTCACGCGCTTCGCCACGATGCTCGTCGGTCCGGGACGGGCCGAGGACGTCGTCGCCGAAGCGGTGGCGCGAGTCGTTGCGACGGCGTCACCCGCGTCCCTTGTCAATGCTCGTGCCTACCTGTACCGGGCCGTACTCAACCAGAGCCGCCGGACCCTGCACAGCGATGCAGCGCGTCGCCGGCGCGAACGACGCTTCGTCGCGTCGCAGACCGTCGCGCCCGTCGTCGAATTGGACGACGAGATCGCGGGCGCGGTCGCCGCGCTGAGCGACCGGCAACGCGCTGTCGTCTTCTTCGCATACTGGCAGGACCTCGAGCCCGGCGCGATCGCTGCGCTGATCGGCATCTCGGACGGCG
>DATBEZ010000032.1:0-5656 GCA_036558745.1 Acidimicrobiia bacterium
GCGTCCGGAGAGGCCGACGCCTTCTTTGAAGGAGGCGTCGAGGGTGACGCGGCGGAAGTCGTCGCCGGCGTTGCCGGACTCGACCGCGAAGTGCAGCGCGTTGTCGGCGGGGTCGACCTGCCAGAAGGAGCCGTACGCCCACCCGAACGCCGAGCGCACCGTCTCCAGCGCGCCCGCGGCCGCGTCGGCCGACGTGTGGGCCCGTTCGAGCGTGCTCAGGACGGCGCCGACGGCTGCCAGGTTCGCTTCCTGCTCGTTCGGGTCCACGGCCGTCGGGTCGGCTCGGTTCGCGCGGTCACGGCGTACGGGCATGGAACGGCTCCGGAGCGAGGTGGGACTTTGGTCCCAAGCTGCATCGGCCTCTGTGACGGTGCCTGAACCGGTTTCTCATGAATCTGTGCGCGCGGTGCGAACCGCGAGTCCGAACCCGGCGACCCGGCCGCGGTTCGGCCTGGTCAGCCGGGCCGCGCGTCAGCTCGCGAGCGCGTCGCGGCCCGGCGTGACCTGCGCCTCACGGAGCCAGCGCTCGACGTCGGCGGCGGGGAGCGCAGGGCTGAAGAGGTAGCCCTGGCCGAGCCCGGCGCCGGCGTCGCGGAGCTGGTCACGCACGCGCGCGTCCTCGACGCCTTCGGCGCACACCGTCAAGCCGAGGTTGTTCCCGAGCTCGACGATCGAGTGCACGAGCACCGCGTCGCGGGTCTCGGGACGCAACGCGGTGACGAAGCTCTTGTCGACCTTGAGCTCGTGGATCGGGAGCTGTCGGAGGTAGGCGAGTGAGCAGAACCCGGTGCCGAAGTCGTCGAGTGCGATGCGGACGCCGGACGCGGCGAGGCTCTGGAGCACCGCGAGCGCGCCGGCCGGGTTGGTGGTGATGGCGGTCTCGGTGATCTCGAGGACGAGCCGTTGCGCGGGCACGCCCGCGGCCGCCAGCTCCGCGGTGAGGAGCTCGCCGAGCTGGCTGTCGTGGAGCGTCCGGGCGGAGATGTTGAGCGCGAGACGCAGGTCGAAGTCCCGTTCGAGCCAGCGGGCGAGTTGCGGGATCGCGGTCTGCATCACGGTCGCGGTGAGGAGACGGATCAAGCCGCTGTGCTCGGCCAGTGGGATGAACCGGTCGGGCGGGAGGAGGCCGAGCTCGGGGTGCTGCCACCGCACGAGTGCCTCGACGCCGACGGGGTGCCCGTCGCTCAGGCGCACGATGGGCTGGTAGTGCACGACGAGCTCGTCGCGCTCGATGCCGGTACGGAGCTGCGCGGCGAGGGCGAGATGCTCGACCGTGTTGTGGTCGTTGCCGGCCGAGTACACGCTGTCGCCCTGGTTCAGGTGCTTGGCCTCGTACATCGCGACGTCGGCGCGTTGGAGCAGCGTCGTGCCGTCGTCCGCATGGGTCGGGAACAACGCGATGCCGATGCTCGCGCCGATGTTGAGACGCATGTCGCGCACGACGAGCGGCTCGTCGAGGTGGCGGCCGATCTTGGCTGCGAGTCGGCTCGCGTCCTCGACGGAGCGAAGGTCGTGGGCGAGCACCGCGAACTCGTCACCGCCGAGTCGCGCGACGGTGTCGGACTCGCGCACGCTCGCGTCGAGTCGTTGCGCGATCGCGGTGAGGACCTCGTCGCCGATGGGGTGGCCGAGCGTGTCGTTGATGGACTTGAAGCCGTTCAGATCGAGGAGCAGCAACCCGACGAGGGTGCCCTCGCGACGGGCGACCGCGATCGCGTGCTCCACCCGATCACTGAAGAGCGCGCGGTTGGGAAGCCCGGTCAAGGAGTCGTGCAGCGCCTGGTGGCGGACGGTGCCCTCGACGCGCCGCCGTTCGAGCACCGACGCGACGAGGTTGGCGACCGTCTGCAGGAAGTGGCGGTCGTCGTCGCCGAGCGTCTCGCTCGCGCTCACGGCGAGGACTCCCCAGTCGCGCGCGCCTTCGGTGATCGGGAACGTCACGTGGTCGATGTCGGCCGGCCAGGCGCTCAGCGTCGTTCCTGCTGCGACGTCGTTGCCGAGCGACGCGTGGACGTAGAGGAGTTGCGCACCGGCGTGCTCGAGCACCGCGCACGATTCGACGCGCGCCGTCTGCGCGACGGCCTCGACGACACGCCTGAAGAGCGGCTCTGTCGCGATGTCACCCACGGCGATGCGACCGAGCTCGGCGAGCATCGCTTGCTGCTGTTCGCGGTCCAGGATGCGCGATTCGGCGTCGTGCCGTGCGGTCACGTCACGCGCGTTGACGACCATCCCGCCGATCGCGGGGTCGTCGGTGAGGTCCGTCATGGCCCCCTCGAGCCAGCGCCACGCCCCGCTGCGGTGCTCGACGCGCACCAGGAAGTCGTTCGTTTCGCCGGGGTGCTCGATCGCCCGCTGCATCAAAGCCCGGAACGCCTCGAGGTCGTCGTCGTGCACGAAGCGCGGCCGCGCCGGCCCGCGGAGATCGGCCGGTTCGTAACCCAGGATCGTGACGGACGACGGGCTCGCGTACGTGATCACGCCGTTGCGCTGCATGATCAGCAGGAGGTCGTGGCTGTGCTGCACGAGCGAGCGGAACCGGCGCTCCCGGCCCTCGAGCTGTTCGGTCGCGCCCTGCTCGTAGCGCAGCGCCATGGCGTAGGCGCGGAACGCGAACACGATTCCCAAGGCCATGAGGATGGCCAGACCGTGCAGCGCCGAGGCCGAGACCATCGACGGAGCCCAGCCGAGGGCGAGGCTGAGCTCACCGATCCCGAGGAACGCGAGGCTCCATCCGGTCACGACGTTCACCGCGTCCGGGCCGGCGAGCGCGAGCGTCTCCTGACCGACGAGCACGAACCCGATCCCGAGCGTCGGTCCCCACCCGATGCCGTAGATGACGGCGCCGACGCTCGCAGCCTGGACCGCGGCGCGCAGGTGGAGCCTGACCCGTGACGGCCGCGCCGCCCACCATGCGTTGACGCCGAGCGCCGCGAGCGTCGCGAGCACGAAGATCGTGGGGAGGACCCAGAGCGGCAGCGGCGACGCGTAGCCCCAGTGCTGGAGCAGGGCGATCGCGGCTGCGGTGAGCGGGCTCATGGCCAGCAGCGCGAGGAGCTGGGTCGCGTGCAGGTCCTTCATCGGGCGGGGCCCGGTGCGCGCAGAGACGGGGTCGTGGTCCCCGGTCACCATCGTGCCGGCCGCGCGCGACGGCCCACCTTCCATACGCGGTCCTCATCGACCCGGCCCGCGCCGACTTGACCAAGTCCATGACCAAAGTCACATCCCGGCCCCGACGGGACGGTGTGTCACGCCAAGCTCACGCGCCGTGTGAAACGTGTTTTCAGCCCCAACGCCCGGCTCACACCTCGGGCGGGATCAGCACCTGGATCGCATCGCCGTTGCTCCGCGCGCGCACGCGCGGGAGCATTGCAGGCTGCGTGTCGAGCTGCGAGAAGAGGACGCGGCCGTCATAACCGAACGACGTGCGATGACAAGGGCAGTCGAGCCGGTTCGCGTCCGAGTTCTCGCGAAGCAGGCAACCGAGGTGGGTGCACGCGCCCGACACCGCGATGACCGAATCGCCGTGGGCGCTCACGAATCCCACCATGCTCGGTGTCGAGAAGCGCTGCACGCCTCCGGCGGCTGCGAGCTCCGTCTGACTCGTGATGGTCTGCCACTCGCCGACATCGGGCTCGAGCTCCTGGGGTGCTCCCGAGGCCGGCATCTGCCGTTGTGATCGTCTGCTCGGATCGCCGAGCACACTTCGGTCCACCACGACGCCCGCAAGGCCGGCGGCAGTGGCGGCAGCGGCGGCCGCGCCCGCACCGACGAGGAGCGCGCGCCGCGAGATCCCCTCCGACGCGACCGCCTCGGTCTCCGCGCGCAGCCGCCGGCCGAGCACCGCGACGAAGTCGGCACTGGGAAGGTCCGCGAGCGGCCGCGCGGCGCGCAACGCGATCGCGGCTCGTAGCTCGTCGATGTCGTCCGGGTCGGCTCCAGGATCGGACGGCAGCGGACGCTCGGACGCCAGCGCGTCCAACTGCCGATTCACGCCTCGTTTGCGCCGTCGGGTCATTCGTCACCCGGATCAGCACGCGCCGCCATGCGGAGCGCGCGATGTTGCAGGACCTTCGCGTTCGCGACGCTGACACCCATCGCGCGCGCCGCCTCCTTCACGCTCAGGCCGTCGAGAAAACGAAGCTCGAGCACCCGGCGATAGCGCGGGGGCAATCCGTCGAGGACGCGTCCTGCTCGACGCGGAGCATCCGACTCGGCCGGGAGATCGTCGACGAAGCATTGATCAGCCGGCACATCGATCGTGGTCACGTCGATCCCGAGCCTGCTGCGCCAGTACCGCGCCAGGGCCGTGCGGGCGACCGTCGTGAGATACGCGCGGATCTCACCACGGGAGGCAGACGTGTCGAGTGGTCGCAACGAGCTGACGAAGACGTCGGTCGTGAGGTCCTCGGCGTCGGCACGATTGCCGACCTTCGCGTACAGGAGCCGGTACACACGCACGACGTTGTCGAGATAGATCTCGTCCCAGCTCGCGTACTGATCGTCGTCCGCGACGCGCAGACGCAACGAGCGGACGTCACGCAGGCCGCCCGACTCGAGCGCCTGTTCTGAGCTCTCCGCCATCCCACCCAGACGTACGGGTCGTGGCGCTGAACGGCTTGGTCGCCCCGAGCCCGGCCGCGGGTTCTCCACGCTGTCTGATAGTTCGTCGGGTTACAGCGACCGCGTCCGAGAGTTCGCGCGCAGCACGCGGCAGGCGTCACAGATCGTGACGGCGTTCGGGCAACCGCTCGACGAACCACGTGAGCAGGCAGAGACTCGACACGAGCGTCGTGAGCGCGCCCCGTCGCAGCAGTGTCAACGACTCGGCGCGAGCCGGTGTCCAGTCAGTACGAAGACCCTGGCGGTGCAAGCGCTGTTCCATCCTGACTGCCCTCCGTCGTGTGGGCATGCGTGTGCTTCCGCGAGGAGATATGCGTGGGGGTTACGCGCGTTCCCAACCACGGTCGGGACGACCCCTCCAGCCCCCGGTGGGCGGGTGCGCGGGCGGGGCGCGTTGCGATCAGGACGTTGGACAGCCTCTGACCAGGTCGACCAGGTGCGCCCCCGGCAGGATTCGAACCTGCGACACACGGTTTAGGAAACCGTTGCTCTCTCCCCTGAGCTACGAGGGCGGCGCGCACATCGGCGCTGGTCAGAGCGTACTTCTCGAGCCGGCGCCTTTGCGTGCCCGTCCGTTTCGTGCCCGCTGCGTGCCCGTAGGTCGTGGGTGCAACGGTTTCTTAACTTCGCGTCAGTGATGCCACGGCGCACGTGCGCTTCGTGTTCCTGCTGGTCACCGCGGTCACGGTGCTTGGCAAGCCCTTGGCGCGGCGCACCGGACGGGCGAGAACTGGGTGACACACGATGCGAGAAACCGTTGCTCATCGTCGTGGACCTCGTCAGGGACTCGCGGATGCCTCGCGCCACGCCCACCCGGGCTGCACTGCCGACGGGTCACCGCCAGGAGCGGGTGTCCACGCGAACGGTGCAACTCCAGACCGACCTGACCGTAGAAATGACGCGCGCGTCGAGGAACGCCCTGCCAGTACACGTTGCGACCGCCACCTCGCACAACGCGCGTCACGTTCGAAGTCGCGAGTTGCGCGGCGCCGCGCGTGCTCAGCGCGTGCAGCGTGTGATGCCGCTCGGTCCA
>DATBEZ010000033.1:0-162122 GCA_036558745.1 Acidimicrobiia bacterium
TCGCAACATCTGGATCAACCCGTTCTGGGAGGACGACCCGTACGAGGTCGTCGAGCTCATGGGCGCGGACCGCGTCATCTTCGGCTCCGACTGGCCCCACATCGAGGGCATGCCCGAGCCGCTCGACTACGTGCGCGAGATGAAGGACTTCGACGACGCGACGAAGCGTCTCGTCATGCGCGACAACGCGGCCGAGCTCAACACGCTGCGCCCGGCCTGACGAGATCGCCGAGATGCGGCACTCAGCGTCGGGAGCCGACGCTGGGTGCCGCATCGTCGCGTGGGTCGTGGCGTCCGCTCCTTCACGATTCCCTGATCCACCGGTGACGGTGCGCTCGCGCGGGCGGCCGATCCTCCTACGTGGGGACGAGCCGGCCGGACGACGGAGACAGGGATGGACCGACCGAGACGAGCGCGGCGCGGGACTGCGGTCCTCGTCGCGCTGACGGGAGCGACGCTGGCGCTGGCCGGCTGCGGTTCCGGCGGCAACCGCCAGGACACGACCGCGACCACGGCGACCACCGCGACCACGGCCCCGAGCGCGACCCGGGCCTCGGCCACGACATCGGCGTCGACCGCCACCGGCGCGCCGACCGCGGCGGCGCAGCCCGCAGGCACGTCGACGCTCGCGAGCGCCGACGCCGCGGTCGCGGCGCAGCTGCAGCGCCTCGACGGCGAGCTGTCCGCGTCGACCGCGACGAGCGAAGGAGACCCGACCCGATGAACCGCAGATCCGCGACCCGATGGAGCGCCGCCGCGTTCCTCGCTGCCGGGGCGACGCTCGCGCTCGCCACCGCCGCGCCGGCCGGCGCCGCGCCCGTCCGCACCGACGAGCTCGGCGCGATCCAGACCCGCTGCGAACGCGCCATCGACCAGCGGCTGACGACACTCGGCGACCTCACCGAGCGCGTCGGTGGCGCGCAGCACCTGAGCGCGGACGATCGCGGTGAGCTGACCGCCGAGATCGACCACGACACGTCCGGACTGAGCGCGCTCCGCACGACGATCGCGGGGGAGAGCACGCTCGCATCGCTGCGACAGGACTGCCGTGCGATCGTCGACGACTACCGCGTCTACGTCCTGCTCGCGCCGAAGACCCACCTCGTCGTCGGCGCCGACGCGGCCGACGCCGCGCTCGACGCGTTCTCGTCGGCCGACGCGTCGCTGTCCGCCGCGATCGACCGGGCGCGCACGAACGGCACGGATGCGGCCGCGATCGCGGACGCCCAGGCCAAGCAACAGGACATGAACGCCCAGACGACGCGGGCGCGGGGACTGGTCGACCCGATCGTCCCCGCCGTCATTGCACTCACCCCGGCCGATTTCAACGCCGGAACGGCGGGGCCGAAGCTCGACAGCTCGCGCCAGTCGTTGCGCGACGCACGCGCCGCGCTCGCCGCCGCCAAGGGCGATCTCGACGCGGCGATCCACGACCTCACCCGCACCTGAGCGCCCGGGCACGGCGCGGGTAGCCTCCGCGCCGTGCCCGCCGACGACGCCACCATGGAACCCATCGAGCTGGTTCGCCGCTTCTGCGCGGCGTGGGCCGATCTCGATCTGGACGCGCTGGTCGGTTCCTTCACCGACGACGCCGTGTACCACAACATCCCGATCGCACCGGTCACCGGTCGGGACGCGATCCGGGCGACGATCGAGGGGTTCACCGCGGGGACCGAGCGCATCGAGTTCCGGCTGCGGGCCATCGCGGCCGACGGCCCGACCGTCTTCACCGAGCGGGTCGACGTGTTCGTCCTGCCGGCGGCCACGATCGAGCTCCCGGTGATGGGCGTCTTCGAGGTCCGGGACGGCCGCATCGCGGCGTGGCGGGACTACTTCGACCTGAACCAGTTCACAAGCCAGCTACCCAGCGCGTAATTCCGACCGCGGAACGCAGTTTTCGGGCGCCAAGGTCGCCAAAGGCTCGCATCGCGAGGCGCGGCCGAGCGAAACTGTGGTCGGGAAGGGGAGGCACATGGGGCGGGTCCCGAAATTCCGGCGTCTGCGCGCCCGCAGCGCCGAGGAGCAGATGCTCGCGACCATGCTCGTCGCGGGCTTGGTCTTCGCGGTCGTGTCGCTGGTCGCGTTCCTCCGACCCGGCGGCTCGAGCTCGGCCGCGGCCCGCGGCCCCCAGGCCAGCGCCGCAGCCAACAGCAATGTGACCGACGGCAGCAGCGACAGCGCCCGCACCCGCACCTCGCACACGAGCACGTCGTCGGGCTCGATCGCGCCGGGAGCCGATCTCACCCAGAAGCTCCAGGGCCTGTTCGCCTCGGTGCTCTCGCCCCTCGGCTTCACCACGACGCTGCCCAAGCTCGAGGCCGCGCCCGCCGGGTCGGTGCCGATCCAGCCCGTCGCCTCGAGCGGCCCCGTCACGAGCTTCCCGTCGTCGTTCCCGGCGCTGCCGGGCAGGCTGCCGCCGCCCGTGAGCCTGCCCCCCGTGACCGACACGCTGCCGCCGCCGACCGACACGCTGCCGCCGCCGACCACGGTGCCGCCGACGACGCTGCCGCCCACGACGCTGCCGCCGACCACGGCCACGACGGCACCGCCGAGCACCGACACGACCGCACCACCGAGCACCGACACGACCGCACCGCCGAGCACCGACACGACGGCGCCACCCACGACCGACACCACGGCGCCACCCACGACCGACACGACCGCGCCGGCGCCGAGCCTCCCGCTGCCGATCCCCTGATCCACGCGGCGGCCGGCGGCGCTGACCGACGCGCCACGTAGGGTCTGGCGATGGCGCTGGAGGAGGCGCGCGAGCCGCACGCCGAGGACGCGACGGACGCGCTCGTCGACGGCGACCAGTCGCTCGTCCCCGGCGGTGCGCGGGCCGCGCTCCGGCACCGCGACTTCCGGATCGTGTGGGGCGGGACGTTCCTGTCCAACATCGGGACGTGGATGCAGAACGTCCTGCTCGGCGCGTACGGCTACGAGCTGACCCACTCGACCGCGTACGTCGGCCTGCTCTTCTTCGCGCAGCTGGGCCCGCTGCTGTTCCTCGCGACCCCCGGTGGCGTGCTCGCCGACATGGTCGACCGGCGGCGACTGCTGATCTGGATGCAGCTCGAGCAGCTGGTGTTCTCGATCGTGCTCGCGGTGATGGTCGCGATGCCGCACCCGTCGCGCTCGGGGATCGTGCTGTGCGTGCTCGTCATCGGCATCGGCAACGCGCTGAGCTCGCCCGCGCTCTCCGCGATTCTGCCGACCCTCGTCCCGCGCCAGGACCTCACCGGCGCGGTCTCGCTCCAGTCGGTGCAGATGAACCTGTCGCGCGTGATCGGCCCCGCGATCGGAGCGGCGATCTACGCGCGCACCGGCGCGGGCGTCGTCTTCGGCATCAACGCGGGCACGTATCTCTTCGCGGTCGCCGGCTTGCTGCTCGCCAACTACGACGGTCGGACCGAGTCGAACATCACGGAACGCGGGATGGCGCGTCTGCTCTCGGGGTTCCGCATCGCGAGCGAGGACCCACTCGTGCGCCGCATCCTCGTGTCGATGACACTGTTCTCGTTCTTCTCCCTCACCTTCGTCGGCCTCATGCCGGCGATCGCGGCGAAGAACTTCGGGATCCGGGCCAAGAGCATCGAGTACGGCCTGCTCTACGCCGGCTTCGGGCTCGGCGCGGCGGCGGGCGCGGTGAGCGTCGGCACCGTGTTCCTCCGCTTCGACAAGGCGCGCAGCGCGCGTTTCGGGCTCGTCGCGTTCGCGCTGCTGCTCGGCGGCTTCGCGCTGGTGCGCACGCCGGGCGGGGCCTACCCGGTGGCCATCGCGCTGGGCTTCGCCTACTTCGTGACGATCACGTCGATGTCGACGGTGCTCCAGCACCACCTGCGCGACGAGGTCCGGGGGCGGATCATGGCCCTGTGGGTCATGGCCTTCGGCGGCACCGTGCCCCTCGGGGTGCTGGCCGGCGGGTACGCGGTCCACTTCACCACCCTGACCGCCCTCCTGCTGGTGGGGGCGGTGGTGGCACTCGGCCTGGCCGCCGTCACCGACCTCCGCGACGGCCTGGACGCCCAGCCGTCGGCCCCGCCGGGGTGACGCCGCGTGTCGCCGACCGGGCACGGGGCGTCGCCGGGCTGAGCCGGCCCGGCCGGCTCCGGTAGCCTGACCCGACCGACCCGAACGCCCGCGCGGACCACGCGGCGGAGCCGAGGGGGCCTGCCGCCTCTTCGGAGCGTGGGCACCACCCGGACCTCGGGGCCGCGCCGTGCCCCGCCGTATCCGCCGACGAGGAGGACACGACCTGGCCGCACGCCGCGGGAAGCCCTCAGTGGGGCTCGTCAGCGCGCTGGTCACCGCGACGGTCGCGCTCGTCACGCTCGTGCCGGGCACCCCGGCGCCGGCCGCGCCCGCCGCACGGGCAGAGGCGCCGGCCGCGTCCGACCCTGCGGCAGCCGCGGCCCGGGTCGACGCTGCGCGCCAGCAGGCGGACGCGCTCGCGTCCCGCTACTTCGCCGCGCTCGACCGCCGTGCCGCGCTCGACGTGCAGATCTCGCGACTCGAGAGTGAGCTGGCGCGCGACGAGCAACGTACGCACGCGCTGCGTTCCCGCGTCGCGATCCGCGCCAGCGAGCTGTACATGGCGGGCGACACGACCGTTGCCGACTACCTCTCGGGCACCGACCCGCTCGTCACCGAGCGTCGCAAGCACCTCATGGCCGCGGCCGACGCCACAGACGACGCAGTGTTCGGTCAGCTCCAGCGCGAGACCGAAGGCTTGCGCGCGCGTCGCAAGCAGCTGCGCACCGATCGTCAGAACCAGGAACACGCGATCACGCAGCTCCACGGCGCGCAAGTCACGATGGACGCGCAGCTCGCCCTCGCGCAGCGTGAGCTCACGGCGGCGCGCGCGGCGGTAGCAGCCACCCAGGCCGCGAAGACGCGTGCCGCGGCGGCGACGAGCGGCTCCCGCGCGTCACCGGCCGCGACGTCGGGGGCGTCGGGTTCCGGCGCGATCGCGACGCCTCCGCTCGGACCGCCCGGGGCACCGGCGCCGAGCTCGGGTGGTGGATCGCATCACGACGACCCGTTCCTGGTCTGCACCCGCGCCCGTGAGAGCCACGGTGACTACGGCGTGGTGAATCCGGCGGGCCCGTGGTACGGCGCGTACCAATTCTCGCAGTCGACGTGGGACTCGGTCGCGAACCACGCCGGTCGGGTCGACCTGATCGGCGTGCGTCCGAACGCCGCGTCCGTCGCGGACCAGGACGCGATGGCCTGGACGCTCTACCAGTGGCAGGGCAAGGGGCCCTGGGGCGGACTCTGCTAGAAGACGGGCTCCGCAGCGTCGACAGGCAGGGGGAGCCATGAAGGCCGAGGGGATCGCGGTCGTGACCGGCGCGAGTCGCGGCATCGGTCGCGCGATCGCGCTGGAGCTCGCAGCGCGGGGGTTCGAGGTCGTCGCGACGATGCGCGATCCCGCCGTCGGTGCCTCGCTGCCCGACGAGGCGCGCGCTCGGGGTGGGACGCTGCGCGTGGAGCGGCTCGACGTGACCGACTTCGACAGCATCGTCATGCCCGGAGGCCTGCGCGTGCTCGTGAACAACGCGGGCGTCGAGCGTCCGCACTTGCCGTTCGAGAGCACGCCCCTCGACGACTGGCGGGCGATGTTCGAGACGAACGTGTTCGGCGTCGTGGAGACGACCAAGCGCGCCATCCCGCGCCTTCGCGCCAGCGGCGGCGGCGTGATCTGCAACGTGACGTCGTCGTCGATCCTGGCGCCCGTGCCGTTCTACGCGACCTACCGCGCGAGCAAGGCGGCCGTGAGCGCGATCTGCGAGACGTTGCGGGCCGAGCTCGCGCCGTTCGGCATCCGTATCGTCGAGATCATGCCGGGGCCCATCGACACCGACATGCTCGCCAACTCCGAGCACGAGATGCGCGCGGTCGAGCACGAGGACTACCGACCCATGGCCGAGCACATGATGTCGAGCCGTCAGGGCGTGCGCGACGCCACGACCCCGGCCGCCGACGCGGCGCGCGCGATCGCCGACGCCATCCTCGACGACGACGGGCCGATGCGTTCCGGCTGCGACCCGATGGCGGTCGGCCTGCTCGACGCGTGGCGGGTGACGAGCGACGAGCAGATGATGCGCGGGATGCTCAAGGGCATGGGCATCACCTGACGTCGCGCGCGGCTCAGTCAGAGGCGTGCTCGTCGGCCGGACGGAAGGCGCCGAGACCCGGGAGCTCGACGACGCGGTCGTCGTCGAGCACGAAGAGACCGGTGACGCCGTGACGCGCGAGCAACGCCGCGCCCGCCCTCGGCCCGGCGACGAACGCGGCCTTCGCGAGCACCTCCGCCCACCACGTCTCCGCGGCGAGCACCGTCACCGACGCCAGCCCCTCGAACGCGGGCTGTCCCGTCGCAGGGTCGAGCAGGTGATGCGACGGCCGACCGTCACGGCGCCACGCGCGCCGCAGCCGCGTGCTCGTCGCGACGCCACCGGCCGCGAGCGCGAGGTCCCCGAGATCGTGACGGCCGGTGGGGTCCTCGATCGCCACGACCCATGACGGCGCGCGGTCGGGCGGCACGCCCCACGCGTGCACGTCACCGCCGAGGTTCACGCACACGCCTGCGGCGCCCTCGTCGCGCAGCTCGGACGCGACGAGATCGGCGGCGTAGCCCTTGCCGATGCCGCCGAGATCGAGTCGCACGTCGGGTGGCAGCGTGACCGCGCGCACGACGGGATCGAGTCGGATCCCCGCGCACCCCGGCGCCGGGCCGGTCGTTCGCCACGCGCCCGGCACCTCGGCGGGCATCTCGTCGAAGCTGCGGTCGTACCCTGCGGCCTCGAGCGCAGGCAGCACACTCGGGTCGAAGCGGTGCTCGGTGAGCGCCCACGCGTCAACCGCGCGCTGTACAAGACGAAATGTCTCGAGCGAGACGACCGCGGTCGTACCGGCGGCACGGTTGAGGCGCGAGACCTCGCTGTCGGGCCGGAAACGGCTCCAGCGGGCCTCCAGGTCCTCGATGCGGGCCTCGACGCCCTCTGCGGCGCCGTCAGGGCCGTCGACGACGATGACCTCGACGTCCGTGCCCATGGCGCGGAAGCGATGGGGCTGCGCGTCGGGCACGACATCAGTCTCGCGGGCCGTGGCCCCCCGGTGTCAGACGCTCGACAAGTCGACGAAGTTCCCTTGACTTGGGTGGCAAACCTGCCGACTCTGCCTGCAGATGTCCGCAACCGTCGGTGCGCTGCCCGAGGGAGGGGCACGCCGACGGATTGCTCGGCCGCTCCTCGTCGTCGGGATCGTCGTGGTCCTCGTCATGGCCGCGCTCGCGGTGCGCGCCGACCTCGAGGTCCGCCGGCAGACGCACGCCGCGAACGTGCACGCGACGAAGCTCGCGAGCGACCGGCGCGCGGTGCTGCACGAGATCGACCGGCAGCGTCACGAGCTCGACGACGCGCAGCAGCAGCTCGCGAACGGTCAGCGGACGACCAGGCTCCTCGACGGACAGGTCACCGCCATCCGGGCTCAGCTCACGCACAGCGCGCAGGACCTGGACAAGGCGAAGCACAACGTCGTCGACTCGAAGACGAAGATCTACGAGCAGGCGGCGCGCATCGGCGCGCTGGGCGACTGCCTGAACGGTGTCGGGAACGCGCTGAACGCGCTCGCGGTCGGTGACGAGAACTCCGCGGTCGGGAGCCTGCAACACGTCGCGGCCGCGTGCCAGCAGGCCGCGGCCGAGATCCCGGGGCTCGGCGGATGAGCACGGTGCGGACGGAGCGGAGGGAGCGGTGAGCACCGATCTGCGTCCCCGTCCGCCGCAGCCGTCGAAGGTGGCGCGTGCCACGGCGACGTCGCTCCTGCCGGAGTGGCGCTCGGATCGCGGCCGGTTGATCCGCACGATCGCGATCGTCGCCGCCGTCGTCGCGCTGGTCGGCGCCGCGACTGGTCTCGACGTCGCCGCGCGGCAGGCGCGCGGCGACGCGCACCGTCTCGAAGCGCGCCGTGAACGCGAGCTTGCGTCGGCGCGCAACGTGCTCGGCGCGACCGACGGTGAGCTCGGTCGCACGCGCACGGGCGTGCAGAGTGCAGCCGCGACGGCAGCCACGCAGAAGGCCGCGTGGGCCGCCGCGTACGCGAAGCTGCTGATCACCAACCAGTCGCTCAGCGACACCCGAACGGAGCTCGCCGGGTTGCAGGGCGCGCTGGGGCTCCAGACGGGCCAGCTGTTCACGTTGAACACCTGCCTGAACGGCGTGAGCGGCGCCCTCGGCGCTGTCTCGGGCGGATCGACGGCGAACGCGGTCGCGAGGCTGCGCAGCGTCGGGGGCGCGTGCAACCAGGTGCTCGCGCCCGGCGGCGAGGGCGCGGTGTTCCCGTTCGACTTCGCCGATCCGTACGTCCTGCGGGTCGGCTCGACGTACTACGCGTACGCGACGAACGCCGGGGGTGGCGCGATCCAGGTGATCTCGTCGCGCGACCTGCACACGTGGGAGTGGCTCGGGAACGCGCTCGCCGCGCTGCCGGGCTGGGCCCAGAAGAACCACACGTGGGCGCCGTCGGTGCTTCCCGTCGGTGGTCAGTACGTGGCGTACTACACGGCGCGCGACGCCGTCACCGGTCAGCAGTGCGTCTCGGCCGCGGTCGGCGCGCGTCCGTCAGGTCCGTTCGTCGACCTGAGCGCGGCGCCGCTCGTGTGCCAGGTGCCGATCGGCGGCTCGATCGACCCGAGCCCCTTCGTCGACGCGGACGGCAGCCTGCACCTCGTGTGGAAGAGCGACGGGCTCGACCGGCTCTGGTCGGCGCCGCTTCGCGCCGACGGCCTCGCGCTGACCGGCCCGCCGGCCGCGCTGCTCGGGCCGGACCAGGGATGGGAGCAGGGCGTCGTCGAGGGTCCGTCGATGACGTTGGTCGGCGGGCGTTACTACCTCTTCTACTCCGGCGGACGATGGGACACGAGCGGCTACGCGATCGGGTACGCGGTCTGCGCGTCGGTCAACGGTCCGTGCCTGAAGCCGCAGCGTGGCCCCATCCTCGCGTCGCACGGCGCGATCGCGGGACCCGGTGGCGGCGAGGTCTTCACCGACACGTCGGGCAAGCTGTGGATGGCGTACCACGCGTACACCGGCGCTGCGGTGGGCTATCCGAACAGCCGTACGCTGCACCTCGCACGGCTGTCGTTCAGCTCGGGAGTGCCGAGGCTGACCCCGCCGTGACGCAACCCTCAGGAGGCAGGGTGGGACGGACGAGGTGGGCCATCACGGGCGCGTTGATGGCCGGCGCGGCGGTCATCGCGGTCCCACGGCTCCGTGCCGACCAGCGCGCGCGTGACCTGGCGCGGAACCTCGGCGGGCGTCAACCGGCCGAGCGGATCCGGATCGCGCGCGAGCTCGCCGCGACCGACCTGCGCGCGAGCGCGGGGGAGCTGCTCCTGCTGGCCCGCACCGACCACGAGCCCGCGGTGCTCGACGCGCTCGCGCGCGCGGTGCTGGACGCACCGGCGGTCGCCCGGCCGTCGGCCAACCTCCGCGAGCTCCTGGAGTGGGCGGCCGCCCGGGCGACCGCCGAACCGGCGAGCCCCGCCTAGAGCATGAACCGGGCGCGGGCGAACGTCTCGCGCACGAGCGGCTCGAAGTGCTCGAGCGGCAGCGTGTCGTAGGCGGGGTCGAACGCGATCTGGTCCCACTCGTCGGCGAAGCGCGACGCGAGCTCGAACTCGTCGGCACTCAACGTGTCGCGGTGCTGGTCGCGCGCGTTGGGGTCGCCGCCGAAGTGCGCGTAGTAGTGACGGCCCTGGAAGTCCTGGTGCACCAGGATCATCTTGTAGACCTCGTCGCGCACGTAGGGGCGCAGGATCGCCGCCGCGATCCCGGGATGGTTCGGCACGCTCACGGCCTTGCCGATGTCGTGGCACAGCGCGGCGACGACCACCTCGTCGTCGGCGCCGGCGCGCTCCGCGAGGGTGGCCGTCTGCAGCGAGTGCGTCAGCTGGTCGACCGCGAAGCCGTCGGTGATCTCGGCGAGGGATCGCAGCATCCCGAGCACGCGCTCGGCGACCCTCTCCTGGTGCTCGATCGTCTCCGCCCCGATGCGTGCCCACTGCTCGGCGGTCGACTCGTCCATGCGGGTGAAGGTGTCGGTCGTCTGGGTCATGACCCGATTGTCCCCCGAACCCGGGGCCGGTACCAAACACCGGCCCCGACATCTCGCAGCGTGCGACGGCCGGCTGCGCCACCCGGCCCCGTGGCTCAGGACCTCGACGAAGCCGCCGATGAGCACCCATGGACGGTGTCCAAGCCGTGCTCTTCGACCTCGACGACACGCTCTTCCCCCACGACGCCTGGAGCGACGGGATGTGGGACGTCCTGTCGCGGGCGGCGGCGGCCCACGGCGTGGAGCCGGCGGCGCTGCTCCGGACCCTGCGGGCGGCCACGGCGAGCGACGTCGACGGGATCGAGGCGATCGAGCGGGCGCTGGTGTGCGCCGACGACGCGGGCATCTCCGTCGCACCGGTCCTCGAGGTGCTGCACCGGTTCCGGGCACCGACGCTCGAGCCGTTCCCGTGGATCCCGTACGCGCTGGCCCGGCTGCGACGCGACGTGCCGCTCGGCCTCGTGACCGACGGCGACCCGCGGGTGCAGCAGGGGAAGCTCGACGCGCTCGGGTTGCGTGACGCGTTCGACGTCGTCGTCTACAGCGACGAGCTCGGGCGCGAGTTCCGCAAGCCGCATCCGATGCCGTTCCGGCTCGCGCTCAGCCGTCTTGGCGTGGCGCCCGAGCACGCGGTCATGGTGGGGGACCGCCCCGACCGCGACGTCGCCGGCGCGGCCGCGGCCGGTGTCCGGGCGATCCGGGTGCGCAGCGGCGCCCACGCGTACGCTCGTGACCTGCCCGGCACCTGGCGCACGCTGCCCGACGCGCTCGCCGCCATCGACGTCCTGTGCCGAAGTGCGCGTGCAACGGGCGCGGCCGCCGTCGCGACCCGGGCCGGCGCGGGCATGGTCGCCGTCGTCGACACCGACGCCGAGATCGACTCCGCCGCCGCCTGAGCAGCAGACCCTCGATCAGCTGCGCACGGCCCACACCGCGTACAGCGGATCCACGTTTCGATCCTGGGCCCGGGCCTCCACGCGCGGGTCGTCCCAACCGCGCGCGCGGCGGAAGTACTCGGCGACGAGCGCGCAGTGTTGCTCGTCGGTAGCGGCGAGCCAGCCGCGGATGGCCTTGGTCGGGAAGCAGCGGTTGCTGAACGTGCAGACGAAGCGTCCTCCCGGACGAAGCACCCGCGCGACGTCGTCGAACACCTCGATCGGGCGCACGAGGTAGTCGACCGAGACGCAACACGCCGCGTCGTCGAATTCCGCGTCGTCGAAGGGCAGGCGCGGGTCGGCGTTCAGGTCGTGGACGACCCGACGTGAGGCCATCGGGTTGCGCGCGAGCTCGACCTCGTTCATGCCCAGCACCGTCAGGGACGCGGGTGGCCGCTCGAAGTGCGACACCCACGACGCCATGAGATCGAGCACCTGGCCGTCGACGCGCAGGTCGGTGTAGAGCTGGCCCACGGCTGCGATGGCGCCGTCGTCGATGTGGGTGACGAGACGCGGCGGTACGTAGAAGACGGAGTCCGGCGACTCGTCGTCACGGCGGAAGAACCCGGGCGGGAAGCCCGCGTACCGGTCGTCCGACACGAACGCGCGACCGAGTGCCGGTCAGGCGCCGACGAAGTCCTGGAGCAAACGCGTCAGCTCGAGGGGTTGGTCGCCCTGGATGCTGTGGCCGGCGAGCTCCACGACCTCGACCCTCACACCCGGTTGGCGGCGCCGGAGCTCGGCGACGTCCTCGTCGTCGACGACGGGCGAGTCGGCGCCACGAACGAGCATGAGCGGCACGCGCACCGCATCGACCGCGTCCCACAGGTGCCCGAAGTCGGGGTGGGCCGCAACCACCTGGTCGGTGCCCGCACCGTCCTCGGGCTCGGGGACGCGCCAGCGGCGGTAGCGCCACACCCACGAGCCGTCGGGCTGCTGCACCGCGTTGTGCAGGATGCCGCGACGCAGCGACGACTCGGAGCGGGTCGGGTTGAACTCGATCGTGCGGGCGAGGATCTCGTCGAAGCTGGGGAACGACGCGGGTCCGTTCACGAACGCGGCGATCTGCGAGCCCTTCTCGCGGTTCACCCCCGGCGTGACGTCGACGAGGACGAGCTTGCGCACGAGCTCGGGTGCCTGCGCCGTGAGCGCCAGCGCAGTCAGCCCGCCGAGCGACATTCCGACGACCGCACGAGCGTCTGGCGCGAGCTGGCGCACCGCGACCGCGACGTCGGCCGCGTACTCGGGCGGCGAGATGCCGACGTCGAGCCGACCGTCGGAATGGCCGTGGCCGGGGAGGTCGATGGCGACGAGCGGGCGATCGAGCGCGAGCGCGACCGTGTCCCAGGTGTGCGCGTTCTGCGCGCCGCCGTGCAGCAGCACGAGCTCCGGCGGCTTCGTTCCCCAGACCAGCGCGCTCAACGAGTAGCCGGGCCGAATCTCGATCGTCTTGCGCGCGACGGTGGGCGGGCCGTCGTAGGGAAGACCCACCTCCTCGGCGTTGTCCTGGAACATGCCGAACTCGTCGTATTCGACCAGCTCCACGTCGCCGTCCCGTCCGCTCATGCCGCCTCCGCTCACGCCGCGTGTGCGTCACGCTAACCGTGGGCGCCGCGCGGCGTCCCGGCGGCGCTTGGGCCGGGCCTGTCTCAGCGGTCGAAGCGGTACGCCAGGATCTCCGCGATGGGGCGGTAGCCGAGACGGGCGTAGACCGCGTTCGAGGTCGGGTTGGTGAGCTGGGTGAACAGCACGCACGACTCCGCGCCCGCGGCGAGACGTTCTGCGGTGACGCCGGCCGTGCACGCGCCCGCGTAGCCGCGACGTCGCCGTTCGGGCGGTGTGTAGACGTGACGCACGCGGGCGACGCCCTCGTGCACCGGTGTCGCCGACGTGATCGCGACGAGGCCGTCGTCGTCCCAGCACCAGAGCTCCCGCTCGGCGACGAGCCGCTCGGCCTCGTACCGGATGTGGCCCTCGGGCCAGGGCTCGCCGATCTCGTCCTGGAAGCGCCCGACCCAGTCGGTCACGGTCGCGAGATCGGCGGCTCCGGCGCGCCGAAGGTGGCCGCGGACGCCGCCCGGCGGCCGCACCCGTGTGGCCCGGTACAGGCGGAGCGCCTCCCGCGGCGCGCCCCGCGATCGCGTCGCGGTCGCCCATTCACCGGCGAAGAGGGACGCGCTCGGCGCCTCGCCGGTGACGCCGGGCGCGTCGGGCGCGACACACGCGAGCGCGCGAGCCAGCACCACGACGCCCGCCCGGGGGCCGGGCCCGAGGACGACGGGAAACGTCAGCGGCGACTGCGACGCGACCGCGACGACGCGACCGCGATCGTGCGCCCACGCGTAGCGACCGGGCACGGGATGGGCGACACGCGCATGCGCGAGGGAGAGGATCAGGTTGTGGCGCGCCGGGCTCGCCGCCAGGTGCCCGCCGGTCGCGGCGAGAAACACCGACGGGTCGTCGACGAGCTCGACGTGCATGCGCCACGGTCGCGGCCCCGACCGCTCGGACGCAATCGAGTTTCGAGCCCGGCCTCGGCGCCGGGGGAGAGGCCGTAGGCTCCGCCGCATGCCTCCTCGCATCCCGCCCGTCGACCTGGACGCCGTCGATCCCGAGACCCGATCGCTGCTCGAACCGCTCTCGAGCATGCGCGGCACCGACGTGAACGTGCTCAACGTGTTCACGACGCTCGCGCAGCATCCGAAGCTGATGAAGCGGTGGCTCGTGTTCGCGAACCACGTCCTCACGAAGAGCACGCTTCCGCCGCGCGACCGTGAGCTCGCGATCCTGCGGACCGGCTGGCGCTGCCACGCGCCGTACGAATGGGGGCAGCACGCGGCCATCGCACGCGGCGTTGGCATCACCGACGACGAGATCGCGCGCGTGGCGACCGGTCCCGACGCGCCCGGATGGTCCGCGCACGACGCCGCGATCCTGCGCGGGGTCGACGAGGTCCACGACGACGGGACGATCCACGACGGCACGTGGCGCACGCTCGCGACACGCTACGACACGCACCAGCTCATGGACCTCGTGTTCGCGATCGGCCAGTACCACCTGGTGTCGTTCGCCCTGAACGCGTTCGGCGTCGAGCGCGACGACGGGGTGACGGGCGTCCCGTTCCCCGGTCCCGCCTGACCGGCGGCGGCCTTCAACCAGTCACGCGGCGCGAGCCCGAGATGCCGAGGCCGCGGCGGCGACGGTGCACGGTCACGTAGACGAGACCGTCGTCGCCCGCGACGATCGCGCGCGCCGTACCCCGAGGGACGCACACGAGCGTCTGCGAAGCGACCTCGTGACGCTCGCCGTCGATCGTGACGAGACCGTCACCGCCGAGGACCACGATCACGACGTCGACCTCGTCGTTGCGGTGCTCGCCGATCGTGCGCGCGGGACCGAGCTGCACGAGGTTCGCGTCGAGGTCGTCGGTCTCGATCGACCAGACCGCACCGTCGCGTCCGCCCGCCGCGGCCGCGAGCGTGCGGGCGACGTCGACGACCGCTGACGGCGACGGCGAACGCTCCATCGCGGCAGCGTAGGCACGCTCCCACACGGTGCCGCGATCCGTGCGGTACCGGGGCCGTGTCTTACGATCGCGGCGTCATGGGCCGTCTCGCGATCAGCCCCCGCGTGTACCGCTGGATCACCCTCGGCGCCGTGATCGCGCTCGCCGCCATCATCCTCACCGGCGCGCTCGTCCGGCTCACCGGGTCGGGGCTGGGCTGCCCGACGTGGCCCGACTGCTCGCCCGGCCACCTGGTCGCGAAGAGCGAGGCGAGCTACCACCAGCAGATCGAGTTCTGGAACCGGGCCTTCACCGGCATCGTGTCGATCGCGGTCGCGCTCGCCGTGCTCGGCTCGCTCGTGCGCCGCCCACGACGCACGGAGCTGGTCTGGCTCTCGCTCGGCCTGGTCGCCGGGGTGATCGCCCAGGCGATCCTCGGCGGGCTCGTCGTGAAGAAGGTGCTCGCCCCGCCGTGGGTCATGGGGCATTTCCTGCTCTCGATCGTCCTGCTCTGGAACGCGATCCTGCTGTACCACCGTGCCGGCCAGCCGGGCGGCCGGTCGCGCCCCGTCGTCGACCGGCAGCTGCTCGCCCTCGGGCGCGCGCTGTTCGTGCTCGCGTGCGCGGCCGTCTTCACGGGTACGGTCGTCACGGGTACCGGCCCGCACGCCGGCGACCGCCGCGCCGCGCGACTGAACTTCACGCTGACCGACGTCGCGCGCGTCCATGGCGTCACCGTGATGACGTTCCTCGCGGTCGTGCTGCTGACCCTCTGGCTCGCGTACCGACGTCGCGCTCCGGAGGCTGTGCGGCGTGCGCTGACGGTGCTGCTCCTCGTGCTCGTGGCCCAGGCCGCGGTCGGGTACACGCAGTACTTCACCGGCGTGCCCGTCGCACTCGTCGCCGTCCACATCGTCGGCGCGATCGCGGTGTTCAGCGCGACGACCGGGTTCTACCTCTCGCTTCGTCGACGCACCGGCGTGGAGCCGGCGACGCCCGAGCTGGAGCCCGCGTTCCACACCGGGAGCCTGGCCCGGGCCTGACCTCCCGGGGTGCCCGCGGGTGCACCCCAGTAGCGTGGCGTGCCTGTGTCGGACGCCGCGGTGCTCGCCACCGGCCTGGAACGCCGTTTCGGCGGGATGCTCGCGGTCGCGGGGGTCGATCTGCGCGTCGCGGCCGGAGAGATCTACGGCTTCCTCGGACCGAACGGCGCGGGCAAGTCGACGCTGGTGCGGATGCTGTGCACCCTGCTGCGACCGAGCGCCGGACGGGCCAGCGTCGCCGGATTCGACGTCGCGACACAGCCCGAGGCGGTACGCCTGCACATCGGCGTCGCGTTGCAGGACGCGTCGCTCGACGACCGCCAGACCGGCGTCGAGCTCCTCCGTCTCCAGGCGCGGCTCTACGGCCTGACCCGCGCCGAGACGGACCGCCGCCTCGACGAGCTCGGCACGCTCGTCGACATTGGCGACGCGCTCGAGCGGCGCGTGGGTACGTACTCGGGAGGGATGAAGCGGCGGCTCGACCTCGCCGCCGCGCTGATCCACAACCCCGACGTGCTGTTCCTCGACGAGCCGACCACCGGCCTCGACCCGATGAGCCGGGCACGCGTCTGGGACGAGGTGCGGCGACTCAACGAGGACCTGGGCATGACGATCTTCCTCACCACGCAGTACCTCGAGGAGGCCGACGCCCTCGCGCGCCGCGTCGGCATCATCGACCGTGGACGCATCATCGCCGAGGGCACACCTGAGGAGCTCAAGCGATCGCTCGGCTCCGACATGGTGGTCGCGCAGGTCGACGGCGATCCGACGCCGGCGCGCGCGGCGGTGCGAAGCCTCCCGGGCATCGAGGACGTCGACATCCACGGCAACGAGCTCACGATCCGGGTGGAGGACGGCCCGGGCGCGATGAGCCCGATCGCGGTCGCGCTGCACGGCTGCGGCGTGCCGGTGCGGAATCTCACGTTGCGGACGCCGACGCTCGACGACGTCTTCCTGGAGCTCACGGGCGGTCACATCCTCGAGGGCGAGCCCGCGTGACCGACGACGCGATCCGTGCCCGCGCGGCCGGGTTCCTCGCCGACACCCGCTCCATCGCAGGCCGCGCGCTGCGCGCCATCCCGCGCGAGCCCGAGGCCGTGATTCCCGCGTTGGTGGTGCCCGTCTTCTTCTTCGTGGTCAACATCGGATCGCTCCAGAAGCTCGCCGAGCGCGGCCCGGTGAGTGACTTCAAGGCGTTCCAGCTCCCGGTCGCGATCATCTTCGCGGTCACGGGGATCTCACGAGCGTCCGCGCTCGTCACCGACATCCAGGACGGCTACTTCGACCGCCTGCTCATGACGCCGATCCGTCGGCTGTCGTTGCTGCTCGGTCTGATGGTCGCGGACTTCGTGCTCGTGATCGCGCTGTCGATCCCGGTCGTCGTGCTCGGTCTGGCGGTGGGCGTGCGCTTCCACTCCGGACCGCTCGGCATGCTCGTCTTCCTGTTGCTCGCCGGTTCGTGGGGCCTCGCTTTCACGGGCTTCCCGTACGCGATCGCGCTCAAGACCGGAAACCCCGCCGCGGTGAACTCGAGCTTCATCCTGTTCTTCCCGTTCGCGTTCCTCACCACGTCGTTCCTTCCGCGCCAGGCACTGACCGGGTGGCTCTCCACCATCGCGGGCTACAACCCCGTGACCTACCTGCTGGAAGGCATGCGCTCGCTCGTGCTCAACGGTTGGGACGGCGGTGCGCTCCTGAGGAGCATCGCGTGCGTCGCCGGTGTCGGTGTCGTCAGCATGTCGCTCGCGTTCGGCGCCCTGCGCGGCCGGTTACGGCAAGGGGAGTGAAGATGCCCACGCCGTTCACGTTCGATCGCACGTGGACGTTCGCGGTACCGCCCGACCGGCTGTGGCACACCGTCGGTCGCACCGACGAGTTCCCGGAGTGGTGGAGCTGGCTGCGTGAGCTCGACGCCGACGGCCTGCGACCCGGCGCGACGGCGCGCTGTGTGGTGCAGGCACCGCTGCCGTACACGTTGCGTTTCGACGTGCGCGTCCTCGACGCGATCGAGCACCGCCTCGTCGACACCGAGGTGACCGGCGACCTGCACGGCCCGGCTCGGCTCGAGATGGGACCGGACCGCGACGGGTCACGCGCGCGTCTCGTGTGGTCGCTGCAGCTGCGCAACCCGGTGCTGCGCAGCCTCTCGGTCGTCGCGCGTCCCGCGATGGTGTGGGCCCACGACCGCGTGGTGGAGTTGGGCGTCGCGCAGTTCGAGCGACGGGCGCTCAACGGTCGGAGCGGCTGACGACCGCACCGACGAGCACACCGAACGCCACGTGGTCGGCGAGCTGGGGGCCGATCGGCAGGGCGGCCACGGCGTGGAGGCGGCGGCCGACCAGGCCCAGGTCGAGCCCGGCGATCGCGAGCCCGGCGAGCGCGCCGCACGCGATCGGGTGACGGCGGGGGAGCGCGCGCACGAGCAGGGTGCTCCAGACGAGCGACAGGCACGCGTGCACGACCGCGCCGGCCGCGAGGAGCGGACCCGGCTCCGCGTCCTCGCCCAGCAGCATCGTGCCCGCCGCTCGCGTCGACGCGAGGAGGTCGTCACCACGTGCGACGCCGACGATCGTCGAGGGTGCGCCGCTGCCGAGCCCCGCCACCGCGGCTGCAAGGAACCGCGTGCGGAACCTCACGCGCCCTCGTGGAAGGCGCGGAGTCCGTGCGTGAGAATCCGGGTCGCGTCGTCGCGCTCGAGCGCGGGCGCGAGGAACCAACCCTGGGCGAGATCGCAGCCGAGGCTCACGAGCGCGCCGAAGTGCTCACGGGACTCCACGCCCTCGGCGACCACCGTGAGCCCGAGCGCGTGTGCGAGGTCGATCACCGCGGCGACGATCCGGGAGCCGGCCGCATCGATGCCGAGCTCGAAGACGAAGCTGCGGTCGATCTTCACGAAGTCGATCGGGAGCCGGCGCAGGCACGTCAGCGACGACTCGCCCGTCCCGAAGTCGTCGATCGCGAGGGCGACGCCCAGCGTGTGCAGCTCGCGCAGCGCTTCCAGCGCGGTGTCGAGGTCGCGCATCACACACGATTCGGTCACCTCGAGGCAGAGCTCCGACGGGTCGGCACCGGTCTCGCCGAGGATACGGCGCAGCGACGGCACCAGCTCGGGACTCGAGAGCTGCCGGACCGACAGGTTGAGCGACATGCGGAGCGGGCCGGGGCCGCCCGTCTCGCGCCACTCCACCTGTTGCCGGCACGCGGTCTCGATGATCGTCAAGCCGAGCTGGTTGACGAGCCCGGTCTCCTCCGCGACCGGGATGAAGTGCACCGGTTCGAGGATTCCGCGCGTCGGATGGCGCCAGCGCGCGAGCGCCTCGAAGCCGACCACCCGCGCGCTACGCACCTCGACCAGGGGCTGGAACCACGCGACGATCTCGCCGCGCGCGACGGCGTGCCGCAACTCGACCTCGACCTCGAGGCGCATGTCGTCCTCGGCCCGCATCTGCTCGTCGAAGAGCTCGACGCGCGATCGGCCCTGCGCCTTCGCGCGGTACACCGCGACGTCGGCGTTGCGCATCAGGTCGCCGCCCGGCTGGTCGAGCTCCGCGACCGCGATCCCGACGCTCGCACCGACGTACACCAGGCGCCCGCCGAGCGCGACCGGCGCCTCGACGAGCGAACGGATCCGCTCCGCGGCGGCCGTCAGCTGCTCGATCGACTCCACGTCCTCGCACAGCACCACGAACTCGTCACCACCGAGCCGCGCCACGGTGTCGGCCTCCCGGACCGAGCACCGCAAGCGGTGCGCCACCTCGCGCAGGAGGTCGTCGCCGGCCTCGTGACCGAGGGTGTCGTTGACGATCTTGAAGCCGTCGAGGTCGAAGAACAGCACCGCGACCGTCCGCGGGTCGCGTCGCGCCCGCGCCAGGGCCTGGTCGAGGCGCTCGCGGAAGCACGAGCGGTTCATGAGCCCGGTCAGCGAGTCGTGGCGTGCGTCGTGGGCGAGCCGAGCCTCGAGCTGCTTGCGCTCCGTGATGTCGGCGATGACGAGGATGGCGTAGCTCGGCTCACCGTGCTCGTCGTGGATGAGGCTCCAGCTCGCGAGCACCCACAGCGTCCCACCGTCGCGCCGGCGTACCCGGATCTCTCGACCCTTGACGTACGAAGGGTCCCGGTCGTCGGGGACCGCGTCGCCGTCCGAGTCGTCGTGCACGAACGCGCGCGCGTCGACACCCACGAGCTCGCACTCGTCGTAGCCGACGATGTCGCAGTACGCGTGGTTGACCTGCAGGATGGCACCGTCGAGGCCCACGAACGCGACGCCGAGCGGCGCCCGCTCGAACGCGGCCCGGAACCGCTGCCTCGCCTCCTCGAGCGCGGCCTCGACCCGGTGCCGCTCGCTCACGTCACGCGCGTTGATGACGATGCCGCGCACGTCCGCGTCCTCGAGCAGGTTGCTCGCGAGCACCTCGAGCGCGCGCCAACGGCTGCCCGAGTCCAGGACCCGTATCTCGAGCGGCTGCGGCTCGGCCCCGGCCGACGAGATCGCGACGAAGCGCTCGATCGCGAGCGCGGCGTCGTCGGGATGGACGAGCTCGAACATGCTCGTGCCGAGCTTGTCGTCCTCGCTGTACCCGAGCATGCGGCCGACGGCAGGGCTGACGTAGGTGAGGACGCCGCGCTCGTCGGTCACGACGACCATGTCGGACGCTTTCGCGACCATCTTGCGGAAGCGCGCTTCGGCGTCGCGGATCTGATGCAGCGACGCGCGCAGGTCGGTGACGTCGACGAAGGAGAGGAGCGCGCCCGAGACCACGGTCGTCCCCGATTCGAAGATCGGCCGGGCGTTCACCCGAAGCCACGTGTGCGCGCCGCCGGGCCGCGGGAGCCGGACGATCGCGTCGGTGACGATCTCACCGCGCAGGGCGCGTGTGCTCGGACGATCCGGCTCCGCCATCGGGCTGCCGTCCTCGTGCTCCGCCGCGACCGCATCCGCGAAGCGGCGGCCGAGGAGCTCCTCACCCGGGCGGCCGATGACGTCGACCGCGGCCGGGTTGCAGGACTCGACCCGGCCCGACGGGTCGAGGAGGACGAGGCCCTCGTGGAGCGCGCCGGCGAGGGTGCGCAACACGGCATCGGACCGCAGCAGGTCCGACGGCGCCGGTCCTGGAGGCGACGACACCATGAGGGCTCATCGACCGGTTCGGACGGTTTTCGACCGCTTTCGATGGTGACGCGCGGCAAGGCCGGGCGGGGCACGGACCGCGACGACGGGGCGGGGCGAGCAGCAGGCGTCGGATCCGCCCGACCCGGAGGTCGGACCGCGGTGCGGGGCAGGGTCGCGCCGGGTCCGACAGCTCCGGGTCATTCGGGCGGGGCACATGCCGTGAGGGCCGGGAAACGTCCCACCGAGGCGCCCGTTGGGGTGAGGGCTGCGAACGAGCGCCGGGGCGAGACGGCCGGCTTCCGTGGGCCGTCGCGGCATGAGTTGTGCGGATGCGCCGGCCACAGCCGGCGCCCTACGGACCGGCTCAGCGGTCCCGCGGTTCCACCTCCGTCTGCGCCATGGAGTGCCTCCCTGGTGTTGCCTCGCCACCCGAGCACGCAGGCGTTCTCCAGCCCCGCGGCCTTCGGTGGGCGATGCCCGTATGGTCCACGAGGCCGGCGGGGATTGCAAGGGAAATTGTGATCGTGTGAACGCGTAGCGTGGTCAGCTGGGCGACATCCGGCAGAAAGGTGACGCTGCGCGCGACTCGATCAACGCCACGTCAAGAATTGGTCCACCCGGGTCATGTGCTCGGGCGCCGACGACGCCGAAGATCGTCACACACGAGCGGCCGGCGCCCGTCTGTCTGGATCCCGTCGCCCCTGCCCCGGCGTGGTCTCCACGAGGGCGGGCCCGGTCGCTCGCTTCGACGCGCACGCCCCCGTCCGGGCGCCGGGTCGAACGCCGAGCGAACGGCATACTGTATACGAGTCGCGTCGGATCGGGGGTTCCGAATGCGTGCTCGAGGCCGGGTGCTCGCGCTCGTGGTCGTGTCGATCGTCGCGTCGTCGTGCTCGAGCGCCGGCACGTCGAGCTCGAGCTCCACGACACGGGCGAAGCGCGACGCCGGCCCCGAAGCCTCCGCGCCGCCGGCACGCGCGAGCTTCCCCGCAGTCGACCAGCCCGGTGTCACCTCGACCGAGATCCGCGTCAGCGGCGTCGCCGCGAAGACCAACCCGACCGGCGTGCTGTACGCGTCCGCGTTCGACGGCGTGCAGGCGTACTTCGACATGGTCAACAGCCGGGGCGGCATCTACGGGCGCAAGCTGGTGCTCGCCGCCCGCCACGACGACCAGCTCGTCAACAACAAGCGCGTGGTCGAGTCGATCCTCGACGAGGAGCACCCGTTCGCGGTGCTCCCGGTGTCGACGGTCCTGTTCACCGGCGCCGATCTCCTCGCGAAGGCGGGTGTGCCGACGTTCGGCTGGAACATCCAGGACGAGTGGGCCGGACCGCCGAACTTCTTCGGACACACCGGCGCCCTGTGCCTGAGCAGCGACTGCGTCGGCGCGACGTTCCCGTCGATCGCGTACCGGTTCCACAAGAAGCGGATCGCGGTGCTCGCCTACGGCGTCGCCCAGTCCGCCGACTGCCTCGACATGATCGCCGCGGGCTTCCGCAAGTACCCGAGCCCGGCGAAGATCGTCTTTGCCGACAAGAGCCTGTCGTTCGGCGTCACCGACGTGAGCGCCGACGTCAAGAAGATGATCGACGCCAAGGTCGACTTCGTCACGACGTGCATGGACGCCAACGGCATGCTGACGGTGGCCAAGGAGATGCGCCAGCAGGGCCTCGACGCCCAGATGTTCCTCGCGAACGCGTACGACCCGGACTTCATGGCCAAGAACGGTGCCTTCTTCGAAGGAGACGTCGTGCTCGTGCAGGAGGCGCCGCTCGAAGCGAGGCCACGCATCCCCGCGCTGGCGGATTTCGTCACGTGGATGGACAAGCGCGGTGCCAAGAAGAACGAGAACGCGCTCATCGGGTGGGTCAACGCCGACGAGCTCGTAACCGGCCTGCGTGCCGCGGGTCCGAACTTCACCCGCCAGAAGGTCGTCGACGCGCTCAACCGCATGACCGCGTACGACGCGAGCGGGATCGTCGGTCCGATCGACTGGACCCGTCAGCACACCGACAAGAGCCCTGCGGTGCAGTGCGGGGCGTTCCTGAAGGTCGAACACGGCCGGTTCGTGCCCCAGTTCGACGACCCGGGCAAGCCGTTGGTGTGCTCGCGGGGACCCGTCACCGACGTGCGTCACCTCGAGTCGTTCACGCGCGAATAGCGCGCACCGGGCCCGCTCCGTGACGCGGTCGGGAAGCCCGTCCGGACCCGGTACGACCCCCGCGGGGTGAGGGCACGTCCTGAACGGCAGTCCGGGAGGGTGCCCCATGGCAGGCTCGCCGACGTGCAGCGCGTCATCGACGTGCTGGGGGAGTCGGTGTGGTCGTCGATCACCGGCGCCGTCCCCGCCGAGCCCCTGAGGTGCCGAGAGTGGTCGAGATCAGCGGAGCGCCGCAGACGGGCCGCGGCTCCGGCGTCCGAAGTGGCGGCGCGCTTCGCGCCGCTCGCGCCGCGTCATCGTCGGCAACGTCGCGTCGCCGGAGGACCCCGCTCGCTTCTCTGTCCAACCCGTCGCGGTCGTGATCTCCGTCGCGGGGGTCGATGGCTCGGTCGCCGTGGCCCGATGGGCCTCGCCTCTGGGAGGACCACTTCCGGCCTGTGCGCGTGCCAGGGCCCAGAACGCGCACATCCCGCCGAACGTCGCGCCCACGCTCGTGACCGTGGGGCGCAGGTCCTCGCGCCACGCTCCGACCGCGACCGCCGCAGCGGTCGTGACCGCGGCGGCTGCTCCGTAGAGAGCGACCTGGACGAGCGCGTGACCGGCCGCAGCGCGCGTCAACGGCCGGACCACGAGCCACAAGAGCCCGCAGAACGCCGCGACGAGGGCCGCGTCGGCCAGCGTGCGCATCGGACCAGCGTACGGACGTGCGCGGAGCCAGGCGCGGACCCCGCGCCGGGCTGTTCGACCCCTCCGAGCGTGGGGAAGAGTGGGACCAGCACCCATCCGAGCCCGGAGGCGTCATGGCGATCGCGTCGATCAACCCGGCGACGGGGCAGACCATCAAGACCTTCGACCCGCTCTCCGACGGCGAGATCGAGGATCGTCTCGCGCTCGCGGCGTCGACCTTCGCGTCGTACCGGCTCACCTCGTTCGGGCAACGGGCCGCGTGGATGAACGCCGCGGCCGGCATCCTCGACGCCGGGTGCGAGGACGTCGCCCGCACGATGACGAGCGAGATGGGCAAGACCATCGGCGCCGCTCGCGCCGAGGTGCAGAAGTGCGCGAAGGCCTGCCGTTACTACGCGCAGCACGCGGCCGAGTTCCTGGCCGACGAGCCTGCCGACGCCGGCGCGGTCGGCGCGCGACGCGCGTACGCGTGCTACCAGCCGATCGGTCCCGTGCTCGCGGTCATGCCCTGGAACTTTCCGCTGTGGCAGGCGATGCGCTTCGCGGCACCCGCGCTCATGGCCGGGAACGTCGGCCTGCTGAAGCATGCGTCCAACGTCCCCCAGACCGCGCTGTTCATGGAGGAGCTGTTCCACCGGGCGGGGTTCCCGGAGGGCGCGTTCCAGACCCTGCTCGTCACGTCGGGCCAGGTCGAGAAGGTGCTGCGCGACGGACGCGTGCGCGCCGCGACACTGACCGGGAGCGAGCCCGCCGGACGCTCGGTCGCGCAGGTCGCGGGCAGCGAGGTGAAGAAGACGGTCCTCGAGCTGGGCGGGAGCGACGCGTACGTCGTGATGCCCTCGGCCGACGTCGAACGGGCCGCGGAGGTCGGCGTGACCGCGCGGGCGCAGAACAACGGGCAGAGCTGCATCGCGGCGAAGCGCTTCATCGTGCACGATGAGGTCTTCGACACGTTCCAGCGCGCATTCGTCGACCGCATGGCCGCGCTTCGGGTGGGCGACCCGATGGACGACGCGACCGAGGTGGGTCCGTTGGCGACCGAGCAGGGTCGCGACGACGTCGAGGCGCTCGTCGACGACGCGACGGGGAAGGGCGCGACGGTGCTGTGCGGCGGCCGGCGCGTCGACGGGCCGGGCTGGTTCTACCCGCCGACGGTGATCACCGGCATCACGCCGGAGATGCGTATGTACCGCGAGGAGGTGTTCGGGCCCGTCGCGCAGCTCTCCCGCGTGCACGACCTCGACGAGGCGATCGCGCTCGCGAACGCGACCGACTTCGGGCTGGGCTCCAACGCGTGGACCAACGACCCGGGGGAGCAGGAGCGGTTCGTGCGCGACCTCGAGGCCGGGATGGTCTTCGTCAACGGCATGACCACGTCGTATCCCGAGCTCCCCTTCGGCGGGGTGAAGCACTCGGGGTACGGCCGGGAGCTCTCCGCGCACGGCATCCGAGAGTTCTGCAACATCAAGTCGGTCTGGGTCGGCGAGCCCGGCGGCCAGACCACCAGCCCCGGCACCCACGCCGAGTAACCCTCTCGCGCGCAGTTGGGACGATTTCCTGCTGCATGAGCAGGAAATCGTCCCAACCGATGCCGGGGGAGGGCCGGGGGCCGTTACGGGGCCGCGATGGCGTCGAGGACGGGAAGCTTTGCGGCGCGACGGGCAGGTCGCAGCGCGGCGAGCACACCGGCGAGCGCGCCGATGACCGCGATGACGACCAGCGGCACGACGGGCAGCGCGAACGTCCCGCCGCCCGACACGGTGGCGAACACCCAGCCGAGGAAGCCGCCCAGCGCGAGCCCGAGCGCGGTGCCGAACGTCGACACGATCACCGCCTCGCTGCGCAGCACCGCGCGCACCTGCTTGCGGGTCTGACCGACCGCGCGGAGCAGGCCGAGCTCGCGGCGCCGCTCGTAGACCGAGAGCGACAGCGTGTTGGCGATCCCGAGCAGCGCGATGAGCACCGCGAGGGCGAGCATCACGTACACGATGCCGAGCAACGTGTCGAGACCGCTGCTCGAGGTGCTCGCGTACTGCGCGGGATCCTCGACACTGCCGCCGTCGCGCGTCGCCAGCGGCGTGATCGCGGCGCGGAGCCGGCCGGTCGACACACCGGCGCGGGCATCGACGAGCACGAGGCTGTCGGTCGGTTGCACCGCGTGCGCCGACCACAAGGAGGTCGGGAGGACCACGTCGCTCAAGAGGTCGGCCTTGTCGTAGACCGCCCGGACCGTCGTGGCCTCGGTCGCGCCACCGGCGAAGGTGATGTCAACAGGCGAGCCGACGCGCCATCCGTGGTCGGACGCCTCCGACTTCGACACCGCGATGCCATTCGGAGGCATGCCGTCGAACGACCCCGCCACCGTGTCGAACTGCATGACGTGGGGGAGCTGCGCGAGATCGGTGGCCATCACCATCGTGTCCCGGCCGGCGAGACGCACCGGCCCGCCACCGAGCCCGACCGCCCGCGCGACCGTCGGCAGCCGCTCGAGGTCGTCCACGAGGCTCGGGCTGAGCCGCCCGCCGCCGAACGACGGCGTCGACACCACGAGGTCGGAGCGCACGCCCGTCTGGACCTGGTCGTTGAGCGTGGCCTTGAGCGACGCGGTGAACAGTGTGAACAGCGACACGACCGCAACGCCGACGATCAGCGCGGTCGCGGTGGCCGCGGTCCGGCGCGGGTTCCGCCGCGCGTTCTGGCCCGCGAGCCCGGCGCTGACGCGCGCGACGCGCGCCAGCGGTGCCGCCAGCACCCGCGCACCCGGCACGACCAGTGCCGGCGCGAGCATGAGCACGCCGATGACCAGCGCGAGGGCGCCGAGACCGGCCAGCGCCACCGTCCCGGCGGCCGCGCCCGCGATCGTCGCCGCCACGCCGACCGCGCCGACCGCGGCACCGGCCGCGACGCGGCGCCGCGGGACGTCGCGCGGCTCGCTGCCCGACTCCCGAAGTGCCTCGATCGGCGCGACCGCCGACGCGCGCCGGGCCGGCAGCTGCGACGCGACGACGGTCGCGAGCACGCCGACGCCGCCCGCGATCAGCAGCGACGTCGGGCGGACGGTGAGCCCGCCGGCCGGCAGCGCGAAGCCGAACGCATCGAACATCCCCTTGAGCAGGCCCGCGACGGCGAGTCCGGCGCCGAGACCGACCGCCGACGCGGCGACCCCGATGAGCGCGGCCTCGAGCGACACCGACGCGCGAATCTGCCGCCGGGAGGCACCGACCGCTCGCAGCAGCGCGAGCTCGCGGGTCCGCTGCGCGACCGTGATCGAGAAGGTGTTGTTGATGCTCAGCGTCGCGACGACGAGCGCGATGCCGGCGAACACCACCAGGAAGGCCCGGAGCAGGTCGAGGAAACCGCTCGACACGCTGTCGATGCGCTCCTGGGCCAGCTGGTGACCCGTGATCGCCTGCACGCCGCTCGGCAGCACCGCCCGGATGCGATCGCGCAACACGTTCGCGGACACGCCGGGACGGGCCGCGACGACGATCGAGCTCACCACGCCCGGCCGGCCGGTCACGTTCACCTGCGCGCCGTGGAGCGTGAACGCCGCGAACGTCGCCTGACCGAACCCGTCCGCGTTCCCGAACGTGGCGATCCCCACGACGTGCACGCGCACGGGCTGCGGGGTCTGCAGCGCGGTGACGTCGCCGACGTGCAGGTCGCCCTTCGTGGCCGCGCCGCGGTTGATCACGACCTCGTTGTCGGCCGCGGGCGCGCGACCCTCGACGAGCCGGTAGGGGTTCAGGCTCGGGACCGTGATCCAGCTGCCGGCTTGGCGTGGGGGACCGTTGCCGCCGATCGCGTCGCCGTTGCGCCCGAGGAGCGACCCGTAGCCGGTGATCTGCCCCTGCGCGGCGGCGACACCGGGCACCGCGGCCACGCGCGCGACGAGCGACTCGTCCACGAGACCTCGGTCGGCGTCGATGGCTTCACGCTGGACGCCGGTCGCGTTGCGCACGACGACGCTGGTACCGGCCGACGTCTCCGTGAACAGGCGGTCGAAGTTCGTCTTCAACGTGTCGCCGAGCACGAGCGTGCCCATGAGGAACGCGACGCCCAGCGTCACCGCGACGCAGATGCTGACGACGCGACGCCGGCGGTGCCAGATCGACTGCAGGCTCATCCTCACCATGTCAGGCTCCCAACTCCGTCGCGCGGTCGAACCCGCGCATGCGGTCGAGCACGCGCGCCGCGGTCGGCTCCGTCATGCGGTCGACGACGCGACCGTCGGCGAGGAACACGACCGCATCCGCGTACGACGCCGCGACGGGGTCGTGGGTCACCATCGCGACGGTCTGGTCGAAGCGGTCCACCGCCCTCCGCAGGAAGCCGAGGATCTCGGCACCCGAACGCGAGTCGAGGTTGCCGGTGGGCTCGTCGGCGAAGACGATCTCCGGGCGGGTGACGAGCGCGCGTGCGACCGCGACGCGCTGCTGCTGGCCGCCCGAGAGCTCCGCCGGGCGGTGGTCGAGCCGGTCGCGGAGGTCGACGGTGTCGACCACCTCGTCGAGCCACGCGGGATCGGGACGCCGTCCGCCGAGCGTGAACGGCAGCACGACGTTCTCGAGCGCCGTCATCGTCGGCACGAGGTTGTAGGCCTGGAACACGAACCCGACCCGCTCGCGGCGCAGCACCGTGAGCTCCCGGTCGGACAGCGTCGCGAGGTCCTGCTCGTCGATGAGGACGCGGCCCGACGTGACCACGTCGAGCCCGGCCATGCAGTGCAGCAGTGTCGACTTGCCCGAACCCGACGGCCCCATGATCGCGGTGAGACGCCCCGACGGGATCTCGAGGGTGACGTCGTCGAGGGCGCGCACGCCCGCGTCGCCCGTCCCGTAGACCTTCGTCGCGTGCTCGGCGCGCGCCGCGGGCGCGGCCACGAGTGTCGTCGTCATCGGTGAACCTCCAGGCCGAAGCATCGGTCGAGAACCATCGGGTTCATGCTGACGGGAACGCCTCGCGACGTCGTCGCCCTGCGGACGGCATTCGCGCGTACGACGGCGGGCGTAGTCGGCCGTCACGCCGCCACACCCGCTACCACCCGCGGCGTACCTCCGGACCCTCCCACCGGCGGACGCCGCGCGGCCGGCGGTTCCGTACGCTGGGACGATGACCTCGCCGGCCTCGTCCGACGCGCTCCTCGGCTCGGGGTGGTCGCGTCGCACGGTCATCGCCGTCGAAGCGGCGCTCATCATGCTCGCCCTGGCGATCGAGCTCGGCGGGACCGCGGGCGCCGCGCAGCACCAGGGCCGCGGCGACCTGGGCGCGGCGGGGATCGCGTGGCTCGTCGCCGGCATCGCCGCGATGCCGTGGCGCCGGCGGTTCCCGGCATCCGCCCTCACGGTCGCGTTCGTGACCACGCTGCTCTACTGGTCGCTCGGATACCCGCGCGGTCCCGTCTTCGTCGCCCTGATCGTCACCTTCGGGTACGCGGTGCTGATCGGGCGACGGCTTCTCGCGATCACCTCGATCGTGCTCGGCTTCCTCCTGTTCCCGTGGCTGGGCTGGCTGCTCGGTCGCGAGAAGATCCCGGGTCCGGGCGCGTTCATCGGTCTGGCCGCGTGGCTCATCGTGCTGGTCAGCGTCATGGAGGTGATCCGGAGCCGGCGTGAGCGGGCCCGGGAGACGGAGCGCACGCGCGCGGAGGCGCTCGCACGGGCCGCGGCCGACGAGCGGGTGCGCATCGCGCAGGAGCTGCACGACGTGGTCGCGCACACGATGTCGGTCATCAACGTGCAGGCCGGCGTCGCGCTGCACCTCATGGACGACGATCCCAACCAGGCGCGCGACGCGCTCGCGACCATCAAGGACGTCAGCAAGGACGGTCTGGTGGAGCTGCGCTCGATCCTCGGCGCGCTGCGCGCGGTCGACGAGGGCGCCCCACGCTCGCCGACGCCCACGCTGCGCCGACTGCCCGATCTCGTGGCGCGCGCCGAGGCGACGGGCGTCGACGTGCAGGTCGAGATCGACGGCGACGTCGACACGCTGCCGGTGAACGTCGACGTGGCTGCGTACCGCATCATCCAGGAGTCGCTCACCAACGTCGCCCGCCACTCCGACCGACCCGAGGCGGTGGTGCGCATCCACCGCGACGGCGACGCGCTGGGCGTCGAGGTCGTCGACGCGGGCTCGCGCGCCACGGTGGCGCCCGGGGGCAGCGGGATCGCGGGCATGCGCGAACGGGCGGCCTCCGTCGGTGGCCGCCTCGACGCGGGTCCCGAGAACGGCGGCGGGTTCGCGGTGCGGGCGCGACTCCCCGTCGCGACCGGCGACTGACGCTTCGCGGATGGTCCGGCGAGCAGGGAGCCGCCCGTTACGCTCTCGGGCTGACCATCCCGCCGCGTTGGGACACGTTCCGGCGTCAGAGCACCGGATCGTGTCCCAACCCAGGCATGACCGAAGCAACGACGAGAGCACGGGACATGAGCACCTCGGAGAGCAGCCGGGTCGGCTGGTTGCGCGGCGTGATCGTCGACGCGCGTGATCCGCAGCGGTTGAGCGAGTTCTGGCAGGCCGTCCTCGGTGTCGACGTCGCGGAGTCGATCCCGGGCTGGATCCAGCTCCGTCGCAGCGCGGGTGGCGCGCTGATGGCCTTCCAACCCGTGCCCGACGGTGACGTGGTCACCGGTGCGCGCCTGCGCGTGGACGTCGAGGTCTCCGAGCTGGACGCAGCGACGGCACGGATCGAGCAGCTGGGCGGCGCGCTGATCCGCGTCGTGCGGTTCCGGCCCGGTGAGGAGCACCGCGTCATGGCCGACCCCGAGGGCAACGAGTTCAACATCGTGCTGCCGTTCCCACCCGGCTTCGCCTCCTGACCGTGCTCGTCGTCCCGCCGCCGGACCTGGTCGAGCCGCTCGTCGCGGCGATCGTCGGCGCAGTCGCCGTCGACGACGGCACGCTGACGGCTCTGCAGCGGGAGACGCTTCGCGCGCTCGTCCACCGGGTGTTTCGGAGCCACGTCGATCCCGGCTCGATCGCGCCGAGCTCGCCCGACGAGGCGGCGCGCGCCATCGCCGATCCGTCGCTGCGGCTCGAGGCCGTTCAGCTGATGGTCACCCTCGAGATGCTGTGCCATCCCTTGCCGCGAGGTCTGGCCCGCAACGTCGAGCACTACGCGAAGGCGTTCCAGGTCGACGAGCCCATGGTCGAGGCGGCGCGGGGCCTGGCCCATCATCACATCGCGCTGATGTACGCCGACGTGCAGCGCAACAGCTGGTACACGGAGGACGCGAAGCGCAGGATCCTCCACGGCGCCCTCTACGAGCTGACCCGCTCCCGCATCGCGTACTTCGGACTCGCACCCGACGAGACGATCGCCCGGAAGTGGCGCGCGTTGCGCGACTGCCCGCCCGGGAGTTGGGGCCGCGGCGTCGCGGACTTCTACGAGTCGCACGGGTTCCCGTTCCCGGGCGAGCGCCACGGCATCAGCGAGATCGGCGCCCAGCACGACTTCGTCCACGTGCTCTCGAGCTACGAGGCGACGCCCGAAGGCGAGATCGACGTCTTCGCGTTCATCGCTGCCGCCATGCCCGACCCGCGGGGCTTCACCCTGCTCGTCATGACGCTGCTGTTGTTCCAGAACGCGGGCATCAGGCACGTCGCGGCGAAGAAGGTCGCCATCGCGCGCAGCGACACGCTCTCCGAGCCGGGCGCCGTGGGACGTTTCGCGCAGGCCATCCGTCGTGGCATCGCGTGCACGGTCGATCCGCTGGGCGGCCTCGACCACTTCGCGCTGGCCGACGAACCCCTCGACGGTCTTCGGGAGCGCTTCGGCATCCCCACGCTCGCGGCCGGGGCGTCGTGATCGACGGCGAGGACCAGGGTGCGCTCCGTGCGCGCGCGGTCGTGGAGCGTCTGCTCGCCGCCTACGACGCGGGTGATCTCGACGCCTACGCCGCGCTGCTGGCTCCCGACGTGGAGTCGGTGAACCACGGCCGCAACCTGTCGACGGTGGGACGCGACGCGGTCTGGCGGCACGCTGCGGACGTGTTCGCGCAATTCCCCGACCGGCGGTTCGTCGAGCGCCGGCGTTGGATCGTGAGCGACGACGCGCTCGCGGTGGAGCTGGTCTGGCAGGGGACCTGTGCCGCCGACATTCCCGGGTTCATGCGCGCGGGCGAGGTCCGACGTCTCGAGCAGTGCAGTGTGTTCACCTTCGAGCAGGGGCTGGTGGCAACGGTGCACGAGTACCCCGGTGCGGCCGTGACGACGCCAGCAACGCGCCGGTGATCCCGACGGCGGTGATGACGGCCAGCGTGAGCATCGTGACCCGGAACGCAGACGTGAACAGCACGTCCACGAGGTGCTCGACCTCGTGCGCCAGCGTGGGCGCGAGGTGACGCAGTCGCCGTTCGGCCTCCGCGGAACCCGAGATCGCGGTGGTGAGGTCGTGGCGCGCGCCCGGCGTGAGGCGCACGCCCGCCGAGGACAGATGATGCGTCAGCGAGCGCTGCTCGGCGACCTTGAACACGGCACCCGCGGCGGCGAGGCCGAAGAGGCTTCCGACCTGGCGCGCGCCCGAGATGACGCCTGACGCGACTCCGGCCTTCTCGGACGCGACCGCGTCCATGGCTGCCACGTCCGACACGTTGAAGGCGAAGGCCTGTCCGATCCCGGCGAGGAACAGGCCGATCAACGCGAGCGTGACCCGGCTGTGCACGTCGATCGAGCCGAACACGAGGAACGACCCGACGAGCACCGAGAGCCCGAACCCCATCAGCGCCGCGGGGGAGACCCGACGGACGGACCAACCCGCGACGGGTGAGGCGACCGCGAGAGGAACCGTGAATGCGAGGAACGCGACGCCTGTCGCCGCCGGAGTGAGGTCGCGGACCTCCTGGAAGTACAGCGTGAGGAAGAACATCGTCGTCGCGAACGCGATGTTGGCGACGAAGGCGACCGACGCGGTCCCGACGTAGGCGCGACCGCGGAACAGATCGAGATCGACGAGCGGCGCGGCATCGCGGCGCTCCACCACGATGAAGAGCACGAGCAACGCGACCGCGCCCACGAGGCCGAGCACGACGGCAGGGGACGACCAGCCCCTGACCGGACCCTCCACCAGTGCGTACACGAGCAGCGCGAGCCCTCCGGTGACGCTGAGCAGCCCGGCGATGTCGAGGTTGCGGGGTGCCGTCTCGTCGCGCGACTCGCGCACCGTCGTGAGCACGAACACCGCTGCGAAGGCAGCCAGGGGCGCGTTGAGAAGGAAGAGCCATCGCCACGAGAGCGCGGTCGCGACGAACCCGGCCACGAGAGGACCGACGGCCGCGCCGATCGCGCCCGTCGCGCTCCAGACGCCGATCGCGGTGCCACGACGCTCCGGGGGAAACGCGTCGCTCACGATGGAGAGCGACGTCGCCGTGACGAGCGCGGCGCCCAAGCCCTGGACCGCACGTGCGCCGATCAACACATTCGTCGAGGGCGCGAGCCCGGCCGCCAGCGAGCCGGCGGCGAACACCGCGATGCCGATGGTCATCACCCGCCGGCGCCCGAACAGGTCGCCGAGACGCCCGGCGGCCACGAGCGGGGCCGCGAGGGCGAGCATGTACGCGTTCACGATCCACTCGAGCGTGCCGTTCGAACCACCGAGGTCCCGCCCGATGGCCGGGAGCACGACCGTCAGCCCGAGGAAGTCGAGCGAGATGACCACGTTCGCGACCGACATCGCGGCGACCGTCGCCCACCCGCCGCCGTCCCGTTCGCGCATCCGGTGACGCTATCCGCGTTCAGCTCGGCCGGTGACGCATCGCGACGTCGGCGGTAGCGTGCGCGCGTCGGACGATGGGGGAGGAACGCGATGTCGCAGCAGCGCAAGAGCCTGGCCGCCGAGTTCAAGGACTTCATCCTGCGCGGCAACGTCGTGGATCTCGCGGTCGCCGTCGTCGTCGGTGCTGCGTTCGGCGCGGTCGTCACCGCGCTCGTCCGCGACATCCTCACGCCGATCATCGCCGCGATCTTCGGCAAGCCGGACTTCTCGCAGCTGACGTTCACCATCAACGGGAGCAAGTTCTTCTACGGCGACTTCCTCAACGCGGTCATCACGTTCGTGTCGATCGCGGCCGCGGTGTTCTTCTTCGTCGTCAAGCCGATCAACTTCCTGCTCGAGCGCCGCCGGCGCGCGATGGCCGCCGGCGACGAGCCGGACGCCGCAGAGCTGAGCGACGAGGCCGCGATCCTCACCGAGATCCGCGACCTGCTGCGCGAACAGGGCTCCCGCCCGCTCGGCTGATCACGCGGGCCCCGACCCCCACCCCACGCGGGCACGCTCCGTGGCGACGTTTGCGCCTTGGGCGTTCGCGGTACCGCTGGCCTGGAAACGATCACCAGGCGGAGGTGGCCTCATGGCCCTCGATCTCGGCGTGCCCGCACCCCGGCCCGACTGGCGCCATGCCGCGGCCTGCACCGGCATGGCGCCCACCCTGTTCATGCCCGCGGACGACAGCGACGAGCAGTGCGCCGCGGCGGCCCGGATCTGCGCGTCGTGCGAGGTACGCCTCGACTGCCTCCTCGAGGCATTCGCGACCGGCGAACGGATGGGGATCCGCGGCGGCTACACCGAGATGCAACGCCGCGGGATGCTGCGACGCCTGCGCGCGTGGCACCGGACCACGGGCGAGATACCCGACGGTTGGTGGTCCGCGCTGGGCGAAGCCGTGCGCGAGGGCGACGACCCGACGCGACACGGCCGCCTGCACACGGCCCCGCCGCTCAGTTCTGCACGGTGATCGTCACGTCTGCACCAGGTCGTTCGCGACGACGTAGACGGCGGTCCCACGCGAGCCCCCGCGGTGCCGGGCGGCGATGACGGCATCAGTGTGGTGAGACGGCCGTTGCCGGTCACGGAGACGTGGCCTCCCGACGGTGTCACCGGGCCCGCCGTGATCGTCGAGACGAGGGCACCGTCGGACAGCCGGCGCACGTCTCCCGACCCGAGGTACACGAGCGCACCCGCGATCGCGGTCGACCCGAACTCGGTCACGGTCCGCCACGCCGTGGATCGCGGCGATGGACGCATCGCCATGAGTTGATCCGATCGCCGGTCGGACCAACACGTAGACGAGTCCGTTGGCGATCGCGGCGACGTCGGCAACGTTGACGGTTCCCAGGGGTGTCGACCACATCGGTGCGCCGGTTGCGGCATCGAACGCGCGCACAGTCGCCGTGTACGGAACCGATGACGAGTCTCCCTCTACCAGCTACACGCGTGGAGCCGGCAAGGAGAGCGGTGCGGGAATCGCACGCACACTGCGCGGACCATGCGAGATGCATGTGCGGCACCGACGATTCCCTGAGAGTCGGCTCGTACGGGTTGTACGAGGTCCTCTGCGGCCCGAACCCCAGCTGCGCCCAGTCACACGCGCCCGATGCCACTGCACCACGACGACCGTGATGAGCACGCGCACTCGGCGGCACTCGCCATGACGTTCCCCCTCGAGCGCAGAGCTGTCGGACCACGACATCCGCGCACGAAAGCGCCGTCCGCCAGTGGCCAACGTCCCGAACGCGGCGCCGTCCGCCCTCGCGGAAGGCGCGCCGACGTGCCGGGTCCGGACCCCCGCGCCCTGCGTCCACGCGTGCCACGGCGGGGCGGTCTCGTGTCACGCGAGCTGGTATGCGAGGCTCGGGGTATGCGTGTGCATCTCGTCGACGGCACCTACGAGCTGTTCCGCCATTTCTTCGCACTCCCGTCGCACGTCGACGACGACGGCATCGAGGTCGCAGCGGTGCGTGGCGTCCTCTACTCGGTCCTGACATTGCTCGAGGACGGCGCGACGCACGTCGGCGTGGCCAACGACAAGGTGATCGAGTCGTTCCGCAACGACCTCTACGTCGGTTACAAGACCGGCGCGGGTATCGACCCCGCGTTGCTCGCTCAGTTCCCGCTCCTCGACGAGTCCCTCGTCGCGCTCGGCCTGACCGTATGGCCCATGGTCGACCAGGAGGCCGACGACGCGCTCGCGGCCGCCGCGAAGATCGCGGCCGACGACCGCAGGGTCGAGCAGGTGCTCATCTGCACGCCCGACAAGGACCTCGGCCAATGCGTGGTCGACGGTCGCGTCGTGCAGTTCGACCGGCGCAAGAACGCCATGCTCGACGAAGCCGCGGTCGAGGCGAAGTTCGGCGTGGGTCCCGCGTCGATTCCCGACTGGCTCGCGCTCGTCGGTGACAGCGCCGACGGATTCCCCGGCGTTCCGGGCTGGGGCGCGAAGTCCGCGTCCGCGGTGCTCGCCCGCTACCACCATCTCGACGCCATCCCGCGCTACGCCCACGAGTGGGACGTCGACGTGCGTGGCGCGAACAAGCTCGCCTCGGCACTCGACCAGAACCGCGACAACGCGGAGCTGTTCCGCGTGCTCGCAACGCTGCGCACCGACGCCCCGGTCGGCACGGTCGACGACTGGGAGTGGACGGGACCGCGCCCCGAGCTGGAAGGCTGGGCCGACCGGCTCGGCGCGGACCGTCTGTACACGCGGGCGTCGAAGCTCGCGGCGAAGCGCGCCTGAGCCGGACACGGCGGCGACGAGGAGGAAGCGGCAATGGGTCTCGAGGGGCGGGTCGCACTCGTCACCGGCGGCGGCCGTGGGATCGGGCGCGCGATCGCGCTGACGCTCGCGCGCGACGGCGCCGACGTCGCGGTCAACTACCGGCGCGACGAGGAGGCCGCGAAGGAGACGGTGGACGAGATCGAGCAGCTCGGTCGGCGCGGGATCGCGTACCGCGCGTCGGTCGACGACGCGGGCGACGACGAGGCGATGGCGGAGGCGGTGCTCGGCGACTTCGGCTTCGTCGACATCCTCGTACACAACGCGGGCATCGCGAGCCGGGGCCTCTCCGTCGTCGACACCGATCCCGCCGAGATCGAGCGGGTCTGGCGCACGCACGCGTTCGGCGCGTTCCTGTTGAGCAAGCTGCTGATCCCCGCGATGCGGACGCGCGCACGCGGCGACGTCGTGATGATCTCGAGCTACGCGACCGTCGGCTGGGGGCCGAACTCGTCGCCCTACAACATCGCCAAGGCGTCGCTGGAGGCGCTCGCGTGGACGCTGGCGAAGGAGGAGCGACGCCACGGCATCCACGTGAACGTCGTGGCGCCCGGGCTCGTCGAGACCGAGATGGGCCGCCGGCTGGTGCGCGGCGCGATGGGTGTCGAGGACATCCACACCCTCGACGCGCGCGCGCCGTTCGGGCACGTGTGCACGCCCGAGGAGGTTGCCGACGTCGTCGCGTTCCTCGTGTCGGAGCGCGCCGGGTACGTCAGCGGACAGAAGATCGTCGTCGACGGCGGTGGCGGCGGCTGAGGTCTCAGACGACCCCGTGCGTGCGCCAGAGGTCCCGTACCGCGGCGACGGTGGTCGGCCCGTACGTGCGGTGCGGATACGGCTGCTCGATGCGCGCCTGCTCGATCTCGGCCGCGTTGGGCTTGCACGCGGTCGCGGGTGCGGTCACGCCGTGGAGCTTCAACGCGTTCGCGCCGAGGATGCGGCGTTTCACGTCCGGCGTGAGCGCGGGGTAGCCGTAGCGCTCCTGGAGCTCGGTCGTGATCTCGAACGCACGGAACGCCTGGATCTGATCCTGCGGGCTCCCGTACCAGATCGAGTCGGTGCCCCACAGCACGTTGTCGGGCCCGACGTGCACGAGGAGCTTGCCGAGCACGTGCGCGGCCTGGGTCGGGTCGCGCATCAGGTTCCACCAGGTCGACCCCAGCTCCGCGTAGACGTTGGCTCCCGGCGCGATGCCGTTGTCACGCAGACTGCGGACGAGCCGGTCGACGCCGTAGGGCGCACCGGTCTCCCGGTACGGCCCTTCGGGCTGGTCGACGGTGTCGAAACCCGAGTGGTACACGACGAAGCGGATGTCGGGATGGCTCCGCGCGGCCGGTCCGATGTCGACCGGTGACGAGTAGCCGCTCCCGCCGCCGAGCCCCTTGTGCACGCAGACCGTCGTGACATCGAGCTCGCGCGCCCGTTGCAGGAACGCGCCCCCCACGCGCGGCGCGCCGGCCTCGTGGTCGTCGAGCCACCAGCCCGGTCCGGGCGTGTGCGTGTAGACCTTCCACGCCGCGATCGGGTGGTGCGCGGTGAGCTCCGCCATCCCGTCGAGGGCGGCGCCCGCCCGCCCCAGCTGTGGGAACACGCCGCCGTGCAGGAGCAAGCGGCCGTCACCGCACGCGTGGTCGAGCGCGCGGCGCGCCCGTTCCATCGCGTCGATGGTCAACGGGCTCGACTCGCCCGCGATCGGTACTGCGGAGAGCACGGCCATCGACGTGTCGCTGCGCACGAACAGCTCGTCGAGGTAGTGCTGGACCGAGAAGCAGTCGCGCGGGTCGTGCTCGCCGCACGCGGCCTGCGGGAAGCCCGCAGCGAAGCCGATGCCGGCGTCGTGTGACGCGTCGAACTCGAGGAAGTGGGTCTGCGCGTCGACGACGAGCTCGTCGCCGCCGAGCGCGTCGCGCGCGACGGACGGCTCGGTCGTCGCGTCGGGCGGGACCCGGTAGCGACCACCGGGTCGCGACCCCTTCGCGCGCGACGCCTCGTGATGACACGCGTCGAGGGTGAGCAGCATGAGCGCCGCACCGCCGACCGACCGGAGGAACGCGCGACGCGGCAACCGCAGCCGGCGGGCGTGGTCGTCCGCATCGAGGCGTGTCCTGCGCATCGCCTCGCGCGCGACGGCGTCGAGCGGCACCGGGTCGTACTCGCCGTTCGAGCACGGGCCGAGCTCGATCGGGAGCTCGAGCCCGTCGTCGTCCTCGGGCACCGTCGGGGACGGTACCGCCCGATCGCCGGGCACGCCCGCGCGCGGCCCTACAGTCGACGTCGTGACACCGATCGCGCCGTGTGCCGCGATCCGAACCTGGGGCTCCACGCCCGAGGAACGCGCTGCGACCTTCGCGTGCGACGCGCTCCTGCCCGACGCCGATGACGCCCTCTACCGGGCCGTGAGCGTGCGCGCACCGGCGCCGACGATGTTCCGTTGGCTGTGTCAGCTCCGTCTGGCGCCCTACAGCTACGACCTGGTCGACAATCTGGGCCGGCGCAGCCCGCAGGCGCTCGTCCCCGGCACGGACCAGCTGGTGGTGGGGCAACGCATGGTGGCGATCTTCCGGCTCGCCTCGTTCGAACCGGGTCGCGAGCTGACACTCGCGGCGCGGGGCAACCGGGTGTTCGGTGACGTCGCCCTGACCTATCGCGTCGAGCCGGTCGGACCCGAGGACTGCCGCCTCGTGGTGAAGGTGCTGGTCCGCTACCCACGACACCCGCTGGGTCGACTCGGCGGCTTCTGGCTGCCCGCCGGTGACGTCGTGATGATGCGTCGCCAGCTCCTCAACCTGCGCGCGCTCGCGGAGCGCGACGCCCGCCGCCCCGTTCCGGCCTCGGACGGCCCCGACCCGGACCCGCCCTCCGGACGCGTCGCCGCAGGTCAGCCGGCATCCCGATAACTGTCACACCCCACCGTCACAATCGTCCCATGGACACGACGACGTTGTTCCTGGGGCTCGTGGGCCTGCTGCTCGGTGCCGGCGCGGGCGGGGCCGCGGTGCTCGTGGCCCTGGCCCGGCCTCGGATCCACGCGCTCACCACGGAGCGCGAGGCGCTTCTCGCCGAGCGGGGCGTACTCACCGAGCACGTGGGCGTCCTGCGGGCCGAGGTCGCCGCCCGGGACGCGGAGCTCGAGCGCGAACGCGCGGTGTACGCCGAGCGTCTCGCGGCCCGCGACGAGGCCGACGCCCGTTCGGCGGAGCTGTTCAAGGCGCTGTCCGCCGACGCGCTCCAGCAGAACGCGCAGTCGTTCCTGACCCTCGCCGAGCAGCGCCTGGCGACCACCCAGGCCCGGGCCGCGACGGAGCTCGACGGCAAGAAGTCGCTCATCGACCAGCAGCTGCACGCCATGGTCGGGGAGCTGGGCAAGGTGCGGGACCTCGTCGGTGAGCTCGAGCGTGACCGCCAGATCAAGTTCGGCGCGCTCACGTCGCAGCTGCAGCGCACGAGCGACGGCGTGCAGGCCCTGCACGAGGTGACCCACGGGCTGCGCCAGGCGCTGTCCAGCACCAAGGCCCGCGGCCAGTGGGGCGAGCGCATGGCCGAGGACGTGCTGAAGCTCGCGGGCTTCATCGAGAACGTCAACTACCGCAAGCAGCGCGCCATCGAGGGGGGAGGGATCCCCGACTTCACGTTCCTGCTCCCGCACGAGCAGGCGCTGTACATGGACGTGAAGTTCCCGCTCGACAACTACCTGCGCTTCCTCGACGCCGACTCCGACCTCGAGCGCAAGCGCTTCCGGGACGACTTCCTGCGCGACGTGCGCAGTCGTGTGAAGGAGCTCGCGGTGCGCGACTACGGACGCGGCGGCCGGGGCGGTTCGCTCGACTGCGTGCTGCTCTTCATCCCGAACGAGGCGCTCTACGGCTTCATCCAGGAGCACGACGCGCAGCTGCTCGAGGACGCGCTGCGCCACAAGGTCGTGTGCTGCTCACCGCTGACATTGTTCGCGGTGCTCGCGGTGATCCGCCAGGCGGCCGACAACTTCCGGCTCGAGCGGACGTCGAACGAGATCCTCGATCTCCTGGCCGCGTTCGACAAGCAGTGGAAGGCGTTCCTCGAGAAGATGGACAAGCTCGACCGTTCGCTCGCCACGGCGCGCCGCGACTACGACGAGCTCGTGAGCACCCGGCGCCGCCAGCTGGAGCGCCCGCTCGAGCGGATCAACACGTTGCGCCGGGAGCGCCCGCTCTCGCTCGCCGACCCCGACGACGACGACGCTCATCCGGGGACGCTCGCCCTCGAAGCCTGAGGCCTCCCGGGCCGGGACGACCGGGTCCCGACCGCGATCCGTGCGCGGGCGCAGGCTCGGGACGGACCCTTCGTGGGTACCCTGATGACGTGGTCGCGTTCCTGGTGCTGCTCTTCGTCGTCGTGCCGCTGGCCGAGCTCGCCGTGATCATCAAGGTCGGTTCGTGGCTCGGCGTCGGCGAGACGCTCGGGCTCCTGCTCCTCATCTCCGTCCTCGGTGCCTGGCTGGTCAAGCGGCAGGGCATCGGGGTGATCCGGCGCATCCAGTCCCAGGTGAACGCGGGTCAGGTCCCGGGTGTCGAGCTCGTCGACGGTGCGCTCCTCCTGATCGCCGGCACGCTGCTGCTGGTCCCGGGCTTCATCACCGACGCGATCGGGTTGCTGCTCCTGGTGCCACCCGTGCGGCTGGGGATCCGTCGCCTCGCCCGGCGGCGTCTCACCCGGCGCGTCACCCGCCGGGTCGAGATCCGGCGCTGGACCGCCTGACCGCGCGCCCCGACTTCCGCCCGCGCGACCGATCGAGGGGCGTCAGCCGCGGAGCAGCTCGGGCGCGATCGGACACTCGGCTCGTCGGGCCGCGGCGCCGGGCGCCTCGAGGCCGGAGGGACCTGCGACCGCGTCGACGCGGTCGAGCGGCAGCTCCTCGACGTCGCCGTCGTCGTCGGCGAAAGGGTCGGCGTCGTGCTCGCGCAGGCGGGCGAGCACCGCGTCGTAGAGGCGGTCGGGGAGCGCCCGCCCGAGCCCGGCGACGACCCAGACCTGGGCCCGGGTCTCGGCCAGCGCGTCGGCGACGACGCCCGCGCCCTCGGGGACGAGCGCGGAACCGCTCCCGAGCGCATTGCTCTCGATGAGCACGTGGGTCACGCCGAGCGCGTTCGCCTCGACGTCCGAGACGAGACGGACCGGGCGCGGCGAGCGACGGATCTGCGCGGCGACACCCGACCCGGCGGAGAGACGCACCGCGAGCACGTCGAGGTCGGCTCGCGTCGCGAGCGCGCCCCCCACCGTGTCGCCCCATCCGAGCACCGCGATCGGCTCGTCGTGCGGGAATGGCAGCGCCTCCGCGAGCCGGGTCGCGGTGCGGTCGTCGTCGAGCAGCTGCACCGCCTCCCACGCGGCGTCGGCCGCGTCGCTCGCGCAGAGCACCCGCGCGCAGAGCCACCAGAGCGGCCCGGACGCGGCGTGGTGCGCGAGCAGGCGCCGGCACGCGACGACGAGCCCGGCCGGGTCGTCGGCGAAGCCGGCCAGACAATCCGCGGCCTCCGACACGAGCGCGCTGTCGTCGCCGGCCCAGCGGGCGAGGTACCGCAAGCGCTCGAACGGCTGCACGTCGCCGACCATAGCCCCGCGCGCCCGCGGCGCCTCCCGCGCCGCGGTGGATCGCGGCGCAGGCGCGGGTGCACGGGGGGTACACCCGCGCCCCACGCGCTACCAGGTCAGGCGAAGCCGGCGCGCGTCGTGCTCGACGTCGAAGAGCTCGGTGGTCCCGGTGAGCTCGAGCAGTCGGCGCAATGCGGGTGACGGCGCGTGAAGCACGAGGTGCGACCCGTGCTCGCGCGCCTCACGGGAGAACGCGACGAACACGTCGAGGCCGGACGAGTCGCAGAAGTCCAGATCCTGCGCGTCGACGACCACGATCGGAACGCAGTTGCTGCGGAGACGGTGCAGGCACTCCGACAGGGCCGGGGCGCTCGCCATGTCGAGCTCGCCGGCGAGCCGGACCGTGGTCCGGTCTCCGTCGCGGCTCAGCTGGTAGGAGAAGTCCTCGGTCGGATCCATGCGCCTCCTCGACTGGTGCAATCGTGAGGCGGCGGTCTGCTTCACCGCGTCGTGTGACCCGATCACCGAGTGTCCCCGCCACGGCACAACGAAGGGACAACTGGGCAACTGATGTGTCGGGTGGTCAACGACCACCCAACGTGGCGCCTCAGCCGTCGAAGACGGTGGTGGCCCGCACCGCCTCCAGGCCCGCGGTGAGCGCACCGAGCGCGCGGGCGTGCGCGACGAGACGGTCGATCCGGCCCCGCACCTTGAGTCTCCCGGCCGCGAACGCGCGCTGCGCGTTGACGTCGCCGCGCGCGAGGGCGCGGGCGGTGTCGTAGTCGGCGACGAGGACGATGTCGGCGTCGGGCGACGACCCCGCCTCGACGCGCACGCGGCCGTCGTCGATCCGAATCACGTACGCGACGTCACCGCCGGCCTCGCGCGTCACGCGGTGCTCGACGACGAGCGTGACGCCGGCGAGCTGCTCGTGCAGGAGGGTCGACGCGCTCGCGGCGCGGTCGAGCTCGTCGATCCATTCGCGCGAGAGGTAGCGGGCCACGAGGGCACGTTACGGGGCGACGCGGGGCCGGCTCCGGTTCGGGCCGCGCCCGCTCCTAGGCTCTCGCTCATGAGCCCCGAGGCGACGGCCCCCTCCCCGCCGGCGAACGGGCCCGCTGCGGAAGCGCCTCCGATCCTGCTCGCGGTCGACGAGCGGGTGGAGGCGCGCATCGCGACCCTGCTCGCCCGCGAGATCGAGCAGTGGAGCGAGGTGGACCCGGCACTGCGTGAGCCGGTCCTCGCCTTGCGCGAGCTCGTCGACGCGGGTGGCAAGCGACTGCGTCCGGCATTCTGCCACTGGGCGTACCTCGGCGCGGGCGGCGATCCCGCCGCGACGATGATCGACGACGCGGGCGCGGCGCTCGAGCTGCTGCACACGTTCGCGCTCGTGCACGACGACGTGATGGACGGCTCCGATCGTCGCCGCGGTCTGGCCTCGATCCACCGCGCGTTCATCGACCGGCACGCTGCCCACGGCTGGCACGGCGAGGGCCGCCGCTTCGGGGAAGGCGTCGCGATCCTCGTCGGCGATCTCGCGTTCGTGTACGCCGACGAGCTCCTCCGCGAGGCGCCCGCGGTGGCGCGACGGGTCTTCGACGACCTGCGCGTCGAGCTGTGCGTGGGCCAGTACCTCGATCTCGTCGGCACCGCCGGCGGGAGCCGCGACGGCGCCGAGGCGCGCCGGATCGAGCGGTACAAGTCCGGGAAGTACACCGTCGAGCGTCCGCTGCACCTGGGCGCGGCGCTCGCGGGGCGTCTCGACGATCTCGCGGCGCCGTTCACCGCGGTCGGACTTCCCCTCGGCGAGGCGTTCCAGCTCCGCGACGACATCCTCGGCGTGTTCGGCGACCCGGAGCTCACGGGCAAGCCCGTCGGCGACGACCTGCGCGAGGGCAAGCTCACGCCGTTGGTCGCGGTCGCCGCCGCGGCGGCGCAGGGTGCCGGCGCGCGCCTGCTCGACCGGCTCGGAGACCCGGACCTGACCGACGACGACGTGCGCGCGCTCCAGGACGTGCTCGTCGAGACCGGGGCCCGCGCCGAGATCGAGGCCACCATCGAGCAGCTCGTCGCGGAGGCGTTCGACGCGCTCGCGGTGACGCCGATCACGCCCGAAGCGAAGCGCGCGCTCGAACAGCTCGGGACCTTCGCGGCGTGGCGCGACCGCTGACGCGATGCCCCACCAAGCCGACGCGGCGCGGCCTGTCACGCACGCTCCGAGCGGCCGCGACGCCCTCCGCTAGTGTCCGGCAGGGATGAATTCGGCGACCGGAACGGCGATCGAGGTCGTCGGCCTCGAGAAGCGCTACGGCGCCACGGTGGCGGTCGACGGCATCTCGATCACCGTCGACACCGGTGAGGTGTTCGGCCTCCTCGGCCCGAACGGTGCGGGCAAGACGACGACCGTGGAGATCCTCGAGGGCTACCGGATGCCCGACGCGGGAACCGTCCGCGTGCTCGGCCTCGTGCCGTGGCGCGAGGGGTCGGGGCTGCGCCCGCGCATCGGCGTCATGCTCCAGGAGGGCGGCCTCTACCCGGGCGTGAAGCCCCTCGAGGCCCTGCAGCTGTTCGCGTCCTACTACGACGATCCCGACGATCCCGAACGGCTGCTCGACGTCGTCGGCCTGCGCGACGCGCGCGACACGATGGTGCGCCGGTTGTCGGGCGGCCAGAAGCAGCGGCTCTCGCTCGCCCTCGCGCTCGTCGGACGGCCCGAGCTCGTCTTTCTCGACGAGCCCACCGCGGGGATGGATCCGCGCGCACGCGCCACCACGTGGACGCTGATCCGCGACCTCAAGTCGTCGGGTGTCACGGTCGTGCTGACGACGCACGCGATGGACGAGGCCGAACATCTCTGCGACCGGCTCGCGATCGTCGACCACGGTCACGTCGTCGCGTCGGGAACCCCGGCGGAGCTCACCACCCTCGACACCGAGGAGGAGCTGCGCTTCGCGGCGCCGCCCGGACTCGACCGGGGCGCGCTCGCAGTCGCGTTGCACGTCGACGTGTCGGTGGTGTCGGAACCGCGACCGGGCGACTACGTCGTCGCCGCGCGCGGCACGCCCGAGCGCATCGCAGACCTCGCCGCGTGGCTGCGGGACCACGACGCTGCGCTGGGCGAGCTGTCGACCGGGCGGCGTTCGCTCGAGGACGTGTTCCTCCGGCTCACGAGCGAGGACCGCGCGTGAAGACGCGCTCGCTGCTCGCCCAGGCCCGCGTCGAGTTGCTGCTGACACTGCGCCGCTCCGAGAGCCTGCTCGTGACCCTGGGCATCCCCATCGGGATCCTCGTGTTCTTCGCCAAGGTCAGCGGGATCAGCGACCTGAAGGACCCCGTGCAGTTCCTCGTGCCCGGCATCCTGGCCCTCGCGGTGATGTCGACCGCGATGGTGAGCCTCGGGATCGCGACGGGATACGAACGCCACTACGGCGTGCTGAAGCGGCTCGGCTCGACACCCCTGACGCGATCGGGCCTGCTCGCGGCCAAGACGCTCAACGTCCTCGCGATCGAGGTGCTCCAGGTGGTCGTCATCGTCATCACGGGGCTCGCGCTGGGCTGGGACGTCAGCGGCGGCCTCGTCGCCGCGTTCGGCCTGCTGCTGCTGGGCACGGTCGCGTTCGCGGGGATCGGCATGCTCATGGCCGGCACACTGCGGGCGGAGGCGAACCTCGCGCTGTCGAACGGCCTGTTCCTCGTGCTGCTGTTCCTCGGCGGGATGGCGTACCCGCTGACCAAGCTGCCGGGCGGGTTGCAGGCGGTGGCGAAGGCGCTGCCCGCGGCGCCGCTCGCGGAGACCGTGCGCGATGTCGTCGAGCACGGGCACAGCTTCCCGTTCGGCCTCTTCGCGGTGCTCGTCGCGTGGGCGGTCCTCGCGCCCATCGCGGCCGCGCGCTGGTTCCGCTGGGAGGAATAGCACATGTCTTCTTGCGCCGCCCCGGAGTCGTCGCGGCGCAAGCGGGACTGGTGACAAGCGGCGCCCGACCAACAGCTGCTCAGGCCGGGTCACGCGTCCCGGCGTGGTCTTGGTCTCAGCTCGCGGGCTCGTCCTTGTACGCGTCGCCGTCGGGGATCGCCGTCATCGACGTCACCTTGCCGGCGTCGTCGAAGGTCATCACGTCGGTCGAGGCGAGCACGATGTCCTGGTCGCCGACGGACACGTCGAGGCGGAACAGGAACGCGGCCGTCGCGCCCGCGACCGTCACGGGTCCGACGCGCGTCGCCTTCAGCGAGACGTTCTTCGTCGACTCGTAGAACTCGCGGATCGCGTCGCCGCTCTTGATCGGCGAACCGACCGGGTCCTCGACCCTCGCACCGTCCGCGTAGAGGCCGATGATCGTGTCGACGTCGCCTTCCGACAGCGCGGCGAGATAGGTGTCGCACGCCGCCACGATCTGCTCCCTGCTCGCCATCACGTCCCCCGTTCGCTCGTCGACGGGCGGGAGGCTAGCCAACCGCGCCGGCCGGCGTCGGCGGAGGCAGGATCTGGCCGAGACCGCGGTCGAGCACCTCGGGCGTCAGCTCCGCGTAGACGCGCAACGCGATCCGACCGTCGCGTCCGATGAACATGGTCTGGGGCATGTAGGGGACGCTGTACGCGGTCTCGGCCGCCTTCGACGCATCGACCGGCATCGGCCACGTGGCCCGCTCGTGCTTGACGAAGTCGCGCGCGTCCGACGGGATGTCGTTCCACGAAACGACGCCGAGCACGACGAGGCCGGCGCGCCGATGGGCCGCGTAGGCCGTGCGCAGCAGCGGGAACTCCTGCCGGCACGGGCTGCACCACGACGCCCAGAAGTTCACGATCACCGGCCGGCCCCGGAAGCTGCTCAACCGGACCGTCTCGCCCTCCAGCGTGGTCAGCTCGAAGTCGGGAGCGACGGCACCGCGATTGACACCGCCACGGGGAGGCGGGGGAGCAGACGTGCCCGGTTCGGCGCTGCGCCCGCTGTCCGACGACGACTGCACCGCGACGGCGACGACAGCCGCGACCGCGAGCACGAGCACACCGACGAACGCGGCGAGCAGCACGCGCCGCCGCCTCTGGCGGGTCGCGTCGTTCGCCGCCGCGGGCTCAGAGCCGGGCGTGGAGGAGGGTGTCGACGGCAACGGCGGCGAACAGCAGCGCGAGGTACGTGTTCGAGAACACGAACAGCTTGATCGCGCGCTGGGGTGTCGCGTCGCGTTCGAGACGCACGGCCTGAGCGACGAAGAGCACGCCGAGCGCGACCGCGGTGACGAGGTAGACCCAGCCCATCGAACCGACGGCGACGAGCCCGAGCGTGATCGCGACGACCACGATCGAGTACACGACGATCTGCTGCGCGGCGACCTTCACGCCCTTGACCACAGGCAGCATCGGGATCCCCGCGGCCGCGTAGTCGTCGCGGTACTTGAGCGAGAGGGCCCAGAAGTGCGGCGGCGTCCAGCAGAACACGATCGCGAACAGCATCCACGCTGGAGCATCGAGTCGACCGGTCACCGACGCCCAGCCCACGAGCACGGGCACCGCGCCCGCGGCACCACCGATCACGATGTTCTGCGGGCTCCGCGGCTTCAGCCAGATCGTGTACACGAAGACGTAGAAGAGCATGGCGCTCACGGCGAGCGCGGCCGAGAGCAAATTCACCGTGGCCCACAGCCACACGAACGCGAGGGCCTCGATCACGAGCCCGAACACGAGCGCCGCGGTCGGCTGGATCTCGCCGGTGGGCAGCGGGCGCCCGTGGGTGCGGCGCATCACCTGGTCGCGGTCGCGCTCGATCCAGCAGTTGATCGTGTTGGCCCCACCGGCGGCGAGCGCGCCGCCGAGGAGGACGGCGAGCACGAGCGGCACCGACGGGAAGCGGCCCGCGGCGAGGACCATGGCCGGGACCGTCGTGACCAGCAGCAGCTCGATGACGCGCGGCTTGGTGAGCCGGACGTACGCGCCGATCGTGGAGAGCAGCCGGGAGCCCGTGTGCAGCCGTCCGTTCGACACGACGCCGGGTCCCGCGACGGTCGCCGTGGCGGGGATCTCGGGCGGCGGTGACGGCACGAGTCAGCTGGCTCCTGGCGAAGAGGCCCCGCTGGGCAACCGGACGGGTCGGGCGAATCTACCGCGCACGTCCCCCGGCGTAGGTATCAGGCAGACGGGCCCGACCGGCGCCCGAGGTGCCGCCGACGGCGCCCGCTAACCTCTCGCGCCATGCCCGACGGCGGCGACGAGGCGCGTGATCCCGGCGCCCGGCGAGACGTGAAGCAGGCCATCCGCGTCACCGCGGACCGTCTGCTCGTGCAGCCCTCGAAGGAGGTCGGGGAGCGCAAGTCGCGCGCGGGGATCCTCATCCCCGCCACCGCGAACGTCAGCAAGCGGCTCGGCTGGGCCGAGGTGGTGCAGGTCGGCCCCACGGTGCGCAACATCGAGAACGGCGACCACGTGCTGTTCGCGCCCGACAGCGGCTACGAGGTCGAGATCCAGGGCGACGAGTACCTGATCCTGCGTGAGCGCGACGTCCACGCGGTGGCCTCCGAGCGCGCCGAGGGCGGGACCGGCCTCTATCTCTGACCCGACACGTCGGCCCCGCGCGAGGAGCATCCGGTGATCGACCCCGAGAAAGCGTTCCGCCTCGACGGCAAGGTCGCGCTGGTCACCGGCGGCACGCGCGGCATCGGACGGGCCATCGCCGAGGCGTATGCGGCCGCGGGCGCGTCGATCGCGGTCCTGGCCCGCAAGCAGCACGAGCTCGAGGAGACCGAGCAGGCATTGCGGGCCATCGGCGCCGACGTCACGACGTACGCGGGATCGGCGGGCGACCCGGAGGCCATCCAGGCGTCGGTCGATCAGTGCGTCGAGCGTCTCGGCCGTCTCGACATCCTCGTGAACAACGCCGCGACCAACCCTGCGTTCGGACCCATGATCGAGACCGAGCTGCGCGCGATCGACAAGGTGCTCGAGGTGAACGTCGTCGGGCCCCTCCTGCTCGCCCAGCGGGCGTGGGCCGCGTGGATGAAGGAGCACGGCGGCGTCATCATCAACATCGCGTCGACCGGCGGCCTGCACGCGGCGCCGTTCATCGGCATCTACAACGTGTCGAAGGCCGCCATCGCGCACATGACCCGGCAGCTCGCGCTCGAGCTCGCGCCGAAGGTGCGGGTGAACGCGATCGCTCCCGGTCTCGTGAAGACCGACATGGCCCGCGTGCTCTACGAGTCGGGCGAGGAGGCCATCGCCGCGACGCATCCCACCAAGCGCATCGGCCTGCCCGACGACATCGCCGGCGCCGCGCTCTTCCTCGCGTCCGACGCGGCCGGCTGGATGACCGGCGAGATCGTCGCCGTCGAAGGCGGGATGCTGCTCACTTGACCGTCAAGATGCGGCACTGACCGTCGGATACCGACGCTCAGTGCCGCATCTTTGCGGCCATCAATCGCGGAGCCAGCGCATGCCGTCGCGGTGACGGGCGGCGAGCTCCGCGTAGGCGGCGGGATTGGTCTGGACCCACAGCTCGGCCGGCGAACCCGTCACCGGCCGCTTGATCTGCACGGGAGAGCCCGCGGCGAGCATGTTGGGCGGGACGGTGAAGCCCGACGGCACGAGCGATCCCGCGGCGACGAGCGCGCGTTCGCAGACGCGCGCCCCGTCGAGCACGACGGCGCCGTTCGCGACGAGGCACTCCTCCTCCAGCACCGCGCCGTGCACGACGCAGTTGTGCGCGACCGTCGCACCGGGACCCACCTCGGTGTGGAGCCCGGGCGGGCCGTGCAGCACCGCACCGTCCTGCACGTTGGCCCCGTGCCGCACGATCACCGGCGAGTAGTCGGCCCGCAGGACCGCGCCGTACCAGACCGACGCCCCGGCCTCGACCACGACGTCGCCGACGAGCGTCGCCGTGGGCGCGACGAACGCGCCCGGTTCCACCCGGGGCTCGAGCCCCTCGAACGAGAACTGCGGCACGGACCGACCCCTCCCTGATTCCTACAGGAACGCTCGCGCGACTTCGAGTGACTCGATCGCGGCGTCGCCCTCGGCGACGAGGTGCGTCGCATCCTCGAGCCGCATGCGCTGGACGAACAGCCGGCACAGCTCACCCGCCGGCCCGGTGATGCGCGCCAGCGCGTCCTCCGGGCCGAACGTCCACGTCTCCCCGCCGGGCAGGGTGAGCTCGACCCGCACCCGCTCCTCGGGAACCGGACGGCCCGCGACCGTGAACGCGTAGGGGAGCGCGCGCAGCGACAGCCACGCGACGTGGCGCAGTCGTGGCGTGTCGACGCTCGGGATCCCGAGCGCGCCACGCGCGTCGAGGCCGTGGGCCCACACCTCCATGAGCCGCGCGGTCACGAGCGACGACGCCGTCATCCCCAGTCCCCAGGGGACGCGCGTGCGGGGCTCGAGCGACGCGAGCAGGTCGTGCTCCGCGGCCGCGGTGCGTTGCCACCACGCGAGCACGTCGGCGCCGGTCAGCTTGCGCCCGCGCAGCACACCCGTCAGCGTCACGTCCTCCGGCGACGCGAGCTGCTGGGCGAGGTCGTTGAGCGCGCGCGGGCCGCCGGTGCACGTGTCGTACGCGATCTCGTCGGTGTCGGCAAGATGGGCGATCGTGTCGCGCACGTCCCAGCCGCGCGATGCGGTCGGTGTGAGCCAGTCGTCCTCGGTCGTCCCGTCGAGATCGCGCGCGAGCGCCTCCTGCTCGGCCCGCAGGTCCTCGAGGAGCGTCGCGTGGTCGTCGGCCACGGCGTCTTCCTAGCGCCGCCTCGTCGGGCCGAGCTTCACGGGCGTCTCGGCCGGGTGCGGCGCCGGCGCGGGATCACGCACCTGCCGGCGCCGGTCGAGGTAGGACGCGAGCTCCTCGTAGAGCTGGTCGCCGATCATGCGACGCAGCTCGGGCTCCTGCGTGCGGTACACCGCCTCGGCGGCCGTGAACGCCTCGGGCGCTTCGGTGCACCACCACGCGAAGTCGTCGCCGCCGGGACCCCACCCGTCGCGCGCGTACTCGGTCAACACCGACGTGACCGTGCCGTCGTCCTCCTCGCGGTCGATGCGACGAAGCGGGAGCTGCCAGCACACCTCGGGCTTCCAGTCGGCGAAGTGCTCACCGACGTTCATCGCGTGCAGGTGCAGCGCGCATCCCGGGCCCGTCGGCCAGTCGGTGCGGTTGAGGAAGATGCAGGAGTCGTCGGCGAGCCGCGTGCGCCAGCTGCTCTTGCCGAGCGTCGCGACGACACCCTTGCGGTGACCCTTGTCGTAGAACTGCCACTCCTCGCGGGTGAGCTTCTTGGCCAGCTTCACCGTGCGGTCGCGGTCCTTCTTGTCGGAGAAGTGCGCGCCGTAGGAGCAGCAGCCGAGCACGAGCTCGGGCGTGGGCTCGGTGAGCACGCCCTGGCACCCGCACCCGAAGAGGCAGTTCCAGTGCGAGAGCATGAACGTCACGTCGACCTGCCACCGCCGTCCCTCCTCGGCGGGGTCGTCGAACGTGACCCATTCCCGCACCGGCGCCGCGGGCGCCGCCTTCGTGCGACGCGGCTTGCCGCGTCCGTTCTTCGAGCTCATGAGGTCCCTTCCACACCGGTTCGTGCGAGCTCACGCCACAGCTCGCCCACCGCGAGCACACCTCGCCACAACTGTTCGAGCACGATGCGCTCGTTCGGGCCGTGGATCCCGTCGTCGGGCAGGCCGACACCGAGAAAGACGACCGGCGCGTCGAGCACACGGCCGAGCGCCTCCTCGGGACCCGACCCGCCTTCACGCGTGGAGAGCGGCGGCCGCCCCCACACCCGTTCGATCGCGCGCGCCGCCGCGGTCACCGCAGGTGCGTCGAGCGGGGTCAGCGCGGGCGCGACTCCGTGTTCCGCCGCGCAGCACACCTCGACGCCGGCGGGCACGCGGTCACGCAACCACCGGTCGCACAGCTCGATGATCTCATCGGGGCGTTGGTCGGCAACGAGGCGGCACGTGAGCCGGAACGCCGCGGTCGCGGGCACGATCGTGCGCAGGCCGCTTGCCGACCATCCACTCTGCATCCCGACGATCTCCGCGGTCGGGCGCGCCCACACCCGTTCGAGGGTGCTGAGCCCCGCCTCACCGACGAGGGTCGCGACGCCGGCCTCGGCCTTGAACTCGTCCTCGTCGAAGGGCACGCGGGCGAACATCGCATGCTCGACGTCGGTGAGCGGGCGGACCCGGTCGTAGAAGCCGGGGATCGTGACCCGGTGCTGCCCGTCGTGCAGCGCCGCGATGACCTCGGCGGCCACGTGCGCGGCGTTGAGGACCGCACCGCCGTAGCTCCCCGAGTGGAGGTCGGCGGTCGCGGTGCGCAGCTCGACGTCGATCTGGACGAGGCCGCGCATGCCCGTGCACATCGACGGGAGCTCGGGCCCGAGCATCGATGTGTCCGACACGACGACCGCGTCGCACGACAGCAGCTCACGCTCCCGATCGAGCAGCGCCTCGAAGTGCACGCTCCCGACCTCCTCCTCGCCCTCGACGAGGAGCTTCACGTTGACCGGCAGGCTGCCCTCGCTCAGCTCGAACAGGCCGCGCAACGCTTCGAGGTGGTAGAGCACCTGGCCCTTGTCGTCCACCGCGCCGCGCGCGAACAGCTGCCCGTCGCGGACCGCCGGCTCGAACGGCGGCGTGAGCCACTCGTCCAACGGGTCGACGGGCTGGACGTCGTGATGGCCGTACACCAGGACCGTGGGCGCGCCGGGCGCGTGCAGCCAGTCGCCGTACACCGACGGATGGCCCTCGGTCTCGAGCAGGCGCACGTGCTCGAGCCCGAGCTGCTCCATGCGCGCCGCGCACCACTGCGCCGAGGCGCGCACGTCGCCGCGCCGGGACGGGTCGGCCGAGATGGAGGGGATGCGGAGCCAGTCGTCGAGGGCCGCGAGCACCGTCTCGCGCTCGCGCTCGACGAAGCGCTCCAGGAGGAGGGGAGATGCCACTGCGGCCGAGCGTACAGGCCACAAGTGAGACGTAGGCTGACCGTCATCGACGACGTGCGTGCGCTGGTGGGCGATCTGCAGGCCGTGCTCGGTGCCGAACGGGCCCGGGCCGAGCCGCTCGAGCTCGCGCTGTACGCCCGCGACGCCGGCGTGGCGCGCGGGCGGGCCGCCGCGGTCTGCTGGCCGGTCGACGGCGACGGTGTCGCGGCGGCGGTGCGCGTCGCGCGCCGGCACGGCCGACCGTTCGTGGCCCGGGGGAGTGGCACCGGTCTCGCCGGCGGCGCGACACCGGTCGGCGATCCGGTCGTGATCGTGACCACGCAGATGAACCGCGTGCTCGACATCGACGCCGAGAGCCGCGTCGCGTGGGTCGAGCCCGGCGTGCTGAACCTCGACCTCACCCGCGCCGTCCGCCATCTCGGGTTGCACTACGCGCCCGACCCGTCGTCCCAGCAGGCGTGCACCATCGGCGGGAACATCGCGACCAACGCGGGCGGGCCGCACTGCCTCGCGTCCGGGGTGACGTCGACCCACGTGCTGGCACTCGACGTCGTCCTTCCGGACGGCAGTACCGCCCGCCTCGGTGGCCTCGAGCCCGACCAACCCGGCTACGACCTGCGCGGCTGCTTCGTCGGGAGCGAGGGCACGATGGGCATCGCGACCCGGATCGCGGTGCGCTTGACGCCGAACCCGCCGGCGGTGCGCACGGTGCTCGCCGCGTTCGGCTCGGTCGAGGACGCGGCCGCGACCGTGAGCGGGATCATCGCAGCGGGCATCGTGCCTGCCGCGCTCGAGATGATGGATGCGCTCATCACGGTCGCGGTCGAGGACTTCGTGGGCGCGGGGTACCCGCGCGACGCGGCCGCGGTGCTCCTCGTCGAGCTCGACGGCCTGCCCGACGGGGTCGAGGCCCAGGTCGAGGCGGTACGCGCGGTCGGAACCGCCCACGGCGCCCGCTCCGTGCGTGTCGCGACCGACGAGGCCGAGCGTGCCCTCCTCTGGAAGGGACGCAAGTCCGCGTTCGGTGCGATCGCGCGCATCGCGCCCGACTACTACCTCCACGACACGGTCGTGCCCCGCACCCGACTCGTCGAGGTGCTCGAGCAGGTTCACGCGATCGCGGCCGAGCAACGGCTCACGGTGATGAACGTCTTCCACGCGGGTGACGGCAACCTGCACCCGTTGATCGTGTTCGACGCGCGCGAGCCGGGAATCTGGGAACGCGTCCATGCCGCCGGCGACGCGATCATCCGCGCCTGCGTCGCCGCAGGTGGCGTGCTGTCGGGCGAGCATGGCATCGGGCTCGAGAAGCGTGACGCCATGCCGCTGATCTTCTCGGCCGACGACCTCGACGCGCAGGCGCGCCTGCGCGACGCGTTCGATCCCGAGGGCGCCGCGAACCCGGAGAAGGTGCTCCCTGCGGGGTCGCGCTGCGGGGAAGCGCCTCGGGTGCCGGAGGGCGCGTGGATCTGAGCGACCTCTGCGCCGCCGTACGCGACGCGCCCGCGATCGTGCCGGTCGGCGCGCGGACGCACTGGGACGTCGGCTGCGCCCCCGCGCACGGCGTGGAGGTGCGCGCGCCGGTCGGTGTCGTACGCCACGACCCGGCCGACCTCACGGTCACCGTCGCGGCCGGGACGAGCGTCGCCGAGCTCGGCGCTGTACTCGCGGCAACGGGTCAGGAATGTCCGCTCGACCCGCGCGACAGCGCGGCGACGGTCGGCGGCGTGCTCAGCGTCGGGCTCTCCGGCCATCGACGCCTCCGCTACGGACCTGTGCGCGATCGCGTGCTCGAAGTGCGCGTCGTCACCGCGGACGGTCGCGTCGTGAAGGGTGGGGGACCGACGGTCAAGAACGTGAGTGGGTACGACCTCCCGCGCCTGATGGTCGGCTCACTCGGCACGCTCGGTGTGCTGGCGCAGGTGACCTTGCGCGTCCAACCGCTTCCTGTCTCGAGCGTGTGGGCGACGACCGACGCGTCGCCGGGGGACGTTCTCCGCGCGCTGTTCCGTCCGTCGTCGTTGCTCTGGAACGGACGGCGGTGCGCGGTCCTGCTCGAAGGCCACTCGGCCGATGTCGAGGCCGAGCTGCGGGCCGCGCAGCTCGCGCCGCTCGACGCCGCGCCCGGCTGGCCCGAAGGTGCGCACCGCGCCCGCATCTCGGTCGCCCCCGCGCGACTGCGCGAGCTCGCGGGCGAGCTCGACGGGTGCGGCGCCCGCTGGGTCGGGGAGCTCGGTGTCGGCACCGTGCACGTCGCGGCCGACGACGTCGCGACCGTGGCCGCAACCCGCGACGCTGCGACGGGCCACGGTGGCTGGCTCCTGCGCGAGGCCGGCGCGCCGGGCCTCGACCCGTTCGGCATCGCGCCGGCGAACCTCGCGCTCACCCGGCGCGTGAAGGCCGCGTTCGACCCCGACGACCGGTGCAACCCCGGCCGTATCCCCGGTCTCGACCCTCGACCTCGACCAGAGGTCGACGTCGAGGGTTCGCGGGCAGGCTGAGCAGGCGTGTTGCAGCTCGACGACGACCAGCTCGCCGCCTGCGTGCAGTGCGGCCTGTGCCTCCCGCACTGCCCGACGTACCGGGTCACCGGGCTCGAAGCGGCGTCACCCCGGGGCCGCATCGCGGCCATGCGGGCGGTGCAGCACGAGGGCGCGGCGGCCGACGAGACCTTCGCCCGCTACATGGAGGAGTGCGTCCAGTGTCGCGGCTGCGAGGCCGCGTGCCCGTCCTCGGTGCCCTTCGGCCGCCTCATGGAGGGCTCGCGGGCGGTGCTGCACGAGGGGCGACGCGGCCTCCGCTCGCGGCGCCGGCGCGTGGCCGAGTGGCTCGGCTACCGCCTGGTGCTGCCCCGACACGCGTTGCTCCTCGCGTTGACGTGGGTGCTGCTGGTCGCGCAACGCCTGCACCTCGTTCCCCGGCGCGTCGCGCTGCCGCGGCTCTCGGCACGGGCGTTGGCGCGCCCACTCCGAGCGACGGCGTCGCCCGAAGAGGCCGACGCGTACCTGTTCGCCGGCTGCGTGATGGACGCGTGGCAACGCGACGTCCATCGCGCCGCGTTGACGGTGATGGCCGCGGGTGGTGGCGCGCGTGTCGCCCTTCCCGCCCGAGGTGGCGACTGCTGCGGCGCGCTGCACGCGCACGCCGGCCGGCTCGACGAGGCACGCATGCTCGCGAGACGCGTGATCGCGTCCATGCCCGGTGACGCGACGATCGTGGTCGACAGCGCGGGCTGCGGCGCGGCGATGAAGGACTACGGCCATCTCCTCGGCACCGCCGACGCACACGCGTTCGCAGCTCGCGTGCGCGACTTCGGCGAGTGGGTCGCCGAGCACCCCGCCGACCTCCGGGAGACCGGTCAGGTCGTCGTCGTGCAGGACCCGTGCCACCTCCGACACGTGCAGCACACCGACGCGCCGACCCGCGCCGCGCTGGCGCGCGCGTACACGATCGTGGCCACCGACGACGAGGGGCTGTGCTGCGGTGCCGGCGGCGCGTACGCGGTCATGCAACCGCACCTGTCGAACGAGATCCGCGATCGCAAGGTGGACGCGTTGCGGCGAGCGGGCGCCGGCGCGACGCCGGTCGTTGCCTCCGCGAACCCCGGCTGCATCATACACCTGCGCGGCGGCGGGCTCGACGTCCGCCACCCGGCCGAGCTGCTCGCCGATGCCCTCGACCCCCGGAGACGCCACGATGGATGACCGCTACGAGAGCCTCGTCGAACGGTTGCAGGCCGTCGAGGAGGAGCTGCGCGATCTCGCGTACGACCGTCTGCGCGAGGCGGCCGCCGGTGACGACGACGCCAAGGCCGACGAGCGGCGTCTCGGCCAGGCCCGCCGCGCGGTCGAGCGGGCCATCCGTGCCCTCAGCCCGATCGGCGACGACCTCGACGAGTGACACCCTCCGAAGATGCGGCATCCACCCCCGCGAAACCGGTACTCAGTGCCGCATCTCGTCGGGGTCGTCGGAGGGGAGCGCGTTCAGGGCGTCGATGAGCTCGCGCAGGCGAGCCCAGTCGTGGCGGTCGAACCGGAACGCGATGCGGGCCAGGTCGACGTGGTCGTCGTCGGCGAGCTCGGCCGGCGTCACCTCGATCGCCTCGATACGGCCGCGCACCACGATGTCGGCGAAGTCCTCGTTGAGCGCCTCGAGCTGTTCCTCGGTCGGCGCGTGCAGCAACCGGATCACCAGCACGCCCTCGACGAAGCGTTGCGACTGGTAGTTCGCGTAGAAGCCGTCGAGCTCGTCGACCGCGACGGTGACGTCGTCGGTGATCTTGAGCAGGCTCAGGTCGCGCTTGGAGATGTAGCCCCGACCGGTGAGCTCGTCCTCCACGAACGCCTTCCATCCCTGCCAGTACGTGCCGCCGGGGACGTCGAGCAACACGACGGGTGACGGTTGCGCCTTGCCGGTCTGGAGGAGCGTCAGCAGCTCGAACGCCTCGTCGAGCGTGCCGAAGCCGCCCGGGAGCAGCGCGAACCCGTCCGACTCCTTCACGAACGTCAGCTTGCGGGTGAAGAAGTAACGGAAGTTCACGAGCTTGGGGTCGTCGACGATGAACTGGCTGGTCGTCGCCTCGAACGGGAGGCGGATGCTCACGCCGAAGGAGTTGTCGGGGCCGGCGCCCTCGATGCCGGCCGTCATGATCCCCGGACCGGCGCCGGTGATGATCATCCAGTCGTGCGCGGCGAGCGCGGTCGCGAGGCGACGGGTCTGGTCGTAGAGCGGGTCGTCGGGCTCGGTGCGCGCCGACCCGAAGATCGCGGCCTTGCGGGCCGAGCGGTACGGCGAGAAGACGTGGAACGCGTACCGCATCTCCTTGACGGCCGCGTTCGCGATCTTCATGTCACCGCGGTCGGCACCGTCGCGGGCGAGCCGCAGCGCGGACACGACCAGCTCGTACACGAGGTCCTGGTCCCGCTGGGCGCCGCTCTTCGCGACCAGATCGGCTACCGCCCGGTCGAGCTCCGGGTCGCCCGTGCGGTATCGGGGCATCCTGGCCATCCGCACCAGGCTAATGAGTTCGGACTCAGGCCAAGCGCGACTTGGCCAGGTCCGCGAGGGACGTCTCGGGTCGGGGACCGAGGTGCGCGATGCACTCCGCCGCGGCCAACGACCCCAGGTGCCCGCACGTCGAGAGATCGCGCCCCGCGGTGAGCCCGTGCAGGAAGCCGGCCGCGTACTGGTCGCCCGCGCCCGTGGTGTCGACGAGCGTGTCGACGGGCACCGCGTCGATCACGTGCACGTCGTCGCCCGCGACCACGATCGAGCCGTGCTTGCCGCGCGTGAGCGCGGCGACGTCGGTGTGGTGGCGGACGTGCTGGAGCGCGTCGTCGAAGTCGTCGACCTCGTAGAGCGCGCAGATCTCCTCCTCGTTGGCGAAGAGGATCTCGACCGCATGCTCGACGAGGTGCAGGAACTCGTCGCGGTGCCGGTTGACACAGAACGGGTCGGACAGCGTGAGCGCAACCCGCCGCCCCGAGCGGTGGGCGACCGCCGCCGCGTGACGGAACGCGTCCTTCGCCGCGGGTTGGTCGAAGAGATAGCCCTCGAGATACGTGATGTCGGCGCGCCCGATCAACGCCTCGTCGACGTCCTCCGGTCCGAGCTCGCTCGCAACGCCGAGAAACGTGCACATCGTGCGATCGGCGTCCGGCGTCACGATCACGTGGCACCGGCCGGTCGGACCACCGTCCGACGCGGGTGCGTTGCCGAAGATCACGCCCAACGCGTCGAGATCGTGCGCGAACGCGCGGCCGAAGTCGTCCTTGCCGACCTTCCCGATGAAGCCCCCGGCCGAGCCGAACGACGCGAGCCCCGCGATCGTGTTGGCGGCCGAGCCGCCCGACACCTCGAGCGTCGGACCCTGGGCCTCGTAGATGCGCTCGGCCCCGTCATGGTCGACCATCGTCATGACGCCCTTGTCGAGCCCGAGCGCGGTGACGACCGAGACGTCGTCGTGGCTCAACACGTCGACGAGCGCGTTGCCGACCGCGACGACGTCGAGTCGGGCTGATCCTGCGCGGTCGGCGCTCACCGCACCGCCCCGGCCGCACGCGCGCGCAGCTCGACCGGCGTGACCGTAGGTGTCGCGTGGTCCTCGACGGGCCGGAGCCGGCGACCGACGGTCGACGTGCGCCCGTACAACGTCGTGCGCTGCTCGAGACGGCGGCCGAGTGGCTCGACGATCTCGCGCAGCTCGGCCTCGTCGAGCTCCTGACCGTGACTCGCACCGGCGGCACGCGAGATGTTCTCGTCCATCAGCGTGCCGCCCAGGTCGTTGCAACCGGCGAGGAGGGCCTGTCGCGCGCCACGTACGCCCATCTTCACCCACGACACCTGGATGTTGTCGAGGCAGTCGGCATACGTGATGCGCGCGACCGCGTGCAGCAACAGCGACTCGCGGAACGTGGGTCCGGGGCGCGCCTTCTGCTGCAGGAACAGCGGCGTCGCCATGTGGACGAACGGCAAGGGCACGAACTCCGTGAACCCGCCCGTCTCGCGCTGGAGCGCACGGGTCCGCACGAGGTGGCGCGCCACGTGCACCGGCCGCTCGACGTGTCCGAACATGATCGTGATGTTGGAGCGCAGCCCCACCTCGTGCGCGGTGCGGTGGGCGTCGAGCCACTCGTCGGTCGTGATCTTGTCGGGACAGATGACGGCGCGCACCTCGTCGTCGAGGATCTCGGCCGCGGTGCCGGGGAGGGTCGAGAGCCCGGCCTCCTTCGCCAGCACCAGGTAGTCGCGCAGCGGCATCCCGAGCCGGCGTGCACCCTCGGTGACCTCGAGCGCGGTGAAGCCGTGCACGTGGATGTCGGGCGCGACCTCCTTCACCGCGCGGGCGACGTCGAGGTAGAAGCTGCCGTCGAAGTCCGGGTGGATGCCACCCTGGAGGCACACCTCGGTCGCGCCGCACTCGACCGCCTCGACCACGCGCGCCTGCAGCTCGTCCATCCCGAGCAGGTACGGCGTCCCGCGGAGGTTGAGCGACAGCGGACCCTTCGAGAACGCGCAGAACCGGCACTTGAACGTGCACACGTTCGTGTAGTTGATGTTGCGGTTGCGGACGAACGTCACGACGTCGCCGACCGCCTTGGCCCGCAGATCGTCCGCGACCTCACACACCGCGGCGACATCGCGCCCGCGTGCGCCGAGCAACGTCACGATCTCGTCGACGCCCACGTCGGCGCCGGACGCCACACCGTCGAGCACCTCGGCGATCGCGCTCGTCGCGCCCGCGCGCGCCGCGGGAGGCACGAGGATCGGCGGTGCCTCCTCGCCGCCGGATACCCATGCGTCGTCGCGCGCCAACCCCTCGAGGTCGGAGTGCACCAGCACCGGGAAGCGGACGTCGGGATGCAGCCACTCGTCGGGACGGGTGACGTACTCGGGATACACGGTGAGGCGTGGCGCGAGCGTCTTGCCCGCCGCTTCGGTCGCGTCACGCAAGACGTCGAGCGCCGGCCACGGCCGTTCCGGGTTGACGTGATCCGGCGTGACCGGGGAGACCCCGCCCCAGTCGTCGATCCCCGCTGCGATCAGCGCGGCCAGGTCGTCGGGCGACGACAGGTTGGGCGGCGCCTGCACGTGCATGGCGGGACCGAGCACGACACGCGCCGCGGCGACGGTCCAGCGGAGCTCCTCGGGCGGGCACGGCGCGGCGCGGTGCATCGCGGTGCCGGCCTTCGGGAGGAAGTTCTGGACGATGACCTCCTGGACGTGCCCGTGTCGCGCGTGGCTGGCCGCGATCGCGACGAGCGCGTCCAGTCGCTCCGCGCGCGTCTCACCGATGCCGACGAGGATGCCGGTCGTGAACGGCACCCGCGCGTCGCCCGCAGCCTCGAGCGTGGCCAGGCGACGTTCCGGTGTCTTGTCGGGCGCACCGAAGTGCGGACCGCCGGGCTCGCCCAGACGCGCCGCGAGGGTCTCGATCATCATCCCCTGCGACGGACTGACCGCGCGCAGCCGGTCGAGCTCCGCGCGCGACAGCGCGCCGGCGTTCATGTGGGGGAGCAGACCGGTCTCGTCGAGCACCCGTTTCGCGGCGTCGGCCAGGTAGTCGACGGTCGACGGGTAGCCGTGCTCGTCGAGCCATGCGCGCGCGTCGGGGTACCGGTCCTCGGGTGCCTCACCGAGCGTGAACAGCGCCTCGTGACACCCGCGCGCGGCGCCGTCGCGCGCGATCGCGAGCACGTCGTCGATCGACAGGTACGGCGCGTCGAGGCGCGCCGGGGGCTTCGCGAACGTGCAATACCCGCACCGGTCCCGACAGAGCATCGTGAGCGGGATGAAGACCTTGGGCGAGAACGTGATGCGCGACCCGTGCGCCTCGTCACGCAGCGCGGCGGCATCCCGCATCAGGTCGTCGACGGGCGCGCGAACGAGCTCCTGAACCTCGGAAGCAGAGAGCACGAACGTCACCTTAGGCCGCCGAGGCGCGGCGCTCGGAGCGACGGAGGAGCGAGGGCGCTCGCCAGCGAAGGACCGACCCGAACCGCCTAAGGTGCAGTCCGGAGCCCGCCCGAAGGGAGTCAGCGAGAAGACATGGACCCGCTCGCTCTTGCAGAGGAGCTCGCGGGGGAGCTGGCGGGGCGGGCGGCGGAGATCGACCGTGAGGGCCGGTTCCCGAGCGAGAACATCGAGCTGCTCAAGGAACGCGGCTACCTGCGCCTTCCCGTCCCGGCCGAGCTCGGCGGCAGCGGGGTCGACCTCGAGACGATGTGCGAGGCGCAGCGGATCCTCGCCGGCGGGTGCGCGTCGACGGCGCTCGCCGTCAACATGCACCTCTTCGGGCTCGGTGCCGCGGCCGAGGCCCTGCTCGACGGGCAGGAGCAGGCCCGCATGGTGCTCCGGCTGGCCGGACAGGGAGTCGTCATCGGCGGCAGCTTCACCGACGCAGCGACGGGCCTGAACGTGCGGGCGTCGTCGACGCCGGCCGAGCCGGTCGACGGCGGGTGGCGCATCCGCGGCCGCAAGGCGTTCTGCTCGCTCGCGCCCGCGCTCGACGTGTTCTACGGCACCGCGGGTCTGACCGACGGCTCGGGACTGCTGCTGTTCGCGATCGGGCGCGACGCGCCGGGTCTCTCGTTCGTGGACACGTGGGACACGATGGCCATGCGCGGCACCGGCTCGTGGGACGTGGTCTTCGACGACGTGTTCGTCCCCGAGTTCATGGGCCAGGTCGGAGCGCCGTGGTCGGTGTGGGATCGGCGCAGCGAGGCGATGCTGTCGTGGTTCGTGTGCACGGTCGCGTCGGTGTACCTCGGCATCGCCGAAGCGGCCGCGTCGTTCACGACCTCGTACGTCGCGGGCCGCAAGCTCGGCGGCATGGCGCACCCGCTCGGTCGCCAACCGGGGATGATCTTCGCCGCGGGCGAGGTCGACGGGCAGCTGCGCGCCGCGCGCGCGCTCCTCGTCGACACCGTGCGCAGGCGTCGTGACCAGGTGCTGCCGCCGCCCGACGTGGTCGCGGTGAAGTACGTGGTGACGAACACCGCGGTCTCGGTCGTCGAGCGGTGCTTCCGGATGGTGGGCGGCTCCGCGATGTACCGACGGCTCCCGATCGAGCGCATGTTCCGCGACGTGCAGGCTGGTCCGCTGCACCCGCCCACGAACGACCTCGCGCTCGAGGGCCTCGGACGGGCAGCGCTCGGCATCGAGCCCGAGTCTCTGCCGCGCTGGGGCGACTAGGCCATGCCGGCGCGGCGCGCCCGCGCCGCGGGATCCTGCTCGTAGTAGCCCCGCAGCACGTCGTAGAGATCCGGCTCGTTGCGCTCGAGCTCGATCGATGCGTCGAAGAAGGCCTCGGTCGCGACCGCGAAGAACTCCGCGGTGTTGGTGGCGGCGTAGTCGCGCAGCGGCGGACGGTCCGCGCCTGCTCGCAGCGCGTCGTACACCTCGGTGCACACCGCGACCCAGCGCGCGACGTCTCGGCGGCTGTGCAGCAGCGGCGTTCCGTCGAGCACGTGATTGACCATGTCGAGCTTGTGCGCGAACTCGTGGAAGACGACGTTGTCACCGCGTCCGGGACGCCGCGCCGAGTCCCGAACCCGGTCCCAGGCGAGGAGCACGGGGCCGCGGGCGTCGTGGGCCTGCCCGAGCAGCCACACGGCCTCGTCCGTCAGCGTGCCGGGGACCGGCCCCGGAGCCGGCCCGTGCGAGAGCATCGTCGTGGGATGCACGACGACCGCGCTCACCTCGCGGTACTCGTCCACGCCCAGCCCGAGCACGAGCAACGCGGCCTGGATCGCGATCGTCACCCGCATCTCGTCCGTGAGGTCGAAGCCGTGGGCGGCCTCCCAGTGCTTGTGACGCAGCAACCAGTCGGCCGCATCCTCGAGGCGCGCGTGCTCGCCGTCGTCCAGCGTCGGCCACATGAGCACGTTCCGTTCGACGATGTCGGCCCAGCCTGCCGGCAGCCCTCGCGCGCGATGCCACACCGGCGTCAGTGGAGCACGCGGACGTCTCATCACGGGAGCCTCAGCCGACGGCGGCCTCGTCGGCGAGCCAGATCAGCTGGTCGGCGGCGCGCAGACGCGCGCCGGGGAGGTCCTCACCGTCGCGGATCCTGCGGATCGCGTCGCGCTTCTCCTCGCCCTCGACCGTGACGACGACGAGCGGGGAGCGCGCGATCGCAGGGAACGTGAACGACAGACGCGGGTGCGGATGGAGGTCGTCCCCGGTCGGGATCACGAACCGCTCCCGTTCGTCGACGGCAGACGTGCCCGGGAACAGGGATGCAGTGTGACCGTCGGGACCGAGCCCGAGGTGGAGCAGCCCGATCGGCGGCGAGGAACGCACCAGCTCGTCGTACGCGGCCGCGGCGTCCTCGATCGTCTGACCGGCGTGGCGCAGCGAGTGGATCTCCCTCGGCGACACCGTGTCGAGGAACGCCCACCGGGCCATGCCCTCGTTCGAGTCCGGATCGCTGACCGGCACCCAACGCTCGTCGGAGAAGTACACGTCGACCTCGCCCCACTGCACGTCCGCGACCGCGAGCAGCTCGTAGCAACGGCGTGCGAGGTCGCCGCCGGACAGGGCGATCGACAGGGGCGACGCGTCGGCCACGAGCTCGGCGAACGCCTGCGGCACGTGGTCGACGATCCGCAGCTCACCGGGCAGTCCCTTGTCGGGGCTCACGGGTTCCTCCAGGTGTCGTCGCCGGCGAGCAGATGATCGGCCTCGGGCGGACCCCACGTGCCCGCGGGATAGAAGGACAATGGCACCCGACCCTCGCGGAACGCGTCGATGAGCGGCTGCACGATGCGCCAGGCCTGTTCCACCTCGTCTTCCCGGATGAACAGCGTCGGGTCGCCGAGCAACGCGTCGAAGAGCACGCGCTCGTAGGCCTCCGGCGCGCGCTCGGCGAACGACCGGCTGTACGAGAACGAGAGCTGCTGGGTGCGCACACGGAACGGCGAGCCGGGCACCTTGGCCGCGAACGAGAGCTCGATGCCCTCGTCGGGCTGGATGCGCATCACCATCTCGTTCGGTTCCACCGAGTCGACCGCGGTCGACGGCAGGGGCAGGAACGGCACCTGCTTGTAGCGCAGCACCACCTCGGTCATGCGCTTCGGGAGCCGTTTGCCGGTGCGGATGTAGAACGGGACGCCGGCCCAGCGCCAGTTGTCGATGTCGAGCTCGAGCGCGAGGTACGTCTCCGTCTTCGAGCTCGGCGACACGCCCTCCTCGTCGCGGTACGCGGGCACCTCGACACCGTCGACGATGCCGGCCGTGTACTGCCCACGCACCACCCGTTCCTCCATGTGGTCGGGAACGAAGGGGCGGATCGAGCGCAGCGCCTTCACCTTCTCGTCGCGGATCGGGTCGGCCTCGAACGACGCGGGCGGCTCCATCGCGGTGAGCGCGAGCACCTGGAGAACGTGGTTCTGCACGATGTCGCGCAGCGCGCCGGCGTGCTCGTAGAACGTGCCCCGGTGCTCGACGCCGAGCTGCTCGGCCACCGTGATCTGCACGTGGTCGACGTATCGGCGGTTCCACAACGGCTCGAAGATCGCGTTCGCGAAGCGCAGGGCCAGGATGTTCTGGACCGTCTCCTTCGCGAGGTAGTGGTCGATCCGGTAGATCTGGTGCTCGTCGAACACCTCGTGGATCTGCGCGTTGAGCTCGCGCGCGCTGTCGAGGTCGTGGCCGAACGGCTTCTCGATGATGATGCGCGAGAACGCACCCTCGCGCTCGGCCGCCAGACCGACCTTGCCGAGACCCTGCGCGACACGCACGAACATCTGCGGGACCGTGGCCAGGTAGTAGAGCCGGTTCGCCGAGATCGCGTGCCGTTCGTCGCACTCGTTCAACACGTCGGCGAGACGGGCGTACGTGTCGTCGTCGTCGAAGCTGCCCGACACGTAACGGAAGATGATGTCGCGGTTCTCGAACGCCTGCTGCTCGGCCGGGTCCTTGCCCGCGGCGACGACCGCCTTGAACACCTCGTCGCGGAAGTCGTCGTCGTTCATCTCGGTTCGCGCGACACCGACGATCGCGAGCTTGCGCGGGAGCTGGTGGCGACCCGCGAGCGAGGCGAGCGCCGGGTACAGCTTGCGGTGGGCGAGGTCGCCGGTCGCGCCGAACACGACGAGCGCGGCCGACACCGCGACGCTGCCGCCGTCCGGGTCCGCCATGTGCAGTGCTCCGATCGTGTCCGTTCCGCGTTGAATGCCCGTCTGTCGCGGGCGGTCCGCCGCTCAGCGATGATAAGGCGACCGGTTTGCTACCCGAGGGTGATCCCTCGGCGAACGTCCTCGACTCCCGGAGCGCACCGATGGAACGCCGCACGGTCGACGTCTACGAGCGTCACGCCGCCGACTGGATGGCACGACGGCCCGCGAGCAGGGTCGACGCGGCCCACCGGTTCGCGGCCCGCGTCGGCGCCGCCGGGCCGCGGGCCGACCTCGGCTGCGGGCCGGGCTCCTACACGGGCATGGTCGGCAGCCCGGTCGTCGGCCTCGACGCCGCGTTCGCCATGGTCGAGCTGGCCCGCACCAAGGTGCCCGAGGCCTGGCTCGTGCAGGGCGATCTCGAGCACCTGCCCTTCCGGCGTCGCTCGCTGCACGGCGCGTGGGCGCGCGCCGCGTATCTGCACGTCGCGCGCGAACAGCTGCCCCTCGCGCTCGCGGAGCTCCATCATGCGCTCGACGTGGACGCCCCGATCGAGCTCACCATGAAGCGCGGCAGCTACGAAGGCTCCGACCTCCCCGACGACAGCTTCCCCGGACGCTTCTTCGCGTGCTGGGAACCGGCCGAGCTGGCCGACGTCGTGGTCGGCGCCGGCTTCCTGATCGACGACCTCTCGTCGGACGCGGAGTGGACCATCGTGCAGGGCCGGCGCGCCCGCACGCTCCCCGACACGGTCGGACCGGACATGCGCATGCTCGTCTGCGGGCTCAACCCGAGTCTTTACGCCGCGGACGCGGGCGTCGGCTTCGCGCGGCCCGGCAACCGCTTCTGGCCCGCCGCGCTCGCGGCCGGGATCGTGACGCGCGACCGCGACCCGTTCGACGCGCTGCGCACGCACGGCGTCGGCATGACCGACCTGGTGAAGCGAGCCACGGTCGGCGCCGACGAGATCCGCGCGGGAGAGTTCCGTCAGGGCCTCGTGCGTGTGCGTCGCCTCGTCGCGCGGCACCGTCCGGGCGCGGTGTGCTTCCTCGGCCTCGCCGGCTGGCGGGCCGCGGTCGACCGCCACGCGACGACCGGTCGGCAATCCGAGACGATCGACGGCGTGCCGGCCTACGTGATGCCGAACCCGAGCGGCCTCAACGCGCACGCGCGCGTCGAGGACCTCGCCGACCATCTCCGCGCCGCCGCCGACCTCGCCCTCACCTCCAAGATGCGGCACTGACCGTCGGATTCCGACGGTCAGTGCCGCATCTTGTGGATCGGGTCACGTCCCGGACTGGAGGAGCTCCTTGGCCCGCTTGTCGAGCGCGGCGAGGCAGTCGAGGTAGGAACGCTCGAACGAGTCCACGCCCTCGCGCTCGATGGTCGCCGTGAGGTCGTCGTAGTCGACGCCCGCGGCCGCGAGGTCGCGCATGACCTGCTCGGCGCCGTCCATGTCGCGCTCGATCGTGTCGCGTTGCGGGTCGCCGTGGTCGTGCAACGCGTCGATCGACGCCTGCGCGAGGGTGTTCACCGTGTCGCGCCCGACGAGCTCGTCGACGTAGAGCGTGTCCGAGTACGCAGGGTTCTTGGTCGACGTCGACGCCCACAACGGACGCTGCAGACGCGCGCCCTTCGCCGCGAGCGCGTCCCAGCGTGGTCCCTGGAACCGTTCGCGGAACAGCTTGTACGCGAGCTTCGCGTTCGCGACCGCGACCTTCCCTCGCAGCGGATGCCCCTCCGGGAGTCGGCGGTCGGCCTCGGTGTCGACGCGACTCACGAAGAACGACGCGACGGACGCGACGCTGGAGAGGTCACCGCCGGCCTCGGCGAGACGCTCGAGGCCCCGCAGGTACGCCTCGATCACCTCGCCGTAGCGCTCAAGGGAGAAGATCAGCGTGATGTTGACGGTGTGCCCGTGGGCGAGGACCTCCTCGACCGCGGGGATGCCCTCCTCGGTCGCGGGGATCTTCACCATCACGTTCGGTCGCTTCAGCCGCCCGTGCAACCAGAGGGCCTGGTCGACGGTGGGCTGCACCTCGTGGGCGCGATCGGGCGCGACCTCGACCGACACGAACCCGTCGCCGCCACCGGTGCGCTCGTGCACCGGCGCGAGGGTGTCGGCGGCGTGGGCGATGTCGGCGATGACGAGCTCCCAGTAGATCGTGTCGATCGCCTTGTCGTCGCGGGCGAGGGGGAGCAGCTGGTCGTCGTAGCCCTCGCCGCTCGCCATCGCCTTCTCGAAGATGGTCGGGTTCGACGTGACGCCGCGGATGTCGTCCTCGTCCATCATCCGCCGCAGCCCGCCCTCGCTCACCAGCTTGCGGGTGAGGTTGTCGTACCAGGGGCTCTGGCCGTAGTCGTTGAGCCGCGCGATCGGGCTCTTGCCCTTCGTCGCCATCACGAACCTTCTCTCGATGCGAGCAGCGCCAGCGCGCGCGCCGCGACGTTCTCGGGGGTGTAACCGAACTCCGTGAGCGCGACGTTCCCCGGCGCCGACGCGCCGAAACGGTCGATGCTGACGGACTCGTCCGCGTACCGCTCCCAACCCAGCGACGTGCCCGCCTCGACCGCGAGCCTCGGGACGTGCGGCGGGAGGACCGCGTGGCGCCGGTCCTCGGGCAGCGCGGCGAACAGCTCCCAGCACGGCATCGACACGACGCGGACCGACAGCCCGCGTGCCTCGAGCAGCTCGCGCGCTCCCACGCACACCGACACCTCGGAGCCCGTACCGATCAGGACGACGTCGAGACGGCCCGGGTCCTCGTCGACGAGCGTGTACGCGCCGGCCTGCACGCCGTTCGGGGCCCGCTCGGCCGTGCCCTCGAGCACGGGGAGGCCCTGGCGGCTCAGCACGAGCGCGGTGGGCCCGTCGCCGTCGACGTGCACGCGCCATGCGTGCGCGACCTCGTTCGCGTCCGCGGGCCGGATCACGCGCAGCTGCGGGATCGCACGCAGCGCCATCAGCTGCTCGATCGGCTGGTGCGTCGGCCCGTCCTCGCCGAGACCGACGGAGTCGTGCGTCCAGATGAACGCGACCTTCGCCTCGGAGAGCGCCGCCAAGCGGACCGCGGGGCGCTCGTAGTCGGAGAACACGAGGAACGTGCCGCCGAAGGGAAGCGTCCCACCCGTCAGCGCCATGCCGTTCATCACCGCGCCCATGCCGTGCTCGCGCACGCCGAAGTGCAGCTGGCGTCCGCCGAAGTCGTGCGTGTCGACGACGCCGACGTTGTCGAGCTTGGTCCCGGTGTTGCCGGTGAGGTCGGCGCCGCCACCGATGAGCCCCGGCACGACGTCGAGGACCGAGTTGAGGACCTTCGCGCACGCGACGCGGGTTGCGAGCTTCTCGCCCGGCGACCACACCGGCAACTTCGTCTCCCAGCCGGTGTGGCCCTTGCCGACGAGGCACAGCTCGTAGTCGTCGGCGACCTCGGGCGCGCGTTCGTGGAACGCGCGGCGGCGCTCCTCCCATGCCTCGCGGTGCACACGACCGCGCGCACCGGCTTCGCGGTAGAACGCGAGGACGTCGTCGGGCACCCAGAAGTGCTCGTCGACGGGCATCCCGAGGATCTCCTTCACGACGCGGATCTCGTCCTCGCCGAGCGGGTCTCCGTGCGCCTTCGCGGTGTCCTGCACCTTCGGGGACGGGTAGCCGATGTGACTGCGCAGGATGAGCAGGCTCGGGCGCTCCTCCTCGGCCATGCCCTCGCGCAGCCCCCGCTCGAGCGCGTCGAGGTCGTTCGCGACCTCACCCAGTTCGACGACGTGCCAGTGGTACGCCTCGAACCGCTTCTTGACGTCGTCGGTGTAGGTGATCTCCGTGTGGCCGTCGATCGAGATGTGGTTGTCGTCGTAGACGTAGACCATCCGCCCGAGCCCGAGGTGGCCCGCGAAGGACGCGGCCTCGTGGCTGATGCCCTCTTCGAGGTCGCCGTCACCGCAGAACGCGAACACGTGGTGGTCGGAGACCTCGGGACCGAAGCGCGCGCGCAGGTGGGCCTCGCTGATCGCGATCCCGACGCCGTTGGCGAAGCCCTGACCGAGCGGACCGGTCGTGACCTCGATGCCGGGCAGCTCGTGGTGCTCGGGGTGGCCCGGTGTGCGCGAGCCCCACTGGCGGAAGCGCTTCAGGTCGTCGAGCTCCAGCCCGAAGCCGGCGAGGTAGAGCATCGAGTAGAGCAACATCGACGCGTGGCCGTTCGAGAGCACGAAGCGGTCACGATCGGGCCACTCCGGATCGGTCGCGTCGTAGCGCATGATCCGGGTCCACAGCACGTGGGCGAGCGGTGCGAGCGCCATCGGCGTGCCCGGGTGACCCGAGTTCGCCTTCTGGACCGCGTCCATGGCCAGGCCACGGACGACGTTGATCGCCTTCTGCTCGAGCTCGGTCATGAGCGGGCCCCCTTCTCACCTCGGCCCAGACTAGGTGGAAGGTGATGTCTTCTTGCGCTGCCCCGGAGTGGGAGCGGAGCAGGCTGAACTGGTGGCAAGCAGCGCCCTACCAACAGGCAGCAAGCCGCGAAACGCGTCCCGGCAGCCCGTCTCTCGCGTGGCCCGGGCTTCAGGAGCGAAAAAGCGCCAGGCTCGCGGTGAAGCCGTGGAGGAAGTTACGGCCGCCGACCGGACCGATCTCGCCGGCGCAGAACGCGCCCGCGACGGGGATGGGCCCGAGGAGCTTCTCGACCACGCCCGCGTCGTGGTCGGGGACGCCGAACAGGTGCCGGCCGCGGCCGTTGCACGTGAAGAGCAACGCGGCCCGCGCGTCCTCACCGGTGAGCAGCGCGTGGAGGTCGTCGTCGGCCGCGTCCGCATCGCGCACGTGGAACTGCAGGGTCTGGCCGACCGTGACGGTGTCGCCGACCGCGAGCGCGCCGCTCGCTCGGTCCGCGCCGACGACGTTGCGAACCAGGAAGTCGCCCCGTTCGAAGTCGGCCTTGTGCTCGTCGACGACGAGCCCGACGTGCAGCCCGCGCTGCATCAGCGCGCGATCGTCCTCGTCGACCAGACCCGCGAGCTCCTGCAGCCGTTCGAGCGCGCTGCGACCGCCGAGCTCCTGGACCAGATTGCCCTCGGCCTTGGTCACGGTGAAGGGACGACCGATCGGCCGGCACCCCTGCGACACGACGGTGCGCACCTCGACGTCGTGACCGAGGAACACGCCCACCGCGCCCTCGCTTCCGATCTCGCCGTCGAGCACGAGGCGGTTGCCGCCGGGCGCACGGGCCGCCGAAGCGAGACCGCCCAGCACGCGCAGCCCGGGCAGGTCGTCGTTCATGCGACTCAGGAACGCGTCGACCGGGAACGTGAAGGGATCCGCGAGCAGCAGCAGCGTGCGCTCGTCGGCCACGCCGTCGGGCCAGCCGACGACCGCGGGCCCGTCGGGCGTCTGCACCAGCCGAAGGGAGACGGGTGTCAGCGTGGCGTCCTCGTCGAAGCGCGCGGCCCACGCGGCGATCGCGGGAGCATCCTCGACCTCGCGCGGGCCGGCGATGATCGAGACCGCGGTCGCGCCGAGGAGCACCTGTGGCTCGAGCAACTTGCGCAGCGCGGTGACCACGTCCTCGAAGGTTCCCACGTGGTGCGGCGACGCGAACACGAGGAGCAGGTCGGGGCGCTCGCCGTCGAAGCGCTCGAGCAGCTCGCCCGCGACCTCGCCGACCGCCGACGTGGCCAGCGGGTGCTGCGACAGCGCCGCGGCGTACTGGTTCACGGGGCCTCAGCGTACGCGTTCAGCCGTCGACGAGGACGGTGTCGACGGTCTTGGGGCCGTGGACGCCGAACGTCGTTCGCATCTCGAGGTCCGAGGTCCGGCTCGGACCGCCGATCCACGACAGCGCGCTGGGCAGCGGCGCGGACGCGACGCGTGTGATCGCGTCGGCGAACGTCGCCACCACATCGCCGGTACGGATCACACAGACGTGCGCGGGCGGCACGAGGCTCGTGGCCCGCGGGCAGCCCGGGCCCGCGGCGATCGCGAAGTTCCCTGTCGCGGCCACGGCCACCACGCAACCGGTGACACCGACCGCCGCGTTCGGAAGGCCGTGGCGCCAGCCGGGGTCGTCGGGGTGGAGCAACCGTGCGTCCGCCGCCCCGAGCCGCGACTCCAGCTCGAGCCACACGACGGCCGGGTCACGCAACGGGAGTGCGATCGCCGCGCTCCCTGCGCGCTCCAGCGCGAGCTCGACGACGCGCGCGGCACCGTCCTCCGCGCTCATGGGTCCGTGCACCGTGCAACGGTTCTCGACGAGCGCGTCCACGAGCGCGCCGACGGGAGAGACCGGGTCCGTGCTCACCACCGCTCGAGACCCAGCTCTCGCGCGCGCCACCGGTCGCGGAACGATCGCGGCGCAGGAAGGGGCAGGTCCCGCGAACGTGTCCACCCGCGCATCCCGGTCACGTTGACGGCGTAGCGGTCGTCCCCCCACAGGACACGGCCCAGCATCCGCGCCAGCGTGTTGGACATCCGGTAACCCTTGGGCATCGCCCACACGCGCGCCCACGCGTCGAAGCCGACGGCGCGCGCCGTGAGCCGGCGACGCGCGGGCGTCGCGAGAGGAGCGCGCCCGGCGGCCCATGGGAACCCGTCGCCCGGATGCGTGCGCGGCGGAAGCGGTTCGTTCGTCCGCGGCGCACGGGCGCCCACGAGCGGTCCCGCTTCGCGGAGGTCGGCGCGGAGCCGCACCAACAGGTCGGCAAGCGGGATCTCGACGGGGCATGCGTCGGTGCACGCGCCGCAGAGCGTCGACGCGCCCGGGAGATCACCGCCCTCCGCGCCCTGGCTGAGCAGCGGCGTGAGGACCTTGCCCATCGGACCGCTGTACACCGCGTCGTACGCGTGACCCGACACCTTCCGGTACACGGGGCAGACGTTCAGGCAGGCGCCGCACCGGATGCACGCGAGCATCTCCTCGTACGCGGTGCCGAGCAGCGCCGTCCGGTTGTGGTCGAGGAGCACGACGTGCAGCTGCTCCGGACCGTCGACCTCACCGTCGCGTCGCGGGCCGGTGATCATCGAGAGGTAGTTGGTCAGGCGCTGACCCGTCGCGGTCATCGTGAGGAGGGGCAGCAGCGTCGCGACGTCGGTGAAACGCGGGACGACCTTCTCGACGGGCACCATCGCGACGTGCACGCGAGGCAGCGTCGTGCAGAGTCGTCCGTTGCCCTCGTTCGTGACGAGCACGATCGTGCCCGTGTCGGCGGCGAGGAAGTTGGCGCCGGTCACGGCCATGTCCGCGACGAGGAAGTCGGTCCGGAGACGCCGCCGGGCCCAGTCGGTGATGCCGTCGCGGTCGACGGGGATGTCGTCACCCGAGCTGGCGACGAGCACGTCGCGGATCTGCCCGAGCGTCTTGTGGATCGCGGGCGTGATCATGTGCGACGGCCGCTCCGCGGCGACCTGCACGATGTACTCGCCGAGGTCCGTCTCGACGCTGCGCACGCCCGCGGCCTCCAAGGCGTCGCCGAGGTCCACCTCCTCGGTCGCCATCGACTTCGACTTCACGACCGTGGCGACGTCTTCCCGCCGGGCGATGTCGAGCACGACGCGGCGCGCGTCCTCCGGTGTCGGGGCGCGGTGGACCGTCGCGCCGGCTGCCTCGAGCGAGCGGGTGGCGCGTCCGAGCCAGGAGTCCAGGTCGGTCAGGACCTCACGACGGATGGCCGCGGCGCGGTCCTTCAGCTCGCCGTGCCGGCGCGCGACCTCGCGCGCGGTGAAGAGGCGCTGGTCCAGGTTGTGCAGCGCGCGCTGGAGCTCCGGGTCGGCGATCGCGCTCCGCGCCCGCTCGTCGAACGTGTCGCCGGGCGTGACGACGTGGTGGCTCACGTCTTCCGCTCCTGGCGCCTTCGGCGCCCGGCCGCTCGGGCCACCGCTTCCGCTCGCCTGCACACCGGTCGATTCCGCTCCGGCCTCCCGGGCTCCGCCCAGGCCTTCGTTGCATCTCCTGCGGCTCGCTCGCTCACGACGGGAGCCCGTCGGCGAGCACCTGCGCGTAGTGCACCGGCCGGGGACCCCTCGCGGTGCGCCGGCGCCGGCCTTCGAGATGCGCGAGACACGCGCTGTCCCCGCTGACGAGGTAGTCGGCGTCGGTCGTCCCGGCGTGAGCCAGCTTGTCGTCGGCCAGCGCCCCTGCCACCTCGCCGTGCTTCACCGCGAACGTGCCGCCGAAGCCGCAACACGTCTCGGGCTCGGTCATCTCGACGATGCGCGCGCCCGCGTGCTCGAGCAGCCGGCGCGGTGCGTCCTTCACGCCCAGGTTGCGAAGCCCGTGGCACGCGTCGTGCACCGTCACCGTTGCGTTCACGCGCGCACCGAGGTCGATGCGCCCGAGCACGTCGACGATGTACTCACCGAGCTCGTACGTCTTCGCGGCGACGGCTCCCGCGCGCGTGCGGTCGGCCCCGTCGAGGAGTCGGTCGTACCAGTGGCGCACCATCGCGGCGCACGACCCCGAGGGCGCGACGACCGCCTCGAAGGGCTCGAACACGTCGACGAAGTGACGGGCGAGACGCGCCGCCGCCTCGGGCTCGCCTGCGCTCAACGCGGGCTGACCGCAGCACGACTGGGCCTCGGGGAACACGACCTCGCACCCGGCGGCTTCGAGGAGCTTGACCGCGGCGATACCCGTCTCCGGCACGACCTGGTCGACCATGCAGGTGACGAACAGCGCGACGCGAGGGGCGGCCATCACGGCGACGTTAGCGAGCGGCGCCCCGGCGGCTCATCGCCACACCTCCGGACCGCGGAGCTGCACCCCCTCGATCCACACCGCCCGCACCGCGAGCGTCGTCGCGTCCAGGGCGACGAGGTCGGCACAGCCGCCGATGCCCACGGCGTACTGGTCGAGATCGAGCAGCCGCGCCGGCACCGCGGCCGCGAGCTCGAGGGCGCGGTCGAGCCGCACGCCGATCGACACCAGGTTCCGGACGGAGACGTCCATCGTCGACACCGATCCGGCGAGCGTCCCGTCGGCCAGGCGCGCCGCCCCCTCCACCTCGGACCACGTGAGATCGGCGGAGCGCCCCGGCACCGCGACCGCGTCGGTCACGAGCGCGACGTTGCGCTTGCGGGCGACGGCGAGACGCAGGCCGACCGGATGGACGTGGACGAGATCACCGATGATCGTCGGGGTGAGGCGGTCGTCGTCGAGCGCCGCACCCACGAGACCGGGCTCACGATGGTGGAACTGCGGCATGCCGTTGAAGAGGTGGGTGACGACACGCGCACCCGCGTCCACCGCGTCGATCACGTCCTCGTACGGCGCCGACGAGTGCCCGATGGCGACGATCACGCCGCGCTGCGCGAGCAGGCGGGTCGCGGCGAGCATCGGGTCGGCCTCGGGCGCGAGCGTGACGATCCGCACGAGCCCCGGCTGGGCGTCGAGCCGGGCCGAGAGCCACTCGGGTTGCGCGAGGCGCAGCAGCTCCGGCGCGTGCGCACCCGGCGCACCGCCGAGGAAGGGTCCTTCGAGATGCACGCCCGCGATCGCCGGCAGACCGCGGGTCGCGGCGTCGTCGCGCGCGGCGGCGATGCGCTCCAGGGTCGGTCCGTACCTGCCGAGCGGTGCGCTGACGAGCGTGGGGCAGTAGCTCGTCACGCCGTGGCCGAGCAGGCTGCGCCCGGCGCGGCGCCACCCGTCCTCGTCCGCGATGGCGAAGTCCACGTCGTGGACGCCGTTGATCTGCACGTCGACGAAGCCGGGGCCGAGGACGACGTCGCCGAGGTCGAGCGCGCCCGGCGCGACCCCTCCGCCGGCATCGACGACCCGGCCACCTTCCAGCGCGAGCCATCCCGGCCGGTGCAGCCGGAGCCGTTCGCCGTCCGGCACCGCCACCGCCGCCGCGGCGAGGACGCCGGCCACCGTCAGCCGCGCTCGCGGCGGAGCGCGACGCGGAGACGGGCGAGCCCGACGAGGGTTCTGGGCACGCGGCTCAGGATGGACGTGCGCGACGGCCGGCGCTCGACGACGGTGACCGGGATCTCCTCGACCCGGAGCCCGGCGCGTTCCGCCCTGATGACGAGCTCGGTGTCGAAGAGGTCGGGCCCGGCGCGACACATCGACACGAACGGTCGCAACGGCGCCATGCGCAGCGCCTTCATGCCGTGGGTGTCGGAGGCGCGGATCCCGAACGTGACCCTCAGGATGGCATCGAACACGGCCGTCGCCATGCGGCGGAACCACGGCCGATGGTCGCGGGCGCCGATGGCCCGCTTCGACGCGACGACGATCGCGATCTCGTCCGCGGCGGTGCCGGACGACGCGTCGACCAGGCCGAGCGCCTGCTTGAGGAAGTGGAGGTCGTAGTAGTCGACGTCGAAGATGACAGTTCGGTCGCCGGCGACCTCGAGCAGGCCGACGCGCAGGGCTTCGCCGTAGTTCGCGACCGGCAGGTGACGCACGCGCACCTCGGGAAGCTCGGCTCCGAGCGCGTCGGCGATCGCCAATGTCGTGTCGGTGGAACCGTTCTCGACGACGAGGAGCTCGAAGTCGGCTCCCCAGCCCCGCAGGCCCTCCACGACGTCGCGCACGCTCGCCTCGAGGAGCTCGGCCTCGTTGTACGCGGGCATGACGACGGAGAGCATCGCTCAGCCGAGGCGCGCGCCGGCACGCGCGAGCGCGTCGTAGTCCGCGACGACGGCGGCGACGAAGAAGGTGTGCGATGCGATCACGGTGCTCCCGACGGCGCGCGGGCGGTATCGCGCGCCGGGACGGCTCGAGCCACTTCGGTAGGCTACCGGCGCCCCGGGGCCAGCCCGACGCGAGCACGTCACGGCTCGTCTACGGCCACGGCGCACACGGGGATTGGGGGAGCGTGATGGACGAACCTGCGGGCCGAGCACGATGAGCGCGACGCCGGACGTGCTCGCACTCCACGCGGGCGCCAAGCCCGACGCCCCGGCCGTCATCGTCGACGCCTCCGGTGGCGCCCGGGCCGGTGTGCTGTCGTTCGCGCAGCTGAACCGGGACGTGAACCGGCTGGCGAACGGCATCACCTCGCTCGGTGTCGGCGCCGGCGAGCGGATCGTCTGGTGCGGACCGAACTCGGCCGAGGTGATCACGATCATCCACGCCGCGCGCAAGCGCGGCCTGGTCGCGGTGCCACTGTCGTACCGCTTCAACGCCGACGAGATGGCGTACGTGATCGACAACTCCGACGCGACGCTCGTCGTCGTCGACAGTGAGCAGGCACCGACCGTCGCGTCGGTGCGCGACCGCTGCCCGAAGGTGCGCGAGGTCGTCGTCTTCGACGCCGGGCACGACCCGTCCACGCCCGAGGGGTGCGTCGCCTGGGCCGACCTGCTCGCGGACGCAGGTGACGGCGAGCCCGTGCTGCCGGACGCGTCCGAGATCGGCGCCCAGATGCTGTACACGTCGGGCACGACGGGGAAGCCCAAGGGCGCGCTACGGACGACGAGCGACCGCACGATCGTGTTCGCGCTGCTCGGCGAGCTCGGCCTGCCCCAACCCGACGACGTGCACCTGACGACCGGGCCGCTCTACCACTCGGGCCCGCTCGCGTTCGCGTCGCTCGCGCACACGTTGGGCGCGCCGATCGTCGTGCTGCGCAAGTTCGAGCCGCGTGCGTGGCTGCGTCTCGTCGCCGAGCACCGGATCACGAACACGTTCTCGGCCCCGACCCAGCTCAAGCGGATCGTCGCGTTGCCCGACGACGAGCTCGCCGCGGCCGACGTGTCGTCGATGCGCTGCCTCATCGCCAACGCCGCTCCGGTCCCGTACCCGTTGAAGCAGGAGGTCGTCGCGAAGCTCGGCGACGGCTTCCTGTTCGAGGTGTACGGCTCGACCGAGCTCGGCATCGTCACCGTGCTCAAGCCGGCCGACCAGCTCCGCAAGCCGGGCTCGTGCGGGCAGACATACGGCGGGGTCGGCGTGCGGATCGTGAAGGAGGACGGCACCGAGGCTCCGTCGGGCGAGGCGGGGGAGCTGTTCATCAACACCGGCCTCGCGATGGACGGCTACCACCGCACCGAGGAGCAGCTGACGGCGCTCGACCCGGAGTGGAAGTCGGTCGGCGACGTGGCGTACGCCGACGAGGAGGGCTACCTCTACATCTGCGACCGCAAGAAGGACATGATCATCTCGGGCGGCGTGAACATCTACCCGGCCGAGATCGAAGCGGTGCTACACGCGCATCCCGACGTCCTCGACGCGGCGGTGTTCGGCATCCCCGACGACGAGTGGGGCGAGAGCGTGTACGCGATCGTCCAGCCCAAGGCCGACGTGACGCTCGACGTCGATGAGGTCCGCGCGTTCGTCGAAGAGCGCGTGGCGGGCTACAAACGGCCGCGCGCGTACGAGGTCCGCACCGAGCTGCCCCGGACCGAGGCCGGGAAGCTGCTCAAGCGGCTCCTGCGCGACGAGTTCTGGCGCGATCGCGCCACCCGCGTGTGACCACGCTCTCCGAGCTCGACTCGAAGCGCCTGCTCGCACGCTACGGGGTACCGGTGCTGGACGAGCGGACCGCCTCCGACCCCGACGAGGCCGTCGCGGCCGCAGACGCGATCGGCTACCCGGTCGTGCTGAAGCTGTGCGGCGAGCGCATCGCGCACAAGACGGAGCGCGGGCTCGTGCGGCTGCGACTCGCGGACGCTCGCGCGGTGCGGGGCGCGGCGCAGTCGCTGCTCGCCGCCGTCCGTCCCGACGACGGGCGGGTCGAGCTGCTCGTCGCGCCCATGGTCCATGGCACCCGCGAGCTCATCGCCGGCCTCCACACCGATCCGCAGTTCGGCCCGTGCGTGATGCTCGGCGTGGGCGGGATCCTGGCCGAGGCCCTGGCCGACGTCGCGTTCCGTCTCGTACCCGTCACGCCCGTCGACGCGGACGAGATCGTCGACGACCTCGCCACCGGCGCGCTGCTCGGCCCCTTCCGCGGCGAGCCGGCTGTGGATCGCGGCGCGATCGCCGAGGTCCTCCTGGGTCTGTCCCGTCTCGCCGAGGCCGAACCCGGCGTTCGCAGCGTCGACGTGAACCCGCTCGTCGTCGTCGACGGGCGACCCGTTGCCGTCGACGCGCTGGTGGAGCTGGCGGCAGAACACGAGGGCGCGGCGTGAGGGACGGGTTCCAGGCCCTCTTCGACCCGCGCGGCGTGCTCGTCGCGGGTGCATCGAGCCATCCGGGAAAGTTCGGGTTCGTCGCGCTCCACAACATCCTCGCGTCGGGGTTCAAGGGGCGCGTGTTCGCCACGAACCTCGAAGGCGGCGAGATCCTCGGGGTTCCCGTGGCGCGCAGTGTCGACGAGTTGCCCGAGGGCGAGATCGACCTGGTGTTCGTGTGCACGCCCCCCGGCGCGAACAACGCGCTGCTCGAGGCGTGCGCACGCAAGGGCGTGCGCGCCGCGTTCCTGACGACCGCCGGCTACGGCGAGGCGGGACCCGAAGGGCGCGCCGCGGAGGCCGAGCTCGTCGCGCTCGCGGCGCGACTCGGGATCCTGCTCGCGGGTCCGAACGGCCAGGGCGTCGTGTCCACGCCGTCGTCGCTGTGCGCGCAGATCGTGGCGCCGTACCCGCCGACGGGTCGTATCGCGGTCGCGAGCCAGTCGGGCAACTTCGTGTCGTCGTTCCTGAACTACGCGGTGCAGACCGGGATCGGGATCAGCCGCGCGGTGTCCGCCGGGAACGCGGCGGCGGTCGGGATCGCCGACTATCTCGAGTTCTACGCCGACGACCCGGAGAGTGCGGTGTCGCTCGCGTACGTCGAGGGTGTCGGCGACGGACGCACGCTGTTCGCCCGCCTGCGCGACATCACAGCCCGCAAGCCGCTCGTCGTGCTGAAGGGAGGCACGACCGCGGGCGGGCAGCGTGCCGCCGCGTCGCACACCGGCTCGCTCGCGTCCGACGAGCGGGTGTTCGACGGTGCGTGCCGGCAGGCCGGTGTGACCCGCGCCGCGACGGTCGACGAGGCGTTCGAGGCCGCGGCGACGTTCGCGACCCAACCGCTGCCACGCGGCCCGCGCGTCGCGGTCGTCACCACCGCGGGTGGATGGGGCGTCGTCACCGCCGACGCGATCGCGCGCTCGGAGCTCGAGCTGGTCGGATTGCCCGACGACCTGCGGGCCGCGATCGACGAGAAGCTCCCACCGCGGTGGAGCCGCAACAACCCGATCGACCTCGCCGGCGGCGAGACCCGCGACACGATCCCCGAGGTGCTCGAGCTCGTTGCCGGCCACCCCGACGTCGACGCGGTCGTGTACCTCGGCCTCGGCATCCAGTCGAACCAGGCCCGCATGATGCGCGAGGGGCCGTTCTATCCGGATCACGGGCTCGAGCGGATCGTCGCGTACCACGAGCGGCAGGACGCGCGGTTCGCCCGCGCCGCGGCCGACGTGTCGCAGGCGACGGGCAAGCCGGTGCTGACGGCCACGGAGCTCGTGATCGCGTCGCCCGACAACCCGGGACCGCGGACGGTCCGCGAGACCGGACGCCTGTGCTACACCGCGTCGACACGCGCCGTCACCGCGCTCGAGCATCTGTGGCGCTACGCGCGCTGGCGCACGCGCCGAAACCTCGGGTGAGCAGCCGGCGCGACAGACGCGAGCGTGGGGGAGCGCCTCGACGCGCGGTCGTGCTCGCGACCGTGTTGCTGGTCGCCGCGGTCGCGTGCGTCGTCGTCGCGCTGAACGCGAAGCCGCCCGGCGAACGGTCGGCGCAACCTGCAGCGCGCGCGGTTACGCCGCTGCTCTCGGCCCGACGGGTGCCCGACGTCGTCCGGGCCGACGTGGCCGGTGCACGGCTGCAAAGCGCGCTCGCGCCGGTTCTGCAGAGCGCGCCGTCGTCGTGTGTCGCGGTGGACGGGCCGACCGGTCGGCTCGCCTCCGTCAACGCGGACGCGCCGCTCGCTCCGGCATCCACCGAGAAGCTCCTCACGGCGACCGCCGCGCTCGCGACGTACGGGCCCGACTTCCGCTACCGCACGACGGTGGTCGCGACCACGTCGCCGCGCAACGGCACCGTCGACCGCTTGTGGCTCGTCGGGAGCGGCGATCCCGTGCTCTCGACGCCGGCATACCAGGCCCAACTCGCGAGCCAGGCGTTGACCCGCCACGATGTGACGACGCCCTTGGCCGCGTTGGCCGACGCGGTCGTGGGGGCGGGCGTGCGCTCGGTCCCCGGCGGCATCCTGGGCGACGACCATCTCTTCGATGCGAGCCGCACCCTGCCCGTGTGGCCGCCCCGCTACGTGGCCGACGGTGAGATCGGTCCACTCGGTGCGCTGACCGTCGACGACGGAAACGTGCCGCCCAACGGCGCACCCGCACCCGATCCCGCGCTCGAGGCGGCATCGCAGCTGCGCGACCTGCTGGTCGCGCGAGGTGTCTCGGTCGGCCCGGCCGGCCACGCCACCGCGCCCGCGCGCACCGTCACCGTCGGCGCGGTGTCGTCCCCACCGCTCCACGACGTGATCGCGTCGATGCTCACGTCGAGCGACAACCTCACGGCCGAGCTGTTGGCCCGCTTGCTCGCCACGACGAAGGCCGTGCCCGGAACCACGCCGGCCGGGCTCGACGTCGCCACCGCGAAGCTGCGGGGTCTCCACCTGCCGACGACGGGCCTCACACTCGTCGACGGCTCGGGTCTGAGCCCCGACGACCGCGCGACGTGCAACCTCCTCCTCGCCACGCTCGAACATTCATCCGACGCGCGCTACCGAGCCGTCAGCGACGGGTTGCCGGTCGCCGCGCAGACCGGAACGCTCGCCGAGCGGCTGCGGGGAACGGTCCTCGCCGGCCGGCTCGCGGCGAAGACGGGCTCCCTCGACGGTGTCACCGGGCTCGTCGGCACCCTCGACGTGCGCGCGCCGCTCCAGTTCGCGTTCCTCGCCAACGGGAGCTTCGCGGAATCGACCGGCGTCGCCTTGCGCGAACGACTCGCGACGACCCTCGCGACGTATCCCGACGCGCCTCCCGCGAGCGCGCTCGTGCCCGCGCCGGCAGCACCCGCCGCGGCGACGCGACGCTGAGCGCGCAGCCCGTCGCGGAAAGGCGACAAAGCTTGCGCGCCCACGCGACCCCGAAGAAGACTCCCCGCCGATGCCGGACGGAAAGCCGCTGCCCCAGGTCGCGGCCGAGCTGTGGGAGCTCGTCCTCGCCTACTTCAAACAGGAGACGCTCGACCCGTTCAAGCAGATCGGACGCTACGTCGCCTTCGGCATCGTGGGCTCGTTCCTGCTCGGGGCCGGCGTGGTGTATTGCTCGATGAGCGGCCTCCGGGCGCTCCAGACCGAGACCGGCGACACGTTCACGGGCGACTGGACCTGGGTCCCGTACCTCATCGTCACCGCGGCACTGCTCGTCGGCGCGGGCATCACCTGGATGGCGCGGGGCCGCCGGAGGGAGACGAGGACGAGATGAGCCCTCCCGACCGGCGCATCACCCGCGACGACATCCAAGGGAAGCTCGAAGAGCTGCGCGGCGAGGTCGACGAAGGTGTCGAACGCGCCCGCAACGTGACACAGGTCGTGGCGGTCGTCGCGGTGGGCGTGCTCATCGCGGCCGCGTTCTTCTACGGGCGTCGGCGCGGTCGCAAGCGGCAGACGATCGTCGAGATCAGGCGCGTGTAGCCCGTGGGGACCTTCATGCGACGGCTGGCGCGCAGCGGCTTCCGCCGGGGGCTGCTCGGCGGGTCGCGCACGTGGCTGATCCTCGGCATCACCGCGACGGGGCTCCGCGTGATGACGCGCCTGCTGGCCCAGAAGCCGGAGGTCGTGTACTCGGCGAAGCTCCAGCCCGGCGAGGTCCTGCGTATCACCGCGCTGCCGCCCGAGTCCCGGTAGGGCGCTCGTCGGGCGACCGACGTCCGTCGCGGCGCGAGAGCGTCGGGGCAGTGGGGTCCCACTACCCTTGCCGGTCGATGAAGGTGGTGCTCCGGAACCCGCGGCGCGAGCTGCAACTCGACGGCCCGACCACGGTGCAAGCCCTCCTCGGGCGGCTGGAGATCAACCCGGAGTCCGTGCTGGTGATCTGCGGCGACACCCTCGTGACCCGCGACGCCGAGCTGGCCGACGCCGACACGGTCGAGATCCGGCCGGTGATCTCGGGGGGCGCGACCCGGTGAAGTGCCGGCGCTGCAAGGCCCCGGCGGTCGTGGACGTGCGCCGGCACAACGCGGCGTTCTGCCGCGAGTGCTTCCTGCACCACACGCGCGAGCAGGTGCGTCGCGCGATCGACGAGCACGACATGATCGCCCCGGGCGAGCGCGTCCTCGTGGCCGTGTCCGGCGGGAAGGACTCGCTCGCGGCATGGGACCTGCTGCGCGGGCTCGGCCATGCCGCGGACGGCCTCTACCTCGGTCTGGGCATCGGCGAGTACTCGGACACATCGGGTCGCTACGCGCGCGACTTCGCCGACGCGCGAGGGCTCACGCTCCACACCGTCGACCTCGCGCGCGACTACGGCTACGACGTGCCGGGCGCGGCTGCGGCCACGCGACGCGCCCCGTGTGGCGCGTGCGGTCTGTCGAAGCGGCATCTGTTCAACGAGGTCGCGCGCGATCGGGGCTACGACGTCGTCGCGACCGGACACAACCTCGACGACGAGGCCGCGGTGCTCCTCGGCAACGTGCTGCGGTGGGAGACCGGATACCTCGGGCGCCAGTATCCCGTGCTGCCCGCGTCGGAGGGGTTCGTGCGGAAGGTCAAGCCCCTCGTGCGGTTGGGGGAGCGCGAGACCGCGGCGTACTGCGTGCTCACCGGGATCGACTACATCGTCGAGGAGTGCCCGATGGCCGCGGGGAACCGCCACCTCGGGTTCAAGGAGATGCTCAACGCGCTCGAGGATCGGTCACCCGGATCGAAGGCGGCCTTCCTGTTCGGGTTCTTCGAGCGCGGCCACGAGCGCTTCGCGGCCGACGCGTCCGAGGAGCGCGACGAGCTCCATCCGTGTCGGGTGTGCGGCTCGCCGACGACGGGTGAGGTGTGCTCGTTCTGCGCATTGCGCGACCGGGCCACCGTGAGCGACGAGCACACCATCGACCTCGTCCTGCGCCCGACCCGGCGCAGGAGCGGTCCCCGGCGCCGGTCCCCGGCCGACGCACACCGCGCCGAGCGCCCGTGAGCCGCCCGTTCACGGCCGGCGACCGCGTGCTGCTCGTCGACGCCAAGCGCCGCCGCCACCTGGTCACCCTCACCGAGGGCGGCGCGTTCCACAGCCACACCGGCGTGCTCGAGCACGACGCGATCATCGGCAAGGAGGAAGGCGTCACGGTGCGGACGTCACTCGGCGCGCGGCTCGTCGCGGTGCGACCGACGCTCGCGGAGTACGTGCTGAAGATGCCGCGAGGCGCGCAGGTCATCTACCCGAAGGACCTCGGCCCCATCGTGATGCTCGCCGACGTGTTCCCTGGCGCGCGCGTCCTCGAGTCCGGCGTCGGCTCCGGCGCGCTCACCGCGACGCTGTTGCGAGCCGTCGGTCCCGCCGGCCACGTGCACGGCTACGAGCTGCGGGCCGACTTCGCGGAGCGGGCGGTGCGCAACGTCGAAGGGTTCCTCGGACCCGACCAGCCGCTCACCGTCGAGGTGCGCGACGCGTACGAAGGGTTCGACCTCGTCGACCTCGACCGCGTCCTGCTCGACCTGCCCGAGCCGTGGCGCGTGGTCAAGCACGCCGAGAGCGCGCTGCATCCCGGCGGGATCTTCCTCGCCTACCTGCCGACGATCGGTCAGGTGATGCGCCTGCGCGAGGAGCTTGCCGGATCCGCGTTCGGCATGGTGGAGACGGTCGAGATCCTCCAACGGTCGTGGCACGTCGACGGTCAGTCGGTGCGGCCGGACCATCGCATGGTCGCCCACACGGGCTTCCTCACGCACGGTCGCCTGCTCGAGCCCGCCTGACGTGAACGTCCTCGACATCGCGATCATCGTCGCGGCGGTCGCCGCGGCGATCGGCGGCTATCAGCTGGGGTTCCTCGCTCGTGTGCTGTCGTGGGCCGGTCTCGCCGCGGGCATCGCCATCGCGGCGCGCCTCGCGACCGATCTCGTGCACTCGATGAGCGCGAGCGACCCGCGCACGCGACTGTTCGCCGCGCTCGCGTTCCTGCTCGGCCTCGCGATCCTCGGCTGGGCGCTCGGCCTCGCGATCGGATCGATGCTGCACGCGAGCCTCACGTTCGGGCCGGGGCTGCGAACGGTCGACCGGGCCGCGGGCGCGGTCGTCGGCTGCGTCGGCGTGCTCGTCGCGGTGTGGCTGCTGATCCCGGCGCTCGCGCTCACGCCGGGATGGTCGGCCCGTGCCTCGCGCGACTCGGCGATCGTGCGCGCCATCGACGACTACGCGCCCAAACCACCACGCTCGGTGGAACAGCTCGCCCGTCGGGTGAGCGGGGGCAGCCTGCCGGACGCGCTGGGCCGGCTCGCGAGCCCGCCCGACGCCGGTTCGGTCCCGACGAACTTCCTGCCCGCGGCGGTGTCGAACCGGGTGGTGCCCTCGGTCGTGAAGGTGGAGGGGCGGGCGTGCCACGACATCACCGACGGCAGCGGCTTCGTGGCCGGCCCCGACATCGTGGTCACGAACGCGCACGTCGTCGCGGGGGAGCAGCGGACGCAGGTCGACACCCGCGACGGACGCACGTTGCGTGCGCTCGTCGTCGCGTTCGACCCGCAACGCGACGTCGCGGTGCTGCGCGTGCGCGGGCTCGGGTTGCCGACGCTCCCGATGACCACGCGTGTGACCGACGGCCAGATCGACGCGGTGTTCGGTCACCCGGGCGGCGGGGCGCTCCGCCAGTCGCCCGCGCGCATCGCCCAGCAGATCACCGCCGAGGGCAGTGACATCTACGGCACCCGGAGCACGCGCCGTCACGTCATCGTGCTTGCCGCCGACATCCGCCCGGGCGACTCGGGCGGTCCGCTCGTGGACGCGTCGGGACGGGTCGCGGGCGTGGCCTTCGCGACCGACAGGGGCGGCGCGCTGATCGGCTACGCGCTCGCCAATGCCGAGGTTCGCCCCGTCCTCGCGAACGCGTCCGACGTCCCGGTCGGCACCGGCCCCTGCATCCAAGGCTGAGCGCCGTGGCGCTCTGTCTTCCGCGCGCGGTGACCGGAGCGAGGACAGGAGCGTGAGCGGAGCTCCGCCGGGCGAAGCCCCCAGAGCGGGAGCGGAAGCGACCAGACCGAGGAGCGGACGTCACTCGCCAGCGAGCGAAGGATCCGAAGCACCGCAAGGTCAACCACGGAGCCCTACACCGAGTGAGCGAGCGAGAAGACATGGAATTTGAGGATGTCGTGCGGAGGCGGCGGATGGTGCGGAGCTTCACGCCCGATCCGGTTCCGCGTGAGGTGCTCGACCGGATCCTGGCCAACGCGCGACGCGCGCCGTCCGCAGGGTTCACGCAGGGCTTCTCGTTCCTCGTGCTCGAAGGGCCCGACGAGACCGCTCGCTTCTGGTCGGTGACGATGCCGGATCCGGCGCGCCGGGAGACGTTCGCCTACCCACGCCTGCTCGACGCACCGGTCATCGTGGTGCCGCTCTCGAGCAAGCAGGCCTATCTCGACCGCTACGCGGAGCCCGACAAGGGCGTGTTCGACCGTCGGGAGTCGTTCTGGCCGGTGCCGTACTGGCACATCGACGCGGGATTCGCGACGATGCTCCTCCTGCTCACCGCGGTCGACGCCGGCCTGGGCGCGCTGTTCTTCGGCATCTTCCCCGAGCATCTCGACGGGTTCCGCGACGCGTTCGGCGTGCCCCACGAACAGACACCGATCGGCGCGGTCGCGCTCGGCTACGCGGCGGCCGACGACCCGCCGTCGCCGTCGTTGCGTCGGGGACGCAAACCCGTGGAGCAGGTGGTGCACCGAGGCCGTTGGGGGACGACATGAGCGACGCGACGCTGCCGCACGGACGCATGGCGCCCGGGTGGTATCTGAGCAACCTGGGCGGGATGCTCGTGTACGGCACGATCGTCATGTCGCCACGCGCCCGTCGCGCGTTCGCCGGGCGATCGGGCCGACGGGTCCCCGTGGCCGTGCTCGCGGGTGGTTTCGCGCTCGCCGCCACGACCCACGTCGTCGAGACGGTCTACGCGATCTCGCGTGCACGCCGCTTCGAGCTGCCCGGGCGCAGCGTCGCGGCAGTAGGCCTGCGGACGCTCGCGGTCGGTTTCCCCTCGGTCATCGCCCTCAACGCGGCCATCGCGAAGGGGTGACCGGGCGGGCTGCGGTCAGGAGCCGAGCAGCCGCCAGACACCCGCCACCGCGATCAGCGGAACCCCCACCATCAGGATGCGCTTCAAGTTCTCCGTCACCGTGTCCTCGCTCTCAGCCTGCGGCCCAAGTGAGACCCTGACTACCGGAGGAGAACATCGGCGCGCGCGCAGCGTGAACTTGAAGGACCCCGGGAGTTTTCAGGCGGGGGCCGAAGTCACGCAGATCAGGCGCTGGCGCGCGCGGTGACCGGAGCGAGCGACGAGCGGAGGTCACTCGCCAGTGAGCGAGCGGTCCGGAGCGCCGCCGGGCCGAGGCCGGAGCCCCCGCACCGAGCGAGCGACCGAGACGGTATGGCTATTCCACCTCGATGAAGATGCACTCGCCGGGGCATTCCTCGGCGGCCTCGATGACGGCCTCGTCCATCCCGCCGGGCACGTTGGCCAGGCCCTCGGGCCCGCCCGGGTCCGAGAAGACCTTGCCGCCCTCCTTGACGTAGGCCAGGCCGTCGTCGAGGAGCGTGAACACGTCGGGAGCGATCTCCTCGCAGAGACCGTCACCCGTGCACAGGTCCTGGTCGATCCAGACCTTCATCTGACTCACTTCTCCCTGACGCGTGCCGAAACAAGAATCGGACGTTCCATCGGCCGTTCGGGTGCCGGCATGAGCGCTTGCTCCGCCTGCCCACACGGTCGGTCGGGCGGTGCACCGTAGCTCGCGACATCCGACAAGGCGGATCCGGAAACGCTCCACGAGGCTACGGCGACCGCCACGAATATATCAAGCCGGCACCGGATAAATGCGCACCGATTCGGGGTCGTCGGTGGGTAAGGTGCGCGGGTGTAACGTCCGGGCGACCCCGACCGGGCAGAGGGGAGGAGGTGGCATCGTGGCCTCCGAGCACGAGCGACGCCTCGACGAGTACGAGCGTCAGGTGGACGACCTCCAGGCACAGCTCAAGGCTCTCGAGGAGGAGGTCGTCGTTCTGCGGCGCCGCCTCCAGGATGCGCCCAAGCGCGTGCGGACGCTCGAGGAGCGTCTGCTCGAGACCAAGGGCCAGCTCGCGCAGGCCGTCTCGCAGAACGAGAAGCTGTCGGCGACGCTTCGCGAAGCGCGCGAGCACATCGCCGCGCTCCGCGAAGAGGTCGAGAAGCTCACGATGCCGCCGTCCGCGTACGGCACGTTCCTCAACCTCAACGACGACGGCACGGTCGACATCTTCACCGCGGGTCGCAAGATGCGCGTCGCGGTCCATCCAGAGCTCGAGACCGACGAGCTCCGGCGCGGCCAGGAGGTCGTGCTCAACGAGTCGCTGAACGTGGTGCTCTCCCGCGGGCCCGAGATCTCCGGTGAGGTCGTCACGTTCAAGGAGCTGCTCGGCGAAGGTGACCGCGCGCTCGTCGTCGGTCGCGCCGACGAGGAGCGCGTGTGCGAGCTCGCCGAGCCGTTGATCGGCGAGAAGCTGCGCGCCGGCGACCACCTGCTCATGGAAGCCCGTTCGGGACTCCTCGTGGAACGGCTGCCGCGTCCCGAGGTCGAAGAGCTCATCCTCGAGGAGGTGCCCGACGTCAGCTACGACGACGTGGGCGGCCTCGACGACCAGATCGACCAGATCCAGGACGCGGTCGAGCTCCCGTATCTCTACGCGGAGCTCTTCGCCGAGCACGACCTCCAGCCCCCGAAGGGCATCCTGCTCTACGGCCCGCCGGGCTGTGGCAAGACGCTCATCGCCAAGGCGGTCGCGAATTCGCTCGCGGGCCGGGTGGCCGAGAAGACCGGGAACGACAAGACACGCTCCTACTTCCTCAACATCAAGGGTCCGGAGCTGCTCAACAAGTACGTCGGTGAGACCGAGCGCCAGATCCGCCTGATCTTCCAGCGCGCGCGCGAGAAGTCGGAGGAGGGCGTTCCGGTCATCGTGTTCTTCGACGAGATGGATTCGCTGTTCCGCACCCGGGGCACCGGCATCTCGTCCGACATCGAGAGCACGATCGTCCCGCAGCTCCTCGCAGAGATCGACGGTGTCGAGAGCCTGAAGAACGTCATCGTGATCGGCGCGTCGAACCGCGAGGACCTCATCGACCCCGCGATCCTGCGCCCCGGTCGCCTCGACGTGAAGATCAAGATCGAGCGGCCCGACGAGGTGAGCGCGAAGCAGATCTTCGGTCGCTACCTCGTGCCGACGCTGCCGCTCGGCGACGACGAGGTGAAGAAGTCCGGCGGCGATCCCGCGAAGGCCGTCGACGTCATGATCGACGAAGCGGTCAAGCTCATGTACTCGACCGAGGACGAGAACCGCTTCCTCGAGGTCACGTACCAGAACGGCGACAAGGAGATCCTGTTCTTCAAGGACTTCTCGTCGGGCGCCATGATCGAGAACATCGTGCGGCGAGCGAAGAAGCTCTCGATCAAGCGTCAGATCGGTGGCGCGGCGAAGGGCATCGTGACCCAGGACCTGCTCGACTCGATCAAGCAGGAGTTCCGGGAGCACGAGGACCTGCCGAACACGACCAACCCCGACGACTGGGCCAAGATCTCGGGCAAGAAGGGCGAGCGCATCGTGTACGTGCGCACGCTCATGTCGGAGGGCGAGGACGCCACCGGCGGCCGTCAGATCGAGCGCGTCACCACCGGTCAGTACCTGTAGCGGTCTTCAGGCGGCGGTCGTAACCTCCGCGTCATGCGGGGGAGATCAGCACGGGTTCTCGTCGTCGCGCTGACCGCGGCGCTGGTGGTCGCGGTGTCGACGCTGCCCGCGTCGGCCGACGACGCGCACGGACGCCAACGTGGTGAGAGCGCGCCGCTCGTCCGGGTCGGCGCGGCGGCCGTCGACGTCACGCCGCCGCTCGCGTCGTCGGGGTTCGCCAACCCCGCCGCGTGCACGGGAGCGTCGTCGTTCCACGGGCCGCACCTGCTCTCGCTCGAGGAGCCCTACACCGACACGAACGGCAACGGCCGCCACGACGCGGGCGAGCCGTTCCTCGACTGCCCGACCCCGCGCGCCGACGGCACGCTCGCCCCGCCCGACGGCCGGTGGGACGGCATCTACCTCGGCGGCGGCGACGGCGGCGACCGACAGCCGACCGCCGTGCTCGACCCGTTGTGGGCGCGGACCGTCGTCGTGTCGTCGGGACACCGGACGGTGGCGCTCACGAGCGTCGACAACGAAGGCGTGTTCAAGGAGATCTGGGACCGGGTGCGCGCGAAGGTGCGGACCGACCTGCACGGCGCCCGCGGGCTCGACGACATGGTGTTCACGTCGACACACGACGAGTCTGCGCCGGACACGATCGGCATCAGCGGGCCCGACGAGCTCACGTCGGGCAGCGACCCGTTCTACGTCGAGTTCCTGATCGCGCGCACGGCCCGCAGCATCGAGCTCGCGTCGTCGCGACTGCGCCCCGCGACGTTGTGGTTCGGTCAGGCCCGTCCCGACGACATGACCACGTGCTGGTCGTCGTACCCGTTCGCCGCCGACGAGGAGCTCGGCGTGATGCAGGCCCGCGACCTCCGCGGCCGCGCCATCGTCACGCTCGTCAACTACGGGATCCACGCAGAGGAGCTCGGCTTCTCCTCCGACGCGCAGGATCGGCTCCACCTGTCGTCGGACTGGCACAACTTCGCCCGGCGGGCGCTCGAAGCGCGATACGGCGGCGTGGCCATCACCGTCGCCGGATCGGTCGGCTCGGTGGAGATGCCGCAGGTGTATCCGACGACGCGCGACCTCACGCCGGTCAGCGAGTACAGCTCGCAGGGCAACGGCGGCTGCCGCACCATCTACGCGACCGACGCGACCCGCGTGTCCTACGGGTACACCGCGTCGACCGAGGCACGGGGCGAGCGCATCGCGACATGGGCCGAACGCGCGCTCGCCCACGGCTCACGCTCGCACAGCACCGTGGTGGACGTGCGGCGACGGTCGTTCTTCGTCCATCTCGACAACGCGCTGTTCGCGCTCGGCAGCAGCATCGGGGTCATCAACGGCAAGGACGCGTACCGCAACGGTGTGAAGCTCTCCCGCGACGCGTCCGGCGCGGTGATCGGCGGTCCGGGGGACTCGTTCCTCACCGACGCCGCGTGGCTCCGCATCGGCGACGGCGAGTTCGTCAGCGCGCCGGGCGAGGTGTTCCCGTTCACGTTCGCACGCGATTTCTCCGGTCCCGACGATGTCGCGGTCGCGGGCGGCGCGCCGGTGAAGGATTGGATCATGGCGCGCATGTCGGCGCCGTGGCGCTTCGTCGTCGGGCTCGGCGACGACATGATCGGCTACATCTTCCCGCAGTCGAACGCGGTCGCGGTTCCGACCTCGTTGACACCGCCCGACGACACCGACCGGTTCGGGTGCGCGCACTCCGACGACGGCGAGGCGGCATCCGCCTCGGCGGGCGATCTCGTCACGTCGCAGCTCGCGAGCTTGATCGGGCCGTCGACGGACAGATCGTCCGTGCACACCGGGCGCTACGTGTGGCGTGACGGAACCCTGCACCGCAGCCCGCTCGGTGACGGCGGTCAGGCGTGTGCCGGTCCCGGCAACGTGTTCCGTCCCGCGCCCGGAGGGGGAGCGGTGGCCGTGCGCCTCGACACCGGCGTCACCATCCGCGTCGACGGGCGGCACTGGCGCTGGATGGACCTGCGGGGACGACCCGAAGTCGCGGTGTCCACCCAGACCCGGGGCGTGGTCGACCGGCAGGGTCGTCGGGTGTGGATCGACGTCTTCCCGGCCCTGACCTGATGTGTCGCGCCCCTGACGTGCTGCGCAACCGGTCCGTCGACGACCACCCCGGCGGGTAGAGTCGCCTCGTGGCCGTCCCGAAGGTGTGCGGGATCGAGACCGAGTACGGCGTTGCGCTGCGTGGCGCGGCCGACGCGAACCCCGTGCTGGCCTCGTCCATGCTCATCAACGGCTACGTCGAGCACCGCAAGATCGGTTGGGACTTCGACGACGAGTCTCCCGGACGCGATGCGCGCGGCTTCGCCCGCGAGGGCGCGGCGCCACCCGAGGTCGAGACGCACCTCGTGAACACGGTGTTGACCAACGGCGCGCGCTACTACGTCGATCACGCGCACCCCGAGTACTCGACACCCGAGTGCTCCGACGCGCTCGAGCTCGTGTGCGCGGACAAGGCCGGGGAGCGGGTACTGGCGCGCTCGATGCAGGCGGCGCGCCGCATCCTGCCGGCGGGGCAGGAGATCGTCGTCTACAAGAACAACTCCGACGGCAAGGGCAACTCGTACGGCACCCACGAGAACTACCTCGTCGACCGGTCGGTGCCGTTCGCGACCCTCGTGCGTCACCTGCTGCCGTGGTTCGTGAGCCGGCAGGTGTTCACCGGCGCGGGCAAGGTCGGCGCGGAGAACGGCGCGAACCAGGTCGGGTTCCAGATCAGCCAGCGGGCCGACTTCTTCGAGGAGGAGGTCGGGCTCGAGACGACGCTCAAGCGCCCGATCGTCAACACCCGCGACGAGCCGCACGCCGACCCGCAGAAGTACCGCCGCCTCCACGTCATCGCGGGCGACGCGAACCTCTGCGAGGTCGCGACGCTGCTCAAGGTGGGCACGACCGCGATCGTGCTGGCGCTGATCGAGGACGAGTTCGTCGACAAGGACCTCTCGGTCGTGGGGCCCGTCGCGGCGATGCGGGTGGTGTCGCACGACCCGACGTGCCGGGCCACCGTCGAGCTCGGCGACGGCGGGACGTGCACCGCGGTCGAGCTGCAGTACGAGTTCCTGCGCCTGGCCCGCAAGTACGCCGACGAGACGGGGCTCGAGGCCTGCGGTGGCGAGGAGGTCGGCAACCTCGTGCTCGACCGGTGGGAGGCCACCCTCGGCGCCCTCGAGCGCGATCCCTCCACCCTCGAGGGCCAGCTCGACTGGGTGACCAAGCTCGGGCTCCTGCGGGCCTACGTCGAGCGCGACGGCCTGGACTGGGAGGATTCGAAGCTGTCGCTGCTCGACCTCCAGTATCACGACATTCGTCCCGACCGGTCCCTGTACGAGCGTTTGGTCCGAGCGGGTAAGGTCGAACGCCTGGTCGACGAGGCCGAGGTGATCACGGCGATGACGGAGCCGCCCAGCAGCACACGCGCCTTCTTCAGGGGACGCTGCCTGGCGCGCTGGCCCGACGCGATCGTCGCCGCCAATTGGGACAGTCTGATCCTCGACGTCGGTTCCGACCCGCTGCGGCGCATCCCCATGCTCGAGCCGCTCCGGGGAAGCAAGGCCCACGTCGACGCGTTGTTCGAGGAGTGCACGACGCCCGCCGAGCTCGTGGCCCGGCTGGCATCGTGAGGCGGCGGGCGAGTCGCCGCCAGGGAGGAACCTGATGCCCGAGCGGGAGCAGAAGAAGAAGCCGGCACCGAAGGAGCGGGTCGAGGAGACCGCCGAGGTCGACGCGCCTGCGAAGCAGGGCGAGAAGATCAAGGAGGAGCTCGACGACCTCCTCGACGAGATCGACTCGGTACTCGAGGAGAACGCAGAGGAATTCGTCCGCAACTATGTCCAGAAAGGTGGCGAATGAGCTGAATATCCGATTTAGTCGGACGTTCAGCGTCATACCCCCCCTTCGTAGATCGCGGCCCGTGAAGCGGTGTATCCACTGCGGCGAGACCAAGCACCTCGACGACTTCTCTCGGGACACGACTGGTCGCGACGGCCACCGGCCTGAGTGCAAGCAGTGCACGAGCACGACACGCCTCGCTCGGTACCGCGCAAACCGCGAAGCCGAGATCGCGCGAGAGTCCAGCGGTGGCAGCGTGCGAACGCCGAGCACGTCAAGGCGTACCAGGCGCAGTATCGCGAGCGACGCGACTTCCGGGCCGAGCATCTGCGTCGCGCGTTCGGGCTGACACAAGACGAGTACGAACGGATGCTCGCTGAGCAAGGTGGGCCGTGCGCGATCTGTGGTCGTGAGCCTCGAGCGGGCAAGCATCTCCATGTCGATCACGACCACGACACCGGGCGCGTGCGCTGGCTGCTGTGCTTCTCGTGCAACGTCGCGGTGGGGCAGCTGCAGCACGAGCCGGGTCGCATCCTGCGCGCGGCGGAGTACCTCGACGACGACGCTGAGCGCGCGGAGGTCACCGCGCTCGTGCGCGAGCGGGTCAGGAGTTTGGTGCGCGTGGGGTCCGACTAGGCTCGCCGGTCGATGGCAGAGCCTTCATTGCCGATGTTCGGGCCCGGATTGGATCCGGGCCCTTCGTTCGCCGAGCTGCTGCGACGCGTGGCGCCGCACACACTCCCGGGGAGGGGGCTCGCCGAGCCGCAGGGCGCGCCGCTCGAGGTCGTCCACGCCACGACGGTGGTCGCGATCCGGTTCGCGGACGGCGTGGTGATGGCCGGCGACCGGCGCGCCACCGCGGGCTACACGATCGCGAGCCGGCGGATCGAGAAGGTGTTCCCGGCCGACGACTTCTCCGGCATCGCGATGGCCGGCGCCGCGGGTCCCGGGATCGAGCTGATCCGGCTGTTCCAGGTGCAGCTCGAGCACTACGAGAAGGTCGAGGGCGAGCCGCTGACGCTCGAGGGCAAGGCCAACCAGCTGTCGGCGCTCGTGCGGAGCAACCTCCCCGCCGCGATGCAGGGGTTCGTCGTCGTTCCGTTGTTCGCGGGCTACGACGACCGCCGCGGGACCGGTCGCGTCTTCAGCTTCGACGTGACCGGCGGCAAGTACGAGGAGTCCGACTTCCAGACGACCGGTTCCGGCAGCGTGCACGCCCGCAACTGGATCAAGTCGGGATGGCGCGACGGCATGGCGCGTGACGACACGATCGAGCTCGCGCTGCGCGCCCTGTTCGCCGCGGCCGACGAGGACATCGCGACCGGCGGTCCCGACCTCATCCGGCGCATCTTCCCGACGGTCGCGGTCATCGACGCGCAGGGCTACCACGCGCTCGAGGAGAGCTGGATCGCGGAGCGTGCCGAGCAGGTGATCGGCGGGCGCGAGGAAGGCGCGGGCCTGTGAGCGCGCGCACACGGCGGGGCGGAGGCCAGCCGCGATGAGCATGCCGTTCTACGTCTCGCCCGAGCAGGTGATGAAGGACCGGGCCGACTACGCCCGGAAGGGGATCGCCCGCGGTCGCAGCCTCATCGCGCTGGAGTGCGCGGAGGGCATCGTCATCATCGCCGAGAACCCGTCGCGCCGGCTGTTCAAGATCAGCGAGATCTACGACCGCATCGCGTTTGCCGGTGTCGGTCTCTACAACGAGTTCAACGCGCTCAAGATCGCCGGCGTACGTCTGGCCGACCTGAAGGGCTACCAGTACTCGCGTGAGGACGTGACCGCGAGCTCGCTCGCGTACGCCTACGCGCAGACCCTCGGCCAGGTCTTCACCCACGAGATGAAGCCCTACGAGGTGGAGATCCTCGTCGCGCAGGTGAGCACCGAGGGCGACGGCGACAACGAGCTGTTCCACATCATGTACGACGGCACCGTGATGGACGAAGAAGGGTTCACCGTGCTCGGCGGCCAGGCCGACACGATCCTCCAGGCCCTCGGAGACGAGTACCAGGCCGGCATCTCCGAGGCCGACGCGATCCGCCTCGGCGCGAAGGTGCTGTCGAACCCCGACGGTGACCGGCTCCCGGCCGACCAGCTGGAGGTCGCCGCGCTCGAACGCGGGCGGGGGAAGCGCGCGTTCCGCCGGATCAAAGGTGACGAGCTCGAGACGATCCTCAACGGCTGAGCGCGGAACCGCTGTCGCGTGACCACGACACGGGTCTCTCGACGGATCCGCGCCCCGCGCGCCGACGTGTACCGCGCCCTGCTCGATCCCGACGCGGTGCAGCGTTGGATGGTCCCCGAGGGCATGACGAGCGAGGTCCAAGCGTTCGACGCGCGCGACGGCGGTGAGTTCCGGATCTCGCTCACCTACGACGCGCCAACGACGGCGGGCAAGAGCACCGACCAAACCGACTCGTTCCACGGCCACTTCGTCAGGCTGGTGCCCGACACCGAGGTCGTGCAGGCCGTCGAGTTCGAGACCGACGACCCGGCCGTGCAGGGCGAGATGACGATCACGTACCTGCTGGCCGATGCAGACCACGGCACCGAGGTCACCGGCGTGCACGAGAACCTGCCGGCCGGCGTGTCGGCCGCCGACAACGAGCTGGGCTGGAACATGTCGCTCGACAAGCTCGCCCGCCTCGTCGAACGCGGCTGACCACGGGACTACCGGTTCAGTCGTCTTCAGCGGGAGCCACCAGGCGGCGGATGCGTTGGAGGTCGCGGAGGTGGTGCGCGCCCTCGTGCGCGGCGCGTTGCAGCAGGGCGCGTGCCGGCTGCTCCACACCGTCGAGCTCGACGACGCGGTCCCACGCGAGCATCGACGTGCGCTCGGCACGGGCCGAGATGCGGCGGGCCGCCGCGTCGAGGAGGTCGAGCACCTCGCCCACCTCGAGTCCGGCGGGATCGGGACGCGTGGCGGGCACGAGGTCGTCGAATTGCGGGTGGTGACCGTCGAGCGCATCGTCGAGCGCGAGGCTGAGGCGGGTCAACACGTCGCGCACGTGCACGGCCACGTCGAGCATCGACCAGCCGTCGGGCTCGGGCCGCACCCGCTCCACGCCCGGCGGCAGTCCCGCGAAGGCCTCGCGGTAGCGACGGCCGAGCGTGCGGACCGTGTCGAGCGCGTCGTCGAGGCTGAGACGCGCCTCGTCGACGCCGCACACCGGGCAGGGGCCGGTGGACGGCAACGGGTGTGTGATCGCCACTACGTGAAGAGCAGGTGGGCGAGCGGCGCCAGCGCGACCATCGCGAGCAGCGTGAGGAGCACCCAGCGGGGCCATGTCGCCCGTGCCGGGCTCAGCATGTCGCCCTCGCACGCGGCGTCGACCTCGTCGACGAGCATGACGAGGCGGGCGTCGTCCATCTGGTCGGCCGGGACGTACACGTCGACCCGGGCCAGGTCGCCGACCGTGAGCCGGTACACCGAGTCGACCGCACCCCTGAGCTCGCAGTCGAGACCCTCGGACTGGAGGCGCGCGGCGAGCACGCTCGCCGGAAAGGACCCGTTCACCGACGTGAGGCGTTCCATCAACGCCATCGGCACATAGTAGGGCTGGGGAGCCCGACCTGCTTCCCGCGTTCCCACCCTGGCGGGTGGCGCCGGGGCCGGTACCGTGGAGCGATGAGTGCGATCCAGATGAGCCCGCAGCCGGCTGCGGAACGCCATCGCTGATGGAGCGGCGCATCTTCGGCCTCGAGAACGAGTACGGCGTCACCTGCACCCTGCGCGGGCAACGACGTCTCAGCCCGGACGAGGTCGCGCGTTACCTGTTCCGCCGGGTCGTGTCGTGGGGCCGGTCGAGCAACGTGTTCCTCGAGAACGGTGCCCGCCTCTACCTCGACGTCGGGAGTCACCCCGAGTACGCGACCCCCGAGTGCGACTCGATCGCCGATCTCGTCGTCCACGACAAGGCGGGGGAGCGCATCCTCGAGGGTCTCGTGCACAGCGCCGAGCAGCGTCTGCGCGAGGAGGGCATCCGGGGCGAGGTCTTCCTGTTCAAGAACAACACCGACTCGGCCGGGAACTCCTACGGCTGCCACGAGAACTACCTCGTCGAGCGCGACGGCGACTTCTCGAAGTTCACCGACGTGCTCATCCCGTTCCTCGTGACGCGCCAGGTCTATGCAGGCGCGGGCAAGGTTTTGCAGACCGCGCGGGGCGCGATGTACTGCGTGTCACAGCGTGCCGAGCACATCTGGGAAGGCGTGTCGTCGGCGACCACGCGGTCACGTCCGATCATCAACACGCGTGACGAGCCCCACGCGGACGCAGAACGCTTCCGCCGGCTCCACGTGATCGTGGGCGACTCGAACATGAGCGAGTACACGACGTTCCTCAAGATCGGGGCGACGTCGATCCTGCTGCGCATGCTCGAGGAGGACGCCAGCCCGTGGCGGGATCTCAGCCTCGAGAACCCCATCCGGGCGATCCGTGAGATCAGCCACGACATCACGTGCCGCCGCCGGGTGCGGCTGGCCAACGGGCGGGAGCTCTCCGCGGTCGAGATCCAGTCCGAGTACCTCACGCGGGCGCAGCGCTTCGCGAAGCGGCGTGGGCTCACACCGCTCGAGGAGCGGGCGCTGCACATGTGGGAGCACGTGATGAGCCATCTCGAGCGCGACCCGCTCGAGCTGCGCACCGAGGTGGACTGGGTCATCAAGTACCACCTCATCGAGGCGTACCGGAAGAAGTTCGACATGCAGCTGACCCACCCGCGCGTCGCGCTCATCGATCTCAGCTACCACGACGTCAGCCGCTCCCGCTCGCTGTACTACCTGCTCGAGCGCAACAACCGGGTCGAGCGCATCGTCGACGACGCCGACATCGACGTCGCGGTCGACACGCCGCCCCAGAGCACACGGGCGCGTCTTCGCGGCGCGTTCATCAAGCGCGCCAAGGAGCGCAAGCGCGACTACACCGTCGACTGGGTGCACCTGAAGCTCAACGACCAGGCGCAGCGCACGGTCCTCTGCAAGGACCCGTTCAAGGCCCGCGACGAACGTGTGGAACGTTTGATCGCCTCTCTTTGATGGTCGCGCTCGCAAGCTCGCCGCTCCGCCCATCAACAGCGCCTCACGTCGGACAACGGCACCTCCAGGCGCAGGAAGCGCCCTGATGCCCTCCTTTCGGAGCGGGAAAGTCGTCGGCGTGCTGCAGGAGCGGGTGGGGCTGCAGCGGGTCGAGGTCGATCTGGGCGACGGGCCGGAGCGCGCGTACGTGCTCACCCAGCTGACCGGTGACGTGCACGCCGGTGACCGCGTGGTCGTGAACACGACCGCGGTCGAGCTCGGTCTCGGCACCGGCGGGTGGCACGTCGTGCACTGGAACCTCGAGCGCGAGCGGTGGAGCGAGCGCGGGCCGGGACACATCATCAAAAGCCGTTACACCAGCCTCCAGGCCGACGTGGGCAGTGCCGAGGAGCACGCAGCCGAGCTGGTCGAGGTAGACGACATCGCCGGGATGCCGGTCGTCGCGGCGCCGTTGCACAGCCAGGTGCCGGCGGTGGCGGCGGGGTTCAAGGCTGCGGCACCGGACGCGCGCCTCGCCTACGTCATGAGCGACGGGGCCGCGCTGCCGCTCGCGCTGTCCGATCTCGTCACCGCGATACGCGACCGGGGACTGGTCGACGCAACCGTGACCTACGGCCACGCGTTCGGCGGCGACTACGAGGCCGTGTCGCCGCACTCCGCGCTCGCGGTGGCGCGCCACCTCGCAGAGGTCGACGCGGCGGTGGTCGCGATGGGACCCGGGATCGTCGGCACGGGCACCCGGCTCGGCTTCTCCGGCATCGAGGTCGGCCCGGTCCTCGACGCCGCGTCGGCACTCGGCGGACGGCCGATCGCGTGCCTCCGCGCGTCGTTCGCAGATCCGCGGCCGCGTCACCGCGGGGTGTCGCACCACACGCTCACGACGCTGCGTCTCGCGTGTCGCGATCGCGCCACCGTCGTCGTGCCCGCGATCGGAGGCCACGCGGAAGCGCGCCTGCGCGAGGACCTCACTGCGGCGGGCATTCCGGACCGTCACGACGTGGTCGGCGTCGACGTGCCGGATGTGCTCGACGCGTTGGGGCCAGGGGGGCTCGACGTGGTGTCGATGGGACGGCCCGTTGCCGACGATCCGGTGCTGTTCCAGTGCGCGGCCGCGGCGGGCGCGCTCGCGGCGCGATGGGTGCGTTCCGCGCCGGGGTGAGATGGCCGATCGCCTCGAACGTCTGCTGAACCTGACCGCGACGCTGCTCGACACGCGCCGTCCCCTCACGCTCGACGAGGTGGCCGAGCGGGTGTCGCCGCCGTACCCGGAGGAGCAGGCGTCGCGTCGTCGCCAGTTCGAGCGCGACAAGGAGACGTTGCGCGGCCTCGGGATCGACATCAGTGTCGAGCTCCTCGACCAGCTGGGCGGGGGCGAGGTCGGCTACCGGATCCACCCGGACCGGTACTACCTCCCCGAGCTCGGACTCACGGACGACGAGCGCGAGGCCCTCCACGTGGCGGTCACGGCGGTCCGTCTCGAAGGCGACGACGCGCGCGAGGGACTGCTCAAGCTCGGTGGGATCGCGGGGGAGCGCGCTCCGGCGCTCGCCGACCTGCCGACCAGCCCGGTCCTCGGGGAGCTGTTCGACGCGAGCGCGCGCCGGGCCTTGGTGCGCTTCACGTATCGGGGTGAGCGGCGGGAGCTGGAGCCCTACGGTGTCGCGCTGCGGCTCGGCCACTGGTACGTGGTCGGTCACGATCGCGACCGCGACGCGTCGCGCGCCTTCCGGGTCGACCGTATCGAGAGCGAGGTCGAGGTCGGCGCGAGTGGCGCGTTCGACGTCCCCGACGACTTCGATCCGGCGCGCTTCGTACGCGACGACCCGATGTCGTACGGCGACGACCGACCGGTGCGCGCCCGCGTGCTGGTCGCGGCGACGCGCGCCGGTTGGGTCACCGAGCAGCTCGGTGACGATGCCGTCGAGGACCGCCACGACGACGGCTCCGTCGTCGTGGCGCTCGAGGTCGTGAACCGCGAGGCGTTTCGCAACTGGCTCCTCGACCTGCTCGACCATGCAGAGGTGCTCGGCCCACCCGACGTGCGGGCCGAGGTCGTCGCGTGGCTCGAAGCCCTCGCCACGACGGGTTCGACGCCGTGAGCCCCCGGCCGCTGGCGGCCGAGCGTCTGCGTCGGGTGCTCGCCCTGGTTCCCTGGATCCTCAGCCATCCGGACGAGCAGCTCGACGACCTCGCGGCCCGCTTCAACATGAGCCGCCGGGACCTGGAGCGCGAGCTGTCGCTGCTCCAGTTCTGTGGGCTGCCGCCGTACACCGCGGACCGGCTCATCGACGTCGATCTGCGCGGTGACCGCGTCTCGATCCGTCTCGCCGAGTACTTCGAGCGCCCGTTGCGTCTCACCCCGGCCGAAGGCTTCGCGCTCCTCGCCGCGGGTCGCGGGCTGCTCGCGATGCCGGGCTCGGATCCGACCGGCCCGCTGGCGCGTGCGCTCGAAAAGCTGGCGGCCGCGCTCGGTTCCACACGCGGCCTCGCGGTCGACGTGGGAGGCGCGCCGTTCCTCGACGTGCTGCGCGACGCGGCGCAGGAGGGCGAGCAGGTCGAGCTCGACTACTACTCGTACGCGCGCGACGAGATGACGACGCGCCGCGTCGACCCCATGCGCGTCTTCCACGCGTTCGGAGCCTGGTACGTCGGCGGTTACTGCCACCGGGCCGAGGGGGAGCGGCTGTTCCGGGTGGACCGGGTCCGCGCCGTCCGGCCGACCGGCGTCCGTTTCGAGCCGCCCTCGTCGCCCCTGAGCCCGGACGACCTCGTCTACCACCCGCGCTCCGACGACCTGCGGATCACGCTCCGACTCGACGCGAGCGCGCGCTGGGTCGCGGAGGCCTACCCGACCGAAGACGTGGTCGAGGAGAAGGGGGGCGGTCAGCGGGTCACGCTGGCGATCAGCGAGCAGGCCTGGCTGGACCGCCTGCTCCTCCGGGTGGGCCCGGCGGCGACGGTGCTCGATCCGCCGGCCGAGCGCGACGCGGCCCGTCGTGCCGCGGCCCGGGTGTTGGCGCGCTACCGGCCCGGCGCCGGTGACGGGGCCCCCGGCTGAGAGTTTCCGGCGGCTGTGCGTGCGCGGGACCGGCGACATGCGAGGATGGGCCTCCGATGCCTGCAGCGGTCCTGTCTTCATGAGCGCGCGCTTCCCGGATCCGGCCCCGCGTGGCGCGGGGACCGGCGAACAGGCGGGCCGGGAGCCGGAGGCGTCGGATCCCTGGGCCGCGGCCGACGCGACGCGCGAATACAGCGCGCCCGGCGCGCCCCCGGTGCCGCCGGGCCCCGACGACGACGTCGTCCCCGGCGCCGACGGCGGCGGTCGCCGCGGCCGGCAGCGCACGAAGGGGCGCCAGCGCCAGATCATCGAGTGGGTCGTCCTGATCCTGTGCGCGCTCGGGATCGCGTTCCTGATCAAGACGTTCCTCTTCCAGGCGTTCTACATCCCGTCCGAGTCGATGGTGCCGACGTTGAAGGTCGGCGACCGCGTGCTCGTCAACAAGCTGAGCTACCACCTGCATCCCGTGCACCGCGGCGACATCGTCGTCTTCACGGCGCCGCCGGGAACGGAGACCGCGCAGATCAAGGACCTCGTCAAGCGTGTGATCGGCCTGCCTGGCGACACGATCGAGGGACGCGCCGACGGGCACGTGTACATCAACGGGGTGCTGCTCAAGGAGCCGTACCTGCCGAAAGATGTGCGGTCCAAACAGTTCGGGCCCTACCGCGTCCCTGCGCACTCGTACTACGTGCTCGGTGACAACCGGCAGTTCTCGAAGGACTCGACCGTCTTCGGTCCGATACCAAGATCGAAGATCGTCGGCAGAGTCTTCGTGCGAATATGGCCCTTGAGTCGCCTCGGCTTCTTGTAGCTACTCGTCGGGCTCGCCCCGCGCGCGGTGACGCCTCGTGACAACTAACCCCACTCGCCGACGGCGGCCATCATGCGGTCGACGCGGTCGCAGTAGATGCCGTCCATCCCCATGCCGAGGACGGCGCGCAGATAGCGCGTCTCCTGCACGTCCCACGCGAACGCGCGCACGTCGAAGCGGTGGAAGAGCGCGACGAGACCCTTGGTCCAGTCGGTGTGGTGCATGTTCATCGCGTCGACGCCCAGCGCGCGCAGGTCGGCCGCGTGCCGTTCGATCGGCACGCCGATCTTCTGCTTGCGCGTCGAGTGCACGAGCCGGACGTCCGGATGGTCGGGCCGCAGCGCTTCGAGGAGCGGGACGTGCGGCGTGCACATCCACAGCCGCTTCAGCACGTCGGAGCCGTACGCGGCCGCGACCTCGATGACCGGAACCGCGGCGCGTTGCTCCTTGATGTCGAGCGAGAGATCGAAGTCCGTTCCCAACGTCTCGTAGAGCTCACGGAGACGGGGAACGCCGTGTCGCGCCAGCTCGTCGGAGCTCGTACGGGCGACGTGGATCCGGTGCAGCCCGGAGCGGAAGACGTCGTCGTGGACGAGCACGACCTCGCCGTCGGCGGCGAGCCACGCGTCCGACTCGAGACCGGTCGCGCCCTGCTTCAGGGCTCGTTCGAACGCGGGGATGGTGTTCTCGCGCTCCTCCAGACGCGCGCCTCGATGGGCGAACGCGATGGGTGCCATGCGACCGATCGTCGCGCGGGTCACAGCGCCGTGCCCAGCCCCGTCGCACCGGGCTCTCACCACGCAGCGTGAGCCCCCTGCGAATGCTTAAGACACCCGGAACCCCTGCCGATCTGGTGTGTGCGGACAGGAGTAAGGGGACTTCCGGTGACCACGATTCGAGCCAACTGCCCGAGCTGCGGAGACGTGCAGCTCCGTGCTTCAGACCTGACGGTGCGAGTGTGCTCCGACGACGAGAGCGGTTCCTACTGCTTCCGTTGCCCGGCGTGCGAGCGTGCGGTCGCGAAGGACGCGAGCCGTCGGATCGTCGACCTCCTCGTCTCCTCGGGCGTGCGGCTCCAGGTGTGGCGTCGTCCCGCCGAGCTCCTCGAGAACCACGACGGGCCGGGCATCACGCCCGACGACCTTCTCGACTTCCACCTCCTGCTGCGCCAGGACGACTGGTTCGACCAGCTGACCGAGGTCGTGCGCAAGTCGCTGCCCCGCTAGTCGCCCCGGCCCGGCGTGAGGCCGGACCGGTGCCGGCCGTCCCCTCGACGACCGACCCCGCGACCGCCACGGGCCGGCGCCCGACATCCCCGCTCCTCCGTAGCCGCGCACACGCTCGACGGTCGCGCCCGTCGGGAGCCCTGCGGCGTAGGGTCGCGACGTGCCGACGCTCTGGCTGCTCCCGCTCGCGGTCGTCGCGCTCGGGGCGGTCGTGATCCTCTTCGGCGCCCGTCGGAGTGCCCGCGAGCTGACCGCCACCACGCGCACGGTCGCCCGGACACGGGCCGGCGTGGTGCCCGCGGTGGCCGCGCTGCGTCGTGAGCTCTCCCGCGCGGCCCGGCGCGCGCGAACCGGGCCCCACAGCGACCGGCGGTAGCATCGACGGCGCGCCGAGCCTCGGCGCCACCAGCCCGGAAGCCGGAGGGAAGGAGCCGTTGGGGAACCTCGGCGTTCCGGAGATCCTCGTGATCGTGGTGGTCGCGCTCCTCGTGTTCGGACCCAACAAGGTGCCGGAGGTCGCACGCCAGGTCGGTCGGGGGATGCGTGAGCTGCGCAAGCTCCAGGACTCGCTGCGCGGCGACTTCAGCGACCTCCTCGACCTCGGCGACGACGACCACGACGAGCCGACCGCGCCGTTCCACCCGACCGCGACCGGGCCGTCGCCCCAGCTGCCGCCGGCCCGCCCGCTCCTCCAACCGTCGCGTCCCCTGCCCGGCCCGTCGCCGGCGGCGGCGCCGTCACGGTTCCGCACCCCGGGGGGTACCCGGGTCGAGTCGGTGGCGCACGAGCGGCCCGCGCCGCCCGCTCCGCCCGCGGTGACCTCGACGATGCCCCCGGCGCGCCCGGCGAGCGCGCCCTCACGGTTCCGCCCGCCGCCGCGGCCGGACGCCTCCTGACCCGACCCCGTGCGCAACCCGCTGCGGTTCCTCCGCCGTCCACCGCGCAACCCGGACGCGCACATGACGGTGGTCGAGCATCTCGCCGAGCTGCGTCGACGGATCTTCATCTCGCTGATCGCGGTGGTCGCTGCCGCGATCGTCTGCTTCATCTTCTCGAACTCGATCATCAGCTTCTTCGTCGGGTACTACAAGAGCGCCACCCACGGGAAGCAGGACCAGCTGATCTTCACCGGACCCCTGGACGGGTTCCTGGTGCGGCTCAAGGTCGCGACCTACGGCGGGGTCATCCTCGCGGTGCCGGTGTGGCTCTGGCAGCTGTGGCGCTTCGTCACCCCGGGCCTGCACGCCCACGAGAAGCGCTACGCCGTCCCCTTCATCGTCTCGTCGGTGATCCTCTTCGCCCTCGGCGGCTGGGTCGCGCTGCTCACCCTCACCAAGGCCCTCGAATTCCTCATCAGCGTGGGCGGGTCGTCGCTGCACCCGCTGCTCGCCGCCGACAAGTACCTCTCGCTCGTCGGGCTGATGATCCTGGCCTTCGGGATCTCCTTCGAGTTCCCGGTCGTGTTGATGTTCCTGCTCATCGCCCACGTGCTGACCACGGCCCAGCTGCGCCGCTGGCGGCGCATCGCGATCGTCGTCATCGTGATCTTCGCGGCGGTGATCACCCCCAGCCAGGACCCGTACTCTCTGTTCTTCATGGCCGTCCCGATGTACGTCTTCTACGAGGCGTGCATCCTGATCGGAAGGATCCTCAAACGATGAGCAAGCGCGCCCGTCCCCGGCGCGGGGGGTGGCGACCGCCGCGGCCCCGAGGCGAGCTCTTCAAGGCGGGTGCGGCGGCCGTCGTGATCCTCGGCGGCACCACGGGGATCATCTACCTGTGGCCGACGGGCTCCTCGGGAGGCAACACCCCGACGACCGTGGCCACGTCCACCCCGACCACGGCGACGACGAACGGGGGATCGAGCCCGACGTCGGGAGCCCAGCCGCCGCCGACGACCACCAAGGCGGCCACGACCACGACGAAGGCGGGCGCCGCGCCGTGAGCGACGCCGGGCCCGTGCGCGAGCGGCGCGACCTGCGCGCCGACTTCGAGGCCGCAGTGGGCTTCGGGCTCGACCCGTTCCAGGAGCGCGCGCTGGACGCCCTGGATGCCGGCGTCTCGGTGCTCGTCGCGGCGCCGACGGGCTCGGGCAAGACCCTCGTCGCCGAGTACGCGATCTCGCTCGCCCGGGCCCAGGGCGCCAAGGCCTTCTACACCACACCGCTCAAGGCCCTCTCGAACCAGAAGTACCACGACCTGTCGCGCGCGTACGGCGCGGAGCAGGTCGGTCTGCTGACGGGCGACAACTCGGTCAACGGTGACGCGCCGATCGTCGTGATGACGACCGAGGTGCTGCGGAACATGATCTACGCCCGCTCACCCGCGCTCGACGGTCTGCGCTACGTCGTGCTCGACGAGGTGCACTACCTCCAGGACCGGTTCCGGGGCGCGGTGTGGGAGGAGGTGATCATCCACCTCGCGGCCGAGGTCGACCTGGTGTGCCTGTCCGCCACCGTGTCGAACGCGGAGGAGGTCGCCGACTGGTTGCGCACGGTGCGCGGCGAGACGACCGCGGTGATCGAGGAACGGCGTCCCGTGGAGCTCGAGCACCTGTACCTGGTCGGCGAGCGCGGCAGCGACGCGCTGCACCTCTTGCCCACCTTCGTCACCATCGCGGGGGAGGAGCGGCCCAACCCCGACGCCGCCCGGCTCGACACGCGCGGTCACCGGGGCGGCGGCCCGCGCGGCGGACCACGCCTGCGCCTGCGCACGCCGGGTCGGGCCGAGACGGTCGAACGGCTCGCGGCCGACCGCATGCTGCCCGCGATCGTGTTCGTGTTCAGTCGCGCCGGCTGCGACGCGGCAGTGGAGCAGTGCCTCGCCGCGGGCCTGCGCCTCACCGACACCCACGAGCGCACCGAGATCCGCCGGATCGCCGAGACCCGCACCGCGTCGCTGTCCGACGAGGACCTCGACCTGCTCGGCTACCGCGAGTGGGCCAGCGCGCTCGAAGCGGGGATCGCGGCCCACCACGCGGGCATGGTCCCGCCGATGAAGGAGGCGGTCGAGGAGGCGTTCGCGGCGGGGCTCGTCAAGGTCGTGTTCGCGACCGAGACGTTGTCGCTCGGCATCAACATGCCGGCGCGCTCGGTCGTCATCGAGAAGCTCTCCAAGTTCACCGGCGAGCACCACGAGTTCCTGACGCCCGGGGAGTACACCCAGCTGACCGGCCGTGCGGGCCGTCGCGGCATCGACGACCTCGGCTACGCCATCGTGTGCTGGAGCCCGTTCGTGCCCTTCGACCAGGTCGCCGGTCTCGCGTCGCGGCGGACGTACGCGCTCACGTCGTCGTTCCGCCCGACCTACAACATGGCCGCGAACCTCGTGAACCGCTACCCGCGCGAGGTTGCCCACCATCTGTTGAACCTGTCGTTCGCGCAGTACCGCACCGACCGCGACACGGTGACGTTGGAGCGCCGGCTCGAACGCGACCGCGAGCTGCTCGCCCGCCAGCAGGCCGCGTCGGGCATCGCTCCCGGCGACGTCGAGGAGTACCGGCGGATGCTGGAGCAGGCCGACGAGCGGCGTGACGCCCGACGGGGGAGTCGCGTCGACCAGGCCCTCGCGGCGCTGCGCCCGGGCGACGTGCTCGTCATCGGCCGCCACGGCGGCCGGGTGGCGGTGCTGCGCCAGGGTCACGGCCGCGGAGGCCAGCAGGTGCTGGCGCTCACCGCGAAGCGCGAGCTGGTCCAGCTGCGGCCACGCGACTTCCGCGAGCCGCCGACGCCGGCCGGCAGCATCGAGCTGCCGCGCCCGTTCGCGCCGAAGAGCACCGGGTTCCGCCGTGAGGTCGCGGAGTCGTTGCGCAAGGCGCGCCTGCGCACACCCCGGCCCGTGGCCGCCGAGGAGGGGGCGCCACGCCGTGAGCGCCGCGACGGCGGCCGCGCGCAACGGCTGCGCGCGGTGGCGGGCATCGATCGGTTGGAGAAGGAGATCGAGCGGCTCGAACGTCGCATCCGCGGCCGCAACGACACGCTGGCGCGCCAGTTCGACCGCGTGCTCCGGGTGCTCGAGGCGCGCGGCTACGTCGACGACTGGAGCCTGAGCCCGGCCGGGCGCCGCCTCACCCGTCTCTACACCGAGACCGACCTGATGGTCGCGGAGGCGCTCGAGGCCGGTCTGCTGGACGACCTGGACCCGCGCGAGTTCGCGGCGTTCGTGTCGTGCTTCACCTACGAGCGCCGGGGCCCCGACCTCGGCCGTCCGCCCGCGCCGCCGCGGTGGCCGACGAGCCGCCTGGCCCGACGGTGGCGCGAGCTGGACCGTCTCGCGCGGGAGCTGAACGGCGACGAGGCCGACGCCGGGCTGCCCGAGACCCGTGCGCCCGACCCCGGCTTCGCGGCCGCGATCCACGCGTGGGCGGGCGGCGAGCACCTCGCCGACGTGCTCGACGACGAGCTGACGGGCGGCGACTTCGTCCGCCAGGTCAAGCAGGTGATCGACCTGCTGCGCCAGCTGTCGGAAGCGGCCGCGTCGGATCTCACCCGACACACCGCGGCCGCGGCGGCCGACGCCTGCTTCCGCGGGGTGATCGCCGCGTCGAGCGTGGTGACGTGAGCGCGGCCCGGTTCGGCCCGTGATCGAGAAGGGCGCCCCGTGGGGTGAGCCGACGACCGCGACGGCGGCGATCGAGGTGCGCGGTGACGACGCGGATCTCGCCGCGGTCGTGGAGGGCGCCGGGGGCGCGCTCGTCCGCTTCGAGCCGACCGCCGCGTCCGATCTCGCCCGGGCCCTCGGTCTCGGGCCCGGCGCGCCCGGTGCGACCGCGGTCGCGCTGGACGCGTTGCGCGTCACGGTGCCGGGCCGGGCGCCCCGTCTCGCGGTGAACGCGATCGTGCTCGGGCCGGCGCCCGAACGGGTGCGGGCCTGGACGCGGGCGCGCGGGGTGGACTTCGCCGTCGACGGGCGCGACCGGCGCACGGGCCGGGCCACGACCGTCGTGATCGCGAGCGGCCAGTTCGTCCACGCCCTCGACGTGGTGCCCCGCGGCCACCCGGGGGACGGCCGGATCGAGTGCCAGGTGTACGCGCTCGCGCCGCGGGAGCGGCGTGAAATGCGTCACCGGCTGCCCCAGGGCGGGCACGTCCCGCATCCCCGGATCGTGCAGGCCGCGGGACGCAGCGTGACCGTGCACGCGGACGTGGTGCTGCCGCTCGAGGTCGACGGCCGGCCGTTGGGCCGGGTGCGCGAGATGACGGTCGACGTGCTGCCCGGCGCGCTGCGCCTCCTCGTCTGACCCACCTCCCGCGGAGCGACTCGGGAGCGCAGCCGTGGATGCCGACATCCACGGGGGGCGGAGGGGGCAGGGGTACGCTCGGCCGCCCATGCTCTACGTCGACGAGGAGTTCACCGAGGAGGAGGCGGCGGTCCTTCGCCCCTACTTCTCGAACCTGCGTGGGCCGGTGTTCGCGCTCGTGAACCTGCCCGAGGTCGTGAAGGGCGCGTTGTTCGCGCGGTACTCGCGCAGCTCGAAGAGCCTGCGGCGGTTGTTCCTCGACGAGTTCGTCGGCAATCTCGACCTCACCGGCGACCTGACCGTCGACGCGACGATCGGGCTGCGACGCGCGGAGGAGCTCTACGAGCGCGTGTTCCTCGAGTACGGCGACGACTCGGTCGCGCAGCTCGGCGGTGTGCACCTCGCGTGCGAGCAGGCGTCGAACCTCTTGACCAAGATCCTCGAGTGGGGCCGCTTGATGTCCTATCTCGAGCAGTCGACGCGCTACATCCCGTATGACGCGCGCCTCGGCGGCCGCTACCGCTATTGGCGCGATCCCGCGATCACGAGCTCGCCTGTCGGTGCGCGTTACGTCGCCGACATGGACGCGCTCTTCGACACCTACCGCACGCTGCTGCCCGCGATGTTGGACTGGGCGCGCGAACGCTATCCGAAGGAGCCCGGCGACTCCGACTTCGTCTACAAGCAGACGATCAAGGCGAAGGCGTGCGACGCGATCCGTGGCATCCTTCCCGCGGCGACGTTGTCGAACGTCGGCATCTACGGCAGCGGGCAGGGGTTCGAGGCGTTGCTCTTGCGCATGCGCGCACACCCGTTGCCCGAAGCGCGCCAGTACGCGGACTTGATGCTGCACGAGCTCCGCAAGGTGATCCCGTCGTTCCTGTCACGCGTCGATCGGCCCGAGCGTGGCGTCGCGTGGAGCCGGTATCTCGAGGACATCCGGGCCGATGTGGCCGACGTCGCGTACCGCATCTTCGGCGCAGAACCGCCCGAACCACGGCCTCCGGTGACCCTCACGGACTTCGATCCGGAGGGCGAGGACAAAATGCTCGCGGCGGTCTGCTACCCGTACACGAACCTGCCCGAGGACCAGGTGCTCGCGCGCGTTCGACGGCTCGGCACCGACGAGAAGACCGCCATCCTGCGCGCGGCGGTGGGGGAGCGGGCCAACCGGCGCCACAAGCCGGGTCGAGGCTTCGAGCGCACGTCGTACCGTTTCGACGTGCTCGCGGACTACGGCGCGTTCCGAGACCTGCAACGTCACCGTTTGATGACGATCGAGTGGCAAGCGCTCACACCGCAGCACGGTTACGAAGTGCCCGACGCGGTCACGGAAGCCGGCCTGGGCGCGCACTTCGACGACGCGATGGAGCGGTCCGCGTCGTTGTACGACGCGCTCGCGCCGCACTTCCCCGAGCACGCGCCCTACGCGGTGTCGCTCGCGTACCGGATCCGCTTCGTGATGCAGATGAACGCGCGCGAGGCCTTCCATCTGCTCGAGCTGCGATCGTCACCACAGGGTCATCCCGCGTACCGGCGCGTCGCCCAGGAGATGCACCGACTCATCGCGGAAGAGGCCGGGCACCACGCGATCGCGGCCGCGATGCGCTACGTCGATCACGGGACCTACGACCTCGAACGGCTCGAGTCGGAGCGCGCCGCGGAGCAGCGAAGGACCGCGCCGCGTACGTGATTGCCGTCACCGACGCGCGCTGCGCGCGCGCCGGGCGGTCCATCGCGCGACGACCGTGAAATTCTTGTGAGCGCATGACCAGCGTCGACGCGCGGGGGAGCAGGTCAGCGCTTCGCGACGTCGCATGCCTCCGCTTGACAGCGGGGTGCGTTCTCGGGCTCACTACTCCACGTCCCCACAGCCTGAGCCGGTCGTGGGCCTTTCGGCGGAGCGATCGCGCCGCCGGAAGGGGGCATGAGGGACCGGGGGTCCAGGAGGCCAAGTAGAGAACGCTGCGATACCCCGGCCGCTGTGCGGCACGGGCGACACAGCGGCCCCAACGGCCTCCTGGGCCCCGCTTCACCATCTCGACGCGTCGCGCTGTCGGAGCCGCGCGCGCGGCGAACGTGTTCCGTGCACGGACGCCGCTGCGAAGGTGACGCGCGGAATCCTCGCGTTCGCGGAATGCGCGGGGCCCGCCGTCCGTTACGTGGCGTCGATCGGAGCATCGGGGGGTCGGCGTTATACTGCCGCCCCCCAAGGGCCCGAGTGCAGAGTCCCACGAGTCTCCGTGGGAGCCGTCGGGTAGGGGACCCCCCACCATCCGAACGCCCCCGCGGTGGAGCCCACCATGGCCGAAGACGAATTCGAAGACGACGAGCCAGAGCTCGACGACGATGACATGGACGTCGAGGACCTCGACGAGGACGACCTCGACCTCGAAGACGAAGAGGAAGACGACGACGACGAGATGCTCGACGTCCTCGACGAAGACGAGGACGCGGGCACCGATGGCGAGGCCGGCGTCGAGGTACCGACCGCGCCCGCCACGCTGACCACCACCGAAGAAGAGGACGACGAGATCGTCGACCTCGATGAGGAGCTGCATCCCGACGACGTCGAGGAGCCGCTCGACGTGCTGCTCCAGGAACGCACCGCGAGCGGCAGCCTCGAGGACGACGAGGACGTCGAGGACGAAGAGGTCGAGACCGACGAGCGGGGCGACGGGCCGGCCCGGATCCTGCCCCGGCGCGCCGACGAGTTCCTCTGCTCGTCGTGCTTCCTCGTCCTGCCTCGCACCCAGCTGGCCGACGAGGCCAAGATGGTCTGTCGCGACTGCGCCTGAAGTCGCGGCGGACCATCGCCCGCCCGGTCAGGATCGCCCCGCTGGTCTCATCCTCCGCTCCGCCCGCGACCGCCGATCTCGACGAGCCGGACGCGCCGCGCGAGCCAGCTCCGTCAACATCGCCCCGGACCCGCGCGCGCGTCGGCGCCGCGGTCGCCGCGGGCCTCCTCCTCGCCGCCGCCCGTCCTCCGTTCGACATCGGTCCGCTCGCGCTCGTCGCGCTGGTGCCGCTCTGGTGGGCGTGGCGTGGCGCGACGCCGCGACAGGGCGCGCTCACGGGACTCGCGGGCGGGGTCGCCTACTACGGCGTCCTCGTGTACTGGGTGTGGTACTTCGGCGCGGTCGCGATCGTGCCGCTCGTGCTCATCCTCGCCGCGTCGTGGGCCGCGACCGGCGCGCTGGTCGCGTGGTTCTCGGGATGCGGACGGAGCGGAGCTCCGCTGGGCGCAGCCCCCTCGAGCGGGAGTGGGGGGAGCCAGAGACGCAGGGGCGTGCGCGGACCGTGGATCCTGGCGGCCTCGTGGGTGGTCCTCGAGGCCGTCATCGCGCGGTTCCCTGTCGGCGGGTTCTCGTGGGGCGAGGTCGGCTACGCCCTGCACGGGATCGCGTTCGGTCGCGCCCTCGCGAGCTGGGGCGGCGTCCCGCTGGTGTCGTTCGTCGTCGTGGCCGCCAGCGCGCTGCTCGTCGACGTCGCGGCCGGCGCACGCCGCCGCTCACGCCGCGACGTCGGCATGGCGGTCCTCGGCCTCGTCGCGCTCGTCGCGGCGGTCGCGGTGGCAGACGTGGCCCGGTTCACGCCCAAGTCGACGGGCACGCTGCGGTACGCGCTGATCCAGGGCAACGACAAGAACCGCGAGCTGACCCAGGCCGAGGTCGACGACGAGTACCTCACGAACAGCCACCTCCGCCTGGCGGCCCGGCTGCACGGCCACTACGACCTGATCGTGTTCCCGGAGTCCTCCCTCGACTCGGATCCGAAGGAGGATCCGGCGTTGCGGACCCGCCTCGTCGCCGTCGCCCGCGCCCACGGGGCCGACGTGCTCGCGAACGCCATCACCACCGATGCCCGCGGCCGCTCGTTCAACACCAACCTGCTCTACGAGCCGGGCGGCCGCCTGCAGGGCGAGTACTCGAAGCAGCACCTCGTCCCGTTCGGGGAGTACATCCCGATGCAGAGCATCTTCGGTCACATCGGTGCCACGAAGCAGATCAAGACCCTGTTCAACGCGGGCCACGGCGACCGCATCTTCCACGTCGCGAACCGACCGATCGGCTCGGTCATCTGCTTCGAGACCGCGTTCGCTCCCATCGTTCGCAGCTATGTGCGCGACGGCGCGCAGGCGATCGTCGTCACCACCAACAACCGGTCGTACCGGCGCTCGGCGAACTCGGCGCAGCACCTCGACACGAGCCAGATGCGCGCCGCGGAGACGGCCCGGCCGGTGCTGCACGCGTCGATCTCCGGCATCACCGCGGTGTTCGACGCGTCGGGCCACCAGCTCCGCCGCACCCACCTCTTCCGCAACACGGTCGTCACCGGTGCGGTCACGACCACGACGGGGGAGACCCCCTACGTCCGCTACGGCGACTGGGTCGTGTGGGGGAGCGCGATCGCCGTCGCTGCGGCGACGATCGTCGTCATCGTCCGCCGACGCCGGGACGGCTCGAACCGGGACAGTTCCGGGTCCCTAGACTCGGGACGCACCGGAGCGCCGGCGGAGCCGCCGGCCACCCTGGGAGGCCGCGGTGACTGACGACAACCACGATGGTCCCGTCGAGCGCGCGCTCGATGTCCTCGTCTACGCGCCCCTCGGTCTCGCTGCACTCGCCCGCGACACGGTGCCCGGTCTGCTGCAGGGCTTCGCGGCGCGGGGCCGGGCCGAGCTCGAGCGCCGGCGCCACAATGCCCAGGAGAAGGTCACGCAGGCGCGCGCCGTCGGGCGCTTCGCGCTCGACTACGGCGCGCCGATGGTCCGCCAGAAGGTCGAGCGACACATCACCGAGGCGCGCGGGCGCGCCGAGCAGACCTTCACGGGACTCGTGATCCACCGGGAGGACGCGTTCGGCAACAACGCGGGCGCGGTCGACTCCGCGGTCGACGTCGTGGAGGCCAGCGAGGACGAGCCGGTCGACACCGCGAGCCTCGAGGACGCGGCCGACGCCGCGATACCGGCGTCGAGCGCGCCGGCTGCGTCGCACGCGGGCGGGACCAACGGTGCGGGCGCCGGCATCCCGCCGTCGCCGTCGGGTCTTCCGATCCCCGACTACGACGAGCTGTCCGCATCACAGGTCGTGTCGCGACTGCCGGGCCTCGGGCTCGACGAGCTCGAGGCGATCCGGACCTACGAGACCCACGGGCGGGGCCGGCGCACCATTCTCGGCAAGATCGACCAGCTCGTCCGCTGAACCGGTGGAGGCCAGCCGCGCCGCCTGCCCGGACGACGTCCCCGAGATCGCGCGCCTGGCGCGCGCGTTGCGCGCCGAGCTCTCGTCGACGCGGGGCGGCCCGGTGTGGTCGCAGCGCGAGGCGTTGCCCGAGCCGCTCGACGACGCCTACGCGACGATGCTCGAGCGCGACGACGCGCACGTTGTCGTGGGCACCATCGACGGTGTCATCGTCGGGTTCGCCGCGGTGGTGGTCGAGACACTCCACGACGGCGCGCGTCTCGGCGTCATCACCGACCTCTACGTCGAGGCGGGCGCGCGCGAAGTCGGCGTGGGGGAGTCGATGGTCGCCGCGGTGCTCGCGTTCTGCACCGAGGCCCGATGCATCGGCGTCGACGCGTACGCGCTCCCCGGCAACCGCGCGGCCAAGAACTTCTTCGAAGAGTCGGGCTTCACCGCACGTGTCCTCGTCATGCACCGGTCGGTCCTGTGAACGCGGACGCGCCCCCCGCCGGGCCCGTCCCCGAGCTCGCGGTGGGCGCGGTCGCGACCCGCGGTCACGAGCTGCTGCTCGTCCGGCGCGGACACGGTCCCGCAGCCGGCAGCTGGTCGGTCCCCGGTGGCCGCGTGCACTTCGGGGAGGATCTGCGCGAGGCCGTCGTGCGCGAGCTCGCCGAGGAGACGGGGCTCGAGGGTGTGGTGTCGAGCTTCCTCGGTTGGGTCGAGCGCATCGGCGACGAGGGCGGCGCGCCGTACCACTTCGTGATCCTCGACTTCGTCGTCGACGTGCTCGACGCGACCGTGCCCGTCGCCGGTGACGACGCAGACGAGGCCGCGTGGATCCCCTTCGACGAGCTGGCGGATCTCCGCCTGGCCGAGGGTCTCGACGACTTCCTCCGCGAGCACGGCGTTCTCACCGACGACGAGATCGAGCTGTAATCACGGCCGACGTGCTGCGGCCTCGTGGCTCAGGCAGCCCGGTCCTGCCAGCGAACCAGCGCGAGCGTCAACGCCGCCGACGCGGCGGCGAAGCGGCTCGACGCGCTCATCGCCGTCTGCGCCTCGGCGGCCCTCCCGGCGACGGCGAGCTCCACGACCTCGCTCGCGAGCCGGTGGAACTCGGCATGGAGGCCCTGCACGTCGGCAGAGTTCCCGGGCGCCGCATCCGCCCCGACGGTCTCGTGGAGCCACCGCCCGAACGGACATGCCTCGGCGTCGGCCGCCTGCCGAACCGAATCCCACAGTTTCCGCACCGCGTCGACCAGCTGCAGCTTCCACGACCCGTGCGCCGCAATGGCCCGGGCGATCTCGTCAGGCTCGCAGCCGTCCATCCAAACTGATCGGCCCCCCCGTGCGCCCGGACCTGGTGCCAAAACCCTCACTTTGTTGCGCTGTCCGGGGTGTGCGGATGATGGGCGGTGCCTCCGGCCCGCCACCGCCCATAATCCACGTTATGTAAACTGGGTCATCGCGCAGCCCGGCTGCGGTATGCCCCGCCCCTGCCCCCCGTGGCCGGGCCTGCGCAGGGGCCCGCGCCGTTCCTCTCCTCGGGGATGCTCAAGCGTGGGCGCCGGGAGCCGATGGAACCCGCGGAGGTGTGCGCATGACCGCCGAGCGGATCGCGCCCGCGGAACCGCCCGTGAGGCTCGGCCATCCTGCCCGCGACGACGCCGCGTCCTTCCGCGCGCTCTTCGGCGGGGCCGGTACCGGCGTCGTGGAGCTCGACGACGAGGGTCGCATCCGCCGGGCCAACCCCCGCCTCGCCGAGATGCTGGCCCACCCGGAGGCCGCGCTCGCCGGCCGGGCGCTCGCCGACTTCGTGGCCCGGTCCCAGGCGCCCGGTCTCCGGTCCGGGATCGCGGAGCTGATCGCCGGCGGCGCGGCGTCGTTCGACACCGAGCTGCGCCTGACCTCCGGCACCGCGACGGTGTGGGTGGACCTGTCGCTCGTGTCGGTGCCCGGGCCTGCGGCCGGGACCACGGGGCTCGTCGGCCTCGTGAAGGACGTGACGCCGGCGAAGCGGCTCGAGATCGAGCGCCAGCACGGGGCGAAGATGGAGGCGGTCGGTCGCCTCGCCGCCGGGATCGCCCACGAGCTCAACACGCCGATCCAGTTCATCGGCGACAACGTGCACTTCCTCGACGAGGCGTTCGGCGGCCTGCTGGCGCTGTGCGAGCGGCTCGTGGCCCTGAGCGAGGCGGCCGCGACCGACCCGCCGACCGCTGACGCGATCCGCGACGCACTCGACACCGCGGACCTCGACTACCTGCGCGAGGAGGTCCCCCGCGCCGTCGACCAGACCCTCGACGGTGTCGATCGCGTCGCCCGCATCGTCAAGGCGATGAAGGCGTTCGGTCATCCCGAGGACCGCGAGCAGCGCGCGTTCGACGTGAACAAGGCCATCGAGTCCGCGTTGACCGTCGCGCGCAACGAGCTGAAGTACGTCGCGGACGTGGAGACGGAGCTCGGTGAAGTGCCGGCCGTTCGCTGCTTCCCGAGTGATGTGAACCAGGTGCTGCTGAACCTCCTGCTGAACGCGGCGGAGGCCATCGAGGAGCACGTGGGCTCCTCTGGGCGCCGCGGTGTGATCCGTGTGCGCACGTGGCGCGACGGCGACGACGCGGTGATCGAGGTGTCCGACACCGGACCGGGCGTGCCACCCGAGCTGCGCTCGCGCATCTTCGAGCCGTTCTTCACGACCAAGGAGGTCGGCAAGGGAACGGGTCAGGGCCTCGCGCTCGTCCACGGCGTCGTCACGGAGAACCACGGCGGCTCGGTCGAGCTCGTCTCCACGCCCGCCGACGGGGCGACGTTCGTGGTGCGCCTCCCGATCGCGGGGCTCCCCACTCCCCCGGAGCAACCGTGTCGGGCGTGAAGCGCGTGCTCGTCGTCGACGACGAGGCGCGCGTCGTCGACGCGCTCGGCCGGTCGCTGCGCAGCGAGCGTCGCTACTGGTCGGTGACGACGGCGACCAGCGGCGCGCAGGCCGTCGAGCTGCTCGAGGCCGAGCCGTTCGACGCGATCCTGACCGACATGCTCATGCCGGGCATGGACGGCGTCGAGCTGCTGGGCTGGGCGCGCGAACGGCGCCCGGAGACGCTGCGGATCGTGCTCTCGGGTCACACCGGCCCGGAGCTCGCGTTGCGCACGCTGCCCGTCGCGCACCAGTTCCGGTCCAAGCCCTGCAACGGCGCGGAGCTCAAGAGCACGATCGCGCGCGGGCTGATGTTCCACGACCTGGTCGACGACCCGGTCCTGCGCCGCGCGGTCGGTCACGTCGCCGCGCTGCCGAGTCCGTCGCGCACCACCGACCGGCTCCCCGCGTTGCTCGACGACGCGACGACGCCGGTCGACACGATCGCGGGCGCGCTGGTCGAAGACGTCGCCGCGACCGCGAAGCTCTTGCAGATCGTGAACTCCTCGTTCTTCGGGTTGCCCGTCGCGGGACAGGCGGGAGTCAGCACCGCGGTGCGCTACCTCGGGGTCGAGTGCCTGCGCGCGATCTTTCTCGAGGGCGGGTTGCTGCTGCCGCCCGCGGGTGCCGCGGCGGACGGCGCCGCGCTCGCGACGCTTGCGCGCCACTCGCTGCTCGTCGCGACCGTGGCGCGCGAGCTGACGTCGGATCGCAGCATGGCCGACGCCGCGTTCGCGGCCGGGCTCGTGCACGCGATCGGACGGCTGGTGCTCGCGGCCGAGCTGCCCGACGACTTCGTGTCGGTCCCGGAGGACGGCGACGAGCCGCCCGAGGTCCGGGGCGCGACCGTGAATCAGCTCGGCGCGTCGTTGCTCGCGATGTGGGGCCTCCCCCAGCCCATCGTCGAGGCCGTCGCACGGAACCACATGGCCCCGCTCATCGCCGGCAGCGCCGACGGCCCGGTCGTCGAGATCACGGACGCGGTGTACCTGGCCGACGTGCTCGTGCGCTCGTTCGACCGCGACCGGAACCTCCCTGCGTCGTTCCAGGACGAGCTGGTGACGTTCGGGCTGACCGACCGCCTGCCCGGGCTCGAGGCCCTCATGGCCCGCACGGCCGACGGCATGCAGGACGACCACGCGCTGCGGAGGGTCTCGTGAGCGCGCGCACGCTCCCGACCGTCCTGCTCGTCGACGACGACCTCGCGCTGCTCGAGGGGCTCCGCCGGCGCCTGCGCCGTTCGTTCGACGTGCACCTCGCGGGCGACGGCGAGGCCGCGCTCGCGGCGTTGCGCACGCTTCCGCAGTGCAGCGTGGTGGTCGCCGACATGCTCATGCCCGGGATGAAGGGCACCGACCTGCTCGCGCGGGTTCGCGAGCAGTACCCCGACGTCGTGCGGGTGCTGTTGACCGGTTACGCCGACGTCGACGCCGCGATCGCGGCCGTGAACACCGCGGGCACGTTCCGGTTCCTGTGCAAGCCGTGTCGGGCCTCGGAGCTGCGCGAGACCCTCGAGGACGCGGTGCGCCAGCACGAGCTCGTCACCGCGGAGCGCGAGCTCCTGGAGCAGACCCTGCGGGGCACGATCCGCGCGCTGTCGGAGGCGCTCGCGCTCTCGCACCCGAAGGCGTTCGCGCACACGGTGCGGCGCGCGGAGATCGTCAGCCTGCTCGTCGCCGATCTCCCCGACGCGGAGAAGTGGGCGATCGACATCGCTGCGATGCTCGCCGATGTCGGCGTGGTGACGCTGCCGCCCGACGTCGTCGACAAGCTCTACGGCGGCAATCCGCTCACACCACACGAGCAGGCGATGGTCGACCGGCTGCCCCTGGTCGCGACCCGTCTGCTCGGTCCGATCCCCCGCCTCGACCGGGTGCTCGAGATCCTCCGCTACCAGGAGCGCCGCTACGACGGCGCCGACGGCGCGGCAGGTCCCGTCGGCGACGCGATCCCGCTCGGCGCGCGCGTGCTCAAGCTGGCCCGCGACGTCGAGGAGATCGAGTCGAGCGGCGGTTGGTCGTGTGTCGAGTCGATCGAGCTCGTGCGCCGTCGCACCGGCGCATACGACGTGACGCTGGTGGAGAAGCTCGCCGCGGCACGCGAGGCGGAGGGACGGTCGCGCCTCATGGAGGTCGACCTCGGCGAGCTCGACGACGTCCCGTTCGGGTCGGTGCTCGCCCGCGATCTCGTCACCGACGACGGCATCCTCCTCGCCGCGCGCGGGCAACCGGTCACTGCGGGCATGCGCGACCGCCTCGGCAACTGGCCGACCCGCGTCCCGCTGCGCGAGCCGATGCTCGTCTCGGTCCCGCTCGAGACCTCCGTCGACGCCCTCCCCGCCTGACCCCACCCCGTCGGTCAGTCGGGACGAATTCCTGCTGCATGAGTCGGAACTCGTCTCAACTCGGCGGGGAGGCGCCGTGTCAGGTGAAGGTCAGCTCGAAGACCAGCTCGTCGTGGATCGGGATGCCGTCGGCACCGGTGGGCGGGATGGTGGGCTTCAGCCGCGCACGCGCGTCGTCGACCGCGACGCGTCGAGCGTGACGACCTCGCAGTCGTCGCCGCGCACCGCGAACGTCAGCACGCCGGCCACGCGCCCCTCGTGCTCGAGCACCAGCCGCGGTATCGACCCCGGATCGACGAGCTCGCCGCAGCGGGCCACCACGTCGCCCCGGGCGGCGACCACCGCGTCGGCCTCGGCGACGGCACCCGGCTCCACGAGGCGCAGGCCGAGGCCCACCGGGACGCCCTACTCCGGTGTCCAGCGGAGACGGAGCTGCTTGGCCGCGAGCACCTCGTCGACGCGCGAGACGGGCGTGGTCCGCGGCGCGGCGTGCGCGGCGGCGCCCCCGTCGGCCCGGGCCTCGGCGACGACGCGCTCGAACGCCTGCGCCATGGCCTCGACCGTCTGCGGGCTCTCCGTCTCGGTCGGCTCGACCATGAGCGCCTCGTCGACGATGAGCGGGAAGTACATCGTCGGCGGGTGGAAGCCCTCCTCGATCAAGCGCTTCGCGAGGTCCAGCGCCTTCACGCCGGTCGCCTTCTTCACGTTCGCCGCCGACCCGACGAACTCGTGCATGCACGGCTCGTCGTAGGGGAAGTCGAACACGTCGCGCAGGCGCTCCTTGAGATACCGCGCGTTGAGCACCGCCGCCTCCGCGACGCGCTGCAACCCGTCACCACCGTTGGCGAGGATGTACGAGTACGCGCGCGCGAGCGCCAACGCGTTGCCGTGCCAGCCGTGGATCCTTCCGATCGAGCGTGGCGGCGTCGTCCAGACGTAGCGGTTCGTCGCAGCATCGAGCGCGGGACGCGGGCCGGGCAGGAACTCCTCGAGCCGGGCCGCCACCGCGACCGGTCCGGCACCCGGCCCTCCCCCACCGTGCGGGACCGCGAACGTCTTGTGCAGATTCATGTGCACGATGTCGAAGCCCATGTCGCCGGGGCGCACCTCACCGAGGATCGCGTTGAGGTTGGCACCGTCGTAGTAGAGGAGCCCGCCCGCGTCGTGCACGAGCCGCGCGATCTCGACGATGTCGGTCTCGAACAGACCGAGCGTGTTGGGGTTCGTGAGCATGAGCCCCGCGATTTCGTCGTCGACCAGCTCGCGCAACGCGTCGAGATCGACCAGGCCACGCGCGTCCGACGGCACCTCGACGGTCTGGTACCCGGCCAGGGTGACGGACGCGGGGTTGGTGCCGTGCGCGGAGTCGGGAATGAGCACCTTCGTGCGCACCGAGCCCTGCGCCGCGTGCCAGGCGCGCATGAGCAACAGACCGGTGAGCTCGCCCTGCGCACCCGCGGCGGGCTGCAGGGTCGCCGCGGTCATGCCCGTGACCCGGCACAGCACGTCCTCGAGCTCCGCCAGCAGCCGCAACCACCCCTGGGTCTGCTCGGCCGGCTGGGCCGGGTGCACGCCGGTGAGGCCGGGCACCGATGACGCAACGTCGCAGAGCTTGGGGTTGTACTTCATCGTGCACGATCCGAGCGGATACGCGCCGAGGTCGACCGAGTAGTTGCGCGACGTCAGGCGGGTGAAGTGCGCGACGAGGTCGCGCTCCGAGACCTCGGGAAGGACGGGCGGCGCGTCGTTGCGATGCGCGTCGGCCACGAGCTCCGCCGCGTCCCACTCGGGCATGCCCGTGGCGCGAAACGACCACCCCCGACGCCCCGGCGACGACAGCTCGAACACGACGGGTTCGCGGTCGCGACCGATCACGGCCGCGGACGACGCCCGCCCGGCGTTCGGTGTGGTGAGCAGCTCGGGGACCGAGCTCATCGCTACCTCACTGGTCGACTTCGCTCCGGCCTCCCGGGCCCCGCCCACGCCTGCGCTACGTCTCACCGCACCGCCTTCTCGAACGCGGCCGCGAATCCGTCGACCTCGGCCTTCGTGCGCGTCTCCGTCACCGCGAGCAGCAACGCGTTCCCGAGCTCCGGGTAGTGCGGGGCCAGGTCGACGCCGCCGAGGTATCCCTCCTCGGCGAGGCGTTCGAGCACCGTCGCGGCGGGCACCGGTGTGCGCAGCCCGAACTCGTAGAGCGTCGGCGTGTCGGCCAGCGGCTCCACGCCGGGGATGCGCACGAGTTGCTCGCGCGCGTAGCGGGCCCCGCGCGCGCACCGCACGGCGAGCTCGCGCAGTCCCGACGATCCGAGCCATGCGAGGTGGATCGCGGCCGCGATGGCGATCAGCGTCTGGTTGGTGCAGACGTTCGACGACGCGTCGGCCCGGCGGATGTGCTGCTCGCGCGTCGAGAGCGTCAGCACGTAGGCGCGTCGCTCGTCGGCGTCGAGCGTCTCGCCCACGAGGCGCCCCGGCAACCACCGGCGGACGTACGGCGCCTGCCTGGTCGCGAACAGGCCGACGTAGGGCCCACCGAAGCCGAGCGGCGTGCCGAACGGCTGCCCCTCCCCCACCGCGACGTCGGCACCCAGGCTCCCGACCGAGCGCAGCAGCCCGGCCGCGACCGGATCCGCGTACGCGACGAGGAGCGCGCCCGCGTCGTGCGCGCGCCGGGCGGCATCGGCGACGTCTTCCAGGCAACCGAGCACGTTCGGGTACGCGACGAGCACCGCGGCGGCGTCGCCCAGGTCGTCGGGCCAGCGGGTCACGCCGTCGACGATCGGTGCCTCGCGAAGCTCGAGCCGCGGCGCGGTGAGCGTGCGGATCACCTCGCGCACGTTCGGGTGGACCGCGGCGGACACCCACGCGACCTTCCGCCGGGTCGCGGCCGCGGCCAGGTTGAGGCCCTCCACCGCGGCGGACGCGCCGTCGTAGAGCGACGCGTTCGCGACGTCGAGCCCGAACAGCGACGAGATCATCGTCTGGTACTCGAACAGCGCCTGCAGCACGCCTTGCGAGAGCTCGGCCTGGTACGGGGTGTACGACGTGACGAACTCGCTGCGGAACGTCAGCGCCCGCACCGCGGCCGGAAGCTCGTGCTCGTACGCGCCGAACCCGGCGAACGACACGAAGCCGCCCGCCGCGGGCTGGTTGGCCGCCCCCAGCGCGTCTATCCGCGCGAGCACGTCGCTCTCCGACGCCCCGGGCGCGACGTCGAGCCCACCAGCGAGGCGCACCGCGTCGGGGATGTGCGCGTACAGGTCGTCGAGCGACTCGAGGCCGAGGAACCCGAGCATCGCGGCCAGTTCGGCCTCGGTGTGCGGCACGTAGTGACCCATGCGCCTCCCTCGTCGCCCAGTGCGCGCCCCCATCTTCGCGGACGGGGCCCGCCCGGAACGACTACCCGGCCACGATCACCGGTGGACGAACGGAGGCTTCACCACCGCGGCGGACGCCCGCCGGCCCCGCACGTCGACGTCCACCACCTCCCCCTCGGAGACGTCGGGCCGCAGGAACGCCAGCGCGATCCCCCGTTCGAGTACGGGCGAGAAGTTGCCGCTCGTGACCTCGCCGACCTGCTCGTCGCCCCGCAGCACGGCGTACCCGGTCCGCGGCACCTGCCGGCCGTCGAGGAGCAGGCCCCGGAGGCACCGGGCCACGCCGGCACGCTCCTCGGCCGCGAGCGCGGCGTGGCCGCGGAACTCGCCCTTGTCGGGACGCACGACCCACCGCAGCCCCGCCTGGTAGGGCGTGATGCCGGGACCGAGCTCGTGACCGTGCAGGGGCAGCCCCATCTCGAGCCGCAGGGTGTCACGCGCTCCGAGACCGGCCGGGAGCAACCCCGCGCCGTGCAGTGCGCGCCAGCACGTCACCGCTCCCGCGGCCGGGACGTGCAACTCCACGCCGTCCTCGCCCGTGTAGCCGGTCCCGGCAACCCAGCCGTCGTGGCCCTCCCAGGTGAAGCGTGCGACGCGGAAGCGTCCCGTCGCGGCCGCGTCGGGCGCGACGCTCTCCAGCAGCGCGCGCGCCTCGGGGCCCTGCACCGCGAGGACGACGCGTCCGCTCGTCACGTCGTCGATCGCGCATGCCTGCGCACGCTCGGCCGCCGCGTCGCGCAAGGCGTCGAGCAGCGGCGCGGTGTTCGAAGCGTTCGGCATCACCATGAACTCGTCGTCACGCAACCACCAGACGATGATGTCGTCGACGACGTGCCCGTCGTCGGGATCGAGGAGGTGCGTGTACTGCGCGCGTCCCGGCTCGATCCGGCGGAGGTCGTTCGTGAACGCCCACTGCAGGACGTCGAACGCGCCCGCGCCGCGCGTCCAGACCGAGCCGAGGTGCGACACGTCGAAGACGACCCCGCGCTCACGACACGCGCGGTGCTCCTCGATCACCCCCGAGTACTGGATCGGCATCTCCCAACCGCCGAACTCGGCCATGCGCGCGCCGAGCGCCACGTGCTCGGCGTGCAGGGGGCTGCGTCGCAGTGATCCCGACTCCGTCACGCCGATCCGGTCACGCCGACTCGGCGCGGCGGTCGACGGCGGGACGCGGCGGGGGCGCGACCGACGGCGATGCGAGCTCGTCGTCGTCGACGTCGAAGCGCAGCGGTCGGACCTCGACCGGCAGCGGCTCGCCGCCGAGCTGCGACGGCGGCTCCAGCCCGTACTTCACCAGCAGGTGTAGGTAGTCGCGCTGGTACAGCACCTTGATGCGCACGTCGGGGTAGAGCTCGCGCAGCCGGCGCGCCTTGCGGTTCTTGCGCGTCACCAGCTTCTGGTTGAGCGTGGTGATCTCGATGAAGAGGTCGTAGGCCGGGAGGTAGAAGTCGGGCGTGAACGCCTGCGCCGGGTTGCCCTGACGATCCCGCTCGAGGACGAACTGACGGGGCTCGTACTCCCACGCGATGTCGTAGAAGTCGAGCAGCTTCGCGAACTGCCGCTCGGAGTTGTGCGCGAAGCGCACCTGCTCGTGGGGCAGGACCGAAATGACTATCCCCCCTGCGCTCCGGCGCGACCCCGGCCGTTGCGGGCCGCGCCGCGTCCGGCGGGATGCGGACGCGTGTCCTCGAGCTCGTGGATGCTCGCGTCGAGCTCCTCGACCACGGCGCCGAGCGGCACGATGTTGAGCACGCCCTGGCCCTGGCGCACGAGATCGACGAGATCCTCGCCGGTCTGCGCCAGCACCGAGTTGGTGCCGTTCAGCACGAGGCTCGCCGACGAGATCTCCGCGCCCATGTGCGAGCGGAGGTACTCGATCGCCTTGCGGGCGGTCTGCAGCGACACGCCCGCGTCGAGCAGGCTCTTGATGACCTTGAGCGCGACGAGATCGCGATACGAGTAGCGGCGCTGGGTGCCGCTGCCCTGCGCGTCCGCCAGCGACGGCCGCATCAGGTCGGTGCGGGCCCAGTAGTCGAGCTGGCGGTACGAGATGCCGACCAGCTTGCAGACCTGCGGGCCCCGGAAGCCGGTGTCGGTCTCGTCCTCGTCCTTCATCGTCGCCCCCGCGTCGGCCCTGCCACGTGCATACCGTGCTCAGTGAGGTTGCTCACGGGCGTGCCGACCCGAGCGCCTCCGCTCCGTGGGTCGCCCGCCGGCGCTCCCGTCGCCCGGCGAGTTCCACGCCCGTAATTACGAGAGTGTCGACGCTACCCCGGCCGGCCCCTCGACGTCAACGTGTCGTGGGCGTTCACCCTGCGTGACGTCGAGGTCGAGGGTCCCGACGTGGGAGTGGTTACTGGGCGAAGTCCTCGGGGCGGACCTGGTCGAGGAATTCGCGGAACTCCTCGATCTGCTCCTCTTCCTCCTCGGACTCGAAGAGCACGCCCGCCTCGTCGAGCACGGCCTCCTCGACGAAGAGCGGAACCTGCTCGTCGTAGCGCACGGCGAGCGCGATCGCGTCGGACGGACGCGAGGAGATGCGGTGCGTGGCGCCCTGCTGCTGGATCTCGATCTCCGCGTAGAACGTGCCCTCGTGCAGCTCGGTGATGACCACCCGTTCCAGCTTCGCGGCCAGCTCGTCGAGCACCGACTTGAACAGGTCGTGGGTGAGCGGCCGTGGCGTCTCCATGCCCTGCAGGGCGTACACGATCGCCGTCGCTTCGGGTGGGCCGATGAAGATCGGCAGGTGTCGCTGGCCGTCCTGCTCGCGGAGCAGGACGATCGGCTGGTTGGTCGGGACTTCCACACGCACACCCACCAGCGACACTCGGATCACGGCTCGCCTCCCGACGTCGTGCGCGCCACCCTACCACCGCGGTTTGGGCGGATTGCCCCCGCTCGCCCGGGGCGCACCGCGCCCTATCCCGAAGCGCCGGAGCACGACCCGCACCAGCGCGTTCGCGCCTTACGCGCGGCTGTCGCGCCGGTACAACTCGTCCACGAACGCCCCCGGATCGTCGCGGAGCGCGCGACGGTCGGCCTCGACCACGACGGGAAGGTTGCGGTACAGGTCGTGATGGTGCAGCCCGTAGCCGAGGACGAACACGTCGGGTATCTCCTCGCCGCGGTAGCGCACGTCGAGCGGCACGATGCGACGCGCAGGACGGTCGAGCAACGTGCACACGTCGAGCCGCCGCGGTCCGCGCTCCTGGAGTTGGCGCAACAGGTACGACAGCGTCAACCCCGTGTCCACGATGTCCTCGACCACGATCACGTCGCGCCCCGCGACGTCCGCCTCGAGGTCCTTCGTGATGCGCACGCGTCCGGAATCGGGCGCGTAGCGCGAGATCGCGATGAAGTCGATCTCCGCTGGCACCTTGCGGATCGCGCGCGCGAGGTCGGACGCGAAGATCAGCGCGCCTTTGAGCACCGCGACGAGCAGGACGCCCTCGGGATGATCGGCCTCGATCTCGCCGGCGAGCCGTCGGACACGCTGCGCGAGCTGTCCGCGGTCGAGTAAGGGACCCCAGCGCGGGTCGTCCCGGCCGGGAACGCCCGTCACTCGCTCAAGACGTCGCGAACGGCGCGGCGGAGGTACGCGGTGCGCAGACCGCGACCGAGACGCGCGAGCTCCTCGAGCTCGCTCTGTGCCCGGGCGCGCGCTTCGGGGTTGCGCTGGCGCAACACGCCGAGCAGCACCTGTTCGAAGAGGATCGCCTCGCGCTCCGCGAACTGGCGGTACATCCGCAGGTGGCGCGCCTCGACGCCGTGTCGGAAGAAGCCGGCCGCGAGCCGGGCCACCGCGAGGGCGTCCTCGTCGAAGAGCGCCCGGTCACGGGTCTGGATCGACGGGCTGAGCAGCCCGTAGGACTCGAGCTCCTCGAGCTGCGCGTCGTCGAGGCCCGCCGCGCGCGCGAGCTCGGCGCGGGTGAGGCTCGCTCCCGTCGCGCTCACGGCGAGCTCCTCCTCCGAGGAGTCGTCCTCGATCGAGACGTCCGGGCCCGCGGACCGTGCACGCCGATCGGAGCGTGTCGGGCGGCGCCCCCGCGACGGCGCGGTGTCGGGGTCGGCGACGGGTGGTGACGGCTCGAGGTCGAGCGTGACCGCGGTGCCGTCGTCGTTACCGTTCGCCTCCAGGTCGGCGACCGCGCCGACGTCTCCCGACGACTCGAGCTCCTCGAGACGCCCGCGGATCACCTTGAGCGGCAGGAAGTGCTCCTTCTGCTGACGCAGGATCCAGCGCAGCCGTTCCACGTCGGCGGCGTAGAACTTGCGGTAGCCCGACGGCGTGCGCTCCGGATCGATGAGCCCCTGGCTCTCGAGAAATCGGATCTTCGAGATCGTGATGTCGGGGAACTCCTCGCGCAACGTCGCGAGGACCTCGCCGATCGACTGGTGCGTCGGACCCCCGCGGGACACGGCTTCGGCACGGGTGCGAGCGTCGGCCATCGTCAGCCCTCGTGACGCCCGGAGAGAAGGAACGTGAGGATGTAGCGGCCGATCTGCAGCTCGTCACCGCTGCGCAGCGGCTGCTCCTCGACGCGCTCGCGGTTCACGTACGTCCCGTTCAGCGAACCGACGTCACGCAGGACGTAGGCGCCTTCGCGGTGCTCGAACAGGGCGTGACGTCGGGACACGGTGATGTCGTCGAGAAAGATGTCGGAGTCCGGGTGGCGCCCGGCGGTCGTCGACGGCTGATCCAGCACGTACGTGCTCCCTGCGTTCGGGCCCCGCCGCACCACGACCATCCCGGTGCCTTCCGGCAGCTCCCCGAGCGCGATGGTCGTCTCGACCTGCTCGCCCCGCTCGGGCACCGGGCTCAGGGTCACCGTGGTGTCGTCCCCGGGCAGCGGTGAACCACACGAGGAGCAGAAGTTCGCACCTTCCTCGTTGGGATGACCGCAGCGGGGACACAACATCGCACGTAGGGTACCGACCGGGACCCCCTGCTTCAACGAAGCGTGGACGTCAGCCGCAGGTGGAGAGCTACGCCACGAGGTCGGGCCGCGTCGCGCTCGGTCGAGGACACCTCACAACGGAACCGTCGACCTCCACCGAAGGTCGAGGGTCTGACGAAACCCCACGACCAGCGCTTGCGCGACCGTGGGGACGTCGGCCGGCGCGCCGAGGTCCTCGAGCGTGACGGTCCGGGACGCGAGCGCGTGCTGCGCTCGGGCCCGCGCCGCCGCGTCCGGGTACGCGAGGAGGTCGGTCTCGTCGAAGGGGAACCGCCCACACAGGACCGACCCGTGCTGGAGCACGGCGCCGGCCCGGTGCACCTGGGCCGAGCCGCACAGCTTCCGCTCCCCCACCCTGAGATCGGCACCCTGCGCGGCCGCGAAGCAGGCCGGACCCGCGGGGCCGCGCCCCTCGCCCACCGTCGCGGCCACGCCGAGACGCGCGAGCCCCGCCATGAGCGCTCCGGCGAGCAGCCCGTAGAGCGCGTCGATGGTGCCCGCGTCACCGCCGGGACGGGGCAGCACCGCGGCGTAGGTCACGTCGGCGCCGTGGAGGAGCGCGCGGCCGCCCGTCGGCCGGCGGATCACCTCGACACCCAGGCGCGCGCACGCGGCGGCGTCGACGTCGTCGTCGGGCTGGAACCGGCCGAGCGACAGCGTCGGTCCGCGCCACGTCGAGAGCCGGAGCGCGGGAAGCCCACCCGCGGCGACCTCCTCGAGCAACGCGACGTCGCGGGCCATCTGCTCGGCACCGGAGCGATCGACGCCGATGTCGTCGATCAGTCGCCACTCGGGCACGCGCTCAGCTCTCCTCCACGAAGGCCCGGTACGCGCCCGCGTCGAGCAGCGTGTCGACCTCCGCGGTGTCGGCGAGCTCGACGACGAAGATCCACCCGTCGCCGTACGGCGCCTGGTTCACGAGCTCGGGCGTCTCCGTCAGCGCCTCGTTCACCTCGACGATCGTGCCCGTGACGGGCGTATACACCTCGGAGACGGACTTGGTGCTCTCCACCTCGCAGCAGCTCGCCGCCGCGACGACGTTGGCGCCGACGTCGGGCAGCTGCACGTACACGACGTCGCCCAACGCGTCCTGCGCGTAGTCGGTGATCCCGACGGTCGCGCGCGCACCGTCGGCGCGCACCCACTCGTGCTCGCGCGTGTACCGGACATCCTCGGGGAACTCCATGTCGTCTCGCTCGTTCTCTCGCGGCTGGGGCGGCCGAGAAGTTATCGCCAGGACGCGTCAGCCGTGCGAGCCTCTGTTGGTCGGGCGCCGCTGGCCACCAATCCCGCTCGCCCCGCTCCGACTCCGGGGCGGCGCTCATGGACATCGCGGCCAAGTCAACGCAGAGCTTGGCGGATCCTCCGGGCGTACTCCTGGGCGAGCTGGCGGGCCTCGTGGTCGGAAGCGGCCTCCGCCCAGACGTGGGTCAGCGGCTCCTCGGGGTCGGGCAGCACGAGAGCCCACCCGTCCTGGTGGAGCAGCTTCACGCCGTCGACCAGCACGAGCTCGCGGTCCTTCGCCCGCTCGACCACCTCGCGCATGACGGCCCCCTTGCGCTCCCACGGCGTCGCCACTGCCTCGTGGGCGACGTGCACGGTGGGCAGCTTGCGCACGATCGACGAGAGCGAACGACCGGTGACCGCGAGGAGGTCGAGCAGCTTGGCCAGCGTCGCGACCGCGTCGTACGCGGGCAGGAAGTCGGGCCAGATGAACCCGCCTTCCTGCGACGCTGCGAAGTCGATGCCCCCGCTCGACGCCACCTCCATGATGTGGGCGGCGGAGAGCTTGGTCCAGACGATCTCGGCGCCGTGCTCGTTGGCGATGCGCTCGGCCTCGCAGCTCGCCGACACGGGCAGCGCGATCCGCGCGTTGGGCTTGGCGTCGACGACGAGCGTCAACAACGTGAGCAGCGCCTGCTCGGTGGAGAGGACGTGACCCTCGTCGTCGATGATCGTCGTCGTCTCGCCGTCGGGATCCATGACGAGGCCGAGGTGGCTTCCCGAGCCGCGAACGAGGTCGATGATGCGCCCGACGCGCGCCCGTTGATCCTCGATGGCGGCGGCGGCCGACACCGTGCTCGCGAAGGGGTTGACCGCCAGCACGTCGGCCCCGACCTTCGAGAGGACGGTGGGCAGCACGAGCGAGCTCGCGCCGAACGAGTAGTCGAGCACGACCTTGAAGCCGTGCTCGCGCACCGCCCGCGTGTCGACGAGACGCTCGATGGCCGCGCTGTAGAACTCGATCGCGCGCGGCGGGAACACGATGTCGCCGATGTCGCCCGCGAACGCGCGCCGGTAGTCCTCGCGGTAGAGGAGTCGCTCGATCTTGCGTTGCGCGGCCTCGTCGATGTCGCGTCCGTCGGCGTCGAAGAACCGGATCTCGACCTGGTTCGGGTCGCCGGGCGCGAGCCGCACCGTGATCCCGCCCTGCGACTGCCCGTTGCGGATCTGGAAGCGGGTCAGGGGCACGGTCGCGAGCTCGATGTCGTCGACGCCGACCGCGGAGAGGTTGAGGCCGCCGATGATCGCCCGCTTCAGCGCACGCGAGACGCGGCTCGTGTCCCGGCTGGTCGTGACCGTCGCACCCTTTTTCAGCGAGGTGCCGTACGCCATCGCGAGACGGACCGCGACCTCCGGCGTGATGTCGACGTTCGCCAGACCGCGCACGCCCCGGCGACCGAAGAGCGTGCGCGCGCCGCGGCTCTCCCACACGATCGACGAGTTGATGATCGCGCCCGACTCGACCGTCTTGAACGGGTACACCTTGACGCCGGGGTTGATGACCGCGTGCTCACCGACGAAGCACTCGTCGCCGAGAACCACGCCCTCCTCCGCCCGCGCGTGACCGCGCAGGTCGGTCGAGCGCCCCACGACGCAGCCGCGCAAGCGGACGTTCGGGCCGACGTAGACGTGGTCGTGCGCGATGGCGCGCTCGAGGAACGCGTCGTGCTTCACGACCACGTCGGTGCCGAGCACCGTGTACTCGCGCAGGTGGGCGCCGGCCTCGATGCGGCAGTTGTCGCCGATGACGACCGGACCCTCGATGTGCGCGCTCGGGTCGATGTCGGCGTCCTCGCCCAGCCACACGCCCTGGGCCATCTCGAACCCGGCGATGTCCACCTTCACCCGTCCGTCGAGGATGTCGTGGTGGGCCCGCATGTACGCCTCGAGCGTGCCGACGTCCTCCCAGTAGCCGTCGGCGACGTGCCCCAGGAGCGGCAGCTCCCGGTCGAGCACCTCGGGGAACACGTCGCCGGAGAAGTCGATCTGCTCGCCCGGCGGGATGAAGTCGAAGATCGCGGGCTCGAGCACGTAGATGCCGGTGTTGATGGTGTCGGAGAAGACCTGACCCCAGGTGGGCTTCTCGAGGAAGCGCTCGATGGTGCCGTCGTCGCGGGTGATGACGATCCCGAACTCGAGCGGGTTCTCGACCCGCTTCAGCGCGATGGTGCCGAACGCGCCCGCGGCCTGGTGGGCCTTCACGACCTCGGTGAGGTCGATGTCGGTGAGCACGTCGCCCGCGATGACGAGGAAGGTGTCGTCGAGCTCGTCGGCCGCGTTGCGCACGGAGCCCGCGGTGCCGAGCGGTGTCTCCTCGGTCGCGTACCGCAGGCGCACCCCGAAGTCGGACCCGTCGCCGAAGTGGTTCCGGATCTGGTTGGCCAGGAACGCGACGGTCACGACGATGTCGTCGAAGCCGTGCTCCGCGAGCAGGGCGACGATGTGCTCCATCATCGCCTTGTTCGCCATCGGCAGCATCGGCTTGGGCTGGTTGCTCGTCAGCGGGCGGAGGCGGGTGCCCTCACCGCCGGCAAGGATCACTGCTTTCACGGCCGGTCCTCTGGACGACGGGCCGCGCGTCCTTCACGGAGCGCGGCCCGGGCTTGGGGGATGTAGGTGACGACGGCGTAGTACCCGAGGATCAGGCCGCCGATGGTGAAGCCCCACGCGGCGACGAGGAAGAGGTCCCGCGCCGCGGATCCGGCCGCTGCGGTGTCGGCGGCGAGGAACGCGGGCAGGGCGAACATCAAGGCGAGGGTTCCCGCCTTGCCCGCCCACTGCACGTCGATGCGGCGTGCGCCCGCGAGCGCGAGCGCGAGCACGGCGACGCTGACGATCAGCTCGCGCGCGATCACGAGCACACCGACCCAAGCGGGAACGCTGCCGTCGACGATCAGCGCTGCGACCGCGGCGAGGAGCAGCACGCGATCGGCGGTCGGGTCGAGGACCTTGCCCAGCTCGCTCCCCTGGTCGAAGTGACGCGCGATCCATCCGTCGATCCAGTCGGTCGCGCCGAGCGCGGCCAGGAGCACGATCGCGGCGACACGGCGGTCGGCGCCGAAGAGCAACCACAGGAACAGGGGCACGCACAGCAGCCGGACGAGCGAGATGACGTTCGGGATCGTCATGATCCGTCCCGCGGACGCGCTTCGAGCTGGCACCGGCGCGGCCGAGACGGACATAGGAGGAAGCGTAGGCGCTCGCCGGCCCGGGTCCGACGCCCGATCCGGGCGATTCTGCGCCATGTCCCGGTCCGGTCGGGAGCAGCGCGGCTAGGTCTCGAATTGCACCGCGGTCCTGGCCGCGAGCCGCGGCCGGATCACCTCGGTGAGCACCCGCAGGTGGGCCGGGTGCTCGGCATACGCGCGGTACCCGTTCGTGTCGTCGAACGTGGCCACGACCGCGAAATCGTGGTTTCCCTCCGCGAGATGCGCATCCGGTCCGAACCGGTAGTCCCGCAGCTCGGGAATCACGGCGGGTAGCTCGCCGAGGGCGGTGGCGACGGCCGCGACGTCGTCGGGACCGGTTCCCTCCTGCCAGCGGAAGCACGCGACGTGGACGAACACAGCGGTTAGAGCAGCGCGGCGTACGCGCCGCCGTCGACGTGGATCGCGGCGCCGGTCAGGAAGCGCGCCGCGTCGGAGCAGAGGAACGCGGCGATGGCGCCGAAGTCCTCCGGTCGGCCCATCTCCCCCGCCGCGACCGCGGCGGCGATCGACTCGGGGTCACCGCCGAGCGCGGTCATGCGCTCGGTCGCATGTGACCCCGGTTGCAGCGAGTTGACCGTGACGCCGTCGGAGGCGAGCTCACGGGCGAGCGTCTTCAGAAAGCCCGTGACACCGGCGCGTGCAGTGTTCGAAAGGATGAGGTTCGCGATCGGCTGACGTACCGCGATCGACGTGATCCCGATGACCCTCCCCCAGCGTTGCGCGCGCATCGCGGGCACGGCCTCCGTGCACATCGCGATCGTCGACAGGCAGTTCAGCTCGAAGGCCGGTGCGTACGCGTCGAGGGCGGTCGTCTCGAAGGTCCCGGGCGGCGGACCGCCCGCGTTCGCCACGAGGATGTCGACGCCACCGATCGCGTCCCGCGCGTCGGCGACGAAGCCCGCCGCGCCCTCGGCGTGCGAGACGTCGGCGACGATCGGCACCGCGTCGTGGCCGACATCGGCGGCCGCACGCTCGATCTTCCCGCGGTCACGGCTGCACATGGCGACGTGCACGCCCTCCGCCGCGAGGGCACGCGCCACCGCGAACCCGAGTCCCTGCGAGGAAGCGGCCACCGCCGCCCGCCTCCCCTCGATACCAATGTCCATTCGCTCACTCCCTCGCTGCAGGGCTCCGGTGTTTGCCGTGCGCCGCCCGCGTCGTTCGTTCGCTGGCTAGTGGATGGCGCCGGTGGTGTCGCGGAGGGAGGGGGCGGCGCGGCCGGTCTTGGACGCGATGATCTCCGCACAGATCGAGATCGCGGTCTCCTCGGGTGTGCGGGCGCCGATGTCGAGTCCGATGGGAGCCATGAGTCGGGCCAGCCCCGCGTCGTCGACGCCCGCCTCCCGCAGCCGCTCCACCCGCCGCTCGTGTGTCCGCCGCGAGCCCATCGCGCCGAGATAGCCGACCTCGGTCGCGAGCGCAGCCACGATCGCGGGGACGTCGAACTTCGTGTCGTGTGTCAGCACGCACACCGCGTCGCGCGGGCCGAGGTCGTCGACCTTGGCCAGGTAACGGTCGGGCCAGTCGTTGACGACCTCGTCGGCCATCGGGAACCGCTGCACGGTCGCGAACACCGCACGCGCGTCACACACCGTCACGCGGTACCCGAGCAGCTTCCCGGCCCGCGCAAGGGCGGCGGTGAAGTCGACCGCGCCGAAGATGATCATGCGCGGTGGCGGTGCGAACGACTCGATGAACACCGAGACGTCGCGTTCCCGGGCCTCGCCGTGCGCGCCGTAGTGACGGGTGGACGTGAGCCCGGCCGCCAGCTCACCCAACGCGTCACGCGTGACGACCCGGTCGAGGTCCGCGTCGCCCAGTGACCCGAGCGCGTCCCGGCCCGGACGAACGAGCAGCTTGGCCCCGAGCCGGGGACCTTCCACGACCGTCGCCAACGCGACCGGCTCCTCGGCCCGCAGCGCGTCGCGCAGCTCCTCGTAGACGCTCACCACCTCCGTCACCAGTCCAGGGGCTCGACGAAGAGATGGATCGTCCCGCCGCAGGTGAGGCCGACCGCGAAGGCTTCGTCGTCGGAGTAGCCGAACGTGATTACGCCCCGTTCGCGATCCCCCGCGAGCACGGCCAGCGCCTCCTGCACGACCGCGCCCTCCACGCACCCGCCCGAGACCGAACCGGCGACCTCGCCGTCCTCGCTCACGGCCATCGTGGCACCCGGGTCACGCGGACCCGAGCCCTCGACGCCGACGACACGGGCGAGCGCCAACCGCTTCTTCGCCGCGCGCCAGCGCTCGATGTCGTCGAGCACCTCCCTCATCGCGTCACCACCTTCGCGAGCGTCTCGAGCGACGCGAGGGAGTGCCCCTCGACGAACTCGTCGACGTAGGGCAATGCCGCGGCCATCCCTTGCGCGAGCGGCGCGTAGCCGGGTGTCGCCTTGAGCGGGTTCACCCACACGACCCGGTGCGCGATCCGGTGCAGGCGCGCCATCTGCTCGCCCAGCACCGCGGGGTCGCCGCGGTCCCAGCCGTCCGAGAGGATCACGACGACCGCGCCCCGGGCCATGCCCGGCATGCCCCACTGGTCGTTGAACGAGCGGAGCCCGTCGCCGAGACGCGTGCCGCCCGACCAGTCCAGCACGCGGCGGGCGGCCGCGGCGATCGCGGCATCGGGATCGCGCGACGACAGCTCGCGGGTGATGCGGGTCAGTCGCGTCCCGAGCGCGAACGCCTCGACCTTCACCCCGCCGACGACCGCCGCGTGCAGGAACCGGACCAACGCGCGGGCATACGGCTCCATGGAGCCGCTGACGTCGCAGAGCAGCACGAGCCGGCGCGGGCGGCGTGCCGGCTCGCGGAACGCGCGCGACACGGGTTCGCCGCCGGCACGCAACGCGCGCCGGACGGTCCGCCGCACGTCGGGGCGGCCTCGGAGCCGGGCGCTGCGGACCTGCCGGCGGGAGCGGCGCAGCGCGCCCGCGAGGCGCAGGTCGGCCATCATGCGGCGCGCCTCCGCGAACTCGTCGGCCGTGTACGCGGCGAAGTCCCGGTGGCGGAGGATCTCGGCGCGGCTCCAGCGCACGGTGAGCTGCGGCCCGGCGGCGTCGTCCTCGTCGTCAGACTCGTCGTGCGCGCTCTCCGGGCCGTCCGGCGCGTCGTGTGCGAGCGTCAGCGACACCAGCGCGGCCGACTCGTCCGCGCCGGACGCCCGACCGAGCCAAAAGGCGTCGAACGCCTCGTCGAACGTCTCGATGTCCTCGGGCGCGTGAACGAGCGTGGCGCGCGCCGTCCAGTAGACCGAGTCGCGCCGGTCCATCCCGACGCGCGCGAGCGCGTCGCCGAAGACCAACGACGCGCCGACCGGCACCTCGAGACCGCGCGCCCGAAGCAGGCGCGCGAACGCGACGACCATCCGATCGGCCTCGATGGTGGACGCGGTGTCAGGCATGACGCACCGCCGCGGCCTGCAGGATCTCGGGCAGGCCGTGGTCACGCACGCGCTCCTGATCCTCCCGGTACTTGAGGATCGTTCCGAGCGTCACGTCGACGGCGGCCTCGTCGAGCACGTCGTGCCCGAGCGCGGCGAGGGCCTGGGCCCAGTCGATCGTCTCCGCGACCCCGGGCGACTTGTACAGCTCCAGGTCACGCAGCACGGCGACCGCGGCGGCGACCTGCGCCGCCAGACGGCCGGGCACGTCGGGTGCACGCACGCGCAGGATCGCGAGCTCGCGTTCGAAGTCGGGATGCGCGATCCAGTGGTAGAGGCAGCGTCGCTTCAACGCGTCGTGCACGTCGCGCGTGCGGTTCGACGTCAGCACCGCGATCGGCGGCACCGTGGCGCGGAACGTCCCGAGCTCGGGGACGGTGATCTGGTAGTCGGAGAGGATCTCGAGGAGGAACGCCTCGAACTCGTCGTCGGCCCGGTCGACCTCGTCGATGAGGAGTACGGGCGGTACCCCGCCCGCGTAGCCGATCGCGCGGAGCAACGGCCGCCGCACGAGGAACCGCTCGGAGTAGAGCTCGTCCTCCACGACCTCGCCTCCGCCGGCCTCGACCGCGCGCAGATGCAGGAGCTGACGCGAGTAGTCCCACTCGTAGACGGCTTGCGACGCGTCGATGCCCTCGTAGCACTGCAGCCGCACCAGCTCACCGCCGGTCCAGCGCGCGAGGACCTTGGCCACCTCGGTCTTGCCGACGCCGGCCTCGCCTTCGAGCAGGAGCGGCCGCTGGAGGGTCATCGCCAGGTAGATCGCGGTCGCAAGGCCCTCGTCGGCCAGATAGTCGTGCGCGGCGAGACCGCGGACCACGTCGTCGACGCTGTTCACCATCGGCATTGGGCCACCATGAACATCGATCGTAGCGACGAACCGGCCGCTCAGAGGCCGAGCGCGGCGCCTTCGGCACGGGGATCGGTGGCGATGCCGTACCCCGCGTCGCCGGGGACGATCGCGTGTGCGTGGCCCATCTGCGTATCGAGCGGGCGCGTCGGGCGGACGGCGTGACCTCGCGCCGCGAGGCCGTCGATCACCGCGTCACCGAAGGTCGGCTCGATCTGAACCCGCCAATTGCCGGGCTGGACCATGAACCGCGGTGCGTCGATCGCGACCTGTGCGTCGGCCCCGTCGTCGACGATGTGCGCGAGGAGCTGCGCGTGGATCTGGGCCTGGGCGTCGCCGCCCATGCTGCCGAAGACCAGCCACGGTGCGCCGTCCTGCAGGATCAACCCGGGGATGAGCGTGTGCATCGGACGCTTGCCCGGCGCGAGCGCGTTCGCGGCGTCGGGGTCGAGCGTGAAGGACGAGCCCCGGTTGTTGAGGTTGATCCCCCACTCGGGAACGTGCACGCCGCTGCCGCACGCCAGGAAGTTCGACTGGATGAGGCTCACCATGAGGCCGTCACCGTCGGCCGCGCACAGGTACGCGGTGCCGCCCCGTTGCGGGACCGCACCGGGAAGCCCCGATGCGCGCTCGGGATCGATGCGCGAGCGGCGGTCGGTGATCCAGGCGTCGGAGAGCATCTCTGCCGGAGACACCGTCATCCACGCGGGATCGGTCACGTAGGCGTCGCGGTCGGCGAGGCCCTGCTTGCACGCCTCGACGAGCAGGTGCTGGCGGTCCACGCCGTCACCGGGCAACGTGAAGCCGTCGAGGATGCGAAGGATCTCGAGCGCGGTGACGCCCTGCGTCGGCGGCGGCAGCTCGCACACCTCGAGACCGCGGTACTGCGCGCGCAGTGGTTCCGTCCACTCACCGGCGTACGTTGCGAGGTCACTCGCCTGCATCACGCCGCCGGCGGTGTGCACGGCGGTCGCGATCGCCTCAGCGACGGGCCCGTGGTAGTAGGCGTCGGGACCGTCCGCTGCGAGCAGCTCGATCGTGCGTGCCAGCGCGGGTTGGCGGAGCCGCTCGCCGGCGCGGCGGTCTGCGTACGCGCGCTGCCAGTCCGGATAGTCGCGGTAGAGGGCGGCCGAGCCGTCGAGGAGCTCGGCGCCCTTCGCGCTGACCGTGAAGCCGTCGCGAGCGAGCCGGACCGCGTCCACCGCGAGGTCGCCGAAGCTGCGCGTGCCCCAGCGGTCGAGGAGGTCGAACCAGCCCGCGATCGCACCCGGGACCGTGACCGTGTGCGGACCGATCCACGGCATCGTGTCGGAGCCGGTCGCGGCCCGCACCTCGTCGATCGATGCCGCGGCCGCCGAACGACCGCTGCCGAGGTAGCCGTGCTCGCGTCCGTCCCACACGATCGCGAAGAGGTCGCCGCCGTAGCCGCAGAAGTACGGCGACACGACGCCGAGGGCGAGGTTCGCGGCGATCACCGCGTCGATCGCGTTGCCCCCGCGCGCGAACGCTGCGAGGCCCGCCGCGGAGGCCAGGTAGTGCGGACTCGCCACCGCACACCGTGGGAAGTGCCTGACCTCGCGCATCGCCGGAGGCTACCCCGCCCCAACGTGCACCCGCCCCGGTTCCGGCAGCGCAACGTGAACCGCTCCGATGCTGGTCAGCCGCTTCCCGCATGCGCGCCCTCCGATCCGGGAAGGGCGCGTGCCATGCTGGACGCGATGGGTGAGGAGGCGACGTTCTCGATCACGCGCCGCGGCGACGACGACGTCGTGCTCGATCTGGCGGGCGAGCTCGACGTCGTCGGCGCGCCCGCGCTCGGCGCGGAGATCGAACGGATCATCGCGGACCGCCCGCGGCGGCTGCTCGTGGACCTCGCCGATGTCGACTTCCTCGACTCGGCCGGGCTGGCCACGCTCGTGCACGGATTGAACCAGGCGGATGCTGCCGGCGTCGAGTTCGCACTCGCGTCACCGAACCGGCGCTGCTACGAGCTCCTCGAGGTGACCCGCCTCGACGACGTGTTCAAGATCATCGACTGACGGTCGCCCGTCTGCGTGCCGCGCCGCGGCGCGCGCCGCTCGCTGCCGTCAGGTCCCGTCGGCGTCGCCCAGCGACGCGAGCGCGCTGTCGACGGTCTCGTGCAGCTCGACGACGCGATCCAGCTTCGTCAGCGTGAGCACCCGGCGGACGAGTGCCTCCTCCGGGACGACGGCGCGCACCGGCTGACCGGCGCGGTTGAACCGTTCGGCCATCTCGAAGAGCAGTCGGACGCCGGTGCTGTCGACGTAGCCGGTGTCGGTGAGGTCGATCACGAGCGCGTCCACGTCGTCGATCGCTCCGTAGAGACGCGTGCGCAGGGTCGTCACGTTGGAGAGGTCGATCTCGCCCGTGAGGTGCGCGACCAGAACGGGGCCGACGTGCTCGGTGCGCAGCTGCGGCGGACTCACGCGGCTCTGCCGGGTTCCGCCGGCGACTGCGGGCACTCGCGATTCACGGCTGATCTCCTGCGTCGCTCCACGGCGACGACTTGCATTTCGACGATCTCGACGGTTTCCGTACCTCGACGCGCGCCTCGGACTCGGTGCCAGCGCCCGCCAGGAGGTACGGCCCGAGACGCGCAAGAGCGTAGTCGCGTCCGTCGAGGGCCCGAGCGGACCCCGGGAGGCGGGTCGCACCGCGACCTCCGGCGGCACCGCAGCGCGGCCGGGTGCGCGTGCAGCGCGGCCAATTCGCTTTCGATCCCGCGCTGCGCTCTGCGACACTCGGGCCCGTGCCTCCCGACGGTGTCGTCTTGCGCGCTCGCGGGCTCACGAAGCAGTACCGCAGGGTTCGTGCCGTGGACGGCGTCGACCTCACGGTCGGCGGCGGCGAACGCGTCGCGCTCCTCGGACCCAACGGCGCGGGCAAGACCACGACTCTGCTCATGCTGCTCGGGGTGATCACCCCCGACGAGGGCTGGGTCGAGATCGTCGGTCATCGCCTCCCGCGGGAGCGCAGCGCCGCGGCCGCCAACGTCGGTTTCGCGGCCGGATACCTGCCGCTTCCCGAGCGGCTCCGCGTCTCCGAGTTCCTGCACATGTTCGGGCGGCTCTACGGCCTGCTGGACCCCGCGCCCCAGATTCGCCTCGGCCTGCAACGCTTCGGCGTCGAGCACCTCGCGAACGCGATGGGTAACGAGCTGTCGTCGGGTCAACGCACGCTCATCGGCATCATCAAGGCGACGTTGCACCGGCCGCGCCTGTTGATCCTCGACGAGCCGACCGCGTCGCTCGATCCCGACGTCGCGCTCCGCGTGCGCACCGGTCTCGCCGAGCTGTGCGCGGCCGACAACACCGCGCTGCTGGTGACGAGTCACGACATGGTCGAGGTGGAGCGCCTCTGCGAGCGCGTCGTCTTCATCTCGTCGGGACACGTCGTCGCCGACGGCGCGCCCTCCGCCGTCGCCGCGAGCTTCGGCCGAGACGATCTCGAGGGCGTCTTCCTGCACCTGGCCGAGAAGGAACGCGCATGAGTCGCGTTCGCTTGTTGCGGGTCACCGCGATCGCGCGACGTCACGCGTACGTGCTGCAGCGCGCGCCGCAACGTTGGTTCGACGTCGTGTTCTGGCCCGTCGTCGACGCGTTGCTGTTCGGCTCGCTCGGCGTGTACTTCTCGCGCCACTCCGACGTCGGGCAGGCGGGCGTCGGCCTGCTCCTGGCCGGGATCCTCCTCTTCCACGTCGTGTTCCAGGCCGAGATCAGCCTCGCGACCGGCTTCATGGAGGAGACCTGGTCGCGCAACCTCCTCAACCTGCTCGTGACGCCCCTCACCGAGGTGGAGTACGTCGCGGGCGTCGTGCTCTTCGGTCTGGTCAAGCTGGTGCTCGGCGTCGGCACCGTGGCCCTCGCGGCGTGGGCCCTGTTCGCCTTCGACGTGACCGACCTCGGGTTCGCGCTCGTCCCGCTCGTCGCGATCCTGCTCCTCGTCGGGTGGGCCGTCGGGCTCGTCGTCATCGCGCTCATCCTGCGGGTCGGGCAGGGAGCCGAGATCCTCGCGTGGGGACTCCTCGCGATGGTCATGCCGCTGTCGGGCATCTTCTATCCGGTGGATGCGCTCCCCGGACCGCTCCAGCCCGTGTCGCTCGCGCTGCCGACCACGCACGTGTTCGCCGCCGCGAGAAGCGTCCTCCAGGGTCACGCGTTGCCGTGGTCGCAGGTCGGCTGGGCGACGATCGGCGCGGTGGTGCTGGGCGCCGCCTCCTGCATGTTCCTCGTACGCATGCTCGCGGTGTTCCGGCGTCGCGGCTACATCAGCCGCCACACCTAGCCGCGACGCGCGCTAACGCGCCAGGCTGCCCGCCGGCTGGACCTCGCGCACGACGCGCCGCCGCATCGCGACCCGTGTGCCCTCGTCGGTCGACTCGATGTCGAGATCGTCGGTCAGCGCCTGCATCAGGAGCAGACCGCGACCGTCGCCGTCGCGCGGTCGATCGCGCCACCGCCCCCGATCGGTCACCGTGCACACCAGCGTGTCGCCGTCGAAGCGCGCGTCCACGTCGAACTCGCCGTCCTCGAGGCCGTACGCGTGGGACACTGCGTTCGCGGCTGCCTCGCTCACCGCCAGATTGACGTCGAAGACGACGTCCGCCGACACGCCGTGGCGGTCCATCCAGCCCGCGAGCCGGGTCCGCAGCACGCGCAGCTGCCGGGGTTGCGCGGGCAGGGTCATGCGCAGCTGGCCCGCGTCGCCGACGGGTCGGAACGCGAGCAGCGCGACGTCGTCCACCGGCACGGTGTCGGACAAGAGGCTTGCGACGAGATGGTCGAGCAGCCCGTCGACGTCGGTCGGGGCGACGCTCAGCGCATCCACGAGGCGCCCGAAGCCGGCGTCGAGCGACTCGGACCGACGCTCGACCAGCCCGTCCGTGTAGAGCACGACGGTCGCGCCGACCGGGAGGCCGTCACCGCACTCGACGTAGATGTGGTTGGCATCGGCGCCGAGCGGTGCGCCGCGCACCTCGTCGAGGAACCGCACGTCGCCCGTGTTCAGACGGACGACGGGCGGCGGGTGACCCGCGTTCGCGTACGTGATCCGGCCGGTCGCGGGATCGTGGATCGCGACGAAGACCGTCAACATCGTCGTTCCCGGCTCGAAGGCGGCGAAGAACATGTTGAGCCGGGTGAGGAGCTCCCCCGGCGCGATCTCCGCCAGCGCGCAGAACTGCAGCGCGGCACGGGCCCGACCCATCACGGTCGCGGCGGGAACACCGTGCCCGACGACGTCACCGATCGCGACCAGCACCCGGCCGTCGGGCAGCGACAGCACGTCGTACCAGTCACCACCGACCGAGACGCCGGCCGCGCTCGGGAGGTAGCGCGCCGCGAGCTCGAGCTCACGGACCTTCGGGAGCCGCTCGGGCAGGAGGCTGCGCTGGAGCGTCTCGGCCACCGCGCGCTCCTGGTCGAGACGGAGCGCGCCCTCGACGGCGGGGGCGAAGCGACGCGCGATCTCCTCCGCGAGCGCGAGGTCGTCGGCGCCGTAGCGGCGTTCGGGATCGCTCGTCCCGAAGCCCAGCGCGCCGATCGGTCCGTCGTCGCCGACGAGCGGGACCACGAGAACGGACTGGAGGTCGAGCCCCCGGATGACCGCACGCTCGTGCTCGTCGGTGAACGCCTCGTCGAACATGCCCGGCGCGACGTTCTCGATGATCATCGGCTCGCCGGTGATGGCGACCACCGGTGACGGGCCGCCCGGCTTGACCGGGAACGCCGACCACCGCAGCACGGCGTCGATCTCGGCCTGCATCGCGGGATCGGCGTGCGCGAGCGCGGCGAAGTGGATCGGCCCGTCGGCGTCACGGGTGATCACGGCGCAGATGTCCGCGAACACGGGCAGCAGGACCGACGCGATCGCCTGGAGCCGCGCCGTCGCGTCGAGATCCACGGTCAGGATGTCGCCGAGGCGGGCGAGCAGGTCCAGGCGCGTTCGCGCCGCCTGCTCGCGTCGGGCGAGCTCCGCGCGCTCGGCCTCGGCCGCGACGCGGGCCGAGAGATCGCGAAGGAAGGCCGTGAACAACGGTCGCTCGAGGTTCTCCACCCGCGTGACCGCGACCTCGATCGGGATCGCGGTGCCGTCGCGGTGCCGCGCCGCGAGCTCCACCCGACGACCGAGCAGCGCGCGTCTTCCGTCGTCGACGTCGAGGCGCAGCCCCGCGCGCGGATCGTTGCGGTGCTCGGGCGGAACGATCAGCTCGTGCAACGGATGACCGAGCGCGTCGTCGCGGTGCCAACCGAACGTCCGCTCGGCCGCGCCGTTCCACTCGACGACGCGGCCGCACTCGTCGATCGACACGACCGGATCCAACGCGGCCTCGAGCATCGCGGTCTTGCGCGCCTCGCTGGCGCGTACGGCTTCCTCCGCCCGTCTGCGCTCGAGGAACTGACCCAGCTGGCTCCCGAACGCGCTGAGCGCGCCGACGAGGTCGGCGTCGGTCGCCGCGGTCCCGACGCTGAAGAGCTCGAGGACGCCGAGCACGTCGTCGGTGCCGCAGACGGGCACCGCGATCGCGCGGTGCAGACCGACCTCACGAGCGCGCGACGCGCGGGGGAAGTTCGACTCGGCCGAGACGTCGACGAGCTCGAGGGGCTCACCCGATTCCCAGACCCGTCCCGGGAGCCCCTCGCCGCGCCCGAGGCGCGCGGAGACCGTCTCGGTCGCGAACGACGGGTCGACGTCGTCGGCGGCGGACACCTCGACGCAGCGCAACGAGTTGCCGTGGACCTCCCACAGCGCGCCGAACGACCACTCGAGCCGTGCGCGCGCGATCTCGAGGATGCGCCGGCTCGCGTCCTCGAGGTCGACCGCCGCCGCGAGCGCGCGTGTGAGCTCCTGCTGGGCGACGAGCCGGTCCAACGCGCGTCGTGGCTCGGTCACGTCGGACGCGATGGAGACGACCGCACACAGCTGGCCCTCGTCGTCGAACACACCCGAGTCGACCGCGGTCACGAACGCCACCGTGCCGTCACGGCGCCGCACGCGGAAGTCGCCCTCCCACGTCTTGCCGCTCATGAGACAGGTGCCGATCTCGCGGGTGAGCTCGCGGCTCACGGGTTCGAGCGAGAACTCGGCGCTCTGCCGACCGACGATCTCGTCGCGGTTCGTACCGAACAGCACTTCCGCATACCGGTTGCAGTCGACGATGTGCCCGTCGAGGTCGGTGAGGATCACCGCGACCTGCACGTGGTCGAGCATCACCGCGTCGAGCGCGGGCGCGTGCGCACCAAAGGCCCCCGCCCTCGGCTCCCGCACACTCGATGCGCGAGCCGTGGCGTCGCCCGACCCCTGCGGACGACGTGCGTCGGTCAGCGTCCCACTCCTTGTCCGGCCCGCCCGCCACTGCCGCCGAGGGCGAGGCGAGGCCACAGCCTAGGGAACGCGAGCCACCCCTACGAACAGGGGTTTCTCCCCCTTTTCACCTTTTCACGACCCCTTTTCGAGCGCTCGGGGCGGCGGCTCCGCCCTCCCGCCCCACAGACCGTGGGGCCGGGCGCCATCGAGCCGTCAGGAACGCATGAACTCGCGCAGCACGGCGAGGTCGTCACCACCGCGGCCCGACTCCTCCGCGAGCTCGAGCGCGGCGCGGGCGACGTCGACGATCCGGGTGCGTCCACCGGTCGCGCCCGAGGCGTCGTCGATGAGGCGCGCGTCCTTCGCCGCCATCGCCGCCGAGAAGCTCGGCGGGTACTCATGGGCCATCATCGCCGCGCCCTTCTGCCGCACGTACGGCGAGTCGAGCGGACCACCCTTCACGGTCGCGAAGAACACCTCGGGATCGAGGCCGAGCGATTCCGCGAACGTCACGGTCTCCGCGAGCGCACCGAGCGTGCCGAGCAACCATGCGTTCACGACGAGCTTCGCCCGCATCCCCGTACCGGGTACCTCCCCCACCCACACGGTCCGCTGCCCGACCGCGTCGAACACCGGCGCGCACCGCTCGCGCAGCTCGGTCGGCCCGGACGCCAACACGACGAGCTTCCCGTCCTCCGCCGGTTGGCGTGTGCCCGAGACCGGCGCGTCGACGTACTGGACCCCGAGCTCGCGCGCCAGCTCCCCGAGTCGGGCGGTGTCTTGCAGTCCCACGGTCGCCATCTGCACCCAGACCGTGTCCGGGTGCGCCTCCTTGAACGCGGCGGTGGCGGCGGCCTCGGTCGCGGCTCCGTCGGCGAGCATCGTCACCACCACCCCGGCCGCCGCGGCCGCCTGCTCGGGCTCCTCGACGACCGTCGCCCCAGCGTTCGCGAGCGGCCGGGCCCGGGACGCGGTCCGGTTCCACACCGTGACGTCGTGGCCGGCCCGAAGGAGGGAGTGCGCGATGCCCGTCCCCATGGCACCCGTGCCCAGAACCGCCACCGATGTCCGATGGGCCACCTCGTCACCTCCGCATGCGCCTCTGTCACGCCCCGCCGCTCATCGACGCGGCTACCCGAAGGCCGCGATCGGTCAAACCGGTCGCGAACGCCTCAGCTCGCTCCCACCCCCGCCGATGTGAAGACCTGCACACTGCGGCGCACTCCCCCCGGCGCACGCAGTCATATGAGACGAGGCCCCGTCTTCCCCTCCGGGGCCTCGTCTCAATTCTGATTGCGCCGCCGACGGAGTCGGAGCGGGGCACGCTGCGCGGGTGTGGGGCGGCGCCCTACCAACAGCCGCTCACGCTGGGTCGACGCGCTCCGGAGAACCGACCTGCGCCGGTTGACCGGCCCCGGCGTGTCGGCGCGCGGGGCTAACCGGCGCCGTAGCGGCGGACGGCGAGGACGGTGAACACGGCGACGATGCCGATCCACCAGAGCACGAAGTGCACGCTCGCGGTGCCGAGGTGGACGTGGCTGATCGCGTAGAGCTTCTGGTCGCCGAGGGCGAGCCCACGAGCGGTGTCGATCGCGGACGTGATCGGGTTGGCGCGGGCGAGCGGCTGCATCCAACCCGGAAGGCGCGACACGGGCGCGAACGCCGAGCTGGTGAAGATCAGGGGCAGGATCGGGATGAAGACCGCAGCCTGCACCGTCTCGGGATCACCAACGCTCAGGCCCACCCACGCCGAGAACGCGGTGAGCGCGACACCGAACATCACGAGCACGACACCCATCCCGGCCGCTGCAGCGATGCCGTTGCGGAACCGGAAGCCGATGAGCAGCGCGGCCGCGATGAGGATGACGCACTGGATCGCGAGACGCAGGCTGTCGCTCGTCGTGCGGCCGACGAGGAACGCGGAGCGGGCGATCGGGAGTGACCGGAAGCGGTCGACCATCCCCGTCTGCATGTCGTTCGCGATGCCGACGCCCGAGCCCATCGCCGCGAACGTCATCGTCTGCACGAGGACGGCGGGCACGACGAAGTCCTTGTAGCTGATCCCCGGGATGTGGGCGACCGCGGCGAAGACGTACGCGAACAGGATCAGCTGCATGAGGGGCTGGATCGTCGAGAAGACGATCAGCCGAGTGTTGCGCAGGACCTTGCGTAGGTTGCGCCCCGCGACCAGGCCCACGTCGGCGATGACCCGGGCCGGCGGCAACGCGGCCCGTGCTTCCGGCGACACGAGCTCGGTGGGCGCGGCGACCACGGCCATGTCCACGTCAACCATCAGCCAACCTCACGCGATCGGGCGCCGGGTGCGCGGCGCGGGGGCCTCGGTTCGCGCCTCCTCGGCCACGTGTCCGGTGAGGCTGAGGAACACGTCGTCGAGCGACGGGCGCCGGACACCGAGATCGGCGACGCGCACACCGGCTCCGTCGAGCACGCGCACCGCCTCGACGAGCGCGACCGAACCGGCACCGACCGGAACGAGCACGTGACCGAGCTCGTGGTCGACGGTGAGGTCGCGCTCCTCCACCTCGAACGCTCGGGCCAGCGTCGTCGCGGCGACGTCGGTGTCGATCCGCTCGGAGACGGTGAGGTCGAGCACGTCACCACCGACCTTGCGCTTGAGCTCGTCGGCGGTGCCCTCCGCGATGATCTTTCCCGCGTCGATGACGCTGATCGAGTCGGCCAGCCGGTCCGCCTCCTCGAGGTACTGGGTCGTGAGCACGATCGTCGTGCCACGGCGGCGCAGCTCCGCGATCACGTCCCACAGCTCGAGCCGGCTGCGCGGATCCAGACCGGTGGTCGGCTCGTCGAGGAACAGGACCGGTGGCGCGAACATCAGGCTGGCGGCGAGGTCGAGACGCCGTCGCATGCCACCCGAGTAGGTGCGCAACACGCGGTCGGCCGCGTGCGACAACGAGAAGAGCTCGAGGAGCTCAGCGGCACGATCGGTCGCCGCGCGCTTGGGCATCCGCCCGAGCCGACCGACGAGGACGAGGTTCTCGCGCCCGGTCAGGTCCTCGTCGACCGCGGCGTACTGACCGGTCAGGCCGATGACCGCGCGCACGAGCTGGGGCTCGCGCGCCACGTCGTAACCGGCCACGCTGGCCCGCCCGCCGTCGGCCTGGAGCAACGTCGTGAGGATGCGGATCGCGGTGGTCTTCCCGGCGCCGTTCGGACCGAGCAGCCCCGTGATCCGTCCCTCCGGCGCCACGAAGTCGACACCCGCGAGCGCGACGAAGTCACCGAACCGTTTGACGAGCTGTTCGACGACGACTCCGCCCGGCACGATGCTGAACCTAGCGTATTGTGTAGAGTCTTCACGAATGGGCGGCTCAGCCGGCACGGAAGCGGCGATCGGGACGACGCACGAGCTGCGGGCCGACGTGCTCGCGCAGCTCGTCCGCCTCGCACCGGTGCTCGAGCAGCTGCGCGCCGAAGGGCTGCGCAAGCGCCGGCTCACCCGGCCACGCGCGCGCCTGCTGCGCGTCCTCGCCGACGGCGGACCGTTGGTCATGTGCGACATCAGCCGCGCGCTCGACGTGACACCGCGCGCGGTGACCGGGCTCGTCGACGGCTTGCAGGAGGACGGGCTCGTGCGGCGGGTCGACCATCCGTCCGACCGGCGGGCGACGATCATCGAGCTCACGCCACTCGGCCGTCGTCTGTGTCGCGAGATGCGCCAAGGTCTCAATCGCTTCGCCGACGAGCTCCTCGCGGGTGTCACACGCGACGACCTCGCCGCGAGCCTGCGCGTGCTCGACCTCTGTCAGGCCGCGTTCGAGGCGCGCGCCGACTGAGAGACGCGCCGGCGTCAGAGCAAGCCGAGGTCGGCGTGGTGGTCGTCGAGGAGGTCGGCCGGCGCCTTGCCCGAGTACGTCTCGTCGAAGGTCCAGTCCGGCTGCTTGAGCGCCTCGCGCTGATCGACGATGGCGTGGTTGCGCAGGATCTGGTGGATCGCGGCCACGAGATACGGGGGCGCGGCCGGCAGTGACGCGTCGAGATGACCGCTGAACTGCTCCGGGAACAACGCCATGATGCTTTCGATCACGACCTGGTGCTGGGTCGCGAGGTTGCAACGCGCGCCGTACGCGACGTTCGCGAGGCGGGATCGCATGTCGTCCATGTCGGTCGCGGTGGCCTCGTCCTCGCGCAGACGTTCGAGCGCGTCGGAGATCGCGAGGCCGTCCTGCTTGCACGGCGTGCACTGGCCGCACGACTCGACCGCGAGGAAGCGCGAGACGCCCTGTGCGACCGCGACCATGTCGATCGAGTCGTCGAAGACGATGAAACCGCCCGCACCCAGGCCGCTGCCGATCCCAGCGAGCGCCTCGTAGCTGACCGGCGTGTCGAGCGCGGACTCCGGCACGAGCGCGTTGGCAACGCCCGACATCACCGCCGTGATCCGCCGCCCCGGACGGGGGCCCCCGCCGACCGACTCGATGACCTCGCGCAGCGGCGTGCCGAGCGCGAACTCGCCCACGCCGTGTCGGCGGGTCGCGCCGCTCACCGTGCACACGATCGTGCCCGGCGAGGCGTCGGTGCCGACCTCGCGGAACCAGGCCGCCCCGCGCACGACGATGCCCGGGACGTTGGCGAACGTCTCCACGTTGCTGGCGAGCGTCGGCGGCGCCTCGGTCTCACCCGACGGGCCGGCCATCTCGACATGTGCCGCCGACTTCGTCTCGTCGGTCACGTCGGCGTCGGTCTCGACGACCTCCTCGACGCCACGGCGGAACGGCGGGGCGATGCGAGGGAACGGGTACCGGCCGTCGACGACCTCGAGCAGACCGGTCTCCTCACCGAAGAGGTACTCGTTCGGGCCTTCGACGACATCGACCGTCACACCGTCGAGCCAGCCCGCGGCGGCGATCTCCGCGATCGCGTGACGGACGCGCGCGATCTCGGGCTCGAACGTGCGCTTGATGCCGACGATCACATTGTCGGCGCCGACCGCGTGTGCGCCGACGAGCGCGCCCTCCAGCACGCGATACGGGTCGTAGCGCAGGAGCATCCGGTCCTTGAAGCACCCCGGCTCGCCCTCGGCCGCGTTCACCACGACGGTCGACGGCGCCGTCGGCGAGTGGTTCGCGCGCACGGTCGCCCACTTGCGCCCGGTCGGGAACCCGGCACCGCCGCGCCCCCGCAAGCCGGATGCCGCGACCTCGTCGATCAACGCGGCGGGGTCGAGCTTGCGGGCTGCGGACAGCGCCTGACCGCCGCCACCCTCGACGTAGGCGTCGAGCGACGCGACGGGCAGGTCCGGGAGGAGGCGGTTCACGATCGGCATGCGGGGAAGGTTCGCGCGGGTGTCGACGCGGCCGACAACCGGGCGGCTCGCCGCGGGATCGCGCTCAGGCGCGCTCGGGTGCGGACGTGCTGTGCAGGCGCCGGACCGCCGGACCGCGGTGCGGCTCGTGCTCGAGGTCGAGCTCGAGACGGTCCACCTGCGCGAGCGCCTCGAGGTCGATGGCGGGCGGGCGTCGCACGAGGCGCAGCAGGAAGGTCAGCACGGTGACGAGGAGATAGGCCGCGACCAACGCGAGCGAGACGAGGAGCGGGTCGACGACGAACATCCAGAGCAGCCCGAAGCCGACGCCGCCGTCGATGTGGAGATGGGTGAGCGGGATCGTGCCCCCACCGAACGCGACGACGGTCGAGAGGACGACGTAGGCGGCGGTCGCGAAGATGACGAGATTGCCGCACAGCTGTCCGAGCGCCTGCGCCTCCGCCGCGCTGCGACCTCGCATCCGCATCGGTGACCTGCCCCCTCCCATCGGTCCCCGTACCAGGCAACCGCGATTCGTGGCCGAGCGCAAGCCGCGCGTGACATCGCGCGCGAGGCCGCGCCTAGGGACCGTGTCGCTTCTCGACGGTAGCCTGCCCCGCGAATGGGCGACTTCGATGAGGAAATGCGATTCACCGGCATGCTCGCCGAGGCCCGGGGCGAGGGCGGACGCTGGATCGAGGGTGCCGTTCGACCCGAAACGCACCTTCGGCGAGGCGAAGCGCGAGTCGACCCGAGCGTCACGTGCGGAAAAGGCCGTCGCGATGTTGCGCGACGGGACGCGCCACCCCTAGGAGCGTGCGTCAGTCGCGAGGGACGTACGCGCCGCGCCCCATAGCTGCGCTCTCTTCGGCGTCGATGTTGGTGTCGAGGCCGCCGTTGACCTCGGTGACCCAGTCGAGGCGGTCGGTGAGGATGCGTTCGACGCCGGCCTGCAGGGTGGTGGCGCTGATCGCACAGCTGCTGCACGCGCCCTGGAGCATGACCTCGACGATGCCGCGTTCGTAGTCGGCGCCGACCAGCACGAGGTCGCCGCCGTCCTGCTGGACCGCGGGTCGCATCATGTCCATGAGCTCACCGAGCTCGGTCTGGCGCTGTTCCAGGTCTTCGGCGCTGAGCACTGCCGATCCTCTCCTCGCCTGTCCGTTCCTGTCCCGTCACGCACCCTTTGAGCATGCGTCCGACGCCGAGAGGAACGTTCCGACGGGTGCGGATAATCCCTGACACTCTACGGTGAGGCCCGTGATCGTCGTAATAGCAGCGCTCAAAGGCGGGGTCGGCAAGACGACCACGTCCGTGTACCTGTCGGCCGCCTCGAGCTCGGGGCGCAATCCCGTCGCCCTCGTGGACGCCGATTCCCAGGCCAGCGCAGCCGACTGGCTCGAGGTCGCCGAGGACGAGGAGCTGGCCAAGGTGGAGGTGATCGAGGCCCCCACCGACCGGCTCCTGGTCAAGGCCCTGGACCGGGTCGCACCCGACGACGTCGCCGTCGTGGACACCCCGCCGGGGAACGAGCGCATGCTGGCGAAGTCGATCGAGCGGGCCACGGTCGTGGTGGTGCCGACCCGGGTCGGCGGGGTCGAGACGTCCCGGGTCGAGGCCGTCCTCGACCTGGTGCCCAAGCGCACGCCCGTCGGACTGGTCGTGTGCTCGGCGCGGACGTTCACCCGCGACTACCAGGACGCGGTCGCGGACTGGACCGAGGCCGGCGTCGCGGTCTGGGGCAGCGTGCCCGAGCGCGTCGGGATCGCGGCCGGACCCGCGGGCTGGCTCAGCCCCGAAGGCCTCGACGTCTACCGCTCCGTGTTGCGCCGGGCGACCAGAGCCGCACGCGGCTGACCGCCGCGACGACCACGCCACGGCAGAGCGACGCCGCGCGGGCGCGGTCGTGGTGCGACCGCGCCCGCCGCGCCCCTGTGACCTAGAAGCAGGCGACGCGCCAGGAATCGAGATCGAGATCCTTCAACATGCTCGAGAACCCGTCCTGTCGCGCGACGGGGCAGAACGTCGCCGGGTTGCCCTGGTACTCGGTCTGGAACACGGCCTTGCCGGCGCGCACGAACGGTAGGAGCGTGTTGCACTCGTCGTACTGGAAGCACTCCTCGTTGAGCGCCCAGTCGAACGCGTTCACCGTCGCGGCGTTGATGCTCTCGAGGCCGTTCTTCATCCCGACGGACAGGTGCCGCGCGTGCGCCTGCGCAGCGACCTGGAGATACCACGACGTCTGGTCGGTGGTCGTGATCGGGAAGCCGGGGTTGTTGCCGATCGGGTTGTTCTGGTCGGGCTCGATCCCGTCACAGCCGATGCTGCGCGCGACGTCCATGCGCGACCAGATCAAAGGCGCGAACCGCGCACGCGACGCGGGACGGATGTCGAGCCAGTTCTCACCGTCCCAGCCCGTGTTGTTCCCGATGACCGACCGTGGGAACAGCGCGGCGTCGGGACGGTAGGACTCCCACGCGCCGGAGTCCATGTAGCAGATGACCACTTTGCCGAGCCGGTGCAGCGTGCTGATGACGCCCGCGTTGTCGCCCTTGGCCCAGTTCACCGTTCCGAAGCCGGGCACCGAGACCGAACGCGCCGCGGGCATCGCGTCCTGCATGTCGATGTCGAACATCGCCGCGGGTGACACCGACGTGTTGACGGTGCCGGTGATCTGCCATTGCCACGTCGTCCCCGGTTTCGGTCGCCACACGCCGCCTGTGGGCGGCGGTGGCCGGCGCGCGATCGCGCACGCTCCACCGATGACGACGAGCGCGACGGCGAGCATCGCGACGATCGGACGTCGAAGCGACGAGGTCCGTGTCGCGTCGTTCGGATGTTCGTTGCGCCGCGGCGTTGATCGCATCGCGCACCCCCCTGGTGAATCCCCCATTGGCGAGCCCGACCCGCGCGCGAGCTCCTCGAAGGCGAGCCGGTGCGCGCAGTATCGACCGCGCGCGACCGCGATCTCGACGAACGCGGCGCCGACGCGCCGTGTGAACGACGCGCGGAAACCGCTCCCCCGTCGCGCTCACCTGCACGTTTCGGTGCAACCCTGCGTTTCGCGTAATTCTTCGTGACGGGCCCGGGAAACGGTTCCCCGCGAGCGCGCTAGAAGCAGGTTTGACGCCAGCTTCCGAGATCGAGGCGCTTCTTCATGGTGGAGAAGCCGTCCTGGATCGAGACGGGACAGAACGTCGCCGGGTTGCCCTGGTACTCGACCTGGAAGACAGCCTTCCCGGCGCGCACGAACGGTGCGAGGGTGTCGCACTCGTCGTACTGGAAGCATTCCTCGTTCAAGGCCCAGTCGAACGCGCTCACCGTCGCGGCGTTGATGCTCTCGATCCCGTTCTTCATGCCGACCGACAACCCGCGCGCGTGCGCCTGCGTCGCGACCTCGAGGTACCACGACGTCTGGTCGGCGACGGTGATCGGGAAGCCCGGGTCGTTGCCGATCGGGTTGTTCTGGTCGGGCTCGACTCCGTCGCAACCGATCGCCCGCGCGACGTCGAGACGCGACCAGATGAGCGACGCGAACGACGCACGCGACGCGTGACGGATGTCGAGCCAATTCTCGCCGTCCCAGCCCGTGTTGTTCCCGATGACCGAACGCGGGAACCGCGCGGCGTCGGACCGGTACGACTCCCAGGCACCCGTATCGACGTAGCAGACCACGACCTTGCCGAGGCGATGCAGGGTGTCGATCACACCGCCGTTCGGGCCCTTGGGCCACGTGACCGCGCCGAAGCCCGGAACCTGCACCGTGCGTGCGGCGGGGATCGCGTCGCTGAGGTCGATGTCGAACATGTCGGCCGGCGAGACGGTCGTATCGACGCGACCGGTGATCTGCCACTGCCACGTCGTGCCCGGCTTCGGCTTCCAGATCCCCGACGAGCGCTGCGGTGGCGGCGCCGGCGCGGGTTTCGGTGAGGAGAAGAGTGAGCACGCGGCGCCGAAGGCCACGAGCGACGCGGCAAGCAACGCAAGGGCGGTACGGCTCCGAAGGCTTCGTGTGTCGCGCACGATCCATCTCCTCGATCGCCGGTTTCCCACGTAAGCGGGCGCGCGCGAGCACGACCGACGCGGGTTGGCGCTCGAGGTATCGACGATCAGCGCGACGACGCTTGAGTGAACAAGGCGTAACCCGACACCGCTCGCCCCGGCGGCAATCGCTCGCCGGCCCTGCGACGTGCGCTTCCGCAGCGGGCGCCGAAGGTCATCCGAGTTGGGTGATGAGCGCGACGGGGCCGTACCCGATGCTCTTCGGAGCGCGCGCCCGGTGCGCGAGCCGACCGTTGAGCGCCGGTGGAACCGACCGCTCGGGAGAAGGGACCGCCATGGCCGACGTCAACCTGGACACCCCCGTCCTCGACACGATCGCGGCGCTCACCGAGGCGTCGATCGAGCGCACGGACTTGAAGGAAGAGGAGCTCGTGCTGGTGCGCCTGGCCGCGCTCGCGGCCGTCGACGCGCGGCCCGTCTCGTACCTCGCGCACATCGGCGCCGCCGCCGAGGCCGGCGTGACCGTGGAGCAGGTGCAGGATGTGCTCGTCGCGGTCTCCCCGATCATCGGGACGGCGCGGACGATGTCGGCCGCGATCAACATCACCGAGGCGCTCGGCCTCGCGATCGCGGTCATCGAGGAGGACATCGAGTCGAACGGCGCGTAGCTTCGCCGTCGTGCGTCGGGCTGCCGGGACTTGAACCCGGGACCTTCGGTCCCCCAGACCGACGCGCTAACCAAGCTGCGCCACAGCCCGCTGGAGCGGCCAGTCTAGGGAACGCCGGTGCCGCGGCGTCGAGCGGCAACCGTGGCGCCTGCCGCAGCTAGTGCAGCGCGTGGACCAGCCACTCCCCCATCTGCATGAAGCGGTAGCCGAGGTACACGGCGAGCGCACCGGCGAGCAGCTTCAGATGCCACGGGATGGGGAGCGGCGCCTCGTCGGCCTTGGCGTCGGCGCCGGCCGCCGCGGTTGCCCCTGCGTCGGGAGCGTGGGCCCGGCCGGGGTCGACGGGGCGTCCGCACGCCGGGCAGTTGCCGTCGACCAGCACGGTCGACGGCGACAGGTAGCGGCTGCAGTGCTCGCACCACGGCACGACCCCATTGTCGCGTGGATCGTCGTCACGGCCCGGGTCGGCGCGGATGGGTGCGTGTGGCTCCGGCACGCTCCGGCACTCTGGAGTCGATTCACCGGCATATGTCCAGGAAATCGACTCCAGAGTGGTGACGGTCAGACGGGTGGGACGCCGTGGCGGCGCTCGAACGGCTCCCGGCGGCGGTCCCGGGCGAGGGCGAACCGGCGCACGAGCTCGTCGCGCAGGTCGTCGGGCTCGACGACCGCGTCGACGACCAGCTCGGCCGCGAGGTGGACGAGGTCCACGTCGGCCTCGTACTCGCGGCGGCGCTCGGCGACGAACGCGGCGCGTTCGTCGGCGTCCTCGATCGCCTGGATGCGGTTGTAGAACACCGCGTTCACGGCCGGCTCGGGACCCATCACGGCGATGCTCGCGGTCGGCAGCGCCAGGCACGCGTCCGGGTCGAACGCGGGACCGCACATCGCGTACAGGCCCGCGCCGTACGCCTTGCGCACGATCACGGAGATCTTCGGCACCGTCGCCTCGGTCACCGCGGTGATCATCTTCGCCCCGTGGCGGATGATCCCCTGACGCTCCACTGCGGACCCGATCATGAACCCGGGCACGTCGGCGAGGAACAGCAGCGGCACGTTGAACGCGTCGCAGTTCCAGATGAAGCGCGCTGCCTTGTCGGCCGAGTCGACGAACAGGACGCCGCCGAGGTGCTGCGGGTTGTTCGCAACGATACCGACGGGTTCGCCGCCGAGGCGCGCGAAGCCCGTGATGAGCTCGCGCGCGAACAACGGCTTCAGCTCCATGAACGAGCCTTCGTCGACCAGCGCGTCGATCACCTTGTGCATGTCGTACGCGCGCCGTTCCTGCTCGGGCACGGTCGTGCCGATCGACTTCGCGGCCGCGGACACCGCGCGCGCCTCGATCGTCGGTGGCCGCTCGTGCCAGTTGCGCGGGAGGTACGACAGGTAGCGCTTGGCCGCCGCGATGGCCTCGGCGTCGTCGGTGACGAGATTGTCGCCGCAGCCACTCACGGTCGCGTGCATGCGCGCGCCGCCCATCTCCTCGAGCGAGATGTGCTCGCCGATGACCTCCTCGGCCATCCGGGGCGAGCCGAGGTACATCGAGGCGTTTCCCTCGACCATGAAAACGACGTCGCAGAACGCGGGGATGTAGGCACCGCCGGCAGCCGACGGTCCGAACAGGCAGCACACCTGGGGCACCCGACCCGACAGGCGCACCTCGTTGGCGAAGATCCGCCCCGCCCCGCGCCGTCCGGGAAAGAGCTCGACCTGATCGGTGATGCGCGCGCCGGCCGAGTCGACCAGGTAGACGACCGGCATCTCGTGACGGAGCGCGGTCTCGGTGAGCCGGACGATCTTCTCGACGGTGCGCGCGCCCCACGAACCGGCCTTGACCGTGGGGTCGTTGGCCATGACGCACACCGGCCGCCCGTCGACCCGGCCCACGCCCGTGACGACGCCGTCGGCCGGGAGGTCACCGGCGAGCGCGTTGGCGAGCAGCGCGTCCTCCGCGAACGAGTCGGCGTCGAGCAGCAGCGCGAGGCGGTCACGCACGAACAGCTTGTGCTCGCGCTCGAGCTTCTCCTTGCCCTTGGCCAGGTTCCCCTGCAGCGCGCGGACCCGGTGCTCGTGCACCCGTGCCGCGTGGTCCGGACGTTCCTCCGAGTCGCTCACGGGCTCAGGCTAGAGCCCCGGCCCGGCGTCAACGATGTCGAGACGCCTACTGGACGATACGAACGGGGTCACCGAGCAGCTGTGCGCTCCACGTCGTCGTGTCCTCGACGTCGCCGCCGAACGAGAGGTTGATCTTGAGCCAGCAGCCCGACGTGGATGCATCGTTGCACTGGTAAGTCGACGGTATCGGGATCCTGAACTCATCGAGCTTGCCGTTGTAGCCATTGCTGCTCGAGACACCGCCGATCGAACACCCCGAGACCGGGTTGACCGACCCGCCGACGCCCTTCTGGAACGTGCAGTTGGCGAACGAGCCGCCCACCTCGCTCGGCGGGAGGATTGTCAACGTGCCGGTGCTCGCCGCGTCGCCGATGTCGAAGAGATCGACGACAAGCACGTGGTTCGCGGCGGCCGAAGGCACGCGAGCGAGGTAGAACGTCGTGTTCGCGGAAGGCGCGTTCGCGTAGATCGCCATGTGCTGGTCGCCGTACACGGCCACCGCGCCCGCGGCGCCTCCCGTCACCTTCACCGCGAAGCGGTTGTGCCCGTTGCCGGTCGGGCTCTGCACCTGCAGGTAATACGTGCCCGCCGACGATGCCGAGAACTGGCAGATCGGGACCCATTGCCGGAAGTAGCCGCGGAACCCCGGAGGGTTGGCCATGCCGGTCGGCGGCAGGTCGTTCCGATCGAAGTGCTGCTGGAGATCGCCGCTGATCCCGGTGAACGTGATGTTCGTGCAGCCCGTGACAGGCGGGCTCGTGCTCGCGGTCGGTGGAAGAGGACCGGGCGAGCGCACGGTGTACACGGTCGTGGGCTCGCTTCCTGCGCTCCCGAAGAGGTTGTCGCCCGTGCACGACAAATTCGTGGGGCCGGGCGCGTACGTGGTCGGCGACAGGCCGAACCTCGCGGCTTCGCTAGCGATCCCATTGAGATCGGCATCAGCCTGGTCACAGTGGTCACCGACGTGGACGAACGCCGGGTCGAAGACCTGCACCCTGTACGTCCCCGACTGCTTGACGTTGATTGCGAAGACGTGGCCGAACGAGTCGTAGTCGCCACCGTCCGCTGCGGTGGCGTAGTCGAACGGGCACCGGTCCGGAGAGTCGGTGCAGACGCCAGCGGTGTATCGGTCGCCGCTGATCTTGGTCGAGTTCCTGCCTGCAACGTTGGCCCAAAAGTCCGGATAGCACGTGCTGCCGTGCTGGCCACCACAGGTCGGGTCGTTACCGAACTGGTTCGTCGGACTGCCCATCGCGATCGGCTTCTGGTACTCAGCGGTCGCCGTCCGCGTGATCGTTTTGGTATGGAATCCGATGACACTGGCGAAGACGTTGGTGACCGTACGAGTGATCGTCACCGTCATCTTGTCGGCGTTCGAACCGGATCCCGGCTCCGGGTCGACCTCCGCGTTCGAATAGCCGTTTTGGGAAGCGGTGGTCCACGCGGCGTTCTTCGCCGCGGTCGGATTGTCCGGGAGGAAGACCGCCCCGGCGAGCGCAGCTGCGTCAGCGACCTTCTGCTCCTGCTGGCCCTGATAGGTCCAGTTGGCGAAGTCCACTGCCAGACCCGCGATTGCGAGGAGCATCACGAGCGCAAGCGTGAAGAAGACGAGGAAGAACCCTTGCTCGTCTTCGCGGGTGCGCCGGGCACGACTCGTGAGCCGGGACATCAGCTGCATTGCAGGCTCGGCACCGGCTCGACCCGAAACACAGCCTTCGACGTCAGCGTCTTGCTTGCCCCTGTGCCGAACAGGCCCGTGATGAACGGGTGTTGGGCCTTCACGTACACGCCGATGCGTGCCCACTGCGAGTCGTTCGTCGTGCACACGTTCTGGCTGGCAATCCAGCCAGGGGCCGTGTAGGAACCGGTGTTCCACGACTTGGTGGAGGAGTTCCACGTGAACGAGACGGAGTTGGCGCACGCCGTCGGGTCGCTGCAGCTGCCGTCGTAGACGATCAGCTGCTGCGGCGAGGTCGCAGGAAGGTTCGAGATCGCGGTCGCGACTGCGCTCGCCACGTCGACAGGCATCTGCCCGTTCCGCGGCTCGGCGGAAGCGATGCGCCCGCCTGCCCGGGCAGCGGACGAGACCACCGCGGCGTCCTTGTAGAGCGACGAGAACTCCAGGGCACCGAACACGATCAGGAGCACCAAGGGAAGGATCAGCGCGGCCTCGACGAGGGCGGCGCCCCGTTCGCTTCGCTCCGCCCGCCCTCGGACGCGCCCCACCCTGCGCAGGACTCGGCCCATGCTGCCCACACTCCGTCATCGATCGGTGTCCGGATTGATGCCGATTGTAAAGAGCAGGGGGCTTCTGGGATATAGGTCCGCCGACCCATTACCACGCTCTGTGGTAGCGCGATCTTGGCGTGGACGAGCTCAGTCGTCGCCGCCGGTCGACGCCGCTGCGGCCACCCGAGCTCCGCCCAGGCCTTCGCTCCGTCTCCTACTCGCGGCGGCGGACCCGGAGCTTGATCGGCGTCGGACCGAGGTCGAACGCTTCCCGGAGCTTGCGCTCGAGGTACCGCAGGTAGGTCGGCGGCAGGGACCGGGTCGTGAAGAGCGTGAAGGTCGGCGGTTCGGCCGCACCCTGGGTCGCGTACAGGATGCGGGGCCGGTGCCCGCGCTCGACCGGCGGCGGGTGCGCGGCCTGGGCCTCGCGCAGCACCTTGTTGAGCGTCGCGGTGGGGATCCGGGCGTGGTACGCGTCCTCCGACTGGCGCAGCGCGGGCAGCAGCTTGTGCACCCCGCGACCGGTGAGCCCCGAGACCTCGAGGACGGGCGCGTAGCCGAGGAAGCCCAGCTTGTCGACGACCTGGCGGCGTAGCTCGGGTCGATCCTCGGTCGCGACGAGATCCCACTTGTCGAGCACGAGCACGACCGCGGTCCCGGCCGCGTCGATGCGCTCGGCCAGCCGCTGGTCCTGATGGCTCACGCCCTCGGTCGCGTCGATCACGAGCAGCGCGGCGTCCGCGCGGTCGATCGCCTGCAGCGCGCGCACGAGGCTGTAGTACTCCGTCGGCTCGTCGATCTTGCTCCGGCGTCGCAGCCCCGCGGTGTCCACGAAGCGGTAGGTGCCGTCGTCGGTCTCGACGACGGTGTCGACACTGTCACGCGTCGTGCCGGGCATGTCGTGCACGACGGCCCGCTCCTCGCCGACCAGGCGGTTGAACAACGTCGACTTGCCCACGTTCGGTCGACCGACGATCGCGATCGAGAACACACCCGCGTCCTCGGGCTCCTCGACCGGTTCCTCGCCCTCGGGTGGCAGCGCAGCCACGAGTGCGTCGAGCAGATCACCACTCGTTCGGCCGTGCAACGCCGACACGGGGTGCGGCTCCCCCAGGCCGAGCTGCGCGAGCTCCCAGATGTCGGCCTCGCGGCGCTCGTCGTCGACCTTGTTGGCCGCGAGCACGACCGGCTTGTGCGACCGCTTCAACACCGTTGCGACGCGCGCGTCCTCTTCGGTCACCCCGGTCGTGACGTCGACGACGAACAGGATGACGTCGGCTTCCGCGATCGCCTGCTCGGCCTGCCGGCTCACCTTCGCCGCCAGCGAACCACCGGACTCGTCGTTCGTGGGTCGGTCCCGCTCCCGCTCCGGGCGGCTTCGCCGGGCGGAGCTCCGCTCCCCTTCCGCCAACCACCCGCCGGTGTCGATCGCGACGAACCGCCGGCCGGCCCACTCGACCGGCAGCTCCTTGCGGTCGCGCGTGACGCCCGGCAGCTCCTGCACGATGGTGGCCCGCCGCCCGACGAAGCGGTTCACGAGGGTGGACTTGCCGACGTTGGGACGGCCGACGACGGCGACGACGGGATCGGGCACGGCCGCCTCGCTTCAGCGCAGCGCGCCGACGAGCGCGGCGCCGTCGGTCGGCACCACGTCGACGGGTCGGGGCAGCGCGTCGAGGCCGAGTCCGTCGAGGAAGGCACCGCGCGAGAGCACGACGTCGGGAAGCAGGTACCGATGCTCGGCGGGCGCGTTCGCGAGCGCGGCCGCGACATCGGTACCCGTGAGCAGGCCCGTCACCGCGATGTTGCCGCCGAAGAACCGGTTCGGCACCACGAGCAACCGCACGTCCGTTGCACGGGCAGCGGCCCGCAGCTCGCCGAGGAGCGGATCGAGCACGCGCGCGCCGTACTCACCGGTGATGATCGCGACCGGACGATCGTCCGCCGGCATCCGCCGCGCCGGCTCGACGTCTCGTGGGGCGCGGTAGCCGTCGGCCGGCGCGCCGTCGACCCAAGCGAAGAAGCCCGCGCGTGGACCCGTTCCCGTCGTGCGCTCGCCCGCGAGCGCGGCGCGCACGTCGGCCTCGAACGTCCGGGCCATGCCGATACCGTTCTCGTGCTGCGCGAACCCGTCATACGCATCGCGCGACGGGAACGCGCGTCCGACCATGAGGTAGTACTCGTCGGCCGCGTGCACGAGTCGCCGCCCGAGCACCGCGTCGTAACGGGTCTGCCACCGCTCGATCGTGTCGACGACGGCCGTAGCCTCCGCCGTCGTGTGCGGACGCATCTCGGGCTCGTGGTTGTGCGCGCTGACCCCGAGCGGGACGACGCCGAGCGTCGCGAGCCGCGGGAAGCGGTCGAGCACGCCCAGGAGGGTGCCGTCGAGCACCGCGCCGTCGTTGATCCCGGGGCAGACGACGACCTGGCCGTGCACCTCCACACCGGCGTCGAGCAACGCGGCCAACCACCGGAGGCTCGTCGCGCCGCGGCGGTTGCGCAGGAGACGGGTGCGCACCGTGGGGTCGGTGGCGTGGATGCTGACGTACAGCGGGCCCAGGCCCTCGGTCATCACCCGTTCGAGATCGGCCTCCGTGAAACGGGTCAGCGTCGTGAAGTTCCCGTAGAGGAACGACAGCCGGTAGTCGTCGTCCTTGAGGTAGAGGCTGCGCCGCATCCCCTTCGGCAGCTGGTGGATGAAGCAGAAGGGGCAGTGGTTGTCGCACGTCCGCACCCGGTCGAACACCGCGCTCTCGAGCTCCAGCCCGAGTGGCTCGCCCTCATCCTTGGCGATCGTCAGCGTGTGGGCGTCGGCGCCGTCCCGCTGGAGCGCCAGCTCGACGTCGGCCTCGTCGGCCTGCAGCTGGTAGCGGATCACGTCGCGGAGGGCTTCCCCGTTGAGCGTGACGAGCTCGTCGCCCGTGCGCACGCCTGCACGCGCGGCCGGCGATCCAGGCGCGACGGCAATGACTCGTGCGGGCGGCATGCGCACCAGTGTAGGAGCTGACGGCGCCGTTGCCGCTGGCCCAGCATTCGGCCGGGGCGCGGCCCCGGACCGTCGAGCGGCTGCCACTAGCGTGGGAGGCGTGCCCGTCGAGCGCGTGCTCCTGGCCCGGCCCCGCGGTTTCTGCGCGGGCGTCGAGATGGCGATCAAGGCCCTGGCGTGGATGGTGCGCGTCTTCGAGCCGCCCGTGTACTGCTACCACGAGATCGTGCACAACCGGCTCGTGGTCGACCGTTTCCGGTCGCTCGGCGTGGTGTTCGTCGACGACGTCGACGACGTCCCTGCGGGCGCGCCCCTGATGCTCTCCGCGCACGGCTCCGCGCCCGAGGTCGTCGACGCGGCGCGGGCCGAGGGGCGCGTCGTGGTCAACGCCGTGTGCCCGCTCGTCACGAAGGTGCACCACGAGGCCCGCGTGCGGGCGAAGAAGGGGTACACGATCCTCTACGTCGGCCACGCCGGTCACGACGAGGCGGTCGGCACCCTCGCCGTCGCGCCCGACGCGATACGCCTCGTCGAGCACGACTCCGACCTGGACGAAGTGCTCGCCGACGTCCGCGATCCCGACCGCCTCGCCGTGCTTGCGCAGACGACCCTCGCGATGGGCGACTGGCAGGGCGTCGTCGAACGGGCCCGGACCGAGTTCCCGGAGCTGTGGACCGCGTCGCGCAACGACCTGTGCTTCGCGACGACGAACCGCCAGACCGCGCTCTCGGCCGTCGCCGCACGCGCGGACGCGGTCGTGGTGATCGGGAGCGCGAACTCCTCCAACACGATCGCGCTGGCCAAGGTCGCCGCCGCGACCGGGACGCGCGTGGTGCGCGTCGACGGACCCGACGAGATCGACCTCGACGCGCTCGGTGATGCGCGCATCGTCGGTGTGACCGCGGGCGCGAGCGCACCGGAGGACCTGGTCGACGCGGTCATCGCGCGACTCGACCCCCGCGAGGGTGTCGAGATCGTCCACGTCACCGACGAGGACGAGTACTTCCCCCCGCCGCGCGAGCTGCGCGACGTCGTTCCCGCCCTCGACGCGCTCGTCGCGCTGGTGTCGGGTGACGACCCGGCCGCGGCCCGGGAGCGAGGCGGCCCGTTCACCGACGACCGCGGCGCGGACGCGTCGCACGCGCTGGCCGCGCTCGCGGACCGCTGATCCGACGGGCCACGCATCTCGATGCTGCCGGTCACGTCCAATACCATCCGGCTGTTCCTGCACGTGCTCGCGGCGATGGTCTGGGTCGGCGGCCAGCTGACGCTCGGAGCGCTCATCCCCGCCGTCCGCACCGGCGGCACCGACCTGGTACGCAAGACGGCCCGCCAGTTCCAGCTCGTAGCGTGGCCCGCGTACGCGGTGCTGCTCATCACGGGCGCGTGGAATTTGTCGGCCGTGCATCTCTCCCGTCAGAGCGACCAGTACCTCACGACGCTCGCGGTGAAGCTGGCGTGCGTCGTCCTCTCGGGCGTAACCGCGGCCGCGCACATCCTCATCGCCGCGCCGCGCGTCCGCGCCGCGACGACCGAGGCCGAACGGCGGCGGGCCGCGGCGATGTCGGGCGCGTTCGAGAGCTTCTCGCTGCTGTTCGCGCTGGCCGCCGCGTTCCTCGGCATCATGCTCACCTGACCGCAGTCCGAACGCGGCGCGCTCCCGATCCCTCTATGGTTCCGGGCATGACTCTCGATCTGGCGATCACGGGTGGGACGGT